>NZ_CP104285.1:4102878-4786692 GCF_025244905.1 Enterobacter mori | reverse complement strand
GGCGGACTCCACTCGAACAATAAAAGAAAACTATTGAATATTCATGATTGTTGGCGCACATCGGCATGACCCTGTGTAAAGGGGGACGTGCGAATTGCTATCTGCAATTTATCCTGACCAGGATCCTGGGATCCCGATCGGGACCGCGGATCATAGCCTAAACTGAGCCAGAGATCTTCTGTTTCTCACAGATTCTTCCCGATTTATCCACAGGAAGATCCGGAACCGGGTAAGTGTAAACGATCCTGGCGCGAGTGCCCCGCGATTTAGTCCGCATATTGGAAAAATTAATGAGCACAGACAATTTATTGCTTAAATGATCTAACGAAGATCCGGGACGATCCTTGCGCTTTGTTGGAGAGCCCGTATAATCCTCGACCCGGCGCGTGATGCTCATCTTCCTGCGTCGTTCGTTGCTCATTTTCCACGCGAAAACGTGCGGAAATACGCAGGGATTTAAGGAAAGAGAATTGACTCCGGAGTGTACAATTATTACAATCCGGCCTCTTTAATCACCCACGGCTTCGGCGTCCGTCATTCGAAACTCGGTCGGGCATCCGCAAAAGTCATGAATTTTTTCAAGTTTAGGTAGAAATCGCCATGAAACGCACTTTTCAACCGTCTGTACTGAAGCGCAACCGTTCTCACGGCTTCCGTGCTCGTATGGCTACTAAAAATGGTCGTCAGGTTCTGGCACGTCGTCGTGCTAAAGGCCGCGCTCGTCTGACCGTTTCCAAGTAATAAAGCTAACCCCTGAGTGGTTAAGCTCGCATTTCCCAGGGAGTTACGTTTGTTAACTCCCACTCATTTCACTTTCGTCTTCCAGCAGCCACAACGGGCTGGCACGCCGCAAATCACCATCCTCGGCCGCCAAAATTCGCTGGGGCATCCCCGCATCGGTCTCACAGTCGCCAAGAAAAATGTTAAGCGTGCGCATGAACGCAATCGGATTAAACGTCTGACGCGTGAAAGCTTCCGTTTACGTCAACACGAACTGCCTTCTATGGATTTCGTGGTGGTGGCGAAAAGGGGGGTTGCCGACCTCGATAACCGTGCTCTCTCGGAAGCGTTGGAAAAATTATGGCGCCGCCACTGTCGCCTGGCTCACGGGTCCTGATAGCCCTCATTCGGGTCTATCAGCGCCTGATTAGTCCGCTACTCGGGCCACATTGCCGTTTCACGCCAACATGCTCAAGCTACGGAATTGAGGCATTGCGCAGGTTTGGAGTGATAAAAGGCAGTTGGTTGACGGTGAAACGCGTATTAAAATGCCACCCTTTACACCCAGGTGGAGACGACCCCGTCCCTCCAGGACCCTTTGATACCAGAGAACACTAACGATGGATTCGCAACGCAATCTTCTTATCATCGCTTTGTTGTTCGTGTCTTTCATGATCTGGCAGGCATGGGAGCAGGATAAAAATCCTCAGCCCCAGCAGCAGACCACGCAGACCACGACCACCGCAGCGGGTAGCGCCGCCGACCAGGGCGTACCGGCCAGTGGCCAGGGGAAACAGATTACGGTTAAGACCGATGTGCTTGAGCTGACTATCAACACCCGTGGTGGTGATGTTGAGCAGGCGCTGCTGTTGACCTACCCGAAAGAGCTGAAGTCTACCGAACCGTTCCAGTTACTGGAAACCACACCTGAGTTCCTGTATCAGGCTCAGAGCGGCCTGACCGGTCGTGATGGCCCGGATAACCCGGCTAACGGTGCGCGTCCTCTGTATAACGTCGAGAGTGATACCTTTGTGCTGGCCGACGGTCAGAACGAACTCGCTATCCCGATGACCTACACCGATGCCGCGGGCAACACCTTCACCAAAACCTTCACCCTGAAACGCGGTGAGTATGCGGTGAACGTGGGCTATAGCGTACAGAACGCCGGTGAGAAACCGCTGGAAATCTCTACCTTTGGTCAGCTGAAGCAGTCCATCAATCTGCCGTCTCACCGTGACACCGGAAGCAGCAACTTTGCGCTGCATACCTTCCGCGGCGCGGCGTACTCCACGCCTGACGCGAAGTACGAGAAATACAAATTCGACACCATTGCCGATAACGAAAACCTGAACGTCAGCTCCAAAGGCGGCTGGGTAGCCATGCTGCAGCAGTATTTCGCAACAGCATGGATCCCGAATAACGACGGTACCAACAACTTCTACACCGCGAACCTCGGCAACGGTATTGCAGCCATCGGCTACAAATCACAGCCTGTTCTGGTTCAGCCGGGTCAAACCGGTAAGCTGGCAAGCACCCTGTGGGTCGGCCCGGAAATCCAGGACAAAATGGCTGCTGTTGCGCCGCACCTGGATCTGACCGTAGATTACGGCTGGTTGTGGTTCATCTCTCAGCCGCTGTTTAAGCTGCTGAAGTTCATCCACAGCTTCCTGGGTAACTGGGGCTTCTCCATCATCGTTATCACCTTCATCGTTCGTGGCATCATGTACCCGCTGACAAAAGCGCAGTACACCTCCATGGCGAAGATGCGCATGCTGCAGCCGAAGATTCAGGCGATGCGTGAGCGTCTGGGCGATGACAAACAGCGTCAGAGCCAGGAAATGATGGCCCTGTATAAAGCAGAGAAAGTGAACCCACTGGGTGGTTGCTTCCCGCTGCTGATTCAGATGCCAATCTTCCTTGCGCTGTACTACATGCTGATGGGTTCCGTTGAGCTGCGCCATGCGCCGTTCGCCCTGTGGATCCATGACCTGTCCGCACAGGACCCGTACTACATCCTGCCGATCCTGATGGGCGTGACGATGTTCTTCATCCAGAAGATGTCGCCGACCACCGTGACCGACCCGATGCAACAGAAGATCATGACCTTTATGCCGGTCATCTTCACCGTGTTCTTCCTGTGGTTCCCGTCAGGTCTGGTGCTGTACTATATCGTCAGCAACCTGGTGACCATCATCCAGCAGCAGCTGATTTATCGTGGTCTGGAAAAACGTGGCCTGCATAGCCGCGAAAAGAAAAAGTCCTGATTCGGTAAGTTAACGCTAAAATAAGGGCGGTCGATTGACCGCCTTTTTTATTTGTATTTGAACGAGACCAACCATGAGCCATAACGACACTATCGTCGCCCAGGCAACCCCACCGGGACGCGGTGGTGTAGGCATTCTGCGAATCTCCGGCCTGAAGGCACGCGAGGTGGCCGAAGCGGTGCTGGGTAAACTGCCAAAGCCGCGCTACGCTGATTACCTGCCCTTTAAGGATACCGACGGCACGCCGCTGGACCAGGGCATTGCGCTGTGGTTCCCCGGCCCGAACTCCTTTACCGGCGAAGACGTGCTGGAGCTGCAGGGCCACGGCGGCCCGGTTATCCTCGACCTGCTGTTAAAACGTATCCTGACCCTGCCGGGCCTGCGCATCGCGAAGCCGGGCGAGTTTTCCGAACGTGCCTTCCTCAACGATAAGCTCGATCTGGCGCAGGCCGAGGCGATTGCAGACCTGATCGACGCCAGTTCTGAACAGGCGGCCCGCTCCGCCCTGAACTCGCTGCAGGGGGCATTCTCCGCGCGCGTAAATCACCTTGTGGAAGCACTTACTCACCTCAGGATCTACGTGGAAGCGGCTATCGACTTCCCGGATGAGGAGATCGACTTTCTCTCTGACGGCAAAATCGAAGCCCAGCTCAACCAGGTGATGGCCGATCTCGACGCCGTTCGCGCCGAAGCGCGTCAGGGCAGCCTGCTGCGTGAAGGGATGAAGGTGGTCATCGCCGGACGCCCTAATGCCGGGAAATCGAGCCTGCTGAACGCCCTGGCGGGCCGTGAAGCGGCCATCGTGACCGACATTGCCGGAACCACCCGCGACGTGCTGCGCGAGCATATCCACATCGACGGGATGCCGCTGCATATCATCGACACCGCCGGTCTGCGCGATGCCAGCGACGAAGTTGAGCGTATCGGTATCGAACGTGCCTGGCAGGAGATCGAGCAGGCTGACCGCGTGCTGTTTATGGTAGACGGCACCACGACCGACGCCGTTGACCCGGCGGAGATCTGGCCGGACTTTATCGCCCGTCTGCCGACCAAACTGCCCATCACCGTGGTGCGTAACAAAGCGGATGTGACCGGCGAAACGCTGGGCATAAGCGATGTGAATGGTCACTCACTGATTCGCCTGTCGGCGCGCACCGGTGAAGGCGTGGATGACCTGCGTAACCATCTCAAGCAGAGCATGGGCTTTGACACCAGCATGGAAGGCGGCTTCCTGGCGCGTCGCCGTCACCTACAGGCGCTGGAAGAGGCGGCGAACCACCTTGTTCAGGGGAAAGCGCAGCTGATCGGCGCGTGGGCGGGTGAACTGCTGGCGGAAGAGCTGCGTCTGGCGCAGCAGAATCTGAGCGAGATCACCGGGGAGTTTACGTCGGACGATCTGCTGGGAAGGATCTTCTCGAGCTTCTGTATTGGTAAATAATTAGAAACCACGCGTATATAAGTTATGCGTGTGGTTTTTAAAAATTCATTCATCGAATTAGTTTTATTAAGTTAATTAATACACCCGCAAAATATTAAATAAAAAGTCCACAAACACGCTATTAATTAATAGAGTGAGTGGGTATATAATAAACGCTGCGCCATATATTTATTCACATAGTGAATGATAAACAAAGGTTTATTATGTTTAAATCCACAGGCCTTTATTTCACTTGCCAGGTAGGCAATCTTTCAGACGACTCCCTGGAAGCTACCGAATTTTCAATGACAGAAGGGCTCTCCGAACTCTTTACCCTTTCAGTCACATTAACCAGCACACGTGACGACATTAACGTTCATGAGTACTTACTCCAGGCTGTTTCGTTTACCATTACGGTCGATGGCGTCGATCAGAGAATAATTAATGGTGTTGTTAGCGCTTTCGAACAAGGGGATACGGGTTTTCGCCGAACGTATTATTTCCTCACCGTGAGACCAGCGCTTTGGGTCCTGAGCCTGAACCAGGACAGCCGTATTTTTCATAAAAAGTCGGTCCCGCAATTACTTGATGAGTTAATTCAGCCTTTCTGCGTTCAGGGTCGCAATCTGATGATGAAAGAAAGTCATCCGGTTCATGAATACGTTACCCAAAAACGTGAATCTTCATGGGAATTTTTCAACCGACTGGCTTCCCAGGAAGGTATTACCTACTGGTTCGATCAGGAAGGTCTCTGCTATAGCGACTGCCGTCTGGCAATGCATAATGTTGCAACACTGGCCTATAACCCACATCCGGCATCGTTACTACGTGACAACATTGTTTCCCAGTGGCGGGCAGGCGCCGCAATGCAGCCGCTGGAAACTATCCATAAAGACAGAAACTACCACAATCCAGCGAATCCCATGCGCGCCAGTCGCGCATCCGCAGACAAGACCGGTAGCGGCACAATGTTCTCAGCCTTTGAAAGCTACGGTCGCTTTCAGGAGGATGGCGAAGGCCGCTCTACGGTTCAGTATCGAATGGATCGTTTTGAGGCCGGAATGCGTACAGGCAGTGCCCGCACCAACTGCGCCCTGTTAATGCCCGGAGTCATTTTTACACTTAAAGATCACCCAGCAGACGCCATGAATGGCGAGTGGCAGGTTATTACAACGCAGATGCAGGGAAAAATGCCAGAGGCTGCAGAGGAAGAAGGAAGCGGCGGCGGCACCACACTCATTTGCGATTTTACGTTTATCCCAGGTAACGCCCAATGGCGTCCGCCTTATCGTTACAAACCGTTGGCGGATGGGGACGAAGTGGCGACGGTTGTAGGTCCAGAAGGTGAAGAAATTTACGTTAATGAGGACGGCTGCGTCCGGGTTCACTTTCACTGGGACCGCTATAATCCAGCCGATGAAAATGCCTCTTGTTGGATCCGCGTAGCGCAGGGCTGGAACGGAAGCGGATTCGGTATGATGGCAATTCCCCGCGTTGGCCAGGAGGTGATTGTCTCTTACCTCAACGGAGATATTGATCGCCCTATCATCACGGGTTTCACCTATAACGGTATTAACCGTCCTCCCTACGAACTGCCGACTAACAAAACGAAAATGGTGATTCGCAGTAAAACCCATAAGGGAGACGGCTATAACGAGATTTCATTTGAAGATAACGCTGGGCAGGAGCAGCTTTTCCTGAGAGCGCAAAAAGACCTGATGGGCCGCGTAGAAAACGACGCACAGTGGCATATCGTACGCGATCAGCACACCAAAATTGAACGCGACCAGATAACCGAGGTCGCCCGTGATCGTCATGACAGCATTACCGGGGAATGGCGTAGCAAGGTAGATGGTGAGGTCTCCCAGGAAATGGGGAGCAGTCTGAATCAGAAAATTGCGCAGTCTCTAATTAGTGAAGCCGGGGAGGAGATTCACTACAAAGCGGGAAGCAAAGTGGTGATTGAAGCCGGTATGGAGTTGACGCTAAAAGCAGGGGGCATGTTCCTGACGATTAACCCCTCAGGCATCTGCATGACCGGGCCGGTACGAATCAATGGCGGAGTCGCGGGTAACGGTTCCGCTCTGCGGTTATTGCGTCCAGGCGTGCCGCTACAAATTCCACAGCCTCCTCCACTATCACCCGCTCAACTGGAAACATTCCAGGCCGAAGCACCCTATTGCGAGGAGTGTGAGAAATGCAAGGATGGGCTTTGTGACTTTTGACTTTAGTAAAACTTCATCAAAGGATGATGTGGTGCAATTTTCAGTGAAGAAGAAGCAAGTCTCACTAACTATGTCAATTACCAAAAAGAGATCAGTCCAGGAGTCGAACTCGCTTCATTTCACACCAGTGAAATAAATGCTAAATAGATCATCGAACGCATATTTAATGAAGGTGAAGAGGGTTTTGTGACCTGTGCGAATCACGTTTTCAGAGTATTACACTCTCTCTTCCCTATAGAAGAAATCAGTTTACCGGACAACCTGAAAGATAGCTTTACAAAAATGAGCGAGAGTTATGTACATTAATTTCATATTAATATTTGCAGCGCAAATAATATTCATATTGAACATGGAGTTTATCTATCTTTTTACAAAACTCTCACAATACTGCTTTTCATACGGATTAATATTCAGCACTATTATCGCCTTGTTTGTTTTTTTACTTTTAAAATCCCCAGCAATCAATAAAAAAATTTATTTGTTACCATTGAGTTTTTCCGTTGGGCTCGTAATAGGAATGCTATCCCACTCTATATCCGGGGTGTATTTTAAGAAATATCAAGTAGATTACGCAGAGCTATATCATTCAAGAGATTATGTGACATTTTTATTATCATCATGGGGGTGGATAATTCTTCCATTATTAATCATTCCAATAAAAAGATTAAAGAAAGGTTTTTGCAACAGGGAAGATTAAACCAACGGCATACATTAAGGGATTATAGATGCTCGATAAATCAAAACGTGTTCAGCAATGGTTAAATTCATCATTGTCGTCAGAGGATACCCTGTGGGCTATTCTCGCCAGCACCAATGGCGCACCAGGGCTTAAATCCTGGTACGAACTCGACGGCACAGCGACACCAGTTGGACTTTACAGGGGAACACCGTATGAGCAATGGCATGCCGTTCAGCCTCTGCTGATTAAAGTTGGACGCTACAGTAATTTCTTGCAGTGGGTAGACAAAACAGACTCTCTCTCCTGGGGATGGTTAGCTATTTCGCCCTTAAATGAAAAAGTCATTACCGACCACCTGCGCACGCTTACACAAATCATTCTTCCTGATGGCAACACTGCGTTCTTTCGCTACTGGGACGGTCTCTTTCTGCTTACGCATATCACCTGGTCTCTTCAGGAATGGCAGAAAGTTCTGCCTGTCTTTAACAGTTACTGGATTAACGGAGTCACAGTGGATACTGAGATCAACACAGATATCCCTGTTCGCCATTCTCCATGGTGGAAAGTTCCTGAGGAGCTTGTTGATTTTCTGAGTAATCAACACTCACCGGCTGCGGTCGCCAACGTTGTTCAATGGCTGAAGGAAACATATCCCGCTGTTTACGATCGATATTCACCGGAACAAATCTCCCAAAAAGCAGCTCTGCTTTACGGCCATGTTCGTTCGCGCTCTCTCAGCAGGCAACATCAAAGCACCCTACTCAAAAAGACGCTACTGGCTGACCTTTCCCCCCTCACTCATGGATGACACATATGGGCGCAGAAATCCTGCTTGCCAGCTATGTCGCGGGCATTGAGAACGAGCTTTCTCTGTTTAAAAACAACGAACTCATCACTCAGGAGTACCGGCAGTTCGTGCACGAATGGGCGCGCGCCAGCCATGTCTCTGGCATGCTGAATGGCCCCACGCTGGAGATGGAACGCGTTATCGCCCTGAACGGCAGCGAAACCGTTGTCGACAACGATGACGGCAGTGCGCTCAGCGCAGCGATCGTCTGCCCGAAAAACCGCACCATTACCGTGGTCCTTAAGCACCAGTCGATAATCGACCTGCCTGTCCCCGACGCCAGTATTGAGCTGTATGAAGACCCCTCGTTTGCCCCTGACAAACGGGTTGACGTAAAAATAACGGATGAAAACGGCAGGGCCGTGTTTACGGAACTGACGATCGGAAAAAGCTATTACGCCCGGGCCGTCGATCCGGAGCTGGAAGCGCACAACGATGCCCTGCTTTCCGCCTATGACGAACTCTCCCGACAGCAGTACGACATCCTGGCCGCCCGGTGGAATGAATACCGTCCGCAGTGGAGGCTGAATGCCGTAACAGCCAGTCTGTCAGCAGCCTTCAGCGAGGGATTATTCAGCTCGCTGACCGGCCTCTGGAGCGACATCAAGCTGGCCTGGAATATCATCTCCAGCCCGGCGCCGTATCTGAGAGACATTGGCGATGCCCTCACGCAGGCCGGCGAATGGGTGTCCGGCCTCACGCTTCCGGATTTTTCAGGGGCCCTTGAAGCCAACAAGGCGCGCGCCCGTCAGCTGATGGCGCTGTTTAACGATGAAGCGGCCCTGTATCTGCTTACCCGCGCCACCCTGCTGCGCCTGCGCATGTATCCCTGGGGACACCTGCTCACCCCCCTGGCCGAATTTGCGGGGGAAATCCTGTCCGGCCTGATATTCGGGGCGCTGCTGACCCTGGTTACCGGTCCCGGCGGCCCGGCATTTCTGGCGTATAAAGTGGTCAGTATGCTGACGCGCTACGGCCCCCGCGCCGGACAGTCTGTCCAGAGGTTATGGCACGCGCTGACGGAAATCATGGCGGACATGGCCGGCATCATGTCCGGTTTTCTGGACAGGCATGGCGCCATTAACCATCAGCGCCAGAGTAATGCCCGGCTGGGCCTTAATCATGAAACCGATCTGGGGACGAGCCGTCACACCGAAATCGGCCTGAAAACCCGTGAGGAAAACTCGCCGGCCACAGACCCCGGCGGTAATCCGACAAAAAATACCGACGCCTGCGATACGGACGGCTGCCCTGTTTCCCTGATCAACGGGGAAGAGCTGCTGGCGCTGACGGATTTTACCCTGCCCGATGCCGTCCCGTTCAGCGTTGGCCGGCAGTACCGCACCACGGCGGTTGAGGAGGCGTCAACGCTCGGGTTTGGCTGGCGGCATACGCTTGACCATCACATCACCTTCACCGACAGCCATATCCTGTGGCGGGACCATGAAAACGTCACCCTGCGCCTGCCGTTGCCGGACCGCGCGACGCCCGCCTCACGCAACCCGCTGGCCGGTGCCCGGGCCTGGTGTGATAAAGCAGATGATGCGTTTGTGCTGAGCGCGCCGTCACTGAAAGGCTGGCTGATGCATGTCATCCGGGAGCCGGACGGCACGCAGGGACGCGTGAGCGGATTTTCCCGCCAGCGGCGACGCTGGCAAATCGAGTACGAGGGACCGTTACCCGTCAGACTGTTCAACACCGCGGGGCTGGCGCTGCATCTCCGTTACCGTCAACACGCCAGGGGGCCGCGCCTGAGTGCGCTGGTATTTGAAAATACGCGCCCGGACATGACGCGTGGTGCCGTGACGGTGATGCGCTACGACCACGATGACGAGGGACGCCTCTGCCTGGCCCGGGCACCGGGACAGGAGGCCGAACGGTACCACTACCGGGACGACCATCTTTTTACCTGCCGTGAACTGCCCGGCGGGGCGAAATTTTACTGGGCGTGGTCCGGTTCGGGTAAAACGGCCCGGGCCATTCGCCACTGGAGCAGCCTTCCGGGCCTGTCCCGGGAGTATATCTGGCAGACTGGCGGGCGCGTCACGGTTCGCCATGAAGACGGTGCGGAAGAGCACTGGCGGCACGATCCGGACACCGCCCGGCTGCTCGAACAGACCGGTGCGGATGGTGCCACCACCCGATATGACTATGATACGCGGGGCAACCTTGTCTCACTGACCGATCCGTCGGGCGCGGTGACCCGCTGGCATCATAACCGCGACGGACAGGTCACTGAAGAATGCCTGCCGGACGGGCAACGCATTCGTCGCTATTACAGCGCAGGCCGCTGTATTGAGCAGGTTACCTGGCGCGCTGACGGGCTGGAAAAACAGCGGGAGTGCTGGCGCTATGACGCCGACGGATGCCTGCTGGCATCAACCGACGCCGAAGGAAACACCACACGTTATCGCTGGTCGGAAGAGGGGGGGCTGGTCGCAACGGAATGGGCAGACGGGAGTGTTGAAACCCGTCAGCTTAACGCCGCGGGTCTGGTGATACGCCAGAAAGACCGCACCGGGAAAGTCATGACCTTTCGTTACGACCTGCTGTGCCGGCCGGTCTGGCAGGGCAATCCTGAGACCGGCGCTGGCGAACAGATCCACTGGGACGACGCGGGCAATCCGGAACGGATTATCCATGAGGACGGTAGCGAGCGCAGATGGGCGTGGAACGGTGACGGTCAGCTGCTGACGGAGCAGGATGAATCAGGACACATCACCCGCTATACGTATCATCCCGGCACCGCGCTGCTGAGCGAAATCCTTTACCCGGATAATACCCGGGAGACATACCGGTACGATCTTCGAACCGGACAGGTGACAGAGATCGTCGACGGCAACGGCCAGCGCTGGCAGCTTCTTTACACCCGCAGCGGTCTTCTGGCAGAGGAAACCCGCATCGACGGTATCCGCCTTTGCCGGGAATATGATGCCTGTGGCAGGCTTATCACCCTGCGGGAATATGACCTCAGCGGCAGGGAGGAGCGTGTGCGTGTCACCCGGCTGACGCGCGATGTGTCCGGGCGGGTGACGGAGAAAACGCTGCCTGACGGGAAAAAAATCCGCTACGCCTATGACGGTTTCGGGCGGCTGGCTTCAGCTGACGACGGTGGCTGGCCGATCGCATGGCAGTATGACCGCCGGGGCCTGCTCATGGCCGAACATCAGGGTCCGGCAAGTACCCACTACCTGCGGGACAGCACCGGCGCGCTGACCGCCATGCGCCTGCCGGACGGACGGACCCTGTCATGGCAGCGCCACCATGGACTGATTACGCATACCTCGCTGGACGCGCAGATGCTGGTCCGTCATGACTGGCGAAACGGCTCTGAGCGGACCCGGCACAGCGGAGCGTTCCGCCAGCATTTCGCCCGTGACGCCCGCGACCGCCTGATACGTCAGTCCGTCGTGATGGCTGACGACCGCACCGACAGGGCCCGGGAATACACCCCGGACGCCCGGAGCCTGATTTCGCGCATCACCGACACCGCCACCGGAGAGTGGCGTTTCAGCCACGATGAGCGGGGGCGCCTGACCGCCACCGCATTCACGCCGCGCCGGGCGGACGGAATCCTGTCATGGCAGGAGTCCTTCACGCACGATGCCGCCGGTAACCTGACCGGCCCCCTGACGGTCGCCCCCGGCAATCGCCTGACGCACGCCGGGGACACCCGCTACGAATACGACGGCTACGGCAACCGCATTCTTGAGGTGACCGGTGAGGAAGAGCAGCACTACGAATGGGACACGGAGCACCGCCTGACCGGCTACCGCTGCCGGGTACGGGGTCAGGAGACCGTGCATTATCGTTATGAGTACGATGCCCTGGGCCGCCGTATTCTGAAGGAGGATTTACTTACCCGCACCGCCCGCCGCTTTTTCTGGCAGGGCGAGCGCCTGCTCTGCGAGTGTGATGCCGGACGCTTCTGGCCCGGCAGGCTGCCGGATAACCCGCAGCTTCAGGAGGCGCTTCGCGATGCAACCTGCCGGGTGTGGCTGTATGAGGATGAAGATGACTTTCGCCCGCTGCTCATGCTCTGCGGACGGGAGACGGAGCCCGGGGTGTACCATTACGTCTGCGACCACCTCGGCACGCCGCTTGAGCTGCGCGACGTCCGGGGCCGCGTCGTGTGGTCAGCCATGCTGCGCAGCTACGGTCAGGTGCTTCATGCTGATACGGCAGGGATAAATCAGCCGCTGCGCTTTCAGGGGCAGTACCATGACGCGGAAAGCGGGTTATACTACAACAGGCACCGGTATTACGATCCGGGAGTGGGGCGGTACCTGAGTCCGGATCCGGTGGGGTTGGCGGGGGGGCTGAATACTTATGCGTACGCGCCGAATCCGTTAAGCTGGATCGATCCGCTTGGTCTAAGTTGCAAATTAACGAATCAGCAGTTTAAGAATAAACTTAAAAGGATTAAAAATCAGACTGCCGCACGTGGCAACCGGGGAATAACGGGTATTGTATCTCAGGATGATGCTTTTAAATTAGGTGAGGCATTTGTTGGACCTAATTATAAGAAAATTAGTGGTTATGGTTCTGATCTCTTGATTTCCGACGATGTTTTAAGACAATATAGAGGGCCGTCTCCGAAACGAGGAAGAAATCCATTGACTGATGAACCGTGGTCAAGAACTGGAACTCAAGTAAATTTTCAAACTAGAACTGTTCCTGAAGGGTCGTGGTCAAGCAATGTTCACTTGGATACGGAGGCATTACCATGAAATTAAAGCAAAGAAAACTAGAGATAAAACATTACTGGTCTCCAGATATATATGACCCGTGGACTTGGGAGTCTATCGATAATAATGTTTTCTATTTTCTTGAAATGAATATAGGCATGAGTGACGAAGATTCTTCGGATCTTTATTCTGTGGCTGTGGCAACTATCGAAGGAGTGTCTTCTCTAAAAGATAAAAAAAGCATGCTTAACAAACAATATAAAATAATTCTGATTGATGAATATTCATGGAAAAGAGTTGTGTCTATCTTAAACTCTATCGTTTCAAGTATTGAAATTAAAAACAACATATATATATCACAAGAGTTATGTAAGTATTTTTATTGGGAATATGATTCAATGAAATGATTTAAAAGCCGGGAAGGAATTAAATATTCCTGGCTTGTTTTTTATTTACCCGTCGACGTTCAGCCCACTAAAAAAGCGCCTCTTTTATTCCCTTTATCACCTGCCACACCTGAAAAATTACTCACGTAGCTCCTGCGTCTCGTCACTTTCCACCATCAACACAATACCTCCTTCGAAGTCTTAACACTCACGGCCGTTCAGGGCTCAAATCCCGCGTTCGGCAGCGAGTTGCCCATAAGGTACATACAGGGCATGCTTGAGCATTCAGTTGGAATTTTATAAAAAGTAACTTCTGAAAGAATATCTATTCACATTTAAGTTATAATTTCATTTATGTCCTCTCAGTAAATTAAAGCGGCCTGTAACAGGCTGCCTGATATATATCAGGCACAATTCTGAATTTTCGTGAGCTTCTTTTCCTGATCGCGCCTGTCTAATAGTATCAACATATGCAGGGATTATTTCCACAGCCTGCGGTAGCTATCACCTGGTTATCAGTTCGTTCTTGTTTCACATTAGCTTCATTCCACTACTGTTGTCTTATTACTTACGGCTGATGGCAAAGAATCCAGTGTCGGGCGGCTGATTAGCGCTGGCGATGGTGGATGACCGTGGTTATGGAATTATGACGGTCGCCCCCGGCAATCACCTGACGCACGCCGGGGACACCCGTTACGAATACGACGGCTACGGCAACCGCATTCTTGAGGTGACCGGTGAGGAAGAGCAGCACTACGAATGGGACACGGAGCACCGCCTGACCGGCTACCGCTGCCGGGTACGGGGTCAGGAGACCGTGCATTATCGTTATCAGTATGATGCCCTGGGGCGCCGTATTCTGAAGGAGGATTTACTTACCCGCGCCGCCCACCGCTTTTTCTGGCAGGGCGAGCGCCTGCTCTGCGAGTGTGATGCCGGACGCTTCTGGCCCGGCAGGCTGCCGGATAACCCGCAGCTTCAGGAGGCACTCCGCGATGCAACCTGCCGGGTGTGGCTGTATGAGGATGAAGATGACTTTCGCCCGCTGCTCATGCTCTGCGGACGGGAGACGGAGCCCGGGGTGTACCATTACGTCTGCGACCACCTCGGCACGCCGCTTGAGCTGCGCGACGTCCGGGGCCGCGTCGTATGGTCAGCCATGCTGCGCAGCTACGGTCAGGTGCTTCATGCCGATACGGCAGGGATAAATCAGCCGCTGCGCTTTCAGGGGCAGTATCATGACGCAGAAAGCGGGTTATACTACAACAGGCACCGGTATTACGATCCCGGAGTGGGGCGGTACCTGAGTCCGGATCCTGTGGGGCTGGATGGTGGGCTGAATACTTATGCCTACGTTAACAATCCATTAACCTGGATAGATCCATTAGGTCTTGCTGGGTGCAGTGCTCAATTTAAATCAAGAAATGAAGCGTTCCGGGCTGCAAAAAGAGATGCAGGTATTTCAATGAGTCAACAATCAGATAGAATATTCAATTCTAAAACTGGATTTCATGGTGACCATAGAAGTGTGCCAATGACTGACTCAAGAAAGAATCCTATTTTTGATAGCAACGGGAATCAAGTCTGGACAAGGGAATATCAGTTTACCAAAGCGGATGGTTCTAAAATTATTATCCAAGATCATTCTGCCGGACACTCTTACCCAAATAGTATAGGAAATCAAGGTCCTCATTTAAATATAAGACCAATTGAAAATACTAGAACAGGCTCAGTTCCTGGTACATTTGATCATTATGGATTTTAAGGATAACAATATGAACTGGAATGATATTGATGGCAATATATTATTTAATAAGGTTTTTACTAATCCTGTTGAAGTAGGAGAAATTGATATCTTTGATATCAAAATAGATCGTGAAGCTTCCACAGTAATAATATCTTTCGACTTAGTTAATGAATTACCAGATAACCCACCACCTAAATGGACAAAAGGTTATAACAGATGTAGATGTGGCATAAATTGTAGTGGGGTTAAATTTTTAAAGATAGATGGGATATCTACAGATATGCCAGCAAGAATAGAAATAAATAAACATGCTGGCAATAATGAAGTTATAATCAAAGGGGATGATATATTTCTAAATCTGAAGTGTTCACATATACAACTTATGGGACCTTCAGTATATATAAGTCAATAAAATAAAGCCGGGATAAATATTAAATCATCCCGGTTTATTTTTTATTTGGTTGCTATCATTCAGCACACTAAATACACAGTCACACACTTGCTTAACCAACTGATTCTACGGATAAAAAATTTCTCGTAACTCCTGTACCTCGTCACCGTCCACCATCAACACAATACCGCCGCCGAAATCTTAACACTCAAGGCCGTGCAGGGCTCAAATCCCGCGTCCGGCAGCGAGTTGCCCATAAGGTACATACTGGGCATGCTTGAGCATTCAGTTGGAATTTTATAAAAACCAACTTCTGAAAGAATATCTATTCACATTAAAGATATAATTTTATTTATGCCCTCTCAGTAAGTTAAAACGGCCTGTTACAGGTTGCCTGATATATATCAGGCTCAATTGAAAGTTTATAGGCACAGCATCTCTACGATCCTTAACCAACTCTAAATTAATTATTAAGTAATTTCCTACCAGGAAATCACCATTGTCCAAATGGCAACTCGCCTAATCCCTTTTCACCCCCTATCCTGCTTGCCTGCATCTATGGGGGGTTTATGGCACGTTTTCTGTTTTGTAGTTTCGCGCTGGTTCTGCTTTATCCGTCTGGCATTGATATGTATCTGGTGGGACTCCCCCACATCGCCCGCGATCTGGGCGCCAGCGAGGCGCAGCTGCACATCGCGTTTTCGGCCTACCTCGCGGGGATGGCGTCGTCGATGGTGTTTGCCGGGAAGATCGCAGATAAAGCAGGCCGTCAGCCTGTCGCGATAACCTGTGCCATCATTTTTGCCATGGCGTCCATTCTCTGCTCACAGGCGCAGAACAGCACCGTGTTCCTGTCAGGACGTTTTATCCAGGGCATTGGTGCCGGTGGCTGTTACGTCGTCGCTTTTGCCATTTTGCGCGACACCTTAAGCGCCCAGCGCCGCGCCAAAGTGCTGTCGATGCTGAACGGTATTACCTGCATCATCCCGGTGCTGGCACCCGTAGTGGGCTACCTAATCATGCTGAAGTTCCCGTGGCAGAGCCTGTTCTGGACCATGGCGGCGATGGGCGCGCTGGTGTTTATCCTGTCCATCGCCGTGCTGAAAGAGACCCACCCAGGCTCGCAGAATACCGGTCAACCCCCAACAATTCACCCAGCCGAGAAGCTGCTTAACCGCTTTTTCCTCAGTCGTCTGGCCGTGACCACGTTAAGCGTGGCGGTGATCCTGACCTATGTAAACGTTTCCCCGGTGTTACTGATGGAGACCATGGGCTTCGATCGGGGTGAGTATTCAACGGTGATGGCATTAACCGCCATGGTCAGTATGGCTGTCTCGTTCTCTACCCCGTTTGCACTCAATGTTTTCAGCCAGCGCACATTGATGCTGACCTCACAGGTTTTATTCCTCATGGCAGGCGCGATTCTGGCGGCCACCAGCTCACATGCGGTGATGCTGGTGGGTATTACCCTCATCTGTGCCGGGTTCTCGGTTGGCTTTGGCGTAGCGATGAGTCAGGCGCTTGGCCCCTTCTCGCTGCGGGCAGGCGTGGCAAGCTCGGTGCTGGGGATCGCGCAGGTCTGCGGCTCGTCTCTGTGGATTTGGCTGGCGGCGGTTATCGGTCTTAACGCGCTGAATATGCTGATCGGGATTCTGATTGGCTGTAGCATTGTCTGCATTACCTTACTTATGGTCATCCAGCCCGCGGCGCATTATGAAGAAGCCCATCAGCAGTCTCGATCTTAATCTCTTGCTTTGCCTGCAGCTTCTGCTGCAGGAGCGCAGCGTCACCAAAGCCGCGAAGCGGATGAACGTGACGCCGTCTGCGGTGAGTAAATCACTGGCCAAGCTGCGCGACTGGTTCGAAGACCCGCTGTTTGTCAAAACGCCGTTAGGGTTGCTGCCAACCCCGCTGACGGTAAGCCTGGAGCAGGATCTGGCCGACTGGATGCAGATTGGCAACCAGATCCTCGATAAATTCCACCATGATTCGCCAGGCGGGCTAACGTTCGTGCTGGCCGCCGAAACGCCGTTGATGCTGATCCGCTTTAACACCCTGCTGGAGCAGGTGAACCAGCGCTATCCGCAGGCTACGGTGAAGATGCGCCACTGGGATTACGACTCGCTGGATGCCATAACGCGTGGAGAGGTGGATCTTGGCTTTACCGGCCGAGAAACACATCCGCGTTCCCGCGAGCTGCTTAAGCTGATGCCGTGGTTTATCGACTACGAAATCCTGTTCAGCGATCGCCCCTGCGTCTATCTGCGCGAGGACCATCCGGCGCTTCAGCAGGAGTGGAATCTGGAGACTTTCCTGCACTTTCCCCATATCAGTATCTTCTGGGAACGTAGCGATACCTGGGCGCTTGATGAGGTGCTAAAGGAGATGGGGCGTGAGCGCAATATAGCCATGTGCCTGCCGGGTTTTGAACAGGCGATGTTTATGGCGGCGCAGCCCGACCATAACTATATCGCCACGGCTCCGCACTATTGTCATCACTACAATGAACTCCACCAGCGGAAGCTGATCGCGCTTCCTATTCCCATTGACGAAGCGCAGGCTGAAAAGCTTACCGTTCCCTTCACGCTGATCTGGCATAAACGGAACAGCCATAACCCCAAAATCCTTTGGTTGCGTGAGACAATCAAAGCACTGTACGGCGCTCCAGGTCCTGTTTTTGCCTAAGAAAATGTAAAGTTCGGTCCTAAGTCTTCTCTTACGCCGATTTACTGATTAAAACAGGAGCCAAGTTAAGCGATAATCATGTAACCGTTTAACCGATTACGACCATTATCAAGGAGCGAAAAATGGCAACGCACTTTGCAAGAGGGATACTTACAGACGGACATCTCGTATCGGCCAGAATTTCTTCAGCCTGTCACAGTGAAGCGCTCTCGCTTCCGGAGCACCGCAGGACGCGGTTTTTAGCCTCCAGAGCACTTCTCGCCGAGCTTATGTTCATGCTCTACGGCACCAGTGAGCTGCCGGACATTATTATCCAGCCAGAAGGCCGTCCGGTCTTTGCTGACCCGGAACTCCCCCGGTTTTCCATCGCCTATACGGGCAATATTATTGGTGTCGCGCTCACTACCGAGGGTGACTGTGGACTGGATATGGAACTTCAGCGCGCGACGCGCAGCTTCCACGGTGCTAACGCGCATAACGACTACCCGCTCTCCAGCAATGAAACGCTGTGGGTACGCAATCAAAACGATCCTGTTGAAGCCAGAGCCCAACTCATTACCCTGCGTCAGAGCATTCGTAAGCTCTGTGGGTGTGCGTCTGACGATGCCAGTCTGTTGCAACTGCTGCCAGGATCAGGACGCCTGCGCGCCACGAGAGCCACGCTGGTTGAAGCGCTCAGCGATGCTGAGGACGTGTTGATCTGGTCCATTGCCGTCACTCCGGCCATCGAACGCATGAAAATCTGGGAATTTGACAGCCAACAGGGATGGCGTAGCCTTCCTGATGTGCCCGAGCGCGCCAACGAGCCCGCCGCGCGTCTGATGCGTTTAACCAGTTTACCGGCAGAAAAAGCAATCACTCTTAGCTGATCCATTCAGGGTCATCATGATGAAACAGGAGTAATCATGTCTGATACGTTGAAAGTTGTTACGTTACTGGGAAGCCTGCGCAAAGGTTCATTTAACGGGATGGTCGCCCGCACCCTGCCACAGCTGGCACCGGCAGGAATGGAAATTAGCGCCCTGCCGTCCATTGGCGATATTCCGCTTTATGATGCTGACGTCCAGCAGGAAGAGGGGTTTCCGCAGAGCGTTGAGGCGCTGGCGGAGCAAATTCGCCAGGCCGACGGCGTGGTTATCGTCACACCCGAGTATAACTACTCGGTTCCGGGTGGCCTGAAGAATGCCATCGACTGGCTGTCCCGGTTACCTGAGCAGCCGCTGTCCGGCAAACCAGTGCTCATCCAGACCAGCTCGATGGGCGCGATTGGCGGCGCGCGCTGCCAGTATCATCTGCGCCAGATCCTGGTATTCCTGGATGCGATGGTGATGAACAAGCCGGAGTTTATGGGCGGTGTGATTCAGAACAAGGTCGACCCGCAAACGGGTGAAGTGGTGGATCAGAGCACGCGTGACCATCTTTCTGGTCAGCTGACCGCGTTTGGGGATTATATTAAGCGGGTTAAAGCCTGATAAAAAAGCCCGGTGGCGCTAGCGCTTACCGGGCCTACACTCGTCAGTAGGTCAGGTAAGCGAAGCGCCACCTGACACCACAAACCGCACCTTAGTGCGCGTCAATAAACACAATCTTCAGCACAAACAGCAGCGCCACGACAATGACGCATGGGCTGAGTTCGCGGAATCGGCCGGTACCGATCTTCATCACGCAGTAAGAGATAAAGCCCAGCGCAATACCTTCGGTAATCGAGAAGCTGAACGGCATCATCACAGCGGTAATAAACGCCGGAACCGCTTCGGTTAAATCTTCCCACTTCACGCGCGCCAGGCTAGACGTCATCAGCACGCCAACGTAGATCAGCGCACCCGCGGCCGCATACGGTGGAACCATCCCCGCCAGCGGAGAAAGGAAGATCACCAGCAGGAACAGAATACCCACGACCACCGCCGTCAAACCCGTACGGCCGCCCACAGAGACGCCGGAAGAAGATTCGATGTAAGCGGTCACAGAGGATGTTCCAATGAAAGAGCCGGCTACGGAAGAGACGCTATCTACAAACAGCGCCTGCTTCATGCGCGGGAATTTGCCTTTCTCATCCGCCAGACCCGCTTTGTCGGTCACGCCGATCAGCGTACCGGAGGAGTCAAACAGGTTAACCAGCATGAAGGAGAAAATCACGCCCGCCAGACCGAGGTTCAGGGAGCCCGCCAGATCAACGTGACCAATAACGGTAGAGACGCTCGGTGGCGCGGAGACGATCCCGTGATACTGGACATCGCCCAGCATCCAGCCCAGCAGCGTGGTGACCACGATGGACACCAGCACCGCCGCATGAATATTACGGGAAGCCAGGATCGCGATGATAAAGAAGCCCAGCACGCCCAGCAGCACGCTGTGAGAGGTCAGGTTGCCGATGCTCACCAGCGTTTCCGGGTTCGCCACGATCACTCCGGCGTTTTTCAGACCCATCATGCCGATGAACAGGCCGATCCCGCTGGTGATACCCACGCGCAGACTCACCGGGATATTCGCAATCATCCAGTAGCGCACGCGGAAAATGGTCAGCAGCAGCAGGCCAACGGCGCCCCAGAAGATAGCGCCCATGCCAACCTGCCACGGCAGGCCCATCGCCTGAACGACCACGAACGCGAAGAACGCATTCAGACCCATTGCCGGTGCCAGCGCAACCGGTAGGTTAGCGAACACGCCCATCAGGATGCTGCCAAGGGCGGCAATCAGACAGGTGGTCACGAAGACGGCGCTGGTATCCATGCCAGCAACGCCCAGAATTTGCGGGTTAACAAAAACGATATACACCATCGTCAGGAAGGTGGTGAAACCGGCGATCACTTCGGTGCGTGCCGTTGTGCCGTGCTCGCGCAGTTTGAACACGCGCTCAAGCAGACCCTGACCAGATGTCTGGGTTGTGTGTTGTTGACTCATCATCAATTTCCGAACAAGGAGGGAAAATTCGTCGCTATCCTATACCAAAATGCGACAATAGTGGCGGTTATGAGATACTTTTTTCATTGATTTTGCTTATACGGCAACGATTGCGTCTCGTTAAACTGCCGTACGTAAACGTTAAACTTGTTAAAAGGGAAAGGCATGTCCGGAATTGAAGCGGTATTTTTCGACTGCGACGGAACGCTGGTCGACAGTGAGGTCATTTGTTCCCGCGCGTATGTTGCCATGTTCCAGGAATTTGGCATTACGCTCGATCTCGAAGAGGTGTTCAAACGCTTTAAGGGCGTGAAGCTGTACGAGATCATCGACATCATTAACGAAGAGCACGGGGTGGATCTGGCGAAAGCCGATCTGGAACCGGTGTACCGCGCCGAGGTCGCACGCCTGTTCGACTCCGAGCTGGAGGTTATCGCAGGTGCAAATGCGCTGCTGGATGCGATGACGGTGCCAATCTGCGTGGTCTCTAACGGCCCGGTCAGCAAAATGCAGCACTCGCTGGGCAAGCTTGATATGTTGCACCATTTCCCGGAAAAACTGTTCAGCGGCTACGATATCCAGCGCTGGAAGCCAGACCCGGCGCTGATGTTCCATGCAGCGAAAGCGATGGACGTCAACGTAGAGAACTGCATTCTGGTGGATGATTCGTCTGCGGGTGCGCAGTCGGGGATTGATGCGGGCATGGAGGTGTTTTACTTCTGCGCCGACCCGCACAACAAGCCGATCGAGCATCCAAACGTGACGACCTTTACCGATCTGGCGCAGTTGCCGGAACTGTGGAAGGCGCGCGGGTGGAATATTACGCGTTAAGTTAACGTAGGGCGGGTAAGCGCTAGCGCCACCCGCCACAAACGTCACTCTTTCGGATCTTTACCCGCCAGCAGTTTGTCCAGCTCGTCGCCGCCCACGTGACGGAAATCCTGACCTTTCACGAAGTAGAAGATGTATTCGCAAATATTCTGGCAGCGGTCACCGATACGCTCGATAGAGCGCGCGCAGAACAGCGCGGTGAGCACGCTTGGGATGGTACGTGAATCTTCCATCATGTAGGTCATCAGCTGACGCACGATGCCTTCATACTCCTGGTCGACTTTCTTGTCTTCACGGTAGATACGCACCGCTTCGTCCAGATCCATACGCGCAAAGGCATCCAGCACGTCGTGCAGCATCTGCACGGTGTGGCGGCCCAGCGACTCCAGGCTCACCAGCAGCGGCTGGTGCTGTTGGGAGAACTTCTCCAGCGCAGTGCGGCAGATTTTATCCGCAACGTCACCAATACGCTCCAGCTCGGCGATAGTTTTAATGATCGCCATCACCAGACGCAGATCGCTCGCCGTCGGCTGGCGTTTCGCGATAATGCGTACGCAGGCTTCGTCGATAGCCACTTCCATCATGTTGACGTTTTTGTCGCCTTCAATGACGCGCTTTGCCAGCTCGCTGTCCTGGTTGTGCATCGCCGTAATTGCATCAGAAAGCTGCTGCTCGACCATGCCGCCCATGGTCATCACCTGGGTGCGAATGCTTTCCAGCTCTGCGTTGAACTGG
Organism: Enterobacter mori; assembly: GCF_025244905.1. Lineage (NCBI taxonomy): Bacteria > Pseudomonadati > Pseudomonadota > Gammaproteobacteria > Enterobacterales > Enterobacteriaceae > Enterobacter > Enterobacter mori. The sequence goes on along the minus strand of NZ_CP104285.1, from coordinate 4,764,176 downwards.
CCGGAAATGTGTTTATTAAGATTGAGGTTGTCCATGGTTTCTCCACATGCACTAAGGCAAATCAACCGTAGCGGCCAGTAATATAATCTTCGGTTTGTTTCTTCGCGGGCCTGGTGAACAGCGCGTCCGTATCGCTGAACTCAATCAACTCGCCCAGATACATAAACGCCGTATGATCGGAACAACGCGCAGCCTGTTGCATGTTGTGGGTCACGATAACCACGGTGTAATCCTGCTTCAGCTCGGTGATGAGCTCTTCAATACGACCGGTTGAGATCGGGTCCAGCGCTGAACACGGCTCATCAAGCAGCAACACTTCCGGGCGAATGGCGATACCGCGCGCAATGCACAGACGCTGCTGCTGACCACCGGAGAGAGAGTAACCGCTCTGGTGTAATTTATCTTTGGTTTCGTTCCATAATGCGGCCTTGGTCAACGCCCACTGTACGCGTTCGTCCATATCGGTACGGGAGAGCTTTTCAAACAGGCGTACGCCAAATGCGATGTTGTCATAAATCGACATCGGGAACGGCGTTGGTTTCTGGAACACCATGCCTACTTTGGCACGCAACAAGGCGATATCCTGGGCCTGGGTCAGAATGTTTTCGCCGTCCAGGATGATTTCACCTTCAGCGCGCTGCTCCGGATAGAGCGAATACATTTTGTTAAAGGTACGCAGCAGCGTGGATTTTCCACAGCCGGATGGACCGATAAATGCCGTGACCTGGTTCTTCGCGATATCCAGGTTGATGTTCTTCAGGGCATGGAATTTGCCGTAGTAGAAGTTCAAATCACGAACCTGAATCTTACCCGGGGCAGTATCAACCATACTCATTGACTCATTTCCTCATTCGGCGCCGCGAGCTGCCGCGCCGTAAAAATTTAACCGTGTTTCTTCTTCGCGAAAATGACGCGCGCCAGAATGTTCAGCAACAGTACGCAAAGGGTAATGATCAGCACCCCGGCCCAGGCCAGCTGCTGCCACTCCGCGAATGGGCTCATCGCAAATTTAAAGATCGTCACCGGCAGGTTGGCGATCGGCTGCATCATGTCCGTGCTCCAGAACTGGTTGGAGAGGGAGGTAAACAGCAGCGGCGCCGTTTCACCTGCAATGCGCGCAATCGCCAGCAGAATACCGGTCATGATCCCGGAGATTGACGCTTTCAGCGTAATCGCGGAGATCATCTTCCATTTTGGCGTACCCAGCGCGTAAGCCGCTTCACGCAGGCTGTCCGGCACCAGTTTCAGCATGTTCTCGGTAGTACGAATGACTATAGGCACCTGCAGCAGCGCCAGCGCGATCACTCCCGCCCAGCCGGAGAAGTGTTCCATCTGTGCCACCACAACGGTGTAAACAAACAGACCCACCACAATAGACGGCGCGGACAGCAGAATGTCATTGATGAAGCGAATCACTTCCGCCAGCCAGGATTTACGCCCATATTCTGCCAGGTAGATGCCCGCCATGATGCCCAGCGGCGTACCGAAGACCGTCGCCCAGAGGATCAGCAGGCCGCTGCCTGCCAGGGCGTTCGCCAGACCACCACCCGCCGTGTTTGGCGGAGGCGTCATCTCGGTGAACAGCGCCAGCGACATACCGTCAATTCCACGAACGATTGTCGAGAACAGGATCCAGACCAGCCAGAACAAACCAAATGCCATCGTCGCCATCGAGAGCGTTAACGCAATCCGGTTTTTTATGCGGCGTCTGGCCTGCATTTTGCGGCGGGATTCCGCCAGTTCAGCGGTAGCTTGCATTTCGAGAGTTGCCATTAGCGTGCCCCCTCATTTTTGGCGAGACGCATAATCATCAGCTTGGAAATCGCCAGAACAATGAAGGTGATAACAAACAGAATCAGACCCAGTTCCATCAGCGCTGCAACGTGCAGACCGGATTCCGCTTCCGCAAATTCGTTTGCCAGAGCAGAGGTAATACTGTTGCCCGGCATGTAGAGCGACACGCTGTCGAGCTGGTAGGTGTTACCGATGATAAAGGTGACCGCCATGGTTTCACCCAGCGCACGACCCAGGCCCAACATCACGCCCCCGATCACCCCATTTTTGGTGAACGGAAGAACAATGCGCCAGATAACTTCCCAGGTGGTGCAGCCGATGCCGTAGGCCGACTCTTTCATCATCACCGGGGTTTGCTCGAAGACATCGCGCATCACCGCCGCAATGTACGGAATAATCATGATGGCGAGGATCACACCCGCAGCCAGAATACCGATACCGAATGCAGGGCCAGAGAACAAGGCGCCAACAAACGGGATGGTGGAGAGAACGTTGCCGACTGGCTCCTGGAAGTAGGTCGCGAACAGCGGCGCAAAGATAAACAGGCCCCACATGCCGTAAACGATACTTGGAATGGCCGCCAGCAGTTCGATAGCGATACCGAGCGGGCGTCGCAGCCAGCCAGGCGCCAGCTCCGTCAGGAACAGGGCAATACCAAAGCTCACCGGAACCGCAATCAGCAGGGCGATGAACGAGGTCACCAGCGTGCCATAAATCGGCACCAGGGCGCCGTAGATGTCGTTCGGCGCGTCCCACTCTTTAGTCCACAGGAAGGAGAACCCAAATTTCTGGATGCTCGGCCAGGAGGAGAAAATCAGAGACACGATAATGCCGCCCAGCAGCAATAGCACAATCAGCGCAGCCAGTCTGACCAGCGCGCTGAAAATCATGTCACCTTTTTTACCCGGAGGGTTAAATGCAGGCTTGGTTGCAGCCATAAATTACTCTTCTGTTAAACGCGTTTACGAAATCGCCGGGTGGCGCTTACGCTTACCCGGCCTACAGTCGGAACCGTAGGGCGGGTAAGCGTAAGCGCCACCCGCCATTTTCGTCAGAATGCTAAATTAATACAATGCTTTACCGCTGCTGTCTTTCACGTTGGTTTTCCATGCAGCACGAATCTGCTCAACCACGCTGTCCGGCAGGCTGGCGTAATCCAGGTCGTTAGCCTGCTTGCCGCCGTTTTTGTATGCCCAGTCGAAGAACTTCAGCACTTCCGCACCCTGCTCTGGTTTCTTCTGATCTTTGTGGACCAGAATGAACGTCGTAGAGGTGATTGGCCACGCGTCGTCCCCTTTCTGGTTGGTCAGGTCTTGCGCGAAGGATTTGCTCCAGTCAGCGCCTTTTGCGGCGTTAGCAAAGTTCTCTTCGGTCGGGCTAACCGGTTTACCGTCAGCTGAAACCAGTTTGGTGTAAGCCAGGTTGTTCTGCTTAGCGTAGGCGTATTCTACGTAACCGATGGAGCCAGGCAGACGCTGTACGAACGCGGCGATACCGTCGTTACCTTTACCGCCCAGACCGGTTGGCCAGTTAACGGTAGAGCCGGAGCCGACTTTAGATTTCCACTCTTCGTTCACTTTCGCCAGATAGCTGGTGAACACGAAGGAAGTACCGGAACCGTCAGCACGACGAACCACAGCGATGTTCTGCGAAGGCAGCTTAACGCCCGGGTTCAGTTTGGTGATGGCTTCGTCATCCCATTTCTTGATTTTGCCCAGGTAGATGTCACCCAGGGTTTTGCCGTCCAGCACCAGCTCGCCTGATTTCAGGCCAGGGATGTTAACAGCCAGCACAACGCCGCCGATCACGGTCGGGAACTGGAACAGGCCTTCCTGATTCAGTTTTTCATCAGACAGTGGGGCATCTGACGCGCCGAAATCAACGGTATTCGCGGTAATTTGTTTTACGCCACCGGAGGAGCCGATACCCTGATAGTTAACCTTGTTGCCGGTTTCTTTCTGGTAGGTATCCGCCCATTTGGCATACACCGGCGCAGGGAAGGTTGCACCGGCACCTGTCAGGCTTGCTGCTGCAAATACAGAGAAAGCGCTCATGGATAAGGTCGCGGCGACAACAGTTGCGACAGTGGTACGCATAACTTTCATAATGTCTCCTGCAAGGATTTCGTAAATCATTGTTTAAGTGGCTACGATGAGCAAAATAGGACAAACAGGTGACAGATAAATGTACGAATTATGACAGTTTTATGACAATGCACGCATGCACTTTAACCTCATGAATAAAAACATGATTTTATTTTTCGCAATGCAGCGTTATGAAAGGAAGTGTGGTTCAGAATGTAAAAAATGACAATGACTGTAATATGTAACAGGGGCGGAAATATTTCGCCCCTGTGTTTATTCAGTTGGCGATCTCCAGCGTGATAGTGGCGTAGGCGTCAAAGGTCCCCGGCCTGGGCTGAGCGCCTGTCGCACTGGCTGGCGCCGCGGAAAACGTCAGCGAGTTGGTTTCTGCCCCCTGATTGTTCGCCCCCCTGTCCATACTCATGCTGCCGCCGTTCACATTCACCGCGCGGTCGGCCTTGTCATAAATGACAATCCCGACATCATCGTTACCGTTCACTTTCATCATTGTGGCGCTGGAGTCAACCGGGTCGGCATGAAGGGAGGAGTAGACGATATTTTCATCCCTTATTCCGGTGCACTGGACGAGGATGGTTTTGGTCACCTTGTGGCTGGAAACGGGCGTGCCCTGCACCGCAGAAAACGCCGTGGCAGGGATCTTACCAAAATCGATCTCCAGCGACTGCCCCGCCGCAATCTCACAGTTTTGCGGCGCGACGATATCACCTGAAATACGAATTTCGGCCAGCTTGTCGGTACTCGCTAAAGAGGATTGCTCGTCTATTCCGCCGTACAGATCCGCGACGACGGTGCCCGGTACCGTCACTTTGCCGATAAAAGGTTTGTTAACCAGAAACGACAGCTTGATCTCCGATCCCGTATCCAGTATCGCCTGGCTGCCTTCTTCTCCATCCGCATAGCAGTACATACCTGAGGTCACGCGATTTGGTTCCGCAGAAAAGGGAACGGGGATGAATTCACGGCCCAGTACATGGATCGAAGTGGCAATACTCAGATTTTCATTCAATGTATTGTAAGTGTAGCCGTCTCTTGTCGTATCCATGTTCAAAGGCGAGGTAGCCGTATAGTAGATACTCCGAAATGTGGTGGTATAGCGACCAAGGCAATTACACTGAACTTTATAAGTGCTCGGTGACGAAAGTGTTTTTAGATCTCTTATCTCCATACCCGCTTTATTTTTATCAGCGGGTATTTGCTGATTATTCACATTCAGATTGTAGAGATAGGTTCCACCCACTGCATGGCAGATCCCATCCCCCGCAAGCGCAGCCTTGCTCCACGTACTGAACAAAAGCGTCATTACAACAAACAGCCTTTTCGAACCGAATTTCATTGCGCTATCCCTGTTGGCAAACTGCCGTTGTCTGAACCAGCTCGACACCTGTCGGCTTGTTAATGTGGTAATGCACCGTGCAGCGACTGGCATTTCCCTTTCCCCAGTTCAGTGAAAACGTACCTTCTTCCGGCATACCGGAAAGGTAGACATCGCCGTTATCCCCGACAATGCCGGTCACGCTGCCGGACTCAAGCTCCGCGGATGCCATCGCGCCAAAGGGGACGGGTTGTCCATTCGCCTGACGAACGTTAAACAAGATGCGATAGCCAACGTGCGTAACAAATTCAGCCTTCACCACGGCGCCACGCGTGGGCACCAGGGTAAGGACGCTGTTATCAAGCTCGACGTTAGCTTTGGCGAAGTAATCACTGTCGAAAGCGACACGGTTTTCATCGTAGGGGTTGAGCTGCGTCTGTACGGTGTAACCCCGCCAGTCAGTGGCGATGCCACCTGCGTTTTCCAGCTCAAGACCGGCGGCTCCGGGGGCTTTAATCAGCGCGACGGTCTCACCCAGCTCCTGGGAAAAAGTGATCCCTTCGCTGTGTGCCAGAATGCCACCTTTCACACCATAGTTAAGGCGCTCTGATTCCCGGCTATAGTCATAGCTGGCATTCGCCGAGCCGTATGTTCCGTCATACCCAAGTCCTGCACTGCCGTTGCTCTCTCGTTCATCAGCATCCCAGGATTGCTGAATGTTATAAGAGAGGTTATGTCCTTCGAGCGCCGTACCGTTTACGCCAACCTGATGCATCCCTTTACCGTGGTTATTTTGCGTCGCGCTATACGAGATGTAGCTGTTGCTGAGCCAGCCGGATAGAGGAACTGACACGGAGAACATGAAGATCTGCTCGCTTTCTGAGGAGGTGCTATCGGCATCCTGGCGGCCGCTGGAAGTGGTGGCAGAATCCGAATAGTTCCAGGAGAGGTTCCAGGAGATAGAACGCCAGCTGTTGCTGTAGCCGAATTGCACCAGTCGTTCGACAGCGTCCGTCTTCCAGTACTGCTGGCGGCTCAACGTCAGATAGAGGTTGCCCATACCTTCGCCGAAAGTTTGGGTCCACGTGCCTTCCAGACGACTGCGTCGGTTACCGGTGGCCCAGAAATCGCTTTGGTTATTCTGGCGTGAAGCCCACTCATTCAGCGTGTAGTACCCTTCCGTCGAGTACCGGTAACCCACCAGCCGGAGCGTCGTGTCGGTATCATCAAAGCGTTTTGAATAGAGGAAACGATAAGACTGCCCCTGTTCATTATCGTTCTCGTCGAACCAGGCGGCTGCGTGGGTGACGTCAAAGGAGAGTGCGCCCAGCGACCCCATATCCTTGCCGACTCCGAGCGCAGCAGCGCGATAATCCTGCGCCAGCTGCATGCCGCCGTACAGCGTTAATCCCCACGGCAGACCGCGCAGCAGCTGAGCCTGAAACACGTCCGGCGTGAAAGCATGTTGGTCGCGCAACTCACCCGCGCTGATATCCACATCGGTCTGTCCCTCGCGCTTCAGTATGGCTAACGACGCATAGGGCTGCGTGAAGCGTTGTTCGCTGCCGTCCTCTTCTTTGATGGTGACATCCAGATCGCCGCCTGAGTGGGTAGTATTAAGATCGGTCAGCGAAAAGGCGCCCGGCGGAACGGCTGATTGATAAATGACATACCCATTCTGCCTGACGATGACGGTGGCGTTACTTTTTGCCACGCCGCGAACCACCGGAGCAAACCCGTTCTGGCTGGCGGGAAGCATGTCGTTATCCGTGTAGAGCCGCACGCCGCGAAGCTGCGTGCTGTCAAACACATCGCTGGCGGTAAACGTATCTCCAATCATCACCTGGCTACGAAGCGCGGCAATATTCCGCTCGGCGTAGGTGCTTATAGTGTCATAGGCTGACTGCCCGTTGCTGATATTGAGGGTACTGTAGTTACGCAGGCGCCATGCCCCCACGTTTATTCCATTGCGCAGGTTGAGGTAGTAAAACGCCTCGTCATCACCGTCATCGTCGCGAAGCGTTTCAGAGCCTGAAAAATCATAATTCACCATCAACGCGTTAATGCCTTCATTCCAGCGGGAAGGGCTTATCGCATCATGGGCAGCGGCATCAATATAAATCTGCGGGATGGTCAGATTGAGGGCCAGTTCATCCGTATTAAACGTCGAGGTCGCTCCCTCTATCACCGCCGCAGGACGGATACACTGCTTCTCGTCGATCTCTGCCAGCGCCTTTACCGCTTCAACTTTTACGCCAAACGTGGCCAGGACGCTTTTCGCATCCACAAAACAGGGAGTGATTTCCGCCTCTGCATTATCCTGAACAAACGTCACGACGCGTTGTTCAATACGCTTACCGTTAACAAAAATATCGACCTTGTAATCCCCGGCAGGCAGGCTGTTTGCCCGGTTGAACTGGCTGATGTCCACATCAACGGGACGATCGATCTCCAGCAAGGCGGGATTAAACAGATCCTTTGCCGCAGACATTTTCGCAGCAGAAAAGAATATCCCTGAGATCATCAGGAGTTTTACGAGCGGTGAGGAGGCCATTTGCCAGGATATCCCGATGATCAGAGGGTAAGCGCAATAGCGTTACTGATGCCGCCGTAGTCATTGACGTAGCGCCAGACCATGCTATGACCGGACGTTCCCGCAGGCAGCGGAAGACGAAGCGTTTCAAACGGGCGGATAATATTCAAAGGCACATCCTTCCCGTCGACCGTCACATTCATCACGTTGACGTGAATGGCACTGGGATTATGCACAACTAAAAAACCGCCTTCGGTATGCCAGGTGACTTTTGGCGCGGCAGTTTCCGGTGTGACCTTGAGCGCAGCTGGACGCCAGAAGAGTTTGATGCGCGTTTTGATGGCGATTTCCAGCCGGTTTGGGCTGTTACCCGAAGGCGGAATATTTTTCACGTTCAGCCAAAAGACGGATTCGCGATCGGCAGGCAGTGTTCCTTTGACTTTCATAATCCGCAGAATTTTTTCCTGCTGTGGCTCTAGCCGGGAAACCGGAGGAATAACGGTAAAAGGCGGTGAAGGTTGATTGCGACTTTCGAAAGGATCAACCCATGTCTGAATCAAATACGGCAGCGTATTATCATTGTTACGAACCGAAATGGTCGCATCGGATTTATCACTGGAATAGATAACACGCGTTCCACCAATAATAATACCCGCGGTTGAGAAACATGAAAAAAAGGCCAGCCACAGCGTCATAAGCACGCCGAAAAACACTCTTATCACAAAATAATCCTTTATATAAAGAGCCTGGTAGAAAAAGGGCAGCCATCAGGCTCAACAGAGTGTACGGGGTGATATTATTTCAGGTATTCGATAGTAAACTGAGAATCAGCGTTAGCTGTACCCGGCGTGACCGTAGCAAGGGTTTGCACATATTTCGCTTTGAAGCCTAAATCTGCATTCCCGGAGGCAATAGGGCTATAAGCAGAATTGCCGTACAGCGGGACGGGAGTATCATCCTTCAGGTTGTATAATTTAATCGCCACACCTGTTGCTGCGACAGCGGTTTCTCCACCGGTGAAGGTACCGTCAGTGCCCGTTTCTCCCGCCACAGGCGTACCGATGGCAAGATAGCCTTTACCGATAGTATTTCTGTCTTCAGTACCATCAAAGCGAACGGCAGCCTGAGTGTATGTGGTAGGGCATTTTTCTAGTCGGATATGAAAATCTTTTACCGATGCCGTAGAGTCAATACCCGTGAAAGCGGTTTTACCCACCTTACCGATATTCACCGTCTGTCCAGCCGTATCTGAAGTGACTTCACATGTGGTATCCACCACTTCGCCACGGAAGTGTACAATACCGTCAGATGCGATAACCTGATTAGCTAAAAACAGTGAAGAAAGCGCCAAAATCCCTGTAAAAATATTACGTTTCATAGTACTCCGCCATTAAATTAATAAATCCATCTATTACATTCATGATTTAAATAAATCATGGAACTTGCGTTCAGGCGACATAATACAAATAAAATTAAATTCAGCAAGAAATAAAATTATATTATTAAAGGAGTATTATTTAAGGAGGAATAATAGAATAAACAAATAAAACATTCGGTCTGATTTAATATTATTTCGCATGTATTTAAACTTTACAACAAACGTGTATGAGAAGAAAAAGCAGCTTTTATTTTTCAGATTATATTTATGAGGAAATAAAAAAGCCTTAGCATAGGGCTAAGGCTTTAAGGAAAATAAGCGGACTATTATTCCACCGTTACCGATTTCGCCAGGTTACGCGGCTGGTCAACGTCGGTGCCTTTGATCAGCGCCACGTGATAAGCCAGCAGCTGCAGCGGAACGGTGTAGAAGATCGGCGCAATCACCTCTTCTACATGCGGCATCTCGATGATGTGCATGTTGTCGTTGCTGACAAAACCGGCATCCTTGTCGGCAAAGACGTACAGGACACCGCCGCGGGCGCGTACTTCTTCGATGTTGGATTTCAGTTTTTCCAGCAGTTCGTTGTTAGGTGCCACAACGATAACCGGCATATCCGCGTCAATCAGCGCCAGCGGGCCGTGTTTCAGCTCGCCTGCCGCATAGGCTTCAGCGTGGATGTAGGAGATCTCTTTCAGCTTCAGCGCGCCTTCCAGCGCAATGGGGTACTGGTCGCCACGGCCCAGGAACAGCGCGTGATGTTTGTCAGAGAAATCTTCCGCCAGCGCTTCAATGCGTTTGTCCTGGGAGAGCATCTGCTCAATACGGCTCGGCAGCGCCTGCAGGCCGTGAACGATGTCGTGCTCAACAGAGGCATCTTCACCTTTCAGACGCGCCAGCTTCGCCACCAGCATCAGCAGAACGGTCAGCTGAGTAGTAAACGCTTTGGTGGAAGCCACGCCGATTTCGGTACCCGCTTTGGTCATCAGCGCCAGATCGGATTCACGCACCAGGGAAGAGCCCGGGACGTTACAGATGGCCAGCGATCCCAGGTAACCCAACTCTTTAGACAGACGCAGCGCGGCCAGCGTGTCCGCCGTTTCGCCAGACTGTGAAAGGGTGATCATCAGGCTGTTACGACGCACCGCGGATTTGCGATAGCGGAATTCAGACGCGATTTCCACATCGCACGGCACGCCCGCCAGGGATTCAAACCAGTAGCGAGAGACCATACCGGAGTTGTAGGAGGTGCCGCAGGCCACGATCTGAATATGCTCAACCTTGCCGAGCAGTTCGTTGGCGTTTGCGCCCAGCTCGCTCAGATCCACTTCACCGTGGCTGATGCGCCCGGTCAGGGTGTTTTTGATGGCGTTTGGCTGCTCGTAAATCTCTTTCTGCATGTAGTGACGGTACGCGCCTTTGTCGCCCGCATCGTACTGCAGGTTAGATTCGATCTCCTGACGTTTCACCTGCTCGCCCCTGGTATCGAATACGGTTACGCTGCGACGGGTCACTTCCGCGATATCACCCTCTTCAAGGAAGATAAAGCGACGGGTAACCGGCAGGAGCGCCAGCTGATCGGAGGCGATAAAGTTTTCACCCATGCCCAGACCGATAACCATCGGGCTACCGGAACGCGCAGCCAGCAGCGTAGACGGATCGCGGGAATCCATGATCACCGTACCGTACGCACCGCGCAGCTGAGGAATGGCGCGCAGTACCGCTTCACGCAGCGTGCCGCCCTGCTCCAGCTCCCAGTGCACCAGGTGAGCAATCACTTCGGTGTCAGTTTCAGAGACGAAGGTGTAGCCGCGCGCTTTCAGTTCTTCGCGCAGCGGTTCGTGGTTTTCGATAATGCCGTTGTGCACGACCACGATGTGTTCAGACACATGCGGGTGAGCGTTGCCTTCTGACGGTTCGCCGTGCGTCGCCCAGCGGGTATGTGCAATACCGGTACCACCGTGCAGCGGATGCTCTTCCGCGGCCTGAGCCAGCATTTGCACTTTACCGAGACGACGCAGACGGGTCATATGACCTTCTGCATCCACCACTGCCAGACCGGCAGAGTCGTAACCACGGTATTCCAGACGACGTAAACCTTCGAGAAGGATTTCAGCAATATCACGCTGCGCAACTGCGCCAACAATTCCACACATAATTTTAGATTCCGAATTTAGGCATGATGCCTGCGTTGTCGCTGACCTGTATTTGCCCTTTTCGGGCGCCCCGAGCCTTGTAGAGAGTGGGGTTATTTTTATGGGTACTGCTTGTGGGGGAAGATATATATTTATCTCCTCACCCGGGTTTGCCTGATGACGGCTACGCCTTATCAGGCCTACTCAATCGTAGGGCGGGTAAGCGTAGCGCCACCCGCCTTGTTGTTACTTTTTCTTCACCGGGCGTTTCCACCCCTGCTTGCTGATCTGCGGTACGCGGCTTAACACCAGCTCGTTCTCAGCCACATCGCGTGTAACGGTTGTTCCGGCAGCAATGGTCACGCCATTGCCCACGGTAACAGGTGCCACCAGCTGCGTATCGGAGCCAACGAACACATCATCACCGATGATGGTTTTAAACTTATTCGCGCCGTCGTAGTTACAGGTAATGGTTCCTGCACCAATATTCACGTTGTTACCAATTTCCGCGTCGCCCAGATAGGTCAGATGACCGGCTTTCGAGCCTTTACCCAGACACGCTTTTTTCATTTCCACGAAGTTACCCACGTGAGCGCCTTCCAGCAGTTCGGCACCCGGACGCAGGCGTGCAAACGGGCCGATGGTACAGGCCGCGTGCAGACGAGCATCTTCCACCACGCTGTACGGGCTAATTTCGCAGTCGTCACCGATAACGCTGTTTTTAATCACGCAGCCGGTGCCAATTTTGACGCGGTTGCCCAGCGTGACGTTGCCTTCAACGATAACGTTAGTATCAATCTCAACGTCGCGCCCATGAGACAAGGTACCGCGCAGATCGAAACGCGCCGGATCGCGCAGCATCACGCCTGCCAGCAGCAGTTTTTCGGCCTGCTCGGACTGATAAATACGCTCAAGACGGGAAAGCTGCAGGCGATTGTTCACGCCGTCCGTTTCGCTGATGCGCGCCGGATGAACGGCAGCAATTTCACGCCCTTCGTGATACGCCATCGCAATGATATCGGTGATGTAGTATTCACCCTGCGCATTGTTGTTGTTGAGCTGAGACAGCCAGCGCTTCATGTCCGCGCCGTTGGCAATCAGGATACCGGTGTTAATTTCCAGGATCTGGCGCTGTTCTTCGCTGGCATCTTTGTGTTCAACGATGCCAGTCACCTTGCCGTTTTCGCGGGTGATGCGGCCATAGCCGCTCGGGTCGTCCAGTACGACGGTGAGAAGGCCAATACCGCCCTGGGGTTTGGCTTCACGCAGGCGGGTCAGGGTTTCAACGGAGATCAGCGGAACATCGCCGTACAGCATCAGAATGTCTTCGTCATCGGCAAAGAACGGGGCCGCCTGCTGCATCGCATGGCCAGTTCCCAGCTGTTCCGCTTGAAGCACCCAGTTGAGCTTGTCGTCACACAGCGTCTTTTTCAATAAATCGCCACCGTGGCCGTAGACCAGGTTTACCTGACGCGCGCCCAATTCATTTGCTGCATCAATGACATGCTGCACCATTGGCTTTCCTGCCAACGTGTGAAGCACTTTAGGCAGATCGGAATACATGCGGGTACCTTTGCCAGCGGCAAGGATCACCACGCTCATCGCACTGTTTGACATACGCATCCTGACGGTAGTTTGAGTGAGAAGTAAAAACGTTTGATGCTTAAAATTCTACATCTTTTTCATCATGAATTAAGGCAAAAAAAAAGCCAGCCTGGTATCCAGACTGGCTTTTGAGCTTTTCAAGCCGGTGTTACATCGCTTTTTTGGTCAACTCGATAACGCGCAGTTTCGCGATCGCTTTGGCCAGCTCCGCAGACGCCTGAGCGTAATCCACGTCACCATGAGAGCTGCTAATGTGCTCTTCAGCCTTACGCTTCGATTCCAGGGCTCGCGCTTCGTCGAGATCCTGGCCACGAATAGCGGTATCGGCCAGAACGGTCACACTGCCAGGCTGCACTTCAAGAATGCCGCCGGACAGATAGATAAACTCTTCATGACCGAACTGTTTAACGATGCGGATCATACCAGGCTTAATGGCGGTGAGCAGCGGTGCGTGACCCGGGAAGATACCCAGTTCACCTTCACTGCCCGTTACCTGGATTTTCTCGACCAGACCAGAGAACATTTGTTGCTCTGCGCTGACGACGTCCAGGTGGTAAGTCATTGCCATATCACCCTCCGATTAAGGCGTTAAAGTTTTTTGGCTTTTTCCACGGCTTCTTCGATGGAACCAACCATGTAGAACGCCTGCTCTGGCAGGTGATCGTATTCGCCTTCCATGATGCCTTTAAAGCCACGGATGGTGTCTTTCAGGGAAACGTATTTACCCGGAGAACCGGTGAATACTTCCGCAACGAAGAACGGCTGGGACAGGAAGCGCTGGATCTTACGCGCACGTGCTACCACCAGTTTGTCTTCTTCAGACAGTTCATCCATACCCAGGATGGCGATGATGTCTTTCAGTTCCTGGTAACGCTGCAGCAGGGACTGTACGCCACGCGCGGTGTCGTAGTGTTCCTGACCCACAACCAGTGGATCCAGCTGACGGCTGGTGGAGTCCAGCGGGTCAACGGCCGGGTAGATACCCAGAGACGCGATCTGACGGCTCAGTACCACGGTTGCATCTAAGTGCGCAAAGGTGGTTGCTGGAGATGGGTCAGTCAAGTCATCCGCAGGTACGTATACCGCCTGAACGGAGGTGATAGAACCGGTTTTGGTAGAGGTGATACGTTCCTGAAGAACACCCATCTCTTCCGCCAGCGTAGGCTGATAACCTACCGCTGAAGGCATACGACCCAGCAGCGCAGATACTTCAGTACCGGCCAGGGTGTAACGGTAGATGTTATCAACGAACAGAAGTACGTCACGACCTTCGTCACGGAACTTCTCAGCCATGGTCAGGCCGGTCAGCGCAACGCGCAGACGGTTTCCTGGTGGCTCGTTCATCTGGCCGTAAACCAGGGATACTTTGTCCAGAACGTTGGAGTCGGTCATCTCGTGGTAGAAGTCGTTACCCTCACGAGTACGTTCACCTACGCCCGCAAACACAGAGTAACCGGAGTGCTCGATCGCGATGTTACGGATCAGCTCCATCATGTTTACGGTTTTACCTACACCCGCACCACCGAACAGACCAACTTTACCGCCCTTCGCGAACGGACACATCAGGTCGATAACTTTGATACCGGTTTCCAGCAGTTCCTGAGAGCTTGACAGCTCTTCGTAGGACGGTGCTGCGCGGTGGATAGCCCAACGCTCTTCTTCACCGATGTCGCCTTTCATGTCGATTGGCTGACCCAATACGTTCATGATACGACCCAGTGTTGCTTTACCTACCGGGACTTCGATCGGGTGCTCAAGGTCTTTTACTTCCAGACCACGACGCAGACCGTCGGAAGAACCCATTGCGATGGTACGCACGATACCACCACCGAGCTGCTGCTGAACTTCCAGCACCAGGCTCTCGTTACCATTCTGTACCTCAAGAGCATCGTACACGCGCGGTACGGCATCCTGAGGGAACTCGACGTCAACCACGGCGCCGATTACCTGGACAATTTTTCCAGTAGCCATCTTGAATCCTCTACGAATTAACCTGGTTATACCGCGGATGCACCACCGACGATCTCGGTGAGTTCCTGAGTAATGCTGGCCTGACGAGCTTTGTTGTATACCAACTGCAGCTCTTTAATCAGGCTGCCGCCATTGTCGGTCGCGGCTTTCATCGCCACCATACGTGCGGCCTGCTCGCTGGCCAGGTTTTCTACAACACCCTGATAAACCTGTGATTCAACGTAACGACGCAGCAGGGTATCCAGCAGCGGTTTCGGATCAGGTTCATACAGGTAATCCCAGGCTTTTTGCTTCAGCTCGTCATCTTCTGATGCCGGTAAAGGCAACATCTGAGTGAGCGTTGGAACCTGAGACATCGTGTTAATAAATTTGTTGCTGACAACATACAGTCTGTCCAGACGGCCTTCATCGTAGGCCTGCAACATCACTTTAACCGGACCGATCAGTTCGGACAGGGACGGGTTATCACCCATACCGGTCACCTGAGCGACAATGTTGCCACCCACGGAGTTAAAGAAAGAGACGCCTTTAGAGCCAATCAGTGCCAGATCGCACTGAACGCCTTTATCGGACCAGCCTTTCATATCCGCCAGCAGTTTTTTGAACAGGTTAATGTTCAAGCCGCCACACAGACCACGGTCAGTCGACACCACCAGGTAGCCCACGCGCTTAACGTCGCGTTCTTCCAGGTAAGGGTGCTTATATTCCAGATTACCGTTTGCAAGGTGACCAATCACTTTGCGCATGGTCTCTGCATAAGGACGGCTGGCCGCCATGCGATCCTGCGATTTACGCATTTTGGAAGCGGCGACCATCTCCATCGCTTTAGTGATCTTTTGCGTGTTCTGGACGCTTGCGATCTTACTACGTATCTCTTTTGCGCCGGCCATGAGCTTCTCCTCAATGCCAGACGGCTTGTCCTGAGACAAGCCGCCGGACGATTACCAGGATTGGGTTGCTTTGAAGGAATCGAGGATAGCTTTCAGCTTGCCTTCGATTTCGTCGTTATAGCCACCGGTCTGGTTGATCTCTTGCATCAGCGGAGCGTGATCACGGTCGACGTAAGCCAGCAGAGCGGCTTCGAAGCTACCGATTTTCGCCAGTTCCACATCTTCGAGGTAACCGCGTTCAGCCGCGAACAGCACCAGGCCCTGCTGAGCAACAGACATTGGCGCGTACTGTTTCTGCTTCAGCAGCTCGGTCACTTTCTGACCGTGGCTCAGCTGTTTACGGGTTGCTTCGTCCAGATCGGATGCGAACTGAGAGAACGCAGCCAGTTCACGATACTGTGCCAGTGCGGTACGGATACCACCGGACAGTTTCTTGATGATCTTGGTCTGAGCAGCACCACCAACACGGGATACGGAGATACCCGGGTTAACCGCCGGACGAATACCGGAGTTAAACAGGTTGGTTTCCAGGAAGATCTGACCATCGGTAATGGAGATTACGTTGGTCGGAACGAACGCAGAAACGTCACCCGCCTGGGTTTCAATGATCGGCAGTGCGGTCAGAGAGCCCGTTTGACCCTTCACTTCACCTTTGGTGAAGTTCTCGACGTATTCCGCGTTAACGCGGGAAGCGCGCTCCAGCAGACGAGAGTGGAGGTAGAATACGTCGCCCGGGAATGCTTCACGTCCAGGTGGACGACGGAGCAGCAGGGAAACCTGACGATAAGCAACAGCCTGTTTAGACAGGTCATCGTATACGATCAGTGCATCTTCACCGCGGTCACGGAAGTATTCGCCCATTGCGCAACCGGCGTATGGCGCCAGGTATTGCAGTGCAGCAGATTCAGAAGCGGTCGCCACAACAACGATGGTGTTAGCCAGCGCGCCGTGCTCTTCCAGTTTACGAACCACGTTGGAAATGGTGGACGCTTTCTGGCCGATAGCCACGTACACACATTTGATGCCGGAGTCACGCTGGTTGATGATGGCGTCGATTGCCATCGCGGTTTTACCGGTCTGACGGTCACCGATGATCAGTTCACGCTGACCACGACCGATTGGGATCATGGCATCAACGGACTTATAACCAGTCTGCACTGGCTGATCAACGGACTGACGGTCGATAACGCCCGGTGCGATAACTTCGATTGGGGAGAAGCCGTCGTGCTCAACCGGACCTTTACCGTCGATTGGCGCACCCAGGGTGTTAACTACGCGACCCAGCAGGCCACGGCCAACCGGCACTTCCAGAATACGGCCAGTACACTTAACCTTCATGCCTTCGGCGAGGTCAGCGTATGGACCCATCACAACGGCACCTACGGAGTCGCGCTCCAGGTTCAGTGCGATAGCGTAACGGTTACCCGGCAGGGAAATCATCTCACCCTGCATACAATCGGCCAGGCCGTGGATGCGGATAACACCGTCACTTACAGAAACAATAGTACCTTCGTTATGAGCTTCACTCACAACATTGAACTGAGCAATGCGCTGCTTGATCAGTTCGCTGATTTCGGTGGAATTCAGTTGCATGCTCCAGTCCCCTTAAGACTGCAAGACGTCTGCAAGGCGTTCAAGACGGCCGCGTACGCTGCCATCAATGACCATATCACCCGAGCGGATGATTACGCCTGCCATTACAGACTTATCGATTTTGCAATTCAGCTTAACTTTGCGTGACAGACGTTTTTCCATCGCGGCGGTGATTTTCGCAAGCTGTTCGTCACTCAGTTCAGTTGCAGAAGTCACTTCGACTTCAGCGGTAGCTTCACTAAGGGCACGTAAGTGCTCAAACTGCTCGAGAACATCCGGGAGCACACGCAGACGACCATTCTCAGCCATAACCTTAATCAGGTTCTGGCCATTGGCATCCAGTTGCTCTCCGCACACGGCGATAAACGACGCGGCGAGGGTATCAGGCGCTAATGCACCAGACAGCAACTCGGCCATTTGTTCGTTTTTCGTCACCTCAGCGGCAAACGCCAGCATGTTCTGCCAGCGATCGACATTTTGGTGTTCGACAGCAAAGTCAAAAGCTGCTTTGGCGTAGGGGCGAGCTACCGTAACAAATTCAGACATCAGCCCCTCCCTCCTTACAGTTCAGCGACAAGTTTGTCCACGATGTCGCTGTTAGCAGCTTCATCCACGGAACGTTCGATGATCTTCTCGGCGCCAGCAACAGCCAGAATCGCAACCTGCTTACGCAGTTCTTCACGAGCACGTTTACGCTCAGCTTCAATTTCAGCCTGAGCCTGTGTCACGATCTTAGTACGTTCCTGTTCTGCTTCAGCTTTCGCTTCGTCCAGGATCTGAGAACGGCGTTTGTTAGCCTGTTCAATGATTACCTGAGCTTCAGCTTTCGCTTTTTTCAGCTGGTCTGTCGCGTTGGCCTGTGCAAGGTCCAAATCTTTCTTAGCGCGTTCTGCGGAAGCCAGACCGTCAGCAATTTCTTTCTGACGTTTTTCGATGGCAGCCATTAAAGGCGGCCATACATACTTCATGCAGAACCAGACAAAGAGAATAAACGCGATGGCCTGGCCGAGGATTGTTGCGTTCATGTTCACAGCACAATACCTCTTTAATTTCTGTGGCTTGGGGTTTTAAAACTACTACTACGCGACAGCAAACATCACGTACAGACCCAGACCTACAGCGATCATTGGGATTGCATCCACCAGACCCATAACGATAAAGAACTGAGTACGCAGCAGAGGAATCAGATCAGGTTGACGCGCTGCGCCTTCCAGGAATTTGCCCCCGAGGATGCCGATACCGATCGCAGCACCGATAGCCGCCAGACCCATCATCACAGCGGCAGCCATGTACAGCAGATCCATATTCAGGTTTTCCATGACAGTCTCCAGTTTGTTTCAATTAAAACGTAGTAGTGTTGGTAAAAAATCAGTGCTCTTCAGACGCCATCGACAGATAGACGATCGTCAGAACCATGAAGATAAAGGCTTGCAGCGTAATGATCAGGATGTGGAAAATGGCCCATGGCACATTCAGAATCCACTGTGACCACCACGGCAGAAGACCCGCGATCAGAATGAAAATCAGCTCACCCGCATACATGTTGCCGAACAGTCGCAGACCCAGTGAAACAGGTTTGGACAGCAGGCTAACGCCTTCCAGGATCAGGTTGACCGGAATAAACGCCCAGTGGTTGAACGGCTGCAAGGTAAGCTCTTTCACAAAGCCGCTTACGCCTTTCATTTTGATGCTGTAGAAAAGAATCAGGATAAATACGCCGAGTGCCATCGACAGAGTGATGTTCACGTCCGCAGACGGTACAACACGCAGCGCAGGCAGGCCGAAGATGTGCTCGCCGATGAACGGCAACAGGTCAATTGGCAGCAGGTCCATCAGGTTCATCAGGAAAACCCAAACGAACACGGTCAGGGCCAGCGGAGCAATCAGCTTGCTCTTGCCATGGTACATGTCTTTGACGCTGCCATGGACGAAGCCGATGATCATTTCGATGAACGTCTGGAATTTCCCTGGTACACCGCTGGTCGCCCGTTTAGCAACACCGCGGAACATGGCCAGGAACAGAAGACCCAAAACCACCGAGAAGAACATGGAGTCGATGTTGATCGTCCAGAAGGTGGCCGGGGGGTTATGTGGATCCACCAGCGAGAATGTACGCAGGTCCAACTGAAGGTTATTCAGATGGTGACCTATGTAATCCTGCGGCGTCATATTTTCTGAAGCCATGATGCCTTTTACCCTTTGTTATTGATTACAGCTGGAGCCAGAACTTGTACCACCAGCACCAAAACCCACGTTGCTATCAGCGGCATGAATACCACTTTCAAAACCGCCAGCGCCATCACCAGTAGAGCAAAGGTCAGCAACACCTTACACACTTCGCCGAGGGCGAAGGACCAGGCCACGCGGCCTTTGGCGGGTGTATGCGCCTGATGACGCCAGGCAAAAATCATAAACAACACGTTTGGCAGAACCACCGCCAAACCCCCGCACACGGCGGAGATGCCCCAGAAGGGGTCTTTGAGGCTAAACAGCAGTCCACTTGCTATCACAGCCAGAAACTGAATGAACAGAAGCTTACGAGCAACGTTTCTACTCAAGAGCGACACAGACATCACGTTTTTACTCCTGCTCCCTTCGAGGTATGCCGCGTGTCGTATAAAACGTCCTTTAAGGCTCAGAGTCAAGCATCAAAAAGCGGTCAAATTATACGGTGCGCACCCGTGATTTCAAACATTAAGTAGCGAAAAGGTGAATAAATGTTTAAATATTTTTCCCCGCCGCTGTTTTTCAACTTTTCGCGTCCGCGTTGACCTTCTGGCAAAACTGCAAACATCGCGAAAACGTTGGCGAGAAAGCGTGCACGAGATCACAAAATACACATTTACGATAAGGTTGTATTTATCAAAGACGTAAATTCGATTATTTCATCCTTATGAAATTAAAGACAAAATATCGCAACTATTTTTAAAACAAACCTGTATACAACAAAAACCTTTTATTGACATTCTTAATAAAAATTTAACATTGATTTCTTGTTGCGACTTTTCACTTTTAGCAGCCTGATATTTTCGCAGTTGATTATCTTAACGGTGAACAATAACCACAACGTTAACTGCAAGAAAACCCATGGTAACAACAAGGTTAAATTTAACTCAGAATAATCCCCGGAAATGCGCTGCTTTTTAACACAACAAGAACAGCACAAATTCCCAATTTTTTATTTAATTTTTAAAAATTGTTTGGCTTAAGAATCACCAGATGACGCTCACCTTCAAGGTGCGGGACCTGTAATTTTTCAATTGATTCCACGGAAAAACCTTCCGGGAGGTGCTCAATTTCGTCCTCAGGAACGAGTCCTTTCAGGGCATAAAAACGTCCTTCCTTCGCAGGGAGATGCTTGCACCAGCTCACCATATCGTTGAGCGAGGCGAATGCACGGCTAATCACCCCATCGAACGGTGGCTCTGCCGGGAACGCCTCTACCCTGCTCTGGACGGGAGTGATGTTTTCAAGCTTCAGCTCGTGCTGAACCTGGCGTAAGAAACGTACGCGTTTGCCAAGGCTGTCCAGCAGCGTGAAATGGCTCTCCGGGCGAACAATAGACAACGGGATCCCCGGCAAACCCGGGCCGGTGCCTACGTCGATAAAGCGCTCTCCGTTAAGGTATGGGGCCACCACGATACTGTCGAGAATATGGCGGATCAGCATCTCGTTGGGGTCGCGCACAGACGTCAGGTTGTACGCTTTGTTCCATTTGTTCAGCATATCGACATACGCCACCAGCTGATTTTTCTGGTGATCGGTGAGCGAAATACCTGCTTCATCCAGCAGACGAGAGAGTTTATTGAGCACGGTGAATACCTGTTTAGAGATTTTTCGCCCGGTGGCGCTTCGCTTACCGGGCCTACGAATAAGTAGGGCGGGTAAGCGAAGCGCCACCCGCCAAAAAGCAAGGTTCAAGAAACTACGCGCTGCGGCGCAGCATGCCTTGCTTTTTCAGCCACACCAGCAGAATCGAAATCGCGGCAGGTGTGACGCCGGAGATACGGGAAGCCTGGCCGATCGACACAGGTTTGTGATCGTTCAGCTTAGCGATCACTTCGTTGGAAAGGCCCGTTACCTGGCGGTAGTCCAGCATTTCCGGCAGCAGCGTGTTTTCGTTGCGCTGCTGTTTTTCGATCTCATCCTGCTGACGCGCGATGTAACCTTCGTATTTCACCTGGATTTCGACCTGCTCGGCCGCTTCAGCGTCTTCCAGGCCCGGCGCGAACGCGGTCAGTTTGACCAGGTTCTCGTAGGTCACTTCAGGGCGACGCAGCAGATCTTCACCGCTGGCTTCACGCGACAGCGGCGCTGTTAAGTGAGCGTTCACTTCGGCAGCTGTTTCCGCCAGTGGATTCACCCAGGTGGTTTTCAGACGCTGACGTTCCTGCTCAATGCGTTCCAGCTTCTCGTTAAAACGCGCCCAGCGTTCGTCATCGACAAGACCCAGCTCGCGGCCCATTTCGGTTAGACGCAGGTCGGCGTTGTCTTCGCGCAGCATCAGGCGATATTCCGCGCGAGAGGTAAACATACGGTACGGTTCTTTGGTACCCAGCGTGCAAAGATCGTCAACCAGCACGCCCAGATACGCCTGAGAACGTCCTGGTGCCCAGCCCTCTTTCTCGGCAGAGAAGCGTGCGGCGTTAAGACCGGCAAGCAGACCCTGTGCAGCCGCTTCTTCGTAGCCGGTAGTACCGTTAATCTGGCCTGCGAAGAACAGACCCTGGATGAATTTGCTTTCCAGAGTGGGCTTCAGGTCACGCGGGTCGAAGAAATCGTACTCAATAGCGTAGCCAGGGCGAACGATTTTTGCGTTCTCCATACCCTGCATTGAGCGAACAATTTGCATCTGCACGTCGAACGGCAGGCTGGTGGAGATGCCGTTCGGGTAAATTTCGTTTGAGGTCAGTCCTTCCGGCTCCAGGAAGATCTGGTGCTGGTTACGATCGGCAAAGCGCATCACCTTGTCTTCGATCGACGGGCAGTAGCGCGGGCCGATCCCTTCGATCACACCGGCATACATTGGGCTACGATCGAGGTTATTGCGGATCACGTCATGGGTTTTCTCGTTGGTATGCGTGATGTAGCACGGTACCTGCTGCGGATGCTGAGCCGCATTACCCATGAACGAGAACACCGGCATCGGATTATCACCGTGCTGTTGCGCCAGCACGCTGAAATCAATGGTGCGTGCATCAATACGCGGCGGTGTACCGGTTTTCAGGCGGCTGACGCGCAGCGGCAGTTCGCGCAGACGACGTGACAGTGGGATAGACGGCGGATCGCCAGCACGGCCACCGCTGTAGTTATCCAGGCCGATATGAATTTTTCCGTCCAGGAATGTCCCGACGGTCAGCACAACCGCTTTTGCGCGGAACTTGAGACCCATCTGGGTCACGGCACCCACGACGCGATCGTTCTCGACGATAAGATCTTCAACAGCCTGCTGGAAGATCATCAGGTTCGGCTGGTTCTCCAGCGCGGTGCGCACAGCCTGACGGTAAAGCACGCGGTCTGCCTGTGCACGGGTCGCTCGAACAGCAGGCCCTTTACTCGCGTTTAGTATCCTAAACTGAATGCCTGCATGATCGATCGCTTTCGCCATCAAGCCGCCAAGTGCATCCACTTCTTTTACCAGGTGTCCTTTCCCAATGCCGCCAATCGCCGGATTACAGGACATTTGTCCCAGCGTGTCGATATTGTGTGTCAAAAGCAGGGTCTGCTGACCCATTCGCGCTGCGGCCATGGCGGCCTCAGTGCCTGCGTGACCCCCGCCAATGATGATGACGTCAAAAGGATCCTGATAAAACATGGTGGTCTGCCTCGCGTAAAGCGGTATGAAAATGGATTGAAGCCCGGGCCGTGGATTCTACTCAACTTTAGTCTTTCGAGAAAGCATTGGGATCCTGGGCTATTAAAAAGAAGATCTTTTTACTTAGAGATCTGTTCTATTGTGATCTCTTATTAGGATCGCGGTCTGTTGTGGATAAGTCCGATCCGGCAAATAAGATCATCAGGTTAGGAAGGATCGTTTGCTGTGAATGATCGGTGATCCTGAAACGTATAAGCTGGGATCAGATCGCGACTTTATACACAGGCCAAAAACATCCCCAGAGTTGTTCTTTGGATAACTACGGGTTAATACGAGCTTTTAACCAGAGTTATCCACATCTGTTCGCGCGATCTTTAATCGTTTTTGAGTAAATTTTTCCAATCTGCTAGCCAGATCTCGGCCGGATCTTCCGGAATATCATGATCGAGGATGTTGATCTTGAGCGTTTCACCCAGCTGTTTTGCTCCACACGCCGTGACAGCTGCTTCAACTTTCTCTATTGCACCGCAGAAGGTGTCATATTCACGACTGCCGATCCCTACCGCGCCAAAACGGACGTTTGACAGGTCAGGCTGTTGTTCCAACAGTTCGTCATATAAAGGTTGCAGATTATCCGGGAGATCGCCCGCGCCGTGCGTGGAGGTAATCAGCAGCCAGACCCCGTCAACCGGGAGATCTTCAAGTAACGGCCCGTGCAAAGTTTCTGTCGAAAAGCCTGCATCTTCCAGCTTCTCAGCCAGATGTTCCGCTACGTATTCCGCACCGCCAAGGGTGCTGCCACTGATAAGGGTAATGTCCGCCATTGATCGCTCGCTCAGATAAAGAGGCGATCATTGTACGCTGTGAGCGAGCTGGGATCTACCTGTGGAAAATGTGGGTATGATTTTGCCCGATCACGGGCGGATGGTACGCATGATCGGGTTTTGCAGGGAGATCAGGGTCTCGGTGGACTGAATTTCATCGATTGTTTGGATCTTGTTGATAAGTACCTGCTGGAGGGCGTCAATGGATCGACACATCACCTTAATAAAGATGCTGTAGTGCCCGGTGGTGTAATACGCCTCGGTGACTTCATCCAGCGCGTTCAGTTTCGCCAGTGCGGAAGGGTAGTCTTTTGCGCTTTTAAGAATAATGCCGATAAAGCAGCAGACGTCATAACCCAGCTGCTTTGGGCTGACGTCGATGCGTGCGCCGGTAATGATCCCCGCTTGTTTCATCTTCTCTACGCGAACGTGAATCGTCCCAGGGCTGACGCCAAACTGTTTTGCCAGTTCAGCGTAGGCGGTGCGTGCATTAGCCATTAAGGCCTCCAGGATGCCGCGGTCCAGATTGTCGATCTGATAATTTTCCATAGCTTTTTCTTATGAAGATTGATGAATCACTCTATTCTAGCGTCTTATTTTAACGAATCAAAAGTGAAGGTGGCTTTTTGTTGATGGGTTATTGAATTGAGTGCCGTTTCTGTTGCTTAATCAATATCAACAGGACGCAGGAGTATAAATAATGAAAACCGCTTATATCGCAAAACAACGCCAGATCAGTTTCGTAAAATCCCACTTTTCCCGCCAGCTGGAAGACAAGCTTGGGCTGATTGAAGTTCAGGCGCCCATTCTCAGCCGCGTGGGTGACGGGACGCAGGATAACTTGTCTGGATGCGAAAAAGCGGTACAGGTGAAAGTGAAAACACTGCCAGACGCCCAGTTCGAAGTGGTTCATTCCCTGGCGAAGTGGAAGCGTCAAACTCTGGGACAACACGACTTCAGCGCGGGCGAAGGGCTTTACACGCACATGAAAGCCCTTCGTCCCGATGAAGACCGCCTCACCCCAATTCACTCCGTCTACGTTGACCAATGGGACTGGGAGCGCGTGATGGGTGACGGCGAGCGCCATGTTGGCACGCTGAAATCTACCGTTGAAGCGATCTACGCCGGGATCAAAGCCACCGAAGCGGCAGTGAGTAAAGAGTTTGGTTTGACACCGTTCCTGCCGGAAACGATCCACTTTGTTCACAGTCAGGAATTGCTGAGCCGCTTCCCGGGTCTGGATGCCAAAGGTCGTGAACGTGCGATTGCTAAAGAGTTAGGTGCCGTGTTCCTGATCGGGATCGGCGGGAAATTGTCTGACGGCAAACGTCACGACGTCCGTGCGCCGGACTATGACGACTGGAGTACTGCAGGTGAATCTGAATTTGCCGGCCTGAACGGTGATATTCTGGTCTGGAACCCGGTTCTGGAAGATGCCTTTGAGCTCTCTTCTATGGGGATCCGCGTGGATGCGGAGGCACTGAAGCGCCAGCTGGCCGTTACTGGTGATGAAGATCGCCTCAAATTAGAGTGGCACCAGGCGCTGCTGCGCGGTGAAATGCCACAGACCATCGGCGGCGGTATCGGCCAGTCCCGTTTGACCATGCTGCTGCTTCAATTGCCACATATCGGTCAGGTGCAGTGTGGCGTATGGCCGCAGCAGGTACGTGAAAGCGTCGGTTCTCTTCTTTAATTAACGCCGCCAGCGTCTCAGCAGACGGCTACGCAGCCCGGTATCAAAGCGCCAGATATGATCGAAGATGCGCATGATGCCGGGTTTTCCATGCGCGGACATCGCGACGGCATGGAACCGGTGCTGATGCACCCGCTGTAACTCCTTCACTTTATTCACCACGTCATCCGGCAGCCGCTGGGCGATAAAATCGGAAATGACCACCGTGTCGGCGTCGTACCAGTCACCGCCCTGCATACGCTCCACAATGCTGCGAAAACAGCTGGCCAGATCGGTACCGCCGCGAAAACGCTGGCTCAAAAAGCGGATCGCCTGCTCGATCCCCTGCTGGTTCGTCAATTCATAACCTACCACCTCGCTGGAGAACAGCATGATGAAGCAGCGGCGCCGATCGGCGAGCGCGACGCGCATCAGCGCCAGACAGAACGCCTTCGCGCACTGCTCGTTAAACCCGCCCATCGATCCGGACGTATCCACGCAGACAATAAAAGGCCCGCGCGGCTGCTCATCAAAGTCCTGATGAACCACAGGACGCTGGCTTACCTTCTCGCGCCAGGATTCCCCATGCAGTCGATAGGTGAGGAGTTGCTTTTCCACCAGACGACGATAAAACTCATATTCCAGCTCGGTCATCCCCAGCGTGCTTAGCTCGGTCGGCAGCAGGCGTAAGATGTCGTCACTTTGCTGCAATCCATCCACCTGTTCTGGCACGGTGGCCGGTTCGCGGACCAGCGTGCGGAAGGTTTCCATCGGCGCGTCTTTCTTTGGGACCGATTTTGCCTCCCGCGAGCGGCCAAGCTGCTCCGCAAGCTTCATCAGCTCAGGCTGCTGCGTTAGAAAGTCGCCGTACTTCACGATCAGCTGGTAGTCCCCGCGCTTCAACTGCCCGGCGCTCATGTCCCACAGACGTCCGGCGGCGTTTTCATTTTCTACCAGCACCTCTTCAAGCTGGCCGCTCAGCGTCATACGCTCCTGAACTTCGCTGAGCAGCTGTTCACGCTCTTCATCCAGCAACTGCTGGTTAAGGGTTGTAGCCTGAACGACAAGGCTCAACCGCCAGCGCTGTAAAAACAGGGTATGCAGCGCGGGGGTAAAGGTGGCGTTATCCGTAACCAGCGCCCGCGCCTGGCTGGCAAACGGAGAGTGGACTTTATCAAGCAGCGTAAGGGTTTGCGGTAGCTGGACGATAAACTGCGGTGTCGACAGCCGTTGACACTGCTGATAGCTGGCGACCTCCTCCGTCAGTTCAGGCGGGACTTCCGTTTCCCTAAACCGCTGGCGAAGGTTATCCCGCCAGCGCGGGAGATCGTCGGTCATCGCCTTTTTGAGCCTGGGGAATTTTTCAAAGAAGGCCGCCAGCTGCGGAGAGGCCAGAAGGGTGATGACCACCTCTTCAATTAATCCTTCCTCGCTGACAGCCAGCATCACGTTGAGCGTGTCCAGCGTTAGCATTGACGCGCCTGTTTGATCTGCGCGCTGACGTCCTGCAGGCTGGCTTCGATACGACCTAACCAGTCGCTATGAATAAAGAGGCATTTTTGCTGCTCGCTGAAGCGCGTGTGCTGCTGGTGCCATTCCGTATCCAGCGCTTCCAGCTGCTGCTTGATCTCTTCCGGCACGCTATCCGAAGCGGTGCCCGGTAGTGCCAGACGCGATCCTTGCAGGCTGACATCGCGGATCACCAGATGCTGGCTGCTATCCACTTCCATCGTCAGCGGCTGGGCAAAACCAATACCGTTAAGCTTGCCGCGGATCTCACCGCCCTTATCGAGCCACTGTTCCAGCGTTTCGCGCTCAATCGTAATGTGGACGACCTGCATATCGTGCAGTTTGAGCGGCTGCTGGAGCAGCAGCGTGAGCGTCGTACCAGTCAGATCGGCAGGAAGCTCATAGTGCGGTTTGCGAGCGAACATGCCCCCGAGGCGATTTACTTTCAGCGCGGTTTTATCACTTTGCTGCTGCTGAAGCTGGATGCGCCGCTGGGCAATCGCCCCCAGCTGGTTGAGCATCGCCTGCTGCCCCCAGGCGTGTCCGGTCATCAAAACGTCAAGCTGCTGCTGCATCAGGTTCATGCCTTCGGCATCGTGCCACAGGCAGTCTTTCAGCAGGATGAGATCGATTGGCGCAACGGCATCACGACCGCTAAACAAGGCGCTGGCCTGCAACAGACGGATCGCTTTTTTCCAGCGACGGTCAGAGACGTAAGGTGCAGCAGGCAGCAAATCAAGCTGTTGGCGCAGCATGAAGATCAGCTCAAAGACCGCGTCGGGCAGGGTGATTTTGCCGATATCCTGTTGCCACTGGTGATACTCCTCATCGGTGACCTGCAGCGAAGCAGACACCGGATTTTCGTTCTCATCCTGCTGGCTTATCAGCAGGGAGCGGAAATTTGATTTATCCTGCACTTTGTCCAGCCACAGGCGGATCAACATGCGGTCATACAGCGCTTCCAGGCTGCTGTCGGCTTCAGGCAGTTCGTTGGAGGCCGCCACCAGCAGGCGCATCGGGATTTTCTCTTCACTGGCCCCGTTGCGGAACCGACGTTCGTTAATTGCCGTCAGCAGGGTATTCAGAATCGCCGGGCCGGCTTTCCAGATCTCATCAAGAAAGACAATTTCAGCCTCGGGCAGATACCCTGCCGTCAAACGCTCATAGCGCCCTTCATCTTTCAGCGCCTGAATGGAAAGCGGACCAAACACTTCTTCGGGGGTGGAAAACCGGGTCATGAGATATTCAAAGGCGCGGGCGTTCTGAAAAGCAAATTTGAGCCTGCGGGCAATCAGGCTTTTGGCAATGCCCGGTGGACCCAGCAAAAACACGCTTTCACCGCTCAATGCCGCCAGTAGACAGAGGCGAATGGCGTGGCTACGCTCGTAAAGGCCTTTCTCCAGCGCGCTGCTAAGGCGGGAAATTCTTTCTGCTAATAAATGTGAGTGAGCCATAATAGTTTTGCATCCTTTCGCCGTCGTGGCGGCCAATTGAAGCGAGTATAGACGTTTCGGTCAGGGCTGGTAATAGACTGAAGTGCGGCGCAATTTACTTTGCGCTACGTTAATGCGGTTGCATTTAGGGGTACGATTTTGCAGTGAATCGTGCATACTGTGCGCTTTTTGTGGGCCAAGGGACTAGGCACACATTTGTTATTTAAACGAAAAGACTAGTCTATGAGCACTGATAATAAGCAATCATTACCCGCAATTACGCTTGCGGCGATCGGGGTTGTCTATGGTGATATCGGCACCAGCCCGCTGTATACGCTTCGTGAATGTTTGTCCGGCCAGTTTGGCTTTGGTGTTGAACGCGACGCCGTTTTTGGCTTCCTGTCACTCATCTTCTGGCTGCTGATTCTGGTCGTTTCCGTTAAGTATCTCTCCTTCGTTATGCGTGCTGATAACGCCGGCGAAGGCGGGATCCTGACCCTGATGTCCCTTGCAGGGCGCAACACCTCAGCCAGAATGACCTCCGTGCTGGTGATTATCGGCCTGATTGGCGGCAGCTTCTTCTACGGAGAGGTGGTTATCACGCCCGCGATTTCGGTGCTCTCGGCGATAGAGGGGCTGGAGATTATCGCGCCGCAGCTTGATACGTGGGTGGTCCCGCTGGCGATAATCGTCCTCACCCTGCTGTTTGTGATCCAGAAGCACGGTACCGGGCTGGTGGGAAAACTGTTTGCACCGATTATGCTGGCCTGGTTCCTGGTCCTGGCGGCGCTTGGCTTGCGCAGCATTATCGCGAACCCGGAAGTGCTGCATGCGCTGAACCCTTACTGGGCGGTGCATTTCTTCCTCGAATATAAAGTGGTTTCCTTTGTGGCGCTGGGTGCCGTCGTGCTCTCTATTACCGGTGTGGAAGCGCTGTATGCTGACATGGGGCACTTCGGGAAACTGCCTATCCGCGTGGCATGGTTTATTGTGGTGCTGCCGTCGCTGGTGCTGAACTACTTCGGCCAGGGCGCGCTGCTGCTTACAAACCCGGAGGCGATCAAGAACCCGTTCTTCCTGCTGGCACCAGACTGGGCGCTGGTGCCGATGTTGATCCTCGCGACTCTGGCGACCGTCATTGCCTCTCAGGCGGTGATTTCCGGCGTGTTCTCCCTGACGCGCCAGGCGGTGCGTCTGGGTTATCTCTCACCGATGCGCATCATCCATACCTCGGAGATGGAGTCCGGCCAGATCTACATTCCTTTCATTAACTGGCTGCTCTATTTTGCGGTTGTTATTGTTATCGTCAGCTTCGAGCACTCCAGTAACCTGGCGGCGGCGTACGGTATTGCCGTGACCGGTACGATGGTGTTGACATCGCTTCTCTCCACCACGGTGGCGTACCGAAACTGGCACTGGAATAAATTCCTCGTGGCGATGATTCTGGTGGGCTTCCTGTGCATCGACGTGCCGCTGTTCTCTGCGAATCTCGACAAGATTGTCTCCGGTGGCTGGCTGCCGCTGACGCTGGGTCTGGTGATGTTTATTGTCATGACCACCTGGAAAAGCGAACGTTTCCGCCTGCTGCGCCGCATGCATGAGCACGGTAATTCTCTTGAGGCGATGATCGCGTCACTGGAGAAATCCCCGCCGGTGCGCGTGCCGGGTACCGCGGTGTATATGTCTCGCGCGCTGAACGTGATCCCGTTTGCGCTGATGCATAACCTCAAGCATAACAAGGTACTGCACGAGCGGGTGATCCTGCTGACGCTGCGCACCGAAGATGCGCCGTATGTTCACAACGTGCGCCGCGTGCAGATTGAACAGCTGTCGCCGACTTTCTGGCGCGTGGTGGCAAGCTACGGCTGGCGCGAAACGCCGAACGTGGAAGAGGTGTTCCACCGCTGCGGTCTGGAAGGGTTGAGCTGCCGGATGATGGAGACGTCGTTCTTCATGTCGCACGAGTCGCTGATCATCGGCAAGCGCCCGTGGTATCTGCGCCTGCGCGGCAAGCTGTACCTCATCCTGCAGCGTAACGCCCTGCGCGCGCCAGACCAGTTTGAGATCCCACCTAACCGCGTGATTGAGCTGGGAACGCAGGTCGAGATTTAATCCTCCGTGCGGGCTGATGCCCTCACCCCGACCCTCTCCCACGGGGAGAGGGCGCAAACATAAAAAACGGTAACCTGGGGGTTACCGTTTTGCATTTACCTCCATATTTCACTTAGCGAAACGTTTCGACGTTGATCACAATTCCGTTACGTCATGATGGTTTTCTGAACACTCTTGCGTCTACACTACTTTTAGCGAAACGTTTCGCTAGTGGAGCAAGAAAATGAAGAAAGGCACGGTTCTCAACTCAGAAATCTCATCGGTTATTTCCCGTCTTGGGCATACCGATACGCTGGTGGTTTGCGATGCAGGCTTACCGGTTCCGCGCAGCACAACCCGTATCGATATGGCATTAACGCAGGGTGTTCCTTCGTTTATGCAGGTACTGGAAGTCGTGACGGCGGAGATGCAGGTTGAGGCGGCCATTCTCGCGGCGGAAATCAAACAACATAATCCGCAACTCCACGAAACGTTGCTCAGCCACATTGAGCAACTGCAACAACACCAGGGAAACACCATCGAAATTCGTTACACGACGCACGAACAGTTCAAACAACAAACCGCAGACAGTCAGGCGGTGATTCGCAGCGGGGAGTGTTCCCCGTATGCGAATATCATTCTCTGTGCTGGCGTCACCTTCTGAGGCCATCATGGACGCACTACTGCAACTCAAAGGGATCGATAAATCGTTCCCGGGCGTAAAAGCCCTCTCCGGCGCGGCGCTGAACGTTTATTCCGGACGCGTCATGGCGCTGGTGGGCGAGAACGGCGCCGGCAAATCCACCATGATGAAAGTGCTGACCGGTATCTATCAACGTGATGCCGGTTCACTCGTCTGGCTGGGTAAAGAGACCACCTTCAATGGCCCGAAATCCTCTCAGGAAGCGGGTATCGGCATTATCCATCAGGAGCTGAACCTTATCCCGCAGCTCACCATTGCCGAGAACATCTTCCTCGGCCGCGAGTTTGTGAACCGGTTTGGCAAAATCGACTGGAAAACGATGTATGCCGAAGCGGACAAGCTGCTGGCGAAGTTGAACCTGCGCTTTAAGAGCGACCGTCTGGTGGGCGATCTCTCCATCGGCGATCAGCAGATGGTGGAAATCGCGAAGGTGCTGAGCTTTGAGTCGAAGGTCATCATTATGGATGAACCAACAGACGCCCTGACCGACACCGAAACCGAATCCCTGTTCCGCGTTATCCGCGAGCTGAAATCCCAGGGGCGCGGGATTGTCTATATTTCTCACCGCATGAAAGAGATTTTCGAGATCTGCGACGACGTCACCGTTTTCCGCGACGGCCAGTTTATTGCCGAGCGCGAAGTGGCCACGCTAACCGAAGATTCGCTCATCGAAATGATGGTGGGACGTAAGCTCGAAGATCAGTATCCCCGTCTGGACAAAGCGCCGGGAGAGATCCGCCTGAGGGTGGATAACCTCTGCGGTCCGGGCGTGAACGACGTGACCTTTACCCTGCGTCAGGGCGAGATCCTCGGCGTGGCGGGACTGATGGGCGCGGGCCGTACCGAGCTGATGAAAGTGCTCTACGGCGCGCTGCCGCGCACCAGCGGTTACGTCACCCTCGACGGCCATGAAGTGGTCACACGCTCTCCGCAGGATGGTCTGGCGAACGGTATCGTCTATATCTCCGAGGACCGCAAGCGCGACGGTTTAGTGCTGGGCATGTCGGTGAAAGAGAACATGTCCCTGACCGCGCTGCGCTATTTCAGCCGCAGTGGCGGCGGCCTGAAACACAAAGATGAGCAGCAGGCCGTCAGCGATTTTATCCGCCTCTTTAACGTCAAAACCCCGTCGATGGAGCAGGCAATTGGCCTGCTGTCCGGCGGTAATCAGCAGAAAGTGGCGATTGCGCGCGGGCTGATGACGCGCCCGAAAGTGTTAATCCTTGATGAGCCTACGCGCGGTGTCGACGTGGGCGCGAAAAAAGAGATCTACCAGCTGATTAACCAGTTCAAGGCCGACGGTCTGAGCATCATTCTGGTCTCTTCCGAGATGCCAGAAGTGTTAGGCATGAGCGATCGCATTATCGTCATGCATGAAGGGCATCTCGGCGGTGAATTCACTCGCGAGCAGGCCACCCAGGAAGTTCTGATGGCTGCCGCTGTGGGCAAGCTTAATCGCGTGAATCAGGAGTAAGAAGATGACTACCCAGGCTGTTTCTGGTCGCCGCTATTTCACAAAGGCATGGCTGATGGAACAAAAATCGCTGATTGCCCTGCTGGTGCTGATCGCGATTGTGTCCACCATGAGCCCGAACTTTTTCACCGTTAATAACCTGTTCAACATCCTGCAGCAGACGTCGGTGAACGCCATTATGGCGGTCGGCATGACGCTGGTGATTTTGACCTCGGGTATCGATCTGTCCGTCGGTTCCCTGCTGGCGCTCACCGGTGCGATCGCCGCTTCTATTGTCGGCATTGAAGTCAACGCGCTGGTGGCCGTTGCGGCTGCCCTGGCGGCGGGCGCGGCGATTGGTGCTGTGACCGGGGTGATTGTGGCAAAAGGGCGCGTTCAGGCATTCATCGCCACGCTGGTGATGATGCTGCTGCTGCGCGGTGTGACCATGGTGTATACCAACGGCAGCCCGGTTAATACCGGCTTTACCGAGAATGCCGATCTGTTTGGCTGGTTTGGTATCGGTCGCCCGCTGGGTGTTCCTACCCCGGTCTGGATCATGGCTATCGTCTTCCTGGCGGCGTGGTACATGCTGCACCATACCCGTCTGGGCCGTTATATCTATGCGCTGGGCGGTAACGAAGCGGCAACGCGTCTGTCCGGTATCAGCGTTAATAAAGTCAAAATTATCGTTTACTCCCTGTGCGGTCTGCTGGCGTCACTGGCAGGCATCATCGAAGTGGCGCGCCTCTCTTCTGCGCAGCCGACGGCGGGTACGGGATATGAGCTGGATGCCATTGCGGCAGTCGTTCTGGGCGGTACGAGTCTTGCGGGCGGTAAAGGTCGCATTGTTGGGACATTGATCGGCGCACTGATTCTTGGTTTCCTGAATAATGGTTTGAATTTGTTAGGTGTTTCCTCCTATTACCAGATGATCGTTAAGGCAGTGGTGATTTTGCTGGCGGTACTGGTAGACAACAAAAAACAGTAACTGACGACACTACAGGACATCTTAGATATGAACATGAAAAAACTGGCTACCCTGGTTTCTGCTGTCGCGCTGAGCGCAACCGTAAGTGCTAACGCTATGGCAAAGGACACCATCGCGCTGGTTGTCTCTACCCTGAACAACCCGTTCTTCGTCTCCCTGAAGGATGGCGCGCAGAAAGAAGCGGACAAACTGGGCTACAACCTGGTGGTGCTGGATTCACAGAACAACCCGGCGAAAGAGCTGGCGAACGTTCAGGACTTAACCGTCCGTGGCACCAAAATTCTGCTGATCAACCCAACCGATTCTGATGCCGTAGGTAACGCCGTGAAGATGGCAAACCAGGCGAAAATTCCGGTGATCACTCTGGACCGTCAGGCGTCTAAAGGTGAGGTGGTCAGCCACATTGCGTCTGATAACGTGCTGGGCGGTAAAATCGCCGGTGACTACATCGCGAAGAAAGCCGGTGAAGGCGCAAAAGTTATCGAACTGCAGGGGATTGCCGGGACTTCCGCAGCGCGCGAGCGTGGTGAAGGCTTCCAGCAGGCTGTGGCTGCGCACAAATTCAACGTGCTGGCGAGCCAGCCGGCAGACTTCGACCGTACTAAAGGTCTGAACGTGATGCAGAACCTGCTGACTGCGCATCCTGACGTGCAGGCGGTATTCGCGCAGAACGACGAAATGGCGCTGGGCGCGCTGCGTGCCCTGCAGACCGCAGGTAAATCTGATGTGATGGTTGTCGGATTTGACGGCACACCAGATGGTGAAAAAGCTGTAAATGATGGCAAACTGGCTGCGACCATCGCTCAGCTGCCTGAGCAGATTGGCGCGACTGGCGTTGAAACTGCCGATAAAGTGCTAAAGGGCGAAAAAGTTCAGGCCAAATATCCTGTTGACCTGAAACTGGTTATCAAGCAGTAAAAGGCGATTCAGGCAGTCGCTGGCTGCCTGAGGGACACCAATAAAGAAAAGTGTGGCATACGCCACCGGGTAATACCGGTGGCGCTCTCAGACGGACACCCCAACCATGAAAACCGCAGGCAACCTTGTCGTCCTTGGCAGTATCAATGCCGATCACATTCTTAACCTTGAAACCTTCCCGACACCGGGTGAAACCGTCACGGGTAACCAGTACCAGGTGGCTTTCGGCGGTAAAGGCGCAAACCAGGCCGTCGCCGCCGGACGCAGTGGGGCGAACATTGCGTTTATCGCCTGTACTGGCGATGACGATACCGGTGAGCGCGTACGCAAACAGCTGGCGAGCGACAACATTGATGTTTCGCCAGTGAGCGTAGTCGAAGGGGAATCTACCGGCGTGGCGCTGATTTTCGTCAACGCGGAAGGTGAGAATGTCATCGGTATTCATGCTGGCGCTAACGCTGCGCTGACAACGGAGCGTGTAGAAGCGCAACGTGCAATCATTAGTGGAGCCGAAGCCCTGCTGATGCAGCTGGAATCACCGGTTGAAAGCGTGTTGGCTGCCGCCAAAATTGCGCATGAAAATCATACGACTGTCGTACTTAACCCGGCTCCAGCCCGTGTATTATCAGACGAGCTGCTGGCGCTGGTGGACATCATTACGCCGAACGAAACCGAAGCCGAAAAGCTGACGGGCATCCGCGTAGAAAGTGATGACGATGCCGCGCGAGCCGCGGGTGCACTGCATGATAAAGGCATCGGCACCGTGATTATCACCCTTGGTAGCCGCGGGGTGTGGGCAAGCGCCAATGGCGAAGGCCGCCGCGTGCCGGGCTTTAAGGTTAAAGCGATTGATACCATTGCGGCGGGCGATACCTTTAACGGTGCGCTGGTGACGGCGCTGCTGGAAGGAAGAGCAATGGATGAGGCCATCCGCTTCGCACATGCTGCTGCCGCAATTGCGGTGACGCGTAAGGGTGCCCAGCCTTCCGTACCGTGGCGTAAAGAGATCGATGAATTCTTAAGTCAGCAGGGGTAACGCTTGGCCACAATGAAAGATGTCGCCCGCATGGCGGGCGTTTCTACCTCGACGGTCTCTCACGTCATCAATAACGATCGCTTCGTCAGCGAGGGGATCCGGGAAAAAGTCGACGCGGCGATAAAAGAACTCAACTATGCACCGTCGGCGCTGGGGCGCAGCCTCAAACTTAACCAGACGCGCACCATCGGTATGCTGATCACCGCCAGTACCAACCCTTTTTATTCTGAACTTGTGCGCGGCGTGGAGCGCAGCTGCTTCGAGCGTGGCTACAGCCTGGTGCTGTGCAATACCGAAGGCGATGAGCAGCGCATGAACCGCAACCTGGAGACGCTGATGCAAAAACGCGTCGACGGGCTACTGCTGCTTTGCACCGAAACGCACCAGCCCTCGAAAGAGATCATCCAGCGTTATCCTTCTATCCCAACGGTGATGATGGACTGGGCGCCGTTCGACGGCACCAGCGATCTAATTCAGGATAACTCCCTGCTGGGCGGCGATATGGCGACTCAGCACCTGATTGATAAAGGCCACACTCGCATTGCCTGTATTACGGGGCCACTGGATAAAACGCCAGCGCGTTTGCGTCTTGAAGGATATCTCTCTGCCATGGAGCGGGCGGGGCTTGCCATTCCTGATGGCTATCGGATCACCGGTGATTTTGAGTTCAACGGCGGTTTCGAGGCGATGCAGAAACTGCTGGCGCAAAAGCCGCGCCCGCAGGCGGTGTTTATTGGTAATGACGCGATGGCGTTTGGTGCCTACCAGGCGTTGTATCAGGCGGGGCTACGCGTGCCGGATGATATGGCGGTGATTGGTTACGACGATATCGAACTGGCCAGCTACATGACGCCGCCGCTGACCACGATCCATCAGCCAAAAGATGAACTGGGCGAACTGGCCATCGATGTGTTGATCCACCGGATGGCGCAGCCCTCGCTGCAGCAGCAACGTTTGCAGCTTACTCCTGTTCTGATGGAACGCGGTTCGGTTTAGCTTTCTCTTTATGGCGCTCTTTAATCAGGTTTCGGCCGTCTTTCGGTTTTAACAGCATAAAGACCAGCGCCGACACCACGGTGAGTGCGCCCATGGTAATAAAGGTATAGTGGAACTGCTCAACGGTATTTGCACTGTCGAAGCCTTCATAAAACCGCAGCACCGCCGCACTCACGGCAACCCCCAGACTTATCGATAATTGCTGTGTGACGGCCAGCACGCTGTTGCCGCT
The DNA here is from genome assembly GCF_025244905.1 of Enterobacter mori. Classification (NCBI taxonomy): domain Bacteria; kingdom Pseudomonadati; phylum Pseudomonadota; class Gammaproteobacteria; order Enterobacterales; family Enterobacteriaceae; genus Enterobacter; species Enterobacter mori. Next base: position 4,727,187 of record NZ_CP104285.1, on the reverse strand, counting down.
GCTGGCGTTCTCGTCAGTCAGGTCGGCAAGGGTGATGGTGTTCATTGATGTGAACTGCGTCGACATCGCCATGCCCAGCACAAACAGCGGCAGGATCAGCATCCAGACCGGCAACGCGGCGGACTGTAACGAGAACTGCGCAATCATCAGCCCGATAAACACCGTCACCCCAACCAGCGTCTTACGATAGCCAAACCAGCGCAGCACCTGCGTGACGGTCGATTTTGCCAGGATCGAACCCATCGCCGTGGGGGCCATCATGCAACCAGCAATCAGGGCCGGGTAGCCGAAACCGACCTGCAGCATCAATGGCATCAGGAACGGTACACAACCCGTCCCCAATCGTGACGCAATGTTGCCCGCTATCCCTACGGAAAATGTTCGGGTGTTAAAGAGCCCCAGGGAGATTAACGGTGTCGGGTGACGGCGCGCGTGACGTATATAAAGAAGGAATAACAGAATACCGCCGAGGATAACGGAGAGCGCCATCCACGTCGCGACGATCTTCTCGCCAAACAGCTCCATCCCGCTGGAGAACAGCACCAGGCTCAGGCCAAACAGGAAAAAGCCGCCCATGTCGAAGCTGCGTCTTGGCGTAGTGAAGTCCGGCATATATTTGCGGGCATAAAACAGTCCCGCCACACCAATCGGAATATTAATCAGGAAGATCCAATGCCAGCTTGCCCAGGTGACAAACACCCCGCCGAGCACCGGTCCCAGTATCGGGCCGACAAGACCTGGCATGGTCACAAAGTTGAGCACCGGAAGCAGTTCGCTGCGCGGATAGGCGCGCAATAATGCCAGACGCGCGACGGGCATCATCATCGCGCCACCGATCCCCTGAAGCACGCGGAAGATAACCAGCTCCGTGAGGGAGGTTGAGAGCGCGCAGGCCAGAGAGCCGAGCGTGAAGAGCGTCACGGCCAGCATGAATATCTTACGGGTGCCGAAACGGTCAGCCAGCCACCCGCTCACGGGGATCAGCATCGCGACCGTCAGGGTGTAACTGATGATAGCGGACTGCATCGCCAGCGGAGAACGGTTAAGGCTCTGTGCTATCGCGGGAAGTGCGGTGTTAAGGATAGTGGCATCCAGTGCCTGCATAAAGAACGCCATGGCTGCAATCCACGGCAATCCGGCCATGCTGCGCGCTTTTTTCTCTGTCATTTATTTACCTGCTGGTGGGTTGGCGCGGCCAGCAATGCCTGGCATGCGTTCAGGGCCCGCTGCCCGTCGCTCTCCTGGATGGCATCCACAATCGCCTGGTGCAGATCCAGTTTCACCACTTCATCCTGCGTAATAGAAGTAAAGTAGGTGTGGTATACCGAATGGAATAAAGAAGCAAAGGAAGTCAGAAACGGATTCGCGCTCATGGCATAGATGTGTTCATGCCAGGCCATGTCGACTTCAATCCAGCGTTCACGGTTAAAATGCTTTTTCAGGTATACCATCTCTGCCATTAGGGTATTGAGCTGCGCTTTTTGTTCTGCCGTTCCGAGCTTGGCGGCCAGCAGGCACGCCTGGGGCTCGAGACTGCTGCGCATCACCAGAAAATGATCGACGACCTGATGGAAATTATCTTCGGTCATCCACCAGGAGAGTAACTCCTGATCGAGGAAGTTCCAGTTAGCCTGAGGCATCACGCGCGTGCCAATGCGCGGACGTGGGAGAACCATGCCTTTTGCCGTTAACGTTTTCACTGCTTCACGAACGGCAGTGCGGCTCACTCCAAACTGCTCTCCTAACTCCATTTCGCCCGGCAGGATGCAACCGGGGGCATATTTACCCGCTAAAATCAGCTGAGCCAGCTTTTCTGCCAGTACATATGACAGGTTTTTTTGGGCTGCCAGCTGTTGTGCGCTTAAGGGCATCGCTTTTCTTCCTTAATGATTCATGCTGATAAGTATGCCACCTTGGGTGTGATTGTGGTTGCAGATACATCAAATAGAACAATTTGTAGCTTGATTTCACCGATGTTGGTGAAAAAAAATACGGACAGAAACTTTTTTTAAATTTCCTCTTGTCACCTCAGAATAACTCCCTATAATGCGCCTCCACTGACACGGAACAACGGCACACACGCCGCCGGGTCAGCAGAGAAAAGCGAAAATAAACGCTTGACTCTGAAGCGGGAAAGCGTAATATGCACACCCCGCGCCGCTGCGAAAAGCGAAGCGGCACTGCTCTTTAACAATTTATCAGACAATCTGTGTGGGCACTCAAAGTGACATGGATTCTTAATGTCTTCGGACAATAAATGAATACCAAGTCTCTGAGTGAACATACGTAATTCATTACGAAGTTTAATTCACGAGCATCAAACTTAAATTGAAGAGTTTGATCATGGCTCAGATTGAACGCTGGCGGCAGGCCTAACACATGCAAGTCGAGCGGCAGCGGAAAGTAGCTTGCTACTTTGCCGGCGAGCGGCGGACGGGTGAGTAATGTCTGGGAAACTGCCTGATGGAGGGGGATAACTACTGGAAACGGTAGCTAATACCGCATAACGTCGCAAGACCAAAGAGGGGGACCTTCGGGCCTCTTGCCATCAGATGTGCCCAGATGGGATTAGCTAGTAGGTGGGGTAACGGCTCACCTAGGCGACGATCCCTAGCTGGTCTGAGAGGATGACCAGCCACACTGGAACTGAGACACGGTCCAGACTCCTACGGGAGGCAGCAGTGGGGAATATTGCACAATGGGCGCAAGCCTGATGCAGCCATGCCGCGTGTATGAAGAAGGCCTTCGGGTTGTAAAGTACTTTCAGCGGGGAGGAAGGTGTTGAGGTTAATAACCTCAGCAATTGACGTTACCCGCAGAAGAAGCACCGGCTAACTCCGTGCCAGCAGCCGCGGTAATACGGAGGGTGCAAGCGTTAATCGGAATTACTGGGCGTAAAGCGCACGCAGGCGGTCTGTCAAGTCGGATGTGAAATCCCCGGGCTCAACCTGGGAACTGCATTCGAAACTGGCAGGCTAGAGTCTTGTAGAGGGGGGTAGAATTCCAGGTGTAGCGGTGAAATGCGTAGAGATCTGGAGGAATACCGGTGGCGAAGGCGGCCCCCTGGACAAAGACTGACGCTCAGGTGCGAAAGCGTGGGGAGCAAACAGGATTAGATACCCTGGTAGTCCACGCCGTAAACGATGTCGACTTGGAGGTTGTGCCCTTGAGGCGTGGCTTCCGGAGCTAACGCGTTAAGTCGACCGCCTGGGGAGTACGGCCGCAAGGTTAAAACTCAAATGAATTGACGGGGGCCCGCACAAGCGGTGGAGCATGTGGTTTAATTCGATGCAACGCGAAGAACCTTACCTACTCTTGACATCCAGAGAACTTTCCAGAGATGGATTGGTGCCTTCGGGAACTCTGAGACAGGTGCTGCATGGCTGTCGTCAGCTCGTGTTGTGAAATGTTGGGTTAAGTCCCGCAACGAGCGCAACCCTTATCCTTTGTTGCCAGCGGTCCGGCCGGGAACTCAAAGGAGACTGCCAGTGATAAACTGGAGGAAGGTGGGGATGACGTCAAGTCATCATGGCCCTTACGAGTAGGGCTACACACGTGCTACAATGGCGCATACAAAGAGAAGCGACCTCGCGAGAGCAAGCGGACCTCATAAAGTGCGTCGTAGTCCGGATTGGAGTCTGCAACTCGACTCCATGAAGTCGGAATCGCTAGTAATCGTAGATCAGAATGCTACGGTGAATACGTTCCCGGGCCTTGTACACACCGCCCGTCACACCATGGGAGTGGGTTGCAAAAGAAGTAGGTAGCTTAACCTTCGGGAGGGCGCTTACCACTTTGTGATTCATGACTGGGGTGAAGTCGTAACAAGGTAACCGTAGGGGAACCTGCGGTTGGATCACCTCCTTACCTTAAAGAACCTGCCTTTGTAGTGCTCACACAGATTGTCTGATGAAAAGTAAATAGCAAGGCGTCTTGCGATTGAGACTTCAGTGTCCCCTTCGTCTAGAGGCCCAGGACACCGCCCTTTCACGGCGGTAACAGGGGTTCGAATCCCCTAGGGGACGCCACTTGCTGGTTCGTGAGTGAAAGTCACCTGCCGTCATATCTCAAAACTGACTTGCGAGTCATGTTTGAGATATTTGCTCTTTAAAAATCTGGATCAAGCTGAAAATTGAAACGACACACATGTTATGTGTGTTCGAGTCTCTCAAATTTTCGCAATCAGAAGTGAAACATCTTCGGGTTGTGAGGTTAAGCGACTAAGCGTACACGGTGGATGCCCTGGCAGTCAGAGGCGATGAAGGACGTGCTAATCTGCGAAAAGCGCCGGCGAGGTGATATGAACCTTTGACCCGGCGATGTCCGAATGGGGAAACCCAGTGTGTTCCGACACACTATCGTTAACTGAATACATAGGTTAACGAGGCGAACCGGGGGAACTGAAACATCTAAGTACCCCGAGGAAAAGAAATCAACCGAGATTCCCCCAGTAGCGGCGAGCGAACGGGGAGCAGCCCAGAGTCTGAATCAGCTTGTGTGTTAGTGGAACGGTCTGGAAAGTCCGACGGTACAGGGTGATAGTCCCGTACACGAAAGCACACTTGCTGTGAACTCGAAGAGTAGGGCGGGACACGTGGTATCCTGTCTGAATATGGGGGGACCATCCTCCAAGGCTAAATACTCCTGACTGACCGATAGTGAACCAGTACCGTGAGGGAAAGGCGAAAAGAACCCCGGCGAGGGGAGTGAAAAAGAACCTGAAACCGTGTACGTACAAGCAGTGGGAGCACCTTCGTGGTGTGACTGCGTACCTTTTGTATAATGGGTCAGCGACTTATATTCTGTAGCAAGGTTAACCGTATAGGGGAGCCGAAGGGAAACCGAGTCTTAACTGGGCGTTAAGTTGCAGGGTATAGACCCGAAACCCGGTGATCTAGCCATGGGCAGGTTGAAGGTTGGGTAACACTAACTGGAGGACCGAACCGACTAATGTTGAAAAATTAGCGGATGACTTGTGGCTGGGGGTGAAAGGCCAATCAAACCGGGAGATAGCTGGTTCTCCCCGAAAGCTATTTAGGTAGCGCCTCGTGAACTCATCTTCGGGGGTAGAGCACTGTTTCGGCTAGGGGGCCATCCCGGCTTACCAACCCGATGCAAACTACGAATACCGAAGAATGTTATCACGGGAGACACACGGCGGGTGCTAACGTCCGTCGTGAAGAGGGAAACAACCCAGACCGCCAGCTAAGGTCCCAAAGTCATGGTTAAGTGGGAAACGATGTGGGAAGGCACAGACAGCCAGGATGTTGGCTTAGAAGCAGCCATCATTTAAAGAAAGCGTAATAGCTCACTGGTCGAGTCGGCCTGCGCGGAAGATGTAACGGGGCTAAACCATGCACCGAAGCTGCGGCAGCGACGCTTATGCGTTGTTGGGTAGGGGAGCGTTCTGTAAGCCGTTGAAGGTGGCCTGTGAGGGTTGCTGGAGGTATCAGAAGTGCGAATGCTGACATAAGTAACGATAATGCGGGTGAAAAGCCCGCACGCCGGAAGACCAAGGGTTCCTGTCCAACGTTAATCGGGGCAGGGTGAGTCGACCCCTAAGGCGAGGCCGAAAGGCGTAGTCGATGGGAAACAGGTTAATATTCCTGTACTTGGTGTTACTGCGAAGGGGGGACGGAGAAGGCTATGTTAGCCGGGCGACGGTTGTCCCGGTTTAAGCATGTAGGCGGAGGTTCCAGGTAAATCCGGTACCTTATTAACGCTGAGGTGTGATGACGAGGCACTACGGTGCTGAAGTAACAAATGCCCTGCTTCCAGGAAAAGCCTCTAAGCATCAGGTAACATCAAATCGTACCCCAAACCGACACAGGTGGTCAGGTAGAGAATACCAAGGCGCTTGAGAGAACTCGGGTGAAGGAACTAGGCAAAATGGTGCCGTAACTTCGGGAGAAGGCACGCTGATATGTAGGTGAAGCCCCTGCGGGTGGAGCTGAAATCAGTCGAAGATACCAGCTGGCTGCAACTGTTTATTAAAAACACAGCACTGTGCAAACACGAAAGTGGACGTATACGGTGTGACGCCTGCCCGGTGCCGGAAGGTTAATTGATGGGGTTAGCGGCAACGCGAAGCTCTTGATCGAAGCCCCGGTAAACGGCGGCCGTAACTATAACGGTCCTAAGGTAGCGAAATTCCTTGTCGGGTAAGTTCCGACCTGCACGAATGGCGTAATGATGGCCAGGCTGTCTCCACCCGAGACTCAGTGAAATTGAACTCGCTGTGAAGATGCAGTGTACCCGCGGCAAGACGGAAAGACCCCGTGAACCTTTACTATAGCTTGACACTGAACACTGGTCCTTGATGTGTAGGATAGGTGGGAGGCTTTGAAGCGTGGACGCCAGTCTGCGTGGAGCCATCCTTGAAATACCACCCTTTAATGGCTGGTGTTCTAACGTAGACCCGTGATCCGGGTTGCGGACAGTGTCTGGTGGGTAGTTTGACTGGGGCGGTCTCCTCCCAAAGAGTAACGGAGGAGCACGAAGGTTAGCTAATCCTGGTCGGACATCAGGAGGTTAGTGCAATGGCATAAGCTAGCTTGACTGCGAGAGTGACGGCTCGAGCAGGTGCGAAAGCAGGTCATAGTGATCCGGTGGTTCTGAATGGAAGGGCCATCGCTCAACGGATAAAAGGTACTCCGGGGATAACAGGCTGATACCGCCCAAGAGTTCATATCGACGGCGGTGTTTGGCACCTCGATGTCGGCTCATCACATCCTGGGGCTGAAGTAGGTCCCAAGGGTATGGCTGTTCGCCATTTAAAGTGGTACGCGAGCTGGGTTTAGAACGTCGTGAGACAGTTCGGTCCCTATCTGCCGTGGGCGCTGGAGAATTGAGGGGGGCTGCTCCTAGTACGAGAGGACCGGAGTGGACGCATCACTGGTGTTCGGGTTGTCATGCCAATGGCATTGCCCGGTAGCTAAATGCGGAAAAGATAAGTGCTGAAAGCATCTAAGCACGAAACTTGCCCCGAGATGAGTTCTCCCTGAGACTTTAAGTCTCCTGAAGGAACGTTGAAGACGACGACGTTGATAGGTCGGGTGTGTAAGCGCAGCGATGCGTTGAGCTAACCGATACTAATGAACCGTGAGGCTTAACCTTACAACGCCAAAGATGTTTTGGCGAAGAGACAGACACGATTTTCAGCCTGATACAGATTAACAGAATTTGCCTGGCGGCTTTAGCGCGGTGGTCCCACCTGACCCCATGCCGAACTCAGAAGTGAAACGCCGTAGCGCCGATGGTAGTGTGGGGTCTCCCCATGTGAGAGTAGGGAACTGCCAGGCATCAAACAAGTGAAGAGGCCATCCGTAAGGATGGCCTTTTTGCGTTTCTGAACCGCCGAATTTTGTAGGCCGGGTAAGGCAACGCCGCCACCCGGCAAGTCAGACTGCACTCCACCTCACAATAAACTCCGCAATCCCATCAACCTCATTCAAATCCAGCACCGGTACCTCGAGCGATAGCGCAACATCACTGGCCACCGCAATCACATGCTCATCCAGCGTTAACTCGCTGAAATCATGCCCGGCATCGCTTCTGAACAGCAGGATCTTAGGCACGGCCTCATGCTTAAACCCCTCAACCAGCACCAGATCCAGCGTGGAGTGATCCATCCGGCTGACCAGATACGCGAGATCCAACGGCGCCTCATCCGGGGTTTCTGTCATCAATGCCCAGCGCTGCGTGCTTGCCACCATCGTTTGTGCCGCACCCGCTTTACGCAGCTCAAAGCTGTCTTTACCAGGCTTATCGACATCCATATTATGATGCGTGTGCTTAATCAAACCTGGACGAATACCTCTGGCGCACAGTGCAGGTATCAGCTTTTTGAGTAACGTGGTTTTTCCGGTACCACTCCAGGCGGAAATTGCTAAAACAGGTGTCATTTCTTCTCCTGCAGCGCCTGCAAATCTTCTGTCGTATTCACGTTCACAAATGCTGGCTTCAAATCGCGAAAATCAACCGGATGCCCGCCTGCCTGCCGCATAAACATCATTACCCTTCTTTCTCCAGCAGCCAGATAAGCCTGCAGCTCAGAAACTAACGATATATGAATCAGTGTGATAGTCGGGTGGTCACGCTCACCGTCATGTGCCCAAACCACGGGCGAGTCACCGCGCTGTTGTACCATGCGTTCTACCAGGCAAGCCGGAATAAAGGGTGTATCGCAGGAGCAAAAGAGAAACCACTCTCCCTTAGCCTGCTGCATGACCGAGAGCATCCCTGCCAGGGGCCCTGGATAATCTGCCAGGTTATCCTGATAAACGGGGTACCCACTGCGCTGGTAAATATCGATATGGCGGTTGGCGCTGAGCACCAATGCCGATACCTGTGCTGCCAGGGTATCAGCGACATGCTGCCATAAGGGCTTGCCATTCAGCAGCTGTAACCCCTTATCTTCTCCGCCCATTCGGGTCGCTCTGCCACCGGCCAGAACGACACCGATGATTTTCTGGCACTCATTCACTAATATCGCCTCTTTTATTGTGGGATTGACCCTGCTAACGTGTCTCTCTAAATGAAAGGAGCACCACCATGAAATGTAAACGTCTGAATGAAGTTATTGAACTCCTCCAGCCGGCCTGGCAAAAAGAGCCAGAGCTGAATCTGATGCAATTCTTACAGAAACTGGCAAAAGAGTCAGGTTTTGACGGCGAGCTGACAGACCTTTCTGACGACATCCTGATCTACCACCTCAAAATGCGTGATTCCGCCAAAGATGCTGTTATTCCTGGTATTCAGAAAGATTATGAGGAAGATTTTAAGACCGCATTGCTGCGCGCGCGTGGGGTAATTAAAGAGTAAAAGCTTGTAAGCGGAGCCACCGAAATCGCCACAAGATGATATCCTGAATCATTCGTATAATTTCCGGATGATCGGATGAACGACCAGGCTTTTACTTTCCAGACATTACACCCGGATACCATTATGGACGCCCTGTTCGACCAGGGGATCCGGGTGGATTCTGGGTTAACCCCGTTAAATAGCTACGAAAATCGCGTCTATCAGTTTCAGGATGAGGAGCGCCAGCGCTTCGTTGTAAAGTTCTATCGTCCTAAGCGTTGGTCTGCAGAACAAATTCAGGAAGAGCATCAGTTTGCCCACGATCTGCTGGATGACGATGTTCCCGTTGTTGCACCGTTGAAATTTAACAATCAAACGCTGCTTACCCACGAAGCTTTTTATTACGCTGTATTCCCAAGTCTGGGGGGGCGTCAGTTTGAAGCTGATAATATCGACCAGATGGAATGGGTTGCCCGCTACCTGGGGCGCATTCACCAGACGGGACGCAAAAAGCCGTTTATTGCCCGCCCGACGATAGGTATTCAGGAATATCTTATCGAGCCACGGCAGGTATTCGAAACCTCGACACTTATTCCTGGTGGATTAAAGGATAAATTCCTTAGCGCGACCGACAAACTTATTGAGGCGGTTAAAGCCTGTTGGCGTGAAGACATCCCCACACTGCGTCTGCATGGAGACTGCCATGCTGGCAATATTCTCTGGCGCGATGGCCCACTGTTTGTCGATCTCGATGATGCTCGCATGGGGCCAGCGGTTCAGGATCTGTGGATGCTGCTCAATGGTGATAAAGCCGAGCAGAGAATGCAGCTTGAAACCATTATTGAAGCGTATGAAGAATTTAGCCCCTTTAATTCAGACGAAATTGCCTTAATAGAGCCTTTACGTGCGATGCGTTTTGTTTATTATCTCGCATGGTTAATCAGGCGTTGGGATGATCCCGCATTTCCCCGAAATTTCCCGTGGCTTACCGGAGAGGATTACTGGCGCAGCCAGATATCCACATTTACTGAGCAGGTTAAGGTTCTGCAAGAACCCCCTCTGCAATTAACGCCGATGTATTAATTGGACACACCCAGGAGAGAGTTGATCATGAAAAAAATTTGGCTGGCGCTGGCAGGTATGATTCTGGCATTTAGCGCTTCTGCTGCACAGTTTACCGATGGTAAGCAGTACATCACACTGGACAAGCCAGTGGCAGGAGAGCCACAGGTTCTGGAGTTCTTCTCGTTCTATTGCCCACACTGCTACGAGTTTGAGCAGGTGCTGCATGTTTCTGACAACGTGAAGAAAAAGCTGCCAGAAGGCACCAAAATGACGAAATACCACGTTGAGTTCCTGGGCCCGCTGGGCAAAGACCTGACCCAGGCGTGGGCGGTAGCTATCGCACTGGGCGTGGAAGATAAGATCACCGCCCCAATGTTTGAAGCCGTACAGAAAACCCAGACCGTTCAGACCACAGCGGATATCCGCAAAGTATTCGTGGATGCCGGTGTGAAAGGTGAAGAGTACGATGCGGCCTGGAACAGCTTTGTGGTGAAATCTCTCGTGGCTCAGCAGGAAAAAGCAGCCGCTGACCTGCAGTTGCAGGGTGTGCCAGCGATGTACGTTAACGGAAAATACCAGGTTAATACGCGTGGTATGGACACCAGCAGCATGGATATCTTCGTACAACAGTATGCTGATACCGTGAAATATCTGGTTGAGAAGAAGTAAGATTGTTGACGTAAAAACGCCGGTCAATGACCGGCGTTTTTGTAAGAAGCTTTAATGTTGTTTATCTGCTCGTCTTTCTCTTTCCAGAGCGTATTGAGCCAAAGCTGGAAACGACGTTTAAAATTCTTATCGTTTACGTAATCACCGTGCAGTTCCGTCTCAACAGGAACCAGATCAACGTGAACCACAATACGCGTCAGTTTGCCGCTGAGCATGTCATAAAATGGCGTCTTATCGTTCTCCGGGTAGCAAAGCGTAACGTTTAATAATTTATCGAACTGCTCGCCCAACACGTTCAATGCCATCGCAATGCCCGCAGCTTTGGGCGGCAGTAAGTTCTGATAAGGGGAACGAGTCTGACTACGCTTCTCTTCGGTAAAACGAGAGCCTTCTACAAAGTTAACAATCGTCGTTGGATGCGCACGAAATTTTTCGCAGGAGCGGCGTGTGGTTTCCACATCTTTGCCGCGGCGTTCTGGGTGACGAAGTAAATAGCTGCGTGAATAGCGTTTCATAAACGGCATATCCAGCGCCCAGCAGGCCAGGCCAATGAAAGGCACCCAGGCAAGTTGCTGTTTCAGGAAATATTTATTCATCGGGATATGTTTGCGAAACAATACACATAACACCACGATGTCAGCCCAGCTGTGATGATTGCAGATCAGCAGATACCAGTTCTTTTTGTTGAGTCTTTCCAGGCCCTGAACATCCCACTTCAGGTGCGGGTTAAGGCGCAGCAGAAACGCCAGCCCTTCGCACCAGCAATACATCATAAAATTACAAAACGCAGAAACGGCTCGCCACACCGAGTGCACAGGCAGCAGCAGCTTAATCATTCCGGCAATAATGATCGGCACTGAACAGGCGATAGTCACCAAAATGGTTAAAATGATGCTTAACAGTAGTGTTAATGCAGCGAGCAATCTCGACATAATCAGTATTTTCAGGTAGTTAGCTTAAAATAAGCCGCCGCATATGCGACGCAGGGCGCTGAGTTTATCAGAAAACAGACTAAAAAATGGTGCTTTCACACGGCGGGGGAGCGGCTTTTACCTGCTACAGCAGATATGTCTACGATGATGGAATAAACGAGGCTTATATCCACATAGACTAAATTGTCATCAATTCGCATTAGGGATAATGATTACTAACTTAATGTGATGATAAAAAACAAGAAATTATATAATGAGATAGGTTTTTTTCGGCTGTTATTCATATGTAGTGAAAGTATGCACAAACTTATCCACAGATTCGTTTTTGCGAGCGATCCTCTCGATCGCAAAATCTTTTCCTGTATCAGGCGCTAATAACTGATGTTTTCATCCTTCTGTGGCATCCTTTACCCATAAATTGATTAAAGGCACGGACATTATGGTTCAGATCCCAGAAAACCCTCTTATTCTCGTCGACGGCTCTTCTTACCTGTATCGGGCATACCATGCGTTTCCTCCTCTGACCAACAGCGCAGGGGAACCCACCGGCGCAATGTACGGTGTGCTGAACATGCTGCGTAGCCTGATTCTTCAATATCAGCCAACTCATGCGGCAGTGGTCTTTGATGCAAAAGGTAAAACCTTTCGCGACGAATTGTTTGAGCATTACAAATCCCATCGTCCGCCGATGCCTGACGATCTGCGAGCACAGATCGAGCCGCTGCATACTATGGTGAAAGAGATGGGTCTGCCGCTGCTGGCCGTTTCTGGCGTTGAGGCCGACGACGTCATCGGCACGCTGGCGCGTGAAGCAGAAAAAATGGGCCGTCCGGTGCTGATCAGTACTGGTGATAAAGATATGGCGCAGCTTGTGACGCCAGGTATCACCCTGATTAACACCATGACCAATACCATTCTGGGGCCTGAAGAAGTCGTCGCAAAATATGGCGTGCCGCCTGAGTTGATTATTGATTTCCTCGCGTTGATGGGTGACTCCTCGGATAACATCCCTGGTGTCCCTGGCGTCGGTGAAAAAACCGCGCAGGCGCTGCTTCAGGGGCTGGGCGGGCTGGATACGCTCTACGCGGAATTGGATAAAATCGCCGGGCTCACCTTCCGTGGTGCGAAAACCATGGCTGCGAAGCTTGTCGATAACAAAGAGGTGGCTTATCTCTCTTATAAGCTGGCCACAATCAAAACCGATGTCGAGCTGGAACTGGGCTGTGAGCAGCTGGAAGTGCAACAGCCTTCCGCTGACGATCTGCTGAGCCTGTTTAAGAAATACGAATTTAAGCGCTGGACCACTGACGTGGAAGCCGGTAAATGGCTGCAGGCAAAAGGCGCAAAACCTGCCGCGAAGCCGAAAGAGACGATTGTTGTGGATGCAGAAGAGCAGGCAGACGAAGAGGTCGTCGCGCTCTCCTTCGACAACTACGAAACCCTTCTGGAAGAGTCACAGCTGATTGGCTGGATCGAGAAGCTGAAAAAAGCGCCAGTCTTTGCCTTTGACACCGAAACTGACAGCCTCGATAACATCTCGGCCAACATGGTGGGCCTGTCGTTTGCCACAGAGCCGGGCGTTGCGGCCTATGTCCCTGTTGCACATGACTACCTGGATGCGCCGGATCAGATCTCCCGCGACCGCGTCCTTGAGTTGCTGAAGCCGATTCTCGAAGATGATAAGGCGCTCAAAGTTGGGCAGAACCTAAAATATGACCGCGGTATTCTGCAAAACTACGGGATTGAACTGCGCGGTATCGCTTTCGACACTATGCTGGAATCCTACATTCTGGACAGCGTGGCAGGCCGCCATGATATGGATTCCTTATCTGACCGCTGGCTCAAGCATAAAACCATCACGTTTGAAGAGATTGCCGGAAAAGGTAAAAATCAGCTCACCTTTAACCAGATTGCCCTGGAAGAGGCGGGTCGTTACGCGGCGGAAGACGCCGATGTGACGCTGCAGCTGCATCTGAAGATGTGGCCAAAACTGCAAAAGCATGAAGGCCCACTGAACGTGTTCCAGCATATCGAAATGCCACTGGTGCCGGTGCTGTCCCGCATCGAACGCAACGGCGTAAAAATCGATCCAACGGTGCTGCATAACCACTCGGGTGAACTGGCGCAGCGTCTGACCGAGCTTGAGCAAAAAGCACATGAGCTTGCTGGAGAGCCGTTTAACCTGTCGTCGCCTAAACAGCTGCAGACTATTCTGTTTGAAAAGCAGGGCATCAAGCCGCTGAAGAAAACCCCTGGCGGCGCGCCATCAACCTCTGAAGAGGTGCTGGAAGAGCTGGCGCTGGATTATCCACTGCCAAAAGTTATCCTTGAGTATCGTGGTCTGGCGAAGCTTAAATCGACTTACACCGATAAGCTGCCGTTGATGATTAACCCGAAAACGGGGCGTGTGCATACCTCTTATCATCAGGCGGTTGCGGCAACCGGGCGTCTCTCGTCGACCGATCCAAACCTGCAGAACATTCCTGTGCGCAATGAAGAAGGTCGTCGTATTCGTCAGGCCTTTATTGCGCCAGAAGATTACCTGATTGTCTCTGCGGACTACTCACAAATTGAGCTGCGCATTATGGCGCACCTGTCGCGTGATAAGGGTTTGCTGACCGCTTTTGCCGAAGGGAAGGATATTCACCGGGCAACGGCCGCTGAAGTCTTTGGCCTGCCGCTGGATAGCGTGACAAACGAACAGCGCCGCAGCGCGAAAGCGATTAACTTCGGTCTGATTTACGGGATGAGCGCCTTTGGCCTGTCACGCCAGCTCAACATTCCGCGTAAAGAGTCGCAGAAGTATATGGATCTCTACTTTGAGCGCTACCCGGGCGTGCTGGAGTATATGGAACGCACCCGTGCGCAGGCGAAAGAGAAAGGCTACGTTGAAACGCTGGATGGTCGTCGTCTTTATCTGCCGGACATCAAATCCAGCAACGCGGCGCGTCGTGCAGGCGCGGAGCGCGCGGCTATCAACGCCCCGATGCAAGGAACCGCTGCTGACATCATCAAGCGTGCGATGATCGCCGTGGATGCCTGGCTGGAAAAAGAGAAACCGCGCGTGAAAATGATCATGCAGGTACACGATGAACTGGTGTTCGAAGTGCACAAAGACGATCTTGAAAAAGTGTCTCAGAAGATCCACGAACTGATGGAAAGCAGCATGAAACTGGACGTTCCGTTGCTGGTGGAAGTGGGGAGTGGCGAAAACTGGGATCAGGCTCACTAACAGTTCATGGAATAACGCGCGTTTTATGTAAGTTAGCAACATAACGACGTGCGTTTTGTGACAATCATTAGAATTCCCTATGTAAAGAATGAAAAAAAACTACAAAAAGTGCTTTTTCTGCAGATAAAAAAGGGGTAGAGTTAACGACGTAGGGTACAGAGGTAAGATGTTCTATCTTTCAGACCTTTTACTTCACGTAATCGGATTTGGCTGAATATTTTAGCCGCCCCAGTCAGTAATGACTGGGGCGTTTTTTATTGCGGCAAAGAAAATGCCAGGCAAAAAAAAGCGCGGACATTGCCGCGCTCATATTTACTCTTCTTCCGCTTCTGTCGCGGGTTCCAGCTCGTTAAACCAGCTGTCGAGCTTCTGACGCAGCTTGTCCACGCCCTGTTTTTTCAGCGAGGAGAACGGCTCAACCTGCACATCACCGTTAAAAGCCAGCACGGCTTCGCGAACCATATTCACCTGCGCTTTTCGCGCACCGCTAGCCAGCTTATCGGCTTTGGTCAGCAGAACCAGCACGGCGATATCGCTCTCTACAGCCCAGTCGATCATCTGCTGATCGAGATCTTTCAGCGGATGGCGGATATCCATTAGCACCACCAGACCTTTCAGGCACTGGCGTTTTTCCAGGTACTCACCCAGCGCACGCTGCCATTTGATCTTCATCTCTTCAGGGACTTGCGCATAGCCGTAGCCCGGTAAGTCGACCAGGCGTTTGCCTTCTGCAACTTCAAACAGGTTGATCAGCTGAGTTCGGCCAGGTGTTTTTGAGGTGCGCGCCAGACTCTTCTGATTGGTCAGCGTATTCAGGGCGCTGGATTTTCCCGCATTGGAGCGGCCAGCGAATGCCACTTCAATACCCGTATCAGAAGGCAGGTGGCGAATATCAGGCGCACTGGTGACAAAATGCGTCTGTTGGTAGTTCCAGGTAGTCACGTGGTCGTCTCCAAAAAATCGTAATCTGCGTAGGATTATACCTGAATGCGGGCAAAAGGCTTTCCCCATCCTACCAGGCCTGTAAGCGAAAACTCTCTAATGTGTAAGAGATTGGCTACAAACCCTATGGGACATTTAAGAGAAATCGCAGGTGTTTAAAAATGCAAACTATTAAATATCATAGACTTGATAGTGAGTAATAATCCGAAAATCCGTTTTTGTACCCTTTCGTTGCTTGTTAGTTTAAGGGAAAAAGGTAAAGTGTGCGTCAAGGCGAGGATGCCAACAGGATTACGACTTAAGGATAAGGGTCAGGAGCGCCAGGAGGCGAAGACTCAGGATTGTCAGGATGATGGGCGCCTGGAGGCGTTATTACAGGAAACGGAACCGTATCACGGACGGTATTAGCCAAGGGATAAACAGGGTTTGTTGTTGGCAAACATGGAATGTCTGGCCCGTTAAGGGTTATGAGTCAGGAAAAAAGGCGACAGATTGCTCTGTCGCCTTTTTTCTTTGCTTGCTTTCTGCTAGATTTCGCCGCAATTCTATACTGAAGAAAACGACTTAAAGATAAAACATCATGAAAAAACCGACCTCCGCAGCGGGCGCGAAACGCCCAGCAAAAGCACGCCGCAAAACGCGCGAAGAACTGAACCAGGAAGCGCGCGATCGCAAACGCGATAAAAAGCATCGTGGCCATGCTGCGGGTAGCCGTGCAAGCGGTAGCGGTGCAACGGGCGCTTCTGCAAAAGGTAAGGCGCAGAAAGATCCCCGTATCGGCAGTAAAACCCCCATTCCACTGGGCGTGACAGACACCCCGGTCACTAAGCAGCACAAACCAAAGAGCGAGAAACCTATGCTTTCACCGCAGGCTGAGCTGGATTTGCTGGAGAACGATGAGCGCCTGGATGCGCTGCTGGAACGTCTTGAAGAGGGTGAAACCCTGACCGCTGAAGAACAGTCATGGGTGGATGCCAAACTGGACCGCATTGATGAGCTGATGCAGAAGCTGGGCCTGTCATACGACGATGACGAAGATGAAGAAGAAGACGAAAAGCAGGAAGATATGATGCGTCTTCTGAAGGGTGGAAACTAACATTTGCACCCGGCAGGCTCAATAGTCCTGCTTATAACCCTTCCGGTTATATGTTATCTGGTGTGGTTATTCGTTAAACTACGGCGGTTGTCGCGGCGACATCAGTGGCTGCGCACCCGAATGATGGCTCGCAATGGGGCCAGACCGGGCCGCCGTAAACGAACGCGACACCAACGGAAGGAGTGAGCATGTCAGCACCAACTATTGACTGGGATTTGGCCCTAATCCAGAAATATAACTATTCCGGGCCGCGTTATACTTCATACCCCACCGCGCTGGAGTTCTCCGGTGCTTTCGGCGAGGGTGATTTTCAGCAGGCTGTCGCGCGCTATCCCGAGCGTCCGCTGTCGCTCTATGTCCATATTCCGTTTTGCCACAAGCTCTGCTACTTCTGCGGCTGCAATAAAATCGTTACCCGCCAGCAGCACAAAGCCGATCAATATCTTGATGCGCTTGAACAGGAAATCCTGCACCGCGCACCGCTGTTTGCCGGTCGTCACGTCAGCCAGCTTCATTGGGGCGGCGGGACGCCAACGTACCTGAATAAAGCGCAGATCAGCCGTTTGATGGCGCTGCTGCGCGGCAACTTCAATTTTAACGATGACGCTGAAATCTCGATCGAGGTCGATCCGCGTGAAATCGAGCTGGATGTACTGGATCACTTACGCGCCGAAGGCTTCAACCGCCTGAGCATGGGCGTGCAGGACTTCAACAAAGAGGTGCAGCGTCTGGTCAACCGCGAGCAGGACGAAGAATTTATCTTTGCCTTACTCAACCACGCGCGTGATATCGGCTTTACGTCGACCAATATCGACCTGATTTACGGCCTGCCAAAGCAAACGCCGGAGAGCTTCGCCTTCACGCTGAAGCGCGTGGCTGAACTCAACCCGGACCGTCTGAGCGTCTTTAACTATGCGCACCTGCCGACGCTCTTTGCCGCTCAGCGCAAAATAAAAGATGCCGATCTCCCTTCCGCTCAGCAGAAGTTGGATATCCTGCAGGAAACCATCACCTCGCTGACCGAAACCGGCTATCAGTTTATCGGCATGGATCACTTTGCCCGCCCGGATGACGAACTGGCGATTGCCCAGCGAGAAGGCGTTCTGCACCGCAACTTCCAGGGCTACACGACCCAGGGTGATACCGATTTGCTGGGGATGGGCGTCTCTGCCATCAGCATGATTGGCGACTGCTACGCGCAGAACCAGAAAGAGTTAAAACAGTATTATCAGCAGGTTGATGAGACGGGCAACGCGCTGTGGCGCGGTATCGCATTAACGCGCGACGACTGTATCCGTCGCGATGTGATTAAGGCGCTTATCTGCAATTTCCGTCTCGATTTCAGCGACGTAGAAACACAGTGGGATCTCAAATTCAGCGATTATTTTGCGGAAGACCTGAAGCTGATTGCACCGCTGGCCAAAGATGGGCTGGTGGATGTTACAGAGGGTGCGATTGAGGTCACGCCGAAAGGGCGTCTGTTGATCCGTAATATCTGCATGTGCTTTGACGCCTATTTGCGCCAGAAAGCGCGCCTGCAGCAGTTCTCGCGGGTGATTTGAGCTGTAATGCCGGGTGGCGCTTCGCTTACCCGGCCTACATTTCGCACTTTTGTAGGCCGGGTAAGGCGAAGCCGCCACCCGGCTTTTACGTTTCAACCCCGCTAGCTAAACAGCCCAACCAGCGCCGCACACAGCACCGCCGCAACGGCGGTTTGTGGCGTGTGGCTTTCCGCTGCTCCGCTAGAGAGCATATTCACGAATGTTTCCAGCATGATGTTCACCCCCAATTTCCGGGCACGATCATACAAAACTCATCGGAACAGTAAAGCGCAAAATAACGGCACTTTGCGCTCAATTAATAACCTTTACACAGCGGAGTAAGATCACTCCATTCCCAGCTCTTTCAGCTTGCGCGTCAGTGTATTACGTCCCCATCCAAGCAGACGAGCGGCCTCCTGTTTATGACCCTGCGTATGACGAAGCGCGGTAGTTAACAACGTACGCTCCATCTCAGGCTGAGCTTCAGATAGCAGGTTTTGATGACCGGAACGCAGTGCGCGGTCGGCCCACTGCGCCAGCAGCGTCGCCCAGCTGTCTGGCAGCGCGTGCCCTGTGATGCTTTCTGGGACGGTCGCCTCAAAGAGTTCTGCTGGGAGATCCTGAATCAACACTTCCTGCCCGGCGGCCATCACGGTTAACCAGCGACAGGTGTTTTCCAGCTGGCGCACGTTGCCCGGCCACGCAAGTCGGGTGAGGGCGGCATCGGTTTCCGGATGGAGCTGCTTGGCTTCCACGCCCAGTTCACGAGCGGCTACCTGCAGGAAGTGACGCGCCAGACGCGGGATATCTTCACGACGCTCACGCAGCGGCGGCAGGTGAACACGGATAACGTTCAGACGGTGGAATAAATCCTCACGGAATTTACCCTCCTGCACGCGCAGTTCCAGGTTCTGGTGCGTCGCAGCGATAATACGCACGTCCACCTTCACCGGCGCATAGCCACCCACGCGGTAAAACTGTCCGTCGGCCAGCACGCGCAGCAGGCGAGTCTGAACGTCCAACGGCATATCACCGATTTCATCCAGGAAAAGCGTCCCGCCGTCAGCCTGCTCAAAGCGACCCTGACGAATGGTATTCGCCCCGGTAAACGCCCCTTTTTCGTGGCCGAAAAGCTCGGACTCAATCAAGTCCTTCGGAATGGCCGCCATATTCAGGGCGATGAAGGGCGCTTTAGCCCGCGGGCTATGGCGATGCAGTGCATGGGCAACCAGCTCTTTACCGGTTCCCGATTCGCCGTTAATCAATACGCTGATGGACGAACGCGACAGACGGCCGATGATGCGAAACACATCCTGCATCGCAGGCGCTTCACCGATGATGTCCGTGGTGGGGCCAAAATCGGGCGCATTACGAGGCTGCTGTTGTTCCTGGTAGTGGCTGATGGCGCGTTCAACCAAAGCCACCGCCTCGTCGATATCAAACGGCTTTGGCAGGTAATCAAACGCCCCTTGCTGGTAGGCGCTCACTGCGGCATCCAGGTCGGAGTGCGCCGTCATTATGATGACCGGAAGCATTGGGTGGCGTTGTTTAATTTGCTTTAAAAGCGCCAGACCGTCCATTCCCGGCATGCGAATATCCGAAAGCAGAACATCTGGCGTTTTGGTGGTGAGCGCGTCGAGCACCTCGCTGCCGCTCTCAAACGTCGTGCAGCTTAACCCCGCCCCAGTGAGCGCGCGTTCCAGCACCCAACGGATGGAGCTATCGTCATCGACTACCCAGACTATCCCTCGTTGCATAAACGTCACCTTTATTTTTTAATCGGCAGGAAAACCGAAAACTCGGTATGTCCCGGCCAACTGGTAAATTCAATTTTGCCAGAGTGTTGGTCGATCAAACTGCGGGCAATGGATAACCCCAGCCCAGTGCCGCCTTCGCGGCCGCTGACCATCGGGTAAAACAGCGTGTCCTGCAGATGCGGCGGGATACCCGGACCGTTATCCTCAACGTCGATGCGTGCCGCCAGCCGATAGCGCACGCCGTGCAGCGTGAGCTGGAAGGCGGTGCGGGTACGTAAAATAATCTCGCCCCCTTCCGGTCCCAGCGCCTGTAGCGCATTACGTACAATGTTCAGCAGAACCTGTTCAATCTGGTCCGGGTCATGCGCCAGTTCCGGCAGGCTTGGGTCGTAATCGCGCACCAGCGTGACGTTCTCTGGCAGTTCCATTGAGACGAGTTTCACCACCCGTTCCGCCACTTTATGAATGCTTTCAGAGACGTGCATGCCCGGCTGCTGCGGCCCAAGAAGACGGTCAACCAGATTACGCAGGCGGTCGGCCTGCTCAATAATAACGTTGGTGTACTCTGCCAGCGCGGGGTCGGGCAACGCCTTGGTCAGCAGCTGTGCCGCGCCGCGTAACCCACCCAGCGGGTTTTTTATCTCATGCGCCAGGCCACGCACCAGGTCGCGAGCGGCAATTTGCTGCGCATGCTGAAGCTGCTCCTGGCTGAGCCGACGCTGATTATCCATTGGCGCCATTTCCAGCAGGATCAGTCCTTCGGGAAGACGTTGCGCGGTAAGAGAGAGAATATGTGAACGCCCGTCGATCACCAGCGTCACTTCGTTATCGGTGAACCCCTGTCCGGCCTGCAAACTCTCCTGCATCAGGCCAATATTCAGCGAAAAATAGCTCAGCAGTTCAGGAAGCGGGGTGCCAAACAGCTTGCGTGAGCTCTGGGCGAGCAACTGCTGCGCCGCCGGGTTGGCGTAATGCACCGCCAGCTCGTCATCGACCAGCAAGATACTATTAATTAAGGAATTGAGGATCTGCCCAGCATCGGGCAGCGTGCCAGTTGCCATTCAGCAGTCTCCTGGAGTTGGTTGCACTAATTTAGTGCAGTATAGCTTTTTCGGCGTAAAAAGCGCGTCAGATCAGGTTGTTGGTGGAGAAAAAAGCCCATCCGGAGATGGGCTAAAAGTTTCCACGGCAACTACCCCCGACGTTTATCACGTCGGGTAAAACAACTCGATTAAACGCTGTAGTACAGTTCGAACTCAACCGGATGCGGAGTCATACGCACGCGGTCATTCTCTTCAGTACGCAGCGCGATGTAAGCGTCGATAGCTTCATCAGTGAATACGCCACCCGCGGTCAGGAACTCACGGTCTGCATCCAGCGCCTGCAGGGCTTCTTCCAGAGAACCTGCAACCTGTGGGATCTCTTTCGCTTCTTCTGGCGGCAGGTCGTACAGGTTTTTGTCCATCGCTTCGCCCGGGTGGATCTTGTTCTTAATACCGTCCAGACCGGCCATCAGCAGTGCTGCGAAGCACAGGTATGGGTTAGCCGCCGGGTCCGGGAAGCGCACTTCGATACGACGCGCTTTCGGAGATGCAACAACCGGGATACGGATAGAAGCAGAACGGTTACGGGCAGAGTACGCCAGCATGACTGGTGCTTCGTAGCCTGGGACCAAACGCTTGTAGGAGTTGGTGGTTGGGTTCGCCAGGGCGTTGATCGCTTTAGCGTGTTTGATAACACCACCGATGTAGTGCAGCGCCTGCTCGGACAGACCCGCGTATTTGTCGCCAGAGAACAGGTTGGTGCCGTTCTTGGACAGGGACATGTGGCAGTGCATACCGGAACCGTTGTCGCCGAACATGGGTTTTGGCATGAAGGTCGCGGTTTTACCGAAACGGTGCGCAACGTTGTGCACAACGTATTTGTAGATCTGAATCTCATCCGCTTTTTTGGTCATGGTGTTGAAGCGGGTAGCGATTTCGTTCTGGCCAGCCGTTGCCACTTCGTGGTGGTGCGCTTCAACAACCAGGCCCATCTCTTCCATGATCAGACACATGGTAGAACGGATGTCCTGTGAAGAATCGACCGGAGGAACCGGGAAATAACCGCCTTTCACGCCCGGACGGTGACCTTTGTTACCACCTTCGTATTTGGTGGAAGAGTTCCATGCGCCTTCGATGTCATCGATAGCCACGTGGGAACCTGAAATTGACGCGCCGAAACGGATGTCGTCAAACAGGAAGAACTCTGGTTCTGGCCCGAACAGAACGGTGTCCGCGATGCCGGTAGAACGCAGGTACTCTTCAGCGCGTTTCGCGATGGAGCGTGGGTCACGATCGTAGCCCTGCAGCGTGCCTGGCTCAAGGATATCGCAACGGATGATAAGGGTTGGCTCTTCGAAGAACGGGTCAATGAGCGCAGTGGTCGCGTCCGGCATCAGAACCATGTCGGATTCGTTAATGCCTTTCCAGCCACCAATGGAGGAGCCGTCAAACATTTTGCCTTCTTCAAAGAATTCGGCGTTCACCTGATGAGCAGGGATTGTGACGTGCTGTTCTTTACCTTTGGTATCGGTGAAGCGCAGATCAACAAACTTCACTTCATGTTCGTTCAGCATCGTCAAAACGTGTTCAGCGGACATACTTAACTCTCCAGATTGGTCATTGTCGTCGTGGTAACGAGGTCTTCAACTTCTATCAAGGTGGCTGTGATGCCATCTTTTTGCCGTATTTTTATAAAGCGAAATCTGTGCCAACTTTTAAAACACCCCAAAAAGGCGTTATCATGCGCACCATAGTGCAAAAGGGCTGCACCACAATGGATTTGTTGCACCAGTATAGTGCTTCAATGTGAACATTGAGCACCATATTGGTGCAATTTACGTTAAAGTGCCCTTTTACCGCTCCGTGAAAGCGATCACAAAGCATCTCTGCAATACTTGTTTGCGGGGGATGTTTGTGATCCTGTTTTGTAGTGCGATTAATCCGTGTACAATAACGCGCTATTTCTAAATGCCTGAGGCAAAGTTGTGATCGAAAAATTGCGTAACATCGCCATCATCGCGCACGTCGACCATGGTAAAACTACCCTGGTTGATAAGCTGCTGCAGCAGTCCGGTACATTTGATGCTCGTGCCGAAACTCAAGAACGCGTGATGGACTCCAACGATTTGGAGAAAGAGCGTGGGATTACCATCCTCGCCAAAAACACCGCTATCAAATGGAATGACTACCGTATCAACATCGTTGATACCCCAGGGCACGCCGACTTCGGTGGTGAAGTTGAACGTGTAATGTCCATGGTAGACTCCGTTCTGCTGGTCGTTGACGCAATGGATGGCCCAATGCCCCAGACGCGCTTCGTGACCAAAAAAGCGTTTGCTCATGGTCTGAAGCCAATTGTTGTTATCAACAAAGTTGACCGTCCTGGCGCGCGTCCTGACTGGGTTGTTGATCAGGTCTTCGACCTGTTCGTTAACCTCGACGCGACCGACGAGCAGCTGGACTTCCCTATCGTTTACGCGTCTGCGCTGAACGGTATTGCAGGTCTGGACCACGAAGACATGGCTGAAGACATGACCCCGCTGTACCAGGCGATTGTTGACCGTGTTCCTGCACCAAACGTTGATCTCGACGGCACCCTGCAGATGCAGATCTCTCAGCTCGACTACAACAACTACGTTGGTGTAATCGGCATTGGTCGTATCAAGCGCGGTAAAGTTAAGCCTAACCAGCAGGTGACTATCATCGATAGCGAAGGCAAAACCCGTAACGGTAAAGTCGGTAAAGTACTGACTCACCTGGGCCTTGAGCGTATCGATAGTGACATTGCTGAAGCTGGCGATATCATCGCCATCACCGGTCTGGGTGAACTGAACATCTCCGACACCATCTGCGATCCGCAGAACGTCGAAGCGCTGCCAGCCCTGTCCGTTGATGAACCAACCGTATCCATGTTCTTCAACGTCAACACCTCTCCGTTCTGTGGTAAAGAAGGTAAGTTCGTTACCTCTCGTCAGATCCTTGACCGCCTGAACAAAGAGCTGGTGCACAACGTTGCGCTGCGCGTTGAAGAAACGCCGGATGCAGACGCATTCCGCGTTTCCGGTCGTGGTGAGCTGCACCTGTCAGTTCTGATCGAAAACATGCGTCGTGAAGGTTTCGAAATGGCGGTTTCCCGTCCGAAAGTTATCTTCCGCGAAATCGATGGCCGTAAACAAGAGCCGTTCGAGAACGTAACGCTGGACGTTGAAGAGCAGCATCAGGGTTCTGTGATGCAGGCTCTGGGTGAGCGTAAAGGCGACCTGAAAAACATGAATCCAGATGGCAAAGGCCGCGTACGTCTCGACTACGTGATCCCAAGCCGTGGCCTGATCGGCTTCCGTTCAGAGTTCATGACCATGACTTCTGGTACCGGTCTGCTGTACTCCACCTTCAGCCACTACGACGATGTTCGTCCGGGCGAAGTCGGCCAGCGTAACAACGGCGTGCTGATCTCCAACGGTCAGGGTAAAGCGGTTGCGTTCGCACTGTTCAGCCTTCAGGACCGCGGTAAGCTGTTCCTGGGTCACGGTGCAGAAGTTTACGAAGGCCAGATCATCGGTATTCACAGCCGTTCTAACGACCTGACTGTAAACTGCCTGACCGGTAAGAAACTGACCAACATGCGTGCGTCCGGTACTGACGAAGCAACGGTTCTGGTTCCACCGATCAAGATGACCCTGGAGCAGGCTCTGGAATTCATCGATGACGACGAACTGGTAGAAGTGACTCCACAGTCAATTCGTATCCGTAAACGTCACCTGACCGAGAACGATCGTAAACGTGCTATGCGCGGTGCGAAAGAAGAGTAATTCACTCCTCTTTAAGTCTCTAAAACCCCGTCCTTGTGGCGGGGTTTTTCTTTTTCTACGTTGTGTCCCTCTCCATAGCCAAACCTTATCTTTCCCGCTACAGTTACTTTTCCACGGCGCAAAGGAGATAAACATGCTTTATATCTTTGACTTAGGAAATGTCATCGTCGATATCGATTTTAACCGGGTGCTGGGCGCATGGAGCGATTTTAGCCGTGTTCCGCTGGCGACGTTAAAACAGAATTTCGCGATGGGTGAGACATTCCACCAGCACGAACGCGGTGAAATCAGCGATGAAGAATTCGCAGAGCGTTTCTGCCATGAAATGGATCTGCCGTTGAGCTATGAGCAGTTTTCACATGGCTGGCAGGCCGTATTTGTTGCGATCCGCCCGGAAGTTACCGACATCATGCATAAACTGCGCGAGCAGGGGCATCGCGTGGTGGTGCTGTCGAATACCAACCGCCTGCACACCACGTTTTGGCCGGATGAATATCCGGAGATCCACGCGGCAGCAGATAAAATTTATCTCTCCCAGGAGATGGGCATGCGCAAGCCTGAAGCGCGTATTTATCAGGCGGTTCTGCAGGAAGAGGGATTCTCCGCGGCCGATGCGGTCTTTTTCGACGACAACGCCGATAATATAGAGGGAGCTAACCAGTTAGGTATCACGTCAATTCTGGTGACCGGAAAAGAGACGATACCGAACTATTTTGCGAAGCAGTTATGCTAAAAACCGTTCATCAAAAAGCCACGCACCATACTCGGCCGCTCCGGGCATGGCTGAAACTGCTCTGGCACCGCATTGATGAGGACAACATGACGACGCTGGCGGGGAATCTCGCCTATGTGTCGTTGCTCTCATTGGTGCCGCTGGTGGCGGTCATCTTTGCCCTGTTTTCCGCGTTTCCGATGTTTGCAGATGTCAGCCTGCAGCTTCGTCATTTTGTTTTTGCAAACTTCATTCCGGCCACCGGCGACGTTATTCAGAACTATATTGAGCAGTTTGTCGCCAACTCCAGTAAGATGACGGCGGTGGGCGCCTGCGGCCTCATCGTCACGGCGCTGCTTTTGATGTATTCCATCGACAGTGCTCTCAACACCATCTGGCGAAGCAAAAAAATCCGTCCTAAGGTTTACTCCTTTGCCGTGTACTGGATGATTTTGACCCTCGGTCCGCTGCTGGCGGGGGCGAGCCTGGCGATAAGTTCCTATCTTCTTTCTCTGCGCTGGGCGAGTGACTTAAACAGCGTGATTGATAACGTTCTGCGCATCTTCCCGCTCATTTTATCGTGGCTCTCATTCTGGCTGCTTTACAGCGTGGTGCCGACGACGCGCGTACCTAACCGTGATGCCATCGTGGGGGCGCTGGTCGCAGCCGTCCTCTTCGAGCTGGGCAAGAAAGGATTCGCGCTTTACATCACCATGTTCCCGTCTTATCAGCTGATTTACGGCGTGCTGGCGGTGATCCCCATTTTGTTTGTCTGGGTCTACTGGACCTGGTGTATCGTCTTGCTTGGTGCCGAAATAACTGTCACTCTCGGAATATACCGCGAACTTAAAAAAGCAGCAGAAGCTGAAAAACAACAAGAAGCAGACCAACCATGATTGCATTGATACAGCGCGTAACCCGTGCCAGCGTCACCGTGGAGGATGAGGTGACGGGTGAAATCGGCCCAGGACTTTTAGTGTTGTTAGGTGTCGAAAAGGATGATGACGAACAAAAAGCCAACCGCCTGTGCGAGCGCGTGCTGGGCTACCGCATCTTTAGCGATGCGGAAGGCAAGATGAACCTCAATGTCCAGCAGGCGGGTGGAAGCGTGCTGGTGGTGTCCCAGTTTACGTTGGCCGCAGATACCGAACGCGGCATGCGGCCTGGTTTCTCTAAAGGTGCTGCGCCAGAACGCGCGGAAGCCCTTTACGAGTACTTTGTTGAGCGCTGCCGTCAGCAGGAAATGAATACGCAAACCGGACGATTCGCTGCAGATATGCAGGTATCGCTGGTGAACGATGGCCCCGTCACATTCTGGCTCCAGGTATGAGCCAACTGGCGGCGCGGCCGCGGGTAACCAGAGAGAGTACAGCTATGTATCACCTTCGAGTACCGCAAACGGAACAAGAGTTAGAGGTCTATTACCATTTCCGCTGGGAAATGCTGCGCAAACCCTTACATCAGCCAAAAGGGTCTGAACGCGACGCCTGGGACGCGATGGCGCACCATCAAATGGTGGTGGATGAAGAGGGTAACCTCGTCGCCGTCGGGCGTCTGTATATCAATGCCGACAATGAAGCCTCTATTCGCTTTATGGCGGTTCACCCGTCTGTGCAGGATAAAGGGCTCGGCACCCTGATGGCGATGACGCTGGAGTCCGTCGCCCGTCAGGAAGGCGTTAAGCGCGTCACCTGTAGCGCCCGTGAAGACGCCGTCGAATTCTTTGCCAAACTCGGTTTTGTTAACCAGGGCGAAATCACCGCCCCGCAAACCACGCCGATTCGCCACTTTTTGATGATTAAACCCATCGCCACGCTGGATGACATTCTGCATCGCGCCGACTGGTGCGGTCAGCTGCAGCAGGCGTGGTATGAGCACATTCCGCTCAGTGAAAAAATGGGCGTGCGCATACAGCAGTACACCGGACAGAAATTCATTACCACCATGCCGGAGATCGGCAACCAAAACCCGCACCACACCCTGTTTGCCGGCAGTCTCTTCTCGCTGGCGACGCTTACCGGCTGGGGGCTTATCTGGCTGATGCTGCGCGAGCGCCACCTGGGCGGCACCATTATCCTTGCCGATGCCCATATCCGCTACAGCGCGCCGATCAGCGGCAAGCCGAGCGCGGTAGCTGACCTTGGCGCACTGGGCGGCGATCTTGACCGCCTGGCACGTGGACGCAAAGCCCGCGTGCAGATGCAGGTAGAGCTGTTCGGTGATGAAACGCCGGGCGCGGTGTTTGAAGGCACCTACATCGTTCTGCCTGCGAAGCCGTACGGTGCGTATGAAGAGGGCGGGAACGAGGAGGAGTAGCCTCTTCCGTTTTTATCGCCGGGCGGCACTGATCCGCCAGGCGATATCCCGCATCACGTCCCTCGCCGACTGACTCACGCCGCCAAGCTGAAAGAAACCGTGTATCACACCCAGCCACCGTTGGGCCGTGCACGTCACCCCCTGCTCTGAAAGATGCCGATACAGCATCTCGCCCTCATCACAGAGCGGATCATACTCAGCGGTAACAATATGCACTGGCGGAAGTCCGCAAAAATCATCCCGCCACAGTGGGCTGGCTTCTGGATGTTGGCGATCGGTGCTGGCCAGATACATTTCATACCCGCTGAGCAGGGTGTCGCGAGTAATGACATAATCCGCGCCGTTGAGAATATAGCTTTCAAAACGAGCCGTCGCGTCGAGCATTGGGTAGATCAGGATCAGCTGTGCTGGTTGCCAGACACCTTTCGCTTTGAGCCGCAGAGACGTCACCAGCGCCAGGTGTGCCCCTGCACTGTCTCCGCAAAGGGTTATCCGGTTTCTGTTAACCCCAAGCCTGTCGGCATACTGCCAAACTAAATCTGCCCCTCTTTCAGCGTCGTCATGTGCGGCGGGGAAAAGATGTTCTGGCGCAAGCCGGTACTGCACCGCAACGATACGGCAGTTGCCTTTAAACGCCAGCTGGCGAAGCTGATTATCATGCGTTTCAAACCCACCGCTGACAAAACAACCGCCGTGATAGTAGATGGCTGCAGGTAAGGTTTCGGGTGCATTGAGAGGTGAAAACACCCGAAAGGTCATCTCCTCAAGAACGAGCGTTTCAACAATGACGCGATTTTCAGTCTCACCGGCAAGTTCTGTGCTCGCAATATACCCGGCTCTGCGGTCATCAATACTTTGCTTTCGCGGGGAGGGCCGTCCTGCCGCAATAAAATCCTTAACAAGCTTATCAATACCCTTTTCCAGCGCCATGGCTACGTCCTTACACTGTATTTATATACAGCTTTATAGCCTGGTTTACGGCAGATGAAAACAGAGAAATTTGCGGGTGTGAACATTCTGGAAAGCGGCTCGCAAAACCTGCAACTACCCTGGCTATATCCTTTAACTCTGTTTTTAATGTGGATATATTGCCTGAAAATTAACCGCGGATGATATACTAAGGTGATATATGAGTCTTTTGGCGGACCTTGATATGGGCAGAATACTGATCGATTTGTCTGATGACGTGATTCAACGACTGGATAACCTGAAGCAGTTACGCAACCGGCCCCGCGCCGAATTGCTGCGGGAAGCCATTGAGCAATATCTTGACCAACAGAGTTCATCAGTTATCCGCGATGCGCTTGGCCTGTGGGGAAACCAGCAGGAAGATGGGCTTGAGTATGAACGCAAGCTGCGTGAGGAGTGGTAATCATGGAGCACATGGCAGTGTTTGATACCAATATTCTCATCGATCTTTTTAATAATCGCGTTGAGGCTGCTGATGCGATTGATCGCACAGCTTCGCATCGCGCCATTAGTCTAATCACCTGGATGGAAGTTATGGTGGGCGCGCGCAAGCACGGCCATGAAGCGAAAACGGCAGCTGTCATGGGGGCTTTTGAAATTATTGATGTTACGCGGGAAATTGCTGAAAGAAGCGTATTACTTCGTGAACGGCACGGGATGAAACTGCCTGATGCTATCATTCTGGCCACAGCTCAGTGCAGAAATTGCCCGTTGATTTCTCGAAATACGAGGGACTTTCAGGGCATTACTGGGGTCGTTTCACCTTACCAGCTGTAGGCCGGGCAAGCTCGCGCCGCCCGGCACTGTCAGAGGAAATTACTCCCCTTCACCCGGGAACAGGAACGGGTTAATCGAGCTGCGGGCAAAGCCCTCCTGCTCCATCTTCGCGTCCAGAATCAGCGAGGCGAGATCGTCGGCCACCGCTTCGACTTTCGGGTCTTTTTCCTGATACAGGATCTTCAGGTAAGTGCCGCAGTCGCCGCAGCTTTCCGCTTTCACCGCCGCGTCTTCATTTTCCAGCGACCAGTAGTTCAGATCGCGGGTCTGCTCGCAGTTGCTGCACTTGATGCGCACCACGTGCCACTCGGTTTCACACAGGTTGCAGTGCAGGTAGCGCAGCCCCTGAGTGGTGCCAATTTGCACCATGCTGGAGACCGGCATTGAGCCGCAGACCGGGCAGAACTGACGCGCTTCACCGTATTCAGCGCGGGCTTTGCCCGGGATCAGGCTTGCCATTTGCGCCCAGTAGAGCGACAGCGCAGCCCAGATAAACGGCGCTTTATCGCTGCTAACCAGAGAGAAGTCAGAGGCAAACAGCGCGCTCGCCATCTCTTCCAGCTCCAGGTCAGAGGCTTTTTCCAGGTTCTCGATCACCGACAGCGCAGTACCGCTCATCTCGGGCTTCAGCTCGGCAATGAGCGAATGCAGCAGCTTCTGCCAGTGCTTGTCGCGCGGCAGGACGTGAATGTCCAGCGGCGGCTTGCCCTGCGCGTTGGCTTCTTTGATGCGCACGGTCAGGTCCATTTGCAGAGGGTGGTCGTACAGCACCACTTCCTGCGCGTGGGCGACCAGCGCGGCAAAGCGCAGAAAATCGCCCAGCGGGTTGTTCTCTGCCAGCTCGCGCAGACGCTCTGCGCGGCGGTTGTAGAGGTTCTTGAGTCTGGGGAATAACAACGGCGGAATATAATCCGCCGTGCGTTTCTCGCTCGACCCCAGCTCATCTTGCGGGATTATGCGAATACTCATTCAGATGACTTTTCCTGTTTCTGGCGGACTTCACGGTACCAGCGTGGGTGATGTTTCTTCGCCCACGTGCTGGTTACCCATCCTTCCACCATCGCGGTAATGGTGCCTTTCACCCAGAGGGCGGCGTAGATATGCACCATGATAACCACAATTAACGCCACTGCGGCAAATGAATGCAGCATCAGCGCGAATCGGATCACCGGGATTGAGAAAGCAGGCGCAAAGTACGGACGCCAGATGATCACGCCGCTCACCAGCAACAGGACCAGGAAGATAATCGCCGCCCAGAATACGCATTTCTGGCCGAAGTTATAACGCCCGGTATCACCCACTTCCTCGTTGACGACGATCTTACGAATATTCTTCGCCCAAAAGATATCATCCCGATTGATTAGGTTATGGTGCCAGTAGCGGAAAAACATGATGATAAACGAGGCAAACATCACCACACCCACGAACGGGTGCAGGATGCGCGCCAGCTGCGGCGTGCCCAGTATCTGCATCAGCCAGTTGAAGGACGGGAAGAAGAACCCCAGCCCGCTTATCGCCGCCAGCATGAAGCAGAAGGCGGTGACCCAGTGGTTGATGCGTTCCGGCGCGGTGTAGCGCACGATGGTGTCACGTTTTCTCATTTGCGCACCTCGTCTTTCTCTTCATGCAGGTTGTCGTCTTCCTCTTCCGCGCGGTTCGGACCGACACCGACGTAGTGGAAGATGCTCGCTGCGAAGGTGGCAGCAAAACCGACCGCTGCCAGCGGTTTCCAGATGCCTTTCCAGAACTTCACGGTGGCGCTGATTTCCGGGTTCTCCGGCAGGCCGTGATACAGGTTCGGCTTGTCGGCGTGGTGCAGCACGTACATCACGTGCGTACCGCCAACCCCGGCCGGATCGTACAGGCCCGCGTTGTCGTAACCGCGGGTTTTCAGCTCGCCCACGCGCTCTGCCGCCAGCGTTTTCATATCCTCTTTAGAGCCAAAGTGGATAGCGCCGGTTGGGCAGGTCTTCACGCATGCAGGCTCCTGGCCGACGTTTACACGGTCAACGCACAGCGTACATTTGTAGACGCGGTTGTCTTCCGGGTTCAGTCGCGGCACGTCGAACGGACAGCCCGCGATGCAGTAGCCGCAGCCGATGCACTGTTCGGACTGGAAGTCGACGATGCCGTTGGCATACTGAATAATAGCCCCTTCTGACGGACATGCCTTCAGGCAGCCCGGATCCGCGCAGTGCATACAGCCGTCTTTGCGGATAAGCCATTCCAGCTTGTCGTTCTGCTCCACTTCCGAGAAACGCATCACCGTCCAGGACTTGGCGGTCAGGTCCGCCGGGTTGTCGTACACCCCGACGTTGTGACCCACTTCGTCACGCAGATCGTTCCACTCTGAACACGCCACCTGACAGGCCTTACAGCCGATACAGGTGGTGACGTCGATAAGCTTCGCCACTTCCTGCTGGTGGTCCCGCGCCTGCGGCGCGGGCGTGAAACTGTTTGTCGCGGAACGACGGATAATGTCTTGAGATTGATAAGCCATAAGTCGTCTCCGTTACACCTTTTCCACGTTCACGAGGAAGGCCTTAAACTCCGGCGTCTGCGTATTCGCATCGCCGACGAACGGCGTCAGGGTGTTCGCAATGAACCCTTTCTTCGCCACGCCCTCATAGCCCCAGTGAATCGGGATGCCGATGGTATCCACCTGCTGACCGTGAACGTTCAGCGTGCGAATACGCTTGGTCACCACCGCCTTGGCTTTAATGTAGCCGCGGTTAGAGGAGACCTTCACGGTATCGCCATGGGCAATGCCGAGCTTGTTCGCCAGCTTCTCGCCGATCTCCACAAACTGTTCCGGCTGCGCGATGGCGTTAAGCAGCGCGTGCTTGGTCCAGTAGTGGAAGTGCTCGGTCAGACGGTAGGTGGTGCCCACGTACGGGAACTTGTCTTTTTTACCCAGCGCTTCAAAGTCGCCCTTGAAGATACGCGCGGCCGGGTTAGAGACCACGTTCGGGTGCAGCGGGTTAGTGCCCAGCGGCGTCTCAAACGGCTCGTAGTGTTCCGGGAACGGACCTTCCGCCATCTTATCGATAGCAAACAGGCGGCCCATCCCTTCAGGCTGCATGATAAACGGCCCAACGTCGCTGCCCGGTGCGGCAGTGCTGTAGTCCGGAATATCCACGCCGCCCCATTTCGCGCCGTCCCACTTCAGAAGCTGACGCTTCGGATCCCACGGGTTGCCCTGCGGGTCAGCGGATGCGCGGTTATAGAGGATGCGGCGGTTGAGCGGCCACGCCCAGGCCCAGCCCAGCGTATTGCCAAGGCCTGACGGGTCGGCGTTATCGCGGTTGGCCATCTGGTTGCCTTTCGGCGTCCAGCTACCGGCAAAGATCCAGCAGCCGCTCGACGTCGTACCATCATCACGCAGATGCGCGAAGGTGCTGAGCTGATCGCCTTTCTTCGCCAGCACGGTACCGGTGGCCGGGTCAATAACGTCCGCCAGCGCCTTACCGTTGCTCTCCATCGCCACTTCTTCCGGCGCTGGGTTTTCCGGCGTCGAGTAGTTCCAGGTCATGTTCAGCACAGGCTCAGGGTTCGCGCCGCCTTCTGCTGCATACATCTTACGCAGGCGTAAGAAGATACCGGCCAGGATCTCGCCGTCGTTCATGGCGATGCCCGGGGCGTCCGCGCCTTTCCAGTGCCACTGCAGCCAGCGTCCGGAGTTGACGATAGAACCGTTCTCTTCCGCGAAGCAGGTAGACGGCAGACGGAACACTTCGGTCTGAATCTTCGATGGATCGACGTCGTTCGATTCACCGTGGTTCTGCCAGAAGGTTGAGGTCTCGGTGTTGAGTGGGTCAATCGTCACCAGGAACTTCAGCTTCGACAGCGACTCAACAACCTTGTTCTTGTTCGGGAACGAGGCAACCGGGTTGAAGCCCTGGCACAGATAGCCGTTCACTTTGCCCTGGTGCATCATCTCGAAATACTGCAGAACGTCGTAGCCTTTGTCCCACTTCGGCAGCCAGTCAAAGCCCCAGCTGTTTTCCGCCGTCGCTTTGTCGCCGTAGAAGGCTTTCATCAGCGAGACGAAGAACTTCGGATAGTTGCCCCAGTAGTTCACCTGGCCTTCGAGTAACGGTTTTGGCGTGCTGGCCGCCAGGTAGGTTTGCAGGTCGGTCTGTTTCTCACTCGGCAGGTTCATATAACCCGTCAGGCTTTGCGACAGCAGGCCGAGGTCGGTCAGACCCTGAATGTTAGAGTGACCGCGCAGGGCGTTCACGCCGCCGCCTGCCATACCCATGTTGCCGAGCAGGAGCTGCACCATCGCCATGGTACGGATGTTCTGCGCGCCGATGGAGTGCTGCGTCCAGCCGAGGGCGTACAGGAACGACGCGGTTTTGTCTTTGGCGCTGGTCTCTGCGATCAGCTCGCACACCTTCAGGAAGTCCGCCTTCGGCGTCCCGCAGATGTTTTCGACAACCTCCGGCGTGTAGCGGGAGACGTGCTCTTTCAGCAGGTTCCACACGCAGCGCGGGTGCTGCAGGGTGGTGTCGCGCTTCGCAAAGCCTTTTTCATCCAGCTCGTAGTTCCAGCTGGTTTTGTCGTACTTGCGTTTTTCAGCGTCGTAACCGCTGAACAGGCCATCTTCGAAGTGGTAATCCTCACGCACGATCAGGCTGGCGTTGGTATAGGCTTCGGTGTATTCGCGGTTGTATTTTTCGTTGGTCATCAGGTACAGCAATACGCCTGACAGGAAAGTGATGTCAGTACCTGAACGAATAGGGGTGTAGAAATCCGCCACTGACGCCGTACGCGTAAAGCGGGGATCGATCACAATCAGTTTCGCACCGTTGTGGATTTTGGCTTCCATCGCCCAGCGGAACCCAACAGGGTGCGCTTCAGCGGCGTTACCGCCCATCACCACAATGAGGTTGGCGTTCTTGATGTCGACCCAGTGGTTGGTCATCGCACCGCGACCAAATGTTGGAGCAAGACTTGCTACCGTTGGTCCGTGTCAGACACGCGCCTGGTTGTCGACCGCGAGCATACCGAGTGCACGCGTAAATTTCTGGGTTAAATAACCGGTTTCGTTGCTGGAAGCAGAGGCACACAGCATCCCGGTGGAGAGCCAGCGGTTGACCGTGACGCCGTCGGCGTTCTTCTCAACAAAGTTGGCATCGCGGTCTTCTTTAATATGTTTTGCGATGCGGTCGAACGCCTCTTCCCAGCTGATTTGCTGCCATTTGTCGGAGCCAGGCGCGCGGTATTCAGGGAATTTGAGACGGCTTTCGGAGTGGATAAAGTCCACCAGACCGGCCCCTTTCGGGCACAATGCGCCGCGGTTGACCGGGTGATCCGGGTCGCCTTCGATATGGAAAATAGACGCTTTGGCGTTTTTAGCACCGTCGCCGAGGCTATACATTAACAGCCCGCAACCGACAGAGCAGTACGTACAGGTATTACGGGTTTCACGGGTGCGCAGCAGTTTATACTGCCGCGTTTCCGCCAGCGCTACGCCGGGCGCAAAGCCCAGTGCCGCTGCCGTGGTGCCTGCCATAC
This sequence comes from Enterobacter mori, assembly GCF_025244905.1. Taxonomy (NCBI): domain Bacteria; kingdom Pseudomonadati; phylum Pseudomonadota; class Gammaproteobacteria; order Enterobacterales; family Enterobacteriaceae; genus Enterobacter; species Enterobacter mori. The sequence goes on along the minus strand of NZ_CP104285.1, from coordinate 4,692,005 downwards.
CGCCAGCGCAGATCTTAAAGAACTGCCTTCTGCTGACCTGCATGGGTCACTCCTTGTTTCGACATTGCTTACATATGGTGTTTTAACTTCGCGGTTGAGAATTGACCGCAAAGGAGAAAAATTTGCGTTAATCCCTCATTTCCACGAGGGATATCACCAGAATACCACAATGTCGGTACGACTGTTCCAATGGCGTTAAAACAAAGTGAACGTATTATCACCCTGTTGACTATAAAGTGTGATATCAATCACATTATTAACCCCGCTTGTTAAAGGGGTGTAGCATGCGTTTTGTTGTACCTCTCACAAGTGAGTAGGTAAACTTGATGCTGAAAAGTTGATCCATACTATGCGTAAGCCCTGTTGTTTGTGATGCAATAGCAGGCTCACCTCCGTGGTTGTTCAGGAATACCGTCGTGTCTAAACAAAACCGTGCTACCCACCCGTCACCACTGCCTGCAGGCGTTGTGGAACGGGTGGTACACAGACCGCCCCACATTACCCATGCCATGCCCGATTTTCTGGCGGAAGAGGTGCCCGTTGCCCTGGTTTACAACGGCATTTCGCACGTGGTGATGATGGCTTCGCCGAAAGATCTTGAGCTGTTCGCCATCGGTTTTTCCCTCTCGGAAGGCATCATCGACCATCCGCAGGAGATCTACGGCATGGACGTGGTGAAGGCGTGTAACGGCCTTGAAGTGCAAATTGAGCTCTCCAGCCGCCGCTTTATGGGGCTGAAAGAGCGTCGACGCGCGCTGGCTGGACGCACCGGCTGCGGCGTGTGTGGTGTTGAGCAGCTCAACGATATCGGCAAGCCCGTTACGCCACTGCCGTTTACCCAGACGTTTAATCTCGCCAACCTCGATAAAGCACTGGAACACCTCAACGATGTACAGCCCATCGGTCAGCTGAGCGGCTGTACGCACGCGGCGGCGTGGGTTCTGCCATCGGGCGACATTATCGGTGGTCATGAAGACGTGGGCCGCCACGTGGCGCTGGACAAGCTGCTCGGTCGCCGCGCGCGTGAAAGTGACGTCTGGCAGCAGGGGGCGGCGCTCGTTTCCAGCCGCGCCAGCTACGAGATGGTGCAGAAAGCCGCCATGTGCGGCGTGGAAATTCTGTTTGCGGTCTCAGCGGCAACGACGCTGGCGGTGGAAGTGGCAGAACGCTGCAACCTGACGCTGGTGGGATTCTGCAAGCCGGGCAGGGCGACGATTTACACGCACTCACAGCGGTTAATTGTTGATCAGTAATTTTGAAAGAGAATAGCAAATCCTTCCGCTTTTAGTTGTTCGGGATGAGGTCTAGTATTTATCTCATCAAGGCACGGTGCCTTACCTAAACAACTTAATGAAAGGGTTTATATCATGAAAAGCATCAAAACTTTTGTCGCTGTAATCGCTCTGGCTGCTTCTTTCGGTTCTTTCGCTGCGCAAACAGTGACAGCATCTGCCTCTACCCTTGATGGCGCAGAAGCCAAAATTGCTGCACAGGCTCAGGAAGCGGGCGCGTCCTCTTACAAGATTACCCAGGCGTTCTCCGGTAACCGCGTACACATGACGGCAGAACTGAACAAATAAGCCGTACAGCCGCTGTCCCTGGCTCTTCGGAGCGGGGACAGGTTTCCTTTCTGCTGTTCCTTCTCCGAATTCCCCGCATATCATCCTGTCTATTCCTGGCTAACGAAACACTAACTGTAAACGTTTCTCCTCTTTCGTTAATTTTGTTTGAAATTCACCACTCCTATACACAATTCAAATATAAGGTCAGACCAGTTTGTGGCGTGTATCATTAAAATGAATGCATCGTGCCTTTTTGGTTCTCTGTTACCGGTTTTATATTCAATTTAAATATAATTGATCTTGGGTTTTAAGGAATTCCTCAGGCGTAAATCCTAAAAGAATTTTGAAGTATTGATTGGGTTTATCTGAGATGCTATTTTTCAAAAAATAAAATATTTGAAGTAATAACCCCCGAGCCAGATATCCATTATCTGGTTTATTTTGTTTTTCACTTATATAAGGAAATAAAATGAACGCGATGTTTAAAAAAGGGTTGCTGGCCTCCGTGCTGGCTGTAACAGCGTCTTCTGCAATGGCGGCATCCAGTGTTGATATTCGGGTTACCGGTAAAATTGTGCCAGCCTCCTGTACGCCGACATTCACCAGCGGTGGTGGTATTGCTGATTTCGGCACCATTAAAGTGGCATCATTGAATGATACTACGATGACGGCCCTCCCGGATCTGAAAACTATCCCAATTACGATCACCTGCGAAGAAGCCACCCGTATTGGTGTGACCTTCAACGATGCGCATGCTGATTCCGCGCCAACGGCAACCCTGCCGATCGCTTATCCTGATACTGATTTTGCTCTTCAGGTTAAATTCACCTCTGGCCTGGGTATGTATAACGATAAGAAGATTGGTGCTTATTCAATGGGCATTCAGAAGGATGCGGGTACTGTAACCAATGATAAGGGTGAAAATCTTTACCCAATTTTCGCGACTGATGCAAGTGCAACTTCAGGTTGGGGAGATAAATCCGGAAGTCATTATCTGCAAGTTGTGACGGATAAAAGTGAGACGTACTCTTTCACCAATGTATCAAACGGCACTTCACCTGTTGCGCAGAAACAGGTCAATTTTACCGTTGGCATTATGGCGCAGATCAACCCAACCAATGATCTCCATGTTACCGATGAAGCGACGCTGGATGGTTTAACCAACGTTGAGCTGGTTTATCTGTAATAGCGTTATCGTAAACACTCCACGTCAGTGGAGTGTTATTACAATATTAATGGACTAATATTATGCTGCTTTTAACCAGAACGCTGATTTGCGCTTGTTTGCTAGCCTCGTTTAATATTTTGGCTGCCGGAATGGTACCAGAAACGTCATTGTTGATTGTGAAAGAAGACGAGCAGGGCGCCAGCATGGACGTCAAAAACACGGACGGCGACGCACAGCTGCTGTATACCAAACTGATTGATTTACCCGATGACCCAAAACCCGGCCTGATTGTGACGCAGCCTGTGGTACGCGTGGATGCAGGCAAAACCCAGCGCGTGCGCTTTGTGCTGAAAAGCAGCGTTGAACCGCTAAAAGTGGAACATTTAAAGCGCGTTATTTTTACCGCCATTCCCCAGCGTGAGAAAAATAAAGTCAAAGTGAGCTTTAGTCAGAATCTTCCCGTTATTATCCGTCCGGCAGGACTGGCGGTTAATCTGGAACCCTGGAAGGATCTGACCTGGCAAATCAGTAATGGGAACGTTACTGTTGAGAACAAAACGCCTTACGTTGTACGTATGGAGCAAAAAGCAAAGTTAATACCCTCGGGTAGTTTTGTAGCGTTTCCTAAAACCTATATATTACCGGGCGAAAAAATAACGGCCAGCTTTAAAGGAAAAGTCACGTCGTTAGAAAAGCAAATTGAAATATACCCTGCTACACGTTATGGCTATAAAGCGCAGAGTTATATTGCCGAACTGAAATAACAACCGCAAATTTAACAGCACATGGAGTAGTTATGTTAAAGGTTTCCTGTAAAAAGGGAATGCTGGCATTTTGCCTTACGGCGCTGGCTTTCAGTATCCGAGCGGAAATAAATCCTTCCGCAAATGAATCGGTAGATTTGGCAAGGGCGATATTTGATACCGATGCATTAAAAAATCAGGGCCTTGATCCTACAATAGCTGATTACTACTCCGTGTCTCCTCGTTTTGCTCCCGGCTACCATAACGTCACCGTAAATATTAACGGCAAGCAGCGTAGCCTTATGCCGGTAAAATTTGATGAAGAAGGTTCGCCCTGTATTGATAGCGAGTTTTTGGAAAATGCCGGTTTGCTTAAAAAAACCAGACGCGGCACCTGTCCTAAAATTCATCAATACTGGTCTGGCTCGACGATTGAGTCTTCCCCGGATATCGAAGAGATATCGGTTGTCGTTCCACCGGAAGCGTTAGATCCTAATTTTGGGCGTCAGTATGCGGAAGTGCGCGGCGGGCGTGCGGCAATGCTGAATTACTCCATGTTCGGCACCCATAATCAGTTTGACGATGTGAATGCAGATCGTTTTCAGTCAACCTTTGAACTGGGCTTTAATGCCGGGGACTGGATTGTACGTAGCACACAGTTCATCAGCGACGGTAGCGATCAAAGCTTTGACGTTGATTCACTTTATACCTACGCCCAGCGCACCTTTACCGATTATGGCGTGATGGTGCAGGGCGGCCAGATTAACGTGGCCAACAGCCGCTTCAGTATTCCGTCTATTTATGGGGTGCAGATGATGCCGGATAACGCACTTCTGCCTCAGGCGGGGACCGGGGTGGAAGTCACCGGTATCGCCCGCAACCCGCAGGCACGCGTGGATATCCGCCAGGGCGGGCAGTTGATTTACTCAACGCTGGTACCGGCCGGGCCGTTTAATCTTGACGACGTGCCGCTGGCCAACCTCAATACCGACCTGAACGTGACGGTGACAGAGACTGACGGGAGTGAAAACCGCTTTACCGTTGCGGCGAGCACCTTCCGCAGCAATCACGTGGGCCGCGCGCCAGGCTTTACGATGGCAGTCGGACGCGTTGAAGACGACATGGATTCGCGCTTTGAAAATCCGTGGGTAGTCTCCGCCAACAACGGCTGGTCCATCAACAAGCGCATGAACTTCCTCGCCGGCATGGTGATGGCGGATAATCACTATTACGGGTTCTCCGGTAACGTGGATACCGTGCCGATGCAGAACCTGTATGCCTCACTCGGTTTTCTGGCGTCGATAGACAATCAGTCGCAAACGGACGGTAACAAAACCACGCTCGACCTGGGATATTCTTTGCCGTGGGGCATCGGCCTTTCGATGGGCGGCAGCTACGCCACGCCGGATTACCGTGAAATGGCGGAGCTTTACGGTGACGACGACGATATGTCGCAAACCAAGTACGACACCAATGTGGGTATTAGCTGGTCCAACACGACGCTCGGACGCTTTTCCCTTAGCTACTATCGCAACGAGAGCTGGAACAGCGAGTACGACAGCCGCCGCTTCATTTCATCGTGGTCGCAATCCTTTAAATACTTCAGCGTGAGCGTAAACTGGGAATCTGACGTCAGCCGCAGAGACGAAAGCGATAACGACCTGTTTTACGTCAACGTCTCCGTGCCGCTCGGTCGTACTGGCGTTAACACCAGCTCCTGGTATCGTGAAAGTGAAGGTAAAAGCTCCTACGGGACGCGCGCGATGGGAGCGCTCAACGATGCGAACCAGTATATGGTTGGTATCTCTCAGGATCATAACGAGAACACCACCAGTTGGGATAGCTCTCTTAACAGCAACCTGCATTACACCAACCTGGCGCTGGCGGCAGGCGGTGATAACAACAGCAACACCAACTACTCCGCGGCGCTGAGCGGTGGGATTGTGGCGCACAGCGAGGGTGTGACCTTCTCGCCTTACCGCGTGGCTGACACCTATGCCATCGCCAGACTGGATAAACCGGTAGCAGGCATTGAGATTGGCACAACGCGTGGCCCGGTATGGACGGATAAATGGGGCCAGGCGGTGATCCCTTCGCTGTCACCGTTCCGCGAGAGCACGATAGAGGTCAACACGGAAAGTCTGCCAGGCAACCTGGATGTCAGAAACGGCAGAACGACAATTAAGGCTTCTCATGGGGCTGTCGCGAAGTGGGAGTTTGCAACGTTAAGCCAGCGCCGCGTGCTGCTTTCTATCATCCGCGCGGACGGTACGCCGCTGCCGGAAGGTGTCTCAATTGTCGATGGGGCCGGTGAGTACGTGACGACCGCGCCTGAGGACGGGGTGATCTTCCTCAACGATATCTCTGCCAGCCAGCCGCTCTATGCGAAGGTAGATGGGGGACGTTGCAAGCTGACGTATACCCTGCCGGAGGCGGAACCGAATAAATTCTATGAAGAGGTGACAGGGAAATGTCTCTAAATAACGCTCATAAGTACGTGATGGCGCTCGCGTTGCTCTGCGGCACGTTGGGTATGTCAGCGACGGTGCAGGCCGATGACGGCGAATGCGAAATGATGTCTGCGGTAAAGACGGTCGATTATGGCCGCTATCGTAAAGAGGATATGCGGCAAACGTCTGCTGAGCATATGGGCAAAGTGAATAGCGGTTATGCGTCGGTGACGCGTGAATTTCAGGTTTCGGTCCTCTGCCCGGATGCGCGTAAAATGCGCATCTCCATTGACGGGGCCGGGCGACAGAATATGGCGTATCGCTTTACGGATAACGGCGCGATGAAAATCGAATTCAAGGAGGGGCGGGTAGACGGGAGTCCGGTGCAGCTTGCTGCGGTCGATAGTGGTGCGGTTGCTGTTGAGGGGGGCGCATCACAGGTTACGCTGAAGCCTGAAAAAGCACTGGCTGCGGTTAACGGCACGGAAGTGGCGGGCGAACAGTTCACCGCCACCATGATGATCACGACCTATCTTTCTGACGAGGCATTTAGCGTGACCAACACCACGGATTTTAACGAGACGCTTACGCTTAATGTCGATACGCTCCCTGCGAGGTAATCGTGTTATCCCTGCACTTCCGTGCAGGGACAGTTCCCTTTCTTCAGCGCAATAACGCAATAAAGGTCTCGTAGCCGTCCACACGGTCGATCTGCTGCGGCGAATAGCTGCTTAACATGCCGGCCAGAAAACTAAAAACTTTCAGTTCCTGCCGGTTTACCGCACTGGCGCAGGCGATAAGGGCATGCTTCACGGGTTGGCCATTAACGTAAAGCGCGCGCTCCAGCGTAATAAAATATCCGCGAAATGGCCCGGCCGCCTCGCTCCAGCAGTGCGGGATCGCCACGTGGTTGACGATCAGGTTCTCGCCCTCCCGTTCGCGCTGTGCAATGCGCTGCGACTCATCTTTGGTAATTAGCTGCTTTTCAAGGAGCCGCGCGGTAATGGCGGCAATAATTTCTTCCCAGCTCTCGCTGGCGCTGTTTGCGTAGTGAAAAGCCCCCTCGGGCGGGAAAAAGCGCTCGGGCTGCTGGCGAATAAACGCCGACGCCAGGAAATCCTTAATCTGATCGATACCCGCTGCGGTAATGATGTTGCGGATCGCCAGCACGTTACGCAGAGAATCATTCAACAGAAAATGGCTGTTATTCACAATCAGGGCGGGCTGGCATTCTTCCGTCAGGGCCGCAAGTTCATCGGGCGTGAAGGCGACGACGACGCGGCAGTTCATCACCTCTCGCTCAATGGCCATTTTGTTGATGGTCGCAATGGCGTTTTGATCGGCAAGCAGGACGATGGGCGTCCATTCGCTATGGTGCCGCTCCAGCGCACACGCAAAATAGAGGCCGGGCAGATCGCTGTCGATAAGCGGGATGTCGATCTCAGTGCGCAGCTGGTTGATAAACTTTACGCTCAGATCAAACGCGGCAGGCCACGCGGCCTTGAGATTATTCATAGAGCCGGGTCGGCTTTCCGGCAGCCAGTTTGGCATGGCCACGCACCGTTTCAGGTGTGCGGTCAGGTCATCTTTCAACTGAGCGTCAATAATCTGCGGCTGCCCAACGGTGGACAGCCTCGCCAGCCGTTCGGCGACATACTCTGACGTGATGCCGCTGGCGCGCTGTTGTAGCCGACTGAGCGTGATGGCGATGATGTTAATCACCGTCGGGCTGAGCCAGATCCCTGTCCGCTCACAGCAGTCGCGAAGCGCGTCAGAACCGCTGGCACCGGCTGAAGCGGGAAGCTGCTGGCGCAGGGCGTATCCGGCCAGTACCACGCTGACACGATAATCCGTCTGAATATCCGGCCACGCCGTCAGGCACTGGCAGTGCGCGTGCAGCATGGGCAAGGTTGCCGGGGCGATCCCCGCCAGCGGAAACACCAGCGGGTCCTTTTTAAACAGGTTGGCCAGCAGGATCAGGCGCTTATCCGGGTCGACATCGATGAAGTACCCGGCGCCGGGACGGCTGGCGAGCAGAAAGGCGCGCGCATAGCGCTGCCGCAGTCGCGGAAGACGCTCGGCGATCCAGGCATCGGGAAGGTTAAGCGCATCCGCGAGCTGCGCGCGGGACATCACCGGGTGGATCAGCAGCAGCGCCAGCAGCCGGTCATCATTATCATGGCGCTGCAACAGCCGGAAATACTGCTTTCTGTCAGCAATATCCAGCTGGTACAGGGCGCTGCCCGTCGCCCTGATCCGCGCCGTGCCGCTGAGGGTGAAATTGATGTAGTCGATATCCCGCAGGATGGTGCGGGCAGAAACGCCGGTATGCTGGGCCAGGCCGCTGAGCGCCGCAGGCTGCGACTCCAGCGCATCGAGTAAAGCAAACTGACGTTCGTTGAGCATGGCGGGTCCTTAGCGAAAATCCGTTAGCGCGGCGACCTGCGTTTCATCAAGCGACATCAGCAGGTCATGCACCATGTCCAGCGCCGCGTCATAATCCTTTTGGGAGATCATACCGCTGTTGGCATGCAAATACCGTGTTGGCAGACAAAGCGCCACCACCGGCCGCCCGCCGCCCATCACGTTATAACGCCCGCCGTCGGTCGCACCGGTTTTCATGGTGCTGAACTGCAGCGGCGCTTGCGCGGTTTCCGCGCTCTGTTTGAGTAAAGCAAGCAGCTTCTGGTTAGGGAAATAGCGTTTATCGAACAGCATCACGCCGGGGCCGTGGCCGACTTTCAGCGGATATTTCACGCCGTCGATGCCGGGCACATCGCCCGCGACGGCGGTATCGAGCACGATAACCACGTCGGGTTTGACGCACTCGGCGGAGGTTTGCGCCCCGCGTAAGCCAACCTCTTCCTCGACGCTGCCCACGCCGTACAGGCGGATATTGGGGTTATTGACGCCGATCAGCAGTTCGGCCATCAGGGCGCAGCCCACGCGGTTATCCAGCGCTTTGGCGACGATTTTGTCCTCTCCCCAGCGGGCAAAGTTGGCCTCGGGGCTGACAAAATCGCCCATCCGGATGCCGCATTTTTCTACCTCTTCGCGGCTGTTCGCGCCAATATCGATAAACATCTCATCAATATTCATCGGCTGCTGTTTCTGCTTTTCGCTCAGCGCATGGGGCGCAACGGACCCGATAATGCCCGGGATTTTCTTGCCTTCACGGGTGCGGAGGGTGACCCGATGGTTAAGCATCGACTGGCTCCACCAGCCGCCGACGGTGTCAAACCGGATAAACCCCGCCTCGGTGATGTGGGTGACCATAAAGCCCACTTCATCCATATGCCCGACGATAGCCACCTTCGGCCCGCGTGAACCTTTGCGGGCGATGACGCTGCCCAGCCCGTCGAAGGTGATTTCGTCGGCATGGCGTTGCAGGGCGTCGATCAGGATGGTGCGGACTTCCTGCTCATCGCCGCTGACCGCGCTGGCATCGCAGAGCGATTTCAGTAACTCAATGTTCATGTGCAACCTCCTGACGGGCGGCTTTACGCTTCAGCCACCAGCCCTTTAACACGATAATTAACGTAATGTTTATCGCCAGACCGATGCCCAGCACCAGATAGAACGCGCCCGCCGGAGACATCAGGCCAATCAGCGGGTCAAACACGCCCAGCCCCGGCGCGAGACGCTGGAGGCCAAACGAGAGGGTCAGCATGCCCGCAATGCCGCCGCTGAGGGTATTCGCGGTAAGCATCGGCAGCGGCGCCGCCAGCGCGTAGGGGATTGCCGGTTCGGTGGCGACGGTAGCACCTACCACGATGGCGCTGCTGGCCGCCGCTTTTTCCTGTTCGGTAAACAGCTTCGGTGCCAGATAAGTGGCGATACCTGCGGCAACGGGCGGCATCAGCGCCACCACGCCGACGATGGCGTACCAGTCGTAGATGTGTTTTTCCAGCAGCGAGAAGCAGAAAAACCACGCGGTTTTATTGACCGGGCCGCCCATATCAAACGCCAGCATCGCGCCCACGAGGAACGCCGCGCCAAGCTTCATCGACGGTGGAATGGTATTGAGGAGGTGCAGCAGGCCGCCCATCAGATCGGACATCAACGGGCCGATCGCGTAGTAAGTCAGCACACCGAAGACGAGAAGCGTCACAAACGGGATCAGCATCGAGCCGAGCAGCGGCTGCAGCGCCTTGCCGAGCCTGAGCTTGCGAAACCACAGCACGAAGTAGCCTATTGCCAGCCCCAGCACGACTGCGCCAAGGAAGCCCGCGCCGGACTGCGTGCCGAGCAGCCCTTTATCGTTCGCCAGATAACACACCAGAAAAGCCGGTGCGAATGCCGGTTTATCGCCAATCGACAGGGCGATGTACGCGCCCATAATAGGGATCATAAAGGTAAAGCCGAGATAACCGATGGACTCCACCACCCAGGCAAACGAAGGCGCACCTTTCGCCATATCGGTATAGGGCAGGCCAAGCTGGACCAGCATATTGGCGAGCGCCACCAGAATACCGCCGCCGATCACAAACGGCAGCGCGGCAGAGACGCCCGCCATCAGGTGGCTCATCACGCTGCCTTTCTGCACATCCTGTTTGCCCAGCTTTACGCCGGTATCGGCGGCGAAACGCTGCGACTGAGTGGATAAGTTGTCAAAAATAGCATCGATATTCTTCAGCGCGTGTGAAATTGGGATCTGGAAAACCTGCTTTCCGGCAAAACGGGCGCGATCGTCGGCGCTAAGCCCGCGACCGGTTGCCAGAATCACGTAGTCCGCTTCACGGATAGCCTCATCGCTCAAATGATTTTCCACCCCGCTGGAACCCTGGGTCTCAACCTGAATGGTATGCCCTAAAGCTCGCGCCTTTCGCTCCAGCGCCTCGGCCACCATATAGGTGTGCGCAATACCTGCCGGACAGTTGGTGATGGCGACTAATCGTAAGGACGTCATGGTTTGCTCCTTATTCGCTCAGCGTCTGGTTGAGCAGCGTGAGGATCTGCTCCTGACCGCCCTGTTTGAGCTGTGAGATAAATTCCGCGTGAATAATCTTCCGGCACAGGGTGCCAATCAGCTTCACCTGTCCGTCTTCCCCCTGTTGCGGCACGCCAAGGCAGATCCAGCAGGTTACCGCTTCGCCGTCGCTGGCTTTCCAGTCGACGCCCGAGGCGTTACGCGCAAACAGCACGAAGGGCTGCTTTACCACAGGGCTTTTGCCGTGGGGGACGGCGACACCCGAGCCAAAGCCGGTGGAGTGCAGCTTTTCGCGCAACAGAAGCGTTTGTAAGAACGCGCCGCGGTCGCTGACGAAGCCATTTTTCCAGGCCATGTCTGCCAGCGTTTTGAGGATGGAATAGGGGCTGTTGCCCTGAATATTGAGGTCGATACAGTCGGCTGTCAGGTGCGCCATCGCGTCACTCCGTTGAGAATTGCGTAACCTGATTCTACGGGTGAGGCGATTTGAGGCTGAGCGTGAAAATGTCAGCCGGGCGTGACAAGACAGCACCGAACGGAAGCGGAAAAGTGTGGGCGAGGCCACATACCGGAGGGGACTGATTTTCCTGACGAATATGACATCGTCAGGAAGGGAGGTGGATCAATGTATACCGGCCAGCCGCAGCAGCGCCGTCACGATTGCCGCCGCGATAATCACCACGATCAGCGGCATTTTTCGCCAGGCTAAAAACACCGCAAAGGCCACGCCGAGCACGCGGGCCATGCCGGCGAAATGCTCCCCTTCATAGAAGGTGGTTGCCAGCGCCACGGAAAACAGCAGCACCGTCGCCGCATCCGACAGCAGCGCCTGAGAGCGTTCGGACAAGGCCAGCCGACTGCCAAGCTTCGCTCCGCCAAGGCGCATCAGGTAGGTTCCCGCCGAGAGAATGGCGATGCCGAGAATAAATAGCGTCATGTTTTCCATTATTTTTTCCTCGCGGCGAGGCCGAGTAAAGAGAGCAGCACCGGCAGGCCGACCGGGGCAAACGGCACGGCGGCCAGCGACAATACGGCACCGCTACAGGCGCGGATCAGCGTGGTGCGGTTTTTAAACGCCGGTACCACTAACGCCAGCAAAATAGCGGGGAAAACCGCGTCCAGCCCAATGGTTTCCGGGTCTGGCAGCAGTTTGCCGACCAGGGCACCCAGCAGCGCGCCCAGCGGCCAGATGATTGCCACGCCCAAACCGCACAGCCAGTAGGCCGCTTTACGCTGCTCGGCGGTTTTCTGCGACAGGCCAAAGACCACGCTTTCGTCGTTCATGATGTGGCAGCCCAAAAAGCTCAGGCCGCGCTTGCCCACCAGTTCCCGCACCGTCACGCCAAACGGCACGTGGCGGGCGTTGACCAGCAAACCGGCAGCCGCAGCCGCCAGCGGATTGCCGCCGCTCGCCACAATGCCGATAAACATAAATTCCGATGCGCCCGCCAGCACGGTAAGGGAGAGCACAAACGGCACCCACAGCGGGAAACCGTAGGCCATCGCCAGCGAGCCATAGGACATCCCGACCACGCCCACCGCGAGGCAAACCAGGATGATTGCTTTTATCGTGTCGCCTTTCAGGCAGGAGAGATGATGCTTCATACAATTTTAGCCATATCGAACGTGTATCCATTATAATGAACGCAACAGAGACGTTTTTCAAGGCGAACGATTCGTTCGATTTATAGAACAAAAAGGGCCGTTTTATGACGCAGCCAATCAGCGTGATCGCCAAAAGCCTGGTGCGAGAACGCCTGCGAACCGGGCTTTCACTGGCGGAAATTGCCCGTCGTGCCGGGATCGCCAAATCCACGCTTTCCCAACTGGAATCCGGTAACGGTAACCCGAGCCTGGAGACGCTGTGGTCGCTTTGCGTGGCGCTGGATATCCCTTTCGCCCGCCTGCTGGAACCACAGCAGACGACAACACAGGTAATCCGCCGTGGAGAGGGAACGAAGGTCGTTGCCGGACAGGCGAACTACGAGGCGATTTTGCTGGCGGCGTGTCCGCCGGGGGCGCGGCGCGATATCTATCTGCTGCTCACCCAGCCGGGCGCAGACCGTATATCCCAGCCGCATCCGCCGGGATCGGTTGAGCACATCATTGTGACGCAGGGGCGAGCGCTGGTCGGCCTGATCGACGCGGCGGAAGAGTTGGGGCCGGGGGATTACATCTGTTATCCCGCCGATCTGCCGCATATCTTTAAGGCGCTGGAGCCGGATACGCACGCGCTGCTGGTGGCGGAACAGAATTAACAGAGATACGGAAAATCATGTCGCTTAAAGCCATTGCCAAAGAACTGGGGCTGTCAGTCACTACCGTCAGCCGTGCACTCAACGGATATGACGACGTCTCCGCAGGGACGCGCGCCCGCGTGGAAGCAGAGGCTCAGCGCCGTGGCTACCGACCTAACACCTTCGCCCGCCGCCTCAAGATGGGCAAAATCGACGCCGTCGGGCTGGTGTTTCCGGTGCATCCCGTTCCGCTCAATAACAGCGTATTTATGGACATGGTCGGCGAAATTAGCCACGAACTGGCGCGACATGAGATCGACTTATTGCTCATCGCCGACGACGATCTGGCGGATAAGCACAGCTACATGCGCATGGTGCAGAGCCGCCGCGTGGATGCGCTGATCGTAGCGCACACGCTGGATCACGATCCGCGTCTTGAGCAACTTCAGGCCGCCGGTTTTCCTTTCCTGGCGCTCGGGCGCAGCCAGCTGCCGCAGCCGTACGCGTGGTTTGACTTCGACAACTATGCCGGTACGTATCAGGCCACCCGCTGGCTGATCGATAAAGGTCATCAGCGCATTGCGCTACTGGGCGAGAGCAATAATCAGGCATTCATCACCCAGCGTCGTCATGGCTATCTGGACGCGCTGCGGGAAGCCGGGCTTTCCAGCGAATGGCTGCGCGCCATGCCCCCTTCGCGTCGCGTGGGGTATGCCACCACGAAAGAACTTCTCTCCCTGCCGCAGCCGCCCACGGCCATCATTACCGACTGCAACACCCACGGCGACGGTGCGGCGATGGCCCTGTCGCAGATGGGACGCTTAACGGGTGAAAACGCCGTCTCGCTGGTGGTCTACGACGGCCTGCCGCAGGACAGCATTGTCGATATCGAGGTGGGGTCCGTTATTCAGTCTACCCGGCAGGGCGTTGGAAAACAGATTGCCGATATGGTGCGTCAGCTGATTAACGGCGACGATATCGCGCACCTGCAGGTGCTCTGGCAGCCTGAATTCTCCCCCGGCCAGACGGCCTGATTAAACCTAAAATTCCAAACCCGATCACAAATCCGAAACGTTTTGGTTTGTATCCGAAACGTTTCGGATCAACACTCAGGACATCCCGACGACAGGAGATGTCTGATGCAAGATTCCATTTTTCGACTCGAAAGCAATACGGTGGACATGGTGGTTAAAGCTCACCCTTTCGCCGAAATTCTCTACTGGGGGCCGCACCTTCAACACTTTTCGCCGCACGATGCGCTGAGCATTGCGCGCCCGGTTGCTAACGGCAGGCTGGACGTGGACTCCCCGGTCACGCTGATGGCCGAGCTGGGGCACGGCCTCTTTGGCTCGCCGGGCATTGAGGGGCACCGCCAGGGGCTGGACGGTTCACCCGTCTTTAAAACCACTGGCGTGCAGCAGCAGGGGCAATCCCTGACGGTAACGGCAGAAGATGACCATGCGGGCCTGCGCCTGACCAGCGAATTAACGCTGGATGCCAGCGGCGTGCTGGTGGTGCGCCACGGTTTAACCAACCTGAAAGCACAGGCGTGGCAGGTGGATCGCTTCGCCGTGACGCTGCCGGTGGCCGAGCGCGCGCAGGAGGTGATGGCTTTCCACGGACGCTGGATCAGAGAATTTCAGCCGCACCGCGTGACGCTTGAACACGACAGCTTCGTGATTGAAAACCGTCGAGGTAAAACCTCCCACGAGCACTTCCCGGCGCTGATTGCCGGTACGCCATCGTTTCGCGAAATGCACGGCGACGTCTGGGGCGTTCACCTGGGCTGGAGCGGCAACCACCGCCTGCGCGCGGAAGCGAAAACCGATGGCCGTCGCTATCTGCAGGCCGAAGCGCTTTACCTGCCAGGGGAAATGACCATTGAGGAGGGCGACACGCTCTGGACGCCGCGCCTGTATGCCAGCTACTCCGCGAACGGACTGAACGGTATGAGCCAGCAGTTCCACCGCTACCTGCGCGACAACGTTATCCGCTTCCCGGAAGATAAACCGCGCCCGGTGCATCTCAATACCTGGGAGGGAATCTACTTTAACCACGACCCGGAATACATCATGCGCATGGCTGACGAGGCGGCGGCGCTGGGCGTGGAGCGCTTCATTATCGACGACGGCTGGTTCAAAGGCCGCAACGACGATCATGCTGCGCTGGGCGACTGGTATCTGGACGAGAAAAAATACCCGAACGGCCTGACGCCGGTGATCGAGCACGTTAAACGGCTCGGCATGGAGTTTGGTATCTGGGTCGAGCCGGAGATGATTAACCCGGATTCCGATCTGTATCGCGCGCACCCTGACTGGGTGCTGGCGCTGCCGGGCTACGCCCAGGCGACCGGACGACACCAGCTGGTGCTCAATCTCAACATCCCGCAAGCCTTTGACTACCTGGTGGAGCGCATGAGCTGGCTGCTGGGCGAGCACGCGGTCGACTACGTGAAATGGGACATGAACCGCGAGCTGGTGCAGCCAGGACACAACGGCAAAGCCGCCGCTGACGCGCAAACCCGCCAGTTTTACCGCCTGCTGGACGTGCTGGGCCAGCGCTTTCCACACATTGAGTTTGAATCCTGCTCCTCCGGCGGCGGGCGAATCGATTATGAAGTGCTGACCCGCTGCCACCGCTTCTGGGCGTCCGATAACAACGATGCCCTGGAGCGCAGCACTATCCAGCGCGGCATGAGCTATTTCTTCCCGCCGGAGGTGATGGGGGCGCATATCGGTCATCATAAATGCCACGCCACCTTCCGCCAGCACAGCATCCAGTTTCGCGGGCTGACGGCGCTGTTTGGCCATATGGGGCTGGAGCTGGACCCGCTCACCGTTGATGAAGATGAACGCGAAGGCTATCGGTACTACGCCGCACTGCACAAGCAGTGGCGAGAGGTGATCCACCACGGTACGCAGTGGCGCGTGGATATGCCGGATGCCACCACCCTGGCGCAGTGTATCGTGAGCGAAGACAGGACGCAGGGGCTGTTTTTAGTCAGCCAGCTCGCGATGCCGGATTACACCCTGATGATGCCGCTGCGCATGCCGGGGTTAGACGCCAGCGCGCAGTACCGCATCACGCTGCTCGATCACCCGAACATCCAGATTACGGGTGAGGGTGGACACACCATGCGTAAGCTGCCGTCGTGGATGGAAACGCCGCAAACGGTAAGCGGCGAGTGGCTGATGCAGGCGGGTATTGCGCTGCCGATTCTGGACCCGGAAACCGCCATTCTGGTTGGCGTGGAACGCGTGTAAAGGTAACGGGCCGGGCAACCGGCCCTCCGTTGAGGATAAAAATAATGAACACAACAACCTGTACCCACAAAGACAACCCTAACTTCTGGATCTTCGGGCTGTTCTTCTTTCTCTACTTCTTCATCATGGCCACCTGCTTTCCGTTCCTGCCGATCTGGCTGTCGGACATCATCGGCCTGAACAAAACCCATACCGGGATTGTCTTCTCCTGCATCTCGCTGTCCGCCATCGCCTTCCAGCCGGTGCTGGGGGTCATTTCGGACAAGCTGGGGCTGAAAAAACACCTACTGTGGATCATCTCGGTGCTGCTGTTTCTGTTCGCGCCGTTTTTCCTGTACGTCTTCGCGCCGCTGCTGAAAGCCAATATCTGGCTGGGCGCGCTGAGCGGCGGGCTGTATATCGGCTTTGTCTTCTCGGCGGGATCGGGGGCGATTGAGGCCTATATTGAGCGCGTAAGCCGCAACAGCTACTTTGAATACGGCAAGGCGCGCATGTTCGGCTGTCTCGGCTGGGGGCTATGCGCCTCAACGGGTGGCATCCTTTTTGGCATCGATCCGTCGTACGTCTTCTGGATGGGATCGGCGGCGGCGCTGCTGTTGATGCTATTACTGGTGGTGGCGAAACCGAAGCCCAACCAGACGGCGCAGGTCATGAACGCCCTGGGCGCTAACCAGCCGCAGATCACCGCCAGAACGGTGTTCAACCTGTTCCGCCAGCGCAGAATGTGGATGTTCATTCTGTACGTGATTGGCGTGGCCTGCGTGTATGACGTTTTCGACCAGCAGTTTGCCACCTTCTTCAAAACCTTCTTCGCCACGCCGCAGGAAGGCACTCGCGCCTTTGGCTTTGCCACCACGGCGGGGGAAATTTGTAATGCCATTATCATGTTCTGCTCGCCGTGGATCATTAACCGCATCGGCGCGAAAAATACGCTGCTGATCGCCGGGGTGATTATGGCGACGCGCATTATCGGCTCGTCGTTTGCCACCACCGCCGCGGAGGTGATTGCCCTGAAGATGCTGCACGCGCTGGAAGTCCCGTTCCTGCTGGTGGGGGCGTTCAAGTACATCACCGGGGTGTTTGATACGCGGCTTTCGGCCACCATCTACCTGATTGGCTTCCAGTTTGCCAAACAGTCGGCTGCCATTTTCCTCTCCGCCTTTGCCGGGAATATGTATGACCGGATCGGCTTCCAGGAGACGTACCTGATGCTGGGCTGCTTCGTGCTGGCCATTACGGTGGTGTCGGCGTTTACGCTGAGCAGCAGGCGGGAGATTGCTGCTAGCCGGGGGGCGGTAGAGGCGAATTAGGGAAAAAGTTTAGATACCGTTTAAAACGACGAAACCCACCAGAGGTGGGTTTCATAAATCGCTTTGCCTAAGATGTACGCAACTAGAACCTATTAAAGGGGAAGTAGACAGTACAGGCTACTGAGAGCAGATACTAAAGGTTGAGAGATCCTCCGTCAACCGTTTCTTCGCGCATATGGTATGCTTCAGCCCATTGTGATGGGAGTAAGAAAAATGCCGCAAGAGACTAATTATAAACCAATTATTTCATTGATCTCATCAATACGTCTGGACAGTTACCGTACGACTTTTCGCACAGCTGATGAATGCGAATTTACAAAAGATCGGGATGAGTGCCATTTCTATAAAAACATCGAAAAGGCCAAAGATTGCCTTACCCGGGAATGGCGCAAAAAAGAGATGAGACGCAGACGAGGCGCTGGGGCGAAGGCACAATCTGTTCCGGACTGGACTCACGATCGGATCGTTGCATCAACGGATTTTAGTACGTGGCATTATGTATTAAATAATGAGTTTAATGCCCCTGCACCGCGAGAAAATCAGCAGTATTTATGGCCTAAGTCTTTGAGTCAGGTCTTTAAAAATTACGCCAAAATCAGTGCCAATCCGCAAAAAGTCAGAAAGGAGTTGATCGATCTCATCTTCGAACTGAGAGAGTATCGAAACCGTATTTCCCATCACGAACCTATCTGGGTTAAAGCGCCGAATGTGAATGATGCAAGAACGGCCATCGATACGATTAGAATCAAGATAAATAAAATTGAGCTTGTTCTTGAAGCCCTTGATATCAACCTGCTGAACGTGATGAAAAAGGTTGGGCTGTTTGAAAATGCCAGACGCGTTTGTTCAGTGGAGGAGCTTGATATTTATCGCTATATCAAACCGTATTGCGCGCTATCGCCCGAGCAGATTTCAGTCATTGAACAGCCCTGTCGTGCTGCAAAAGAGAGAAACGAAACCATCATATGGGAGCATGATAGAGTAGTTTATGGACTGCGGACCTTGCGCTAAAAGCAGGTGACGCTTGCGTTGCATCACCTGCTTTGCCTTTACGCCAGGTAAAACACCTCTTTCAGCTCCGCACTCACCGGGCTGTTATCCGAGTTTGACGGCATCACGTCACCCATGAATTTCCACCAGCGCTGGCAGACGTCGGTGTTCGCGACCGCGTTCCAGCGCTCTTCCGATTCAATCTCCACGGTTGCAAACAGCAGGTTGCGTGTTTTGTCGAGATAGATGGCGTAGTGGTGCGCGCCGTGGGCTTTCAGCACCGCTTCCAGCTCGGGCCAGATAGGGTTGTGGCGGCGTTCGTACTCGTCGTGCGCGTCCGGGTTGACCTGCATGACAAAGGCTTTGCGGATCATAATGCCTCCAGATACAGCTCGCGTACGTCATCGCGGCTGGCGGTGCGCGGGTTACACGGCGCGCACGGGTCGGCGAGGGCTTTATCCAGCCAGCCTTCGATGTCCGCTTTGGTCACGCCGAGCTGGCTGAAGCCGGACGGAATGCCGACGCGAGCGCTCAGGTCGCGAATCGCCTGAATGGCGGACATGCTGGCGGCTTCATCGCTCATGCCGCGCGTATCCACTCCCATCGCCTGCGCCACGCGGGCGAAACGGGCCACCGCGTTCGGGCGGTTAAAGCTTTCGACGATCGGCAGCAGGATGGCGTTGCACACGCCGTGCGGCAGGTT
The DNA here is from genome assembly GCF_025244905.1 of Enterobacter mori. Taxonomy (NCBI): domain Bacteria; kingdom Pseudomonadati; phylum Pseudomonadota; class Gammaproteobacteria; order Enterobacterales; family Enterobacteriaceae; genus Enterobacter; species Enterobacter mori. Next base: position 4,672,649 of record NZ_CP104285.1, on the reverse strand, counting down.
GTGCGTCGCGCCCGGCTGGTGCGCCAAAGCATGCACCAGGCCGAGGCCAGCGCTGTTAAACGCCATGCCCGCCAGATACTGACCAAACGCCATCTGCTCACGCGCTTCAAGGTTATGACCGTCCACGACCGCTTTCGGCAGCCACAGGTTAATCAGGCGAATCGCTTCCAGCGCGTTGGCATCGGTGAGCGGGTGCGCGCCAACGGACACATAGGCTTCAATGGCATGAGTCAACGCATCCATGCCGGTTGCGGCGGTCACGGAGGCGGGAATATCGAGCATTACGCTGGCATCGTCCACGGCAATATCCGGGATGATGTTCGGGTCAATAATCACCTCTTTCACCTGACGCGCGGAGTCGATGATCACCGCGTTGCTGGTCATCTCCGCCGCCGTGCCTGCGGTGGTGTTGATCGCCACCAGCGGCACGCCCGCGTTTTTCACTTTGCCGACGCCGGAGTAATCGGTAGACGGACCGGGGTTAGCGGTGAGGATTTTGATCGCCTTGGCGGTATCAATCGGGCTGCCGCCGCCGAAGGCAATCACGTAATCACACTCCGCGTCCTGATACGCCGCATAGCCTTTCTGCACCAGCGCTTCCGTCGGGTTCGGGAACACCTCATCGAACAGGTGATACGACATCTGATGGGCGTCCAGCGCGGCAAACAGGCTGTCGAGCAGGCCCAGCTTCACCAGCTGGCCGTCGGTGACAATCAGCGCTTTTCCCCACTGCTTGCTCGCCACCAGGTTGACCATATCGCCGATTGCGCCCGCGCCGTGCAGGCTGATTTTTGGCAGTGCCAACATAAAGCTCATGATAATTCTCCTTAATTACGATTTGGGTGATCCGTTTCCCCCTCACCCTAACCCTCTCCCCGGAGGGGAGAGGGGACTGCTCGGTGCGGTTTTCACCCTCTCCCCTTCGGGGAGAGGGCTGGGGTGAGGGGCAATTTAAATCCGTCTTCGCTGCATAATCCGTCGCGTGATGATCGGCAGCGAAATCACCACGATCAGCATCGCGCCGATAATCACCGACATCACGATGCCGGGCACGTTGAGTAGGCTCAGGCCGAAGGTCACCAGCCCCATCAGGAAGGCGGCGATAATCACGCCCACCATGCTGCCGGACCCGCCGAGAATATTGACGCCACCGAGCACCGCCATCGTTACCACCGCCAGCTCCCAGCCCATCGCAATCGTCGGGCGGGTGCTGCCCAGGCGCGAAGTGAGCAGCACCGACGCCAGGCCGGACATCAGCCCCACCAGCGCGAACAGGATCAGGTTGTGACGCTTAACGTTGATGCCGGAATACCACGCGCCGGTCGGGTTATTGCCGATGGCGTAGGTGCGGCGGCCAAAGTTGGTGCGGTGCAGCACAAAGACAAACACCGCGGCCAGCACGATAAACAGCGCGAACTCAAACGACAGCGCGCCCCAGACGTAGCCCTGGCCGAACCAGGCGAAGCTCTCCGGGTAGCTGTTCAGCGCCTGGTCCCCGAGCAGGATGTAGGTGATCCCGCGGTACAGGCTCATGGTGCCAATGGTGATGACGATGGACGACAGGTTAAAGCGCGTCACCAGGATGCCGTTGAACAATCCGCACAGCAGACCCACGCCTAACCCGACGCAGACCAGCAGCGGCGTATCGATACCCGCTGTCGCGCAAAAGCCCATCACCGTCGAGCTGAGCGCGATGGTGGACGCCACCGACAGGTCAATTTCCCGGGCGATGATCAGCATCGCCATCGGCAATACGATGATCGCCTTTTCGGTGAAGTTGAACGTCGCGTCGGAGAGGTTCCAGACGTTGAGGAAGTAAGGCGAGGCGAGGGCGTTGCCCACGAACACCGCCAGCGTCACCGCCAGCAGAAAGCCTTCCCAGCACAGCAGGCGCTGGAAAATGCCCGGCGCAGCAGGCACGTTTTTGATCTCTTCAGAGGCCATCATTTTGCTCATGATTTCACCGCCAGTTTCTGACGTGCCAGCGCCGCGTCGTGCAGAATCAGCCGCCCTTTACGCCTGTTGCCGCGCTCGTTTAACAGCACCGCAATGACGATCACCGTGCCGGAAATCGCCATTTGCCAGAACGGGGAGACGCCGATCACCGGCAGGGCGTTGTTGATCACCCCGAGGAACAGCGCGCCGAACAGGCAGCCGAGCACGCGGCCGGTGCCGCCCATGGTGCTGATCCCGCCAATCACACAGGCTGCCACCACCTGCAATTCAAAACCGTTAGCGACGTCAACATACGCAACGGCGAAGCGCGAAATCCACAGATACCCGCAGAACCCGGCCAGCAGACCGGAAAGGCAGAAACTAATGAACTGCATTTTCCCGGCGTTGATCCCGGTGTAGTAGGCTGCCGTGGCGTTGCCGCCTGCGGTGTACAGCGCCCGTCCAGTTCGGCTGTAGCGCAGGAAGTAGCCCACCAGCAGCAGCGCAGCGATGGCACACCAGCTCAGCACCGGCAGGCCCAGCACGGAGGCGCGCGGCAGGCCGAGGAAGTCCGCGCCCATCTGGTTGGCATTGACCCAGCCGCCGCCGGAGAGCAAAAAGATAATGCCGCGGTAGATGCTCATGGTGCCGAGCGTGACCACAATCGCCGGAATGCCCAGCTTCCACACCAGCAGGCCGTTAATCGCGCCCATTAGCAGCCCGAGTACGCTCGCGAGGATCAGCAGCGCCCAGACCGGCACGTCCGGGTAATGGAAGTTAATCAGGGCGACAATCATCCCCGTCAGCGCCAGATTGGCCGCCATCGACAGGTCGATACCTTTGGTGAGCAGCACCATCATCTGCCCGAGCGCGAGGACGATCAGAATGGCGGTGTCGTTAAACATCTCCACCAGGTTGCCCGGCGCAATAAACGACGGCACGCGGCTGCCGATGGCGACGACCATCAGCACAATCACCGCGCCCAGCAGGGCTTCGCGGTGTTTTAACAGCGAGTTAAGCATTATGCCGCCTCCTGTTTTGCACCGCTGGCGGCGCTGACGATGGTTTCCGCCGTCGCGTCACCCGCCCGGTATTCGGCCACCATCAGCCCTTCGTGCATGACGATAATGCGATCCGCCATGCCCATCACTTCCGGCAGTTCTGACGAGACCATAATCACCGCCAGCCCCTGGCCGACCAGCTCGGACATAAATTGATGAACGGCGGCTTTTGAACCGATATCGATACCTTTTGTCGGCTCATCGAGGATGATCACGTCAGGATGCGTCGCCAGCCATTTGCCGATAACGACCTTTTGCTGGTTGCCCCCGGAGAGGGTGTCCACCGCCTGTTTCCAGCTAAAGGCTTTCACCTGCAGGCGTTTGGCGTATTCATCCGCCAGCCGCCATTCGCGGTCATCGTGCAGCACGCCGTTCGGATTGAGCTTGCCGAGCTGCGGCAGGCTGATGTTTTGGGCAATGGACAGTTCGATAATCGCGCCCTGCTTCTGCCGCTCTTCCGGCACGCAGACGATACCGGCTTTAATCGCATCCGCAGGCTGGCGGAAGCGTCGGGCCTGACCGTTAAGAATAATTTCGCCTGACGATGGCCGCGTGACGCCAGAAAGCGCCTGCATCAGCTCGGTACGCCCGGCGCCGACCAGCCCGTAGAAGCCGAGGATTTCCCCCTTACGCAGGGAGAAGGAGATGTCGGCGAACTCGGTCGGGTGGCAGAGATTTTTTATCTCCAGCACCGTCTCGCCTTTTTCGCACGCTACCTTCGGGAAGGTCTGGGTGATGGCGCGCCCGACCATCATCGATACCATCCGCTCTTCGGTTATCGCACTCATCGCGCCTTCTCCGACGAACGCGCCGTCGCGCAAAATGGTGTAATGATCGGCCAGCTCAAAAATCTCGTCGAACTTATGGGAGATAAACAGGATGGCTTTGCCCTCCTGCTTTAAGCGCTCCACAATCTGGTAAAACTCGAGGATTTCATGCTGCGACAGCGCCGCTGTAGGTTCATCGAGGATCACCACCTGCGCCTCAAACGACAGCGCGCGGGCGATGGCCACCATGTGGCGCTGGGCGATGCTCAGGGTTTTCAGCGTCGCGCGCGGGTCGATTTGCACCTCAAGGCGGGTAAGGATCGCCTGCGCCCGGCGATGCATTTCCGGCCAGTCGAGTTTTTTCAGAAAGCCTTTGTAGAGGTACTGCCCTACAAAGATATTCTCGGTGACCGAGAGTTCATCGAACAGGACGGTTTCCTGATGTATAGCGGTGATGCCGATCTTGTGCGCCGATTCCGGCGTCGGGAGGTGAACGGGGATCGCCTTGTAGAGGATTTCGCCCTCGTCGGGCTGGTAAATGCCGGTCATCACTTTAACCAGCGTCGACTTGCCCGCGCCGTTTTCGCCGATAAGCGCCGTCACTTTGCCGGGCCAGAGCGCAAGTTGCACGTTCTCAAGGGCACGCACGCCGGGGAACACCTTGGTAATGCCAGAAAGCTGTAGCAATGGGGTCATGATAGTTCTCCGTAGATTACCCCTCACCCTAACCCTCTCCCCGGAGGGGAGAGGGAACCGATCGAGCCCCACGCCCCTTTGGGGAGAGGGGTTGGGGTGAGGGGGGGAAAGACTCAAAAGATCTTCGAGAACTTATCAATATTGCTGGCATCGTAGACGAACGGCTCGGCCATCGCGCCGTTGCCGTCGGTATCCAGCTTCACTTTGCCCAGCTTGCCCATGCTGGCCTCGCCCTTCGTGGCGGTGCCTTTCACCAGGTCATCCGCCAGGTAGGTTGCCGCGTAGCCAAGGTCGATAGGGTTCCAGATGGCAAAGCTCTTGCTCGCGCCGGACTTCACCGCGCCCGCCATCTCGGACGGCAGGCCTAAACCGGTGACGTAGACTTTGCCGATCTTGTTCTGGTCCTTCACCGCCTGTGCGGCGGCCACAATGCCCACGGAAGAAGGCGAGACGATGACTTTCAGGTCCGGGTAGGTTTTCAGCAGGCCGACCGCCTCGCGGTAGCTCTTGTCAGAGAGATCGTCCCCGTAGGCCACGGTCACCAGATTGACCGACGGGTACTTCGGCAGCACCTTTTTCATCTCCGCAATCCAGGTATTCTGGTTGGTGGAGGTGGGCGTGGCGCTCAGCACCGCCACGTCGCCTTTCTCCACGTTCAGCGCTTTTAGCGCATCGGCGGCGAGCTTGACGTTGGTTTCGCCAATCAGCGCGTTATTGGACGGGTTCAGGTGGATCTGACGCCCGGCTTTTGCCACGCCGGAATCCCACGACACCACCTTAATGCCGCGCTGCATTGCTTTTTTAAGCACCGGTACGACAGCGTCCGGATCGTTCGCCGAAATCGCGATCGCATCCACGCCCTGGGCGATCAGCCCGTTCAGCACCTCGATCTGCGCTTCCGCCGTGGTGGTAGTCGGGCCGGTATAAATCACTTTTACATCGCCTAACTCTTTGGCCGCCTCCTGCGCGCCGACGTTCGCTGCTTCGAAGAATCCATTCCCTAGGGACTTCGCCACCAGGGCGATTTTCACTTCTGCTAAAGCGGAACCGGACAACGCCAGAGCGGCAACGGTGAGGATCAAGCTTGTCTTTATTTTCATTGCTTTTACTCCACTGAATTGAGTTAGTTGTAGGGATTGCAGGTGGTTTTCGCCCCGTCTCGGTGAGCGGGGCGCGATGTTTTTATTGGTACAGATCTAACGCGGACTGCATGGGGGTGACGCCAAAGCGTTTGCCCAGGGCAATCAGCTCTTCCCGGGTAATGGTCTGCTTCATGCCGCCCATGGAGTAGACCTTCACCAGCACCTCCGCGGATTTCTCGGCGGTGTCGATCAGGCCAAAGGTTTCATCCAGCGTCGGGCCACTGCCGAAGACGCCGTGGAACGGCCACAGCACCAGTGAGTGTTTCTGCATATCCGTCGCGGTCGCCTGGCCGATTTCGTCGGTGCCCGGCACCATCCACGGCAGAATGCCGACGCCGTCCGGGAACACCACCAGACACTCGGTGCTGCCTTCCCACAGCTTGCGGGTGAAGAAATCAGAATTATTTTCCAGCACGTAGGTCAGGGCGATCAGGTTGGTGGCGTGACAGTGCATGATCACGCGGTCCTTGCCGTTAGTCGCCTTGATGCGCTCGCAGTGGGAGAGGAAGTGCGCCGGCAGTTCAGAGGTTGGCACCGCGTCATCGGTCAGCCCCCACAGAATGTGGTAGCCCGCGCCGTCGCTGTCCACTTTCACCACGCCGAGGTTGGCCTGCGGGTCGAGCTGGACGTTGCGGAAAAACTTGCCGGAACCGGTGACGATAAATGGCGTGTTGGCGAGCAGCGGCATCGGCTGGCTCAGCGCGATATAGCGCGGCTTCTGGTGGAAATCGGCCGCGAAGGGTTCGATATCCGCGTCGTCCAGGCGCAGCGTCAGGTTGCCGCCGTTGCGCTCGTCCCAGCCCTTCAGCCAGGCATCGGAGGTGGCTTTGATCATGCCCTGGACGAACCAGGAGGTGGTGATGGTCTGCATACAGTGTTTCCTTTGAAAATGCCGGGTGGCGCTACGCTTACCCGGCCTACTTTTACCTGTAGGCCCGGCAAGCAACGCGCCGCCGGGCGATGTTTTTTACTGACGAGCGGCAAGAACGTCTTTCTCATATGCCCGCACGTTATCCAGCCACTGGCTGCCTGCAGGCGCATCGTGACGCTGGCAGTACATCTCCCACACCGCCTGCCACGGCAGGGATTTCTGCTCTTCCAGCAGCGCCAGGCGCGCGGTGTAGTCGCCGTTAGCCTCCAGCTGTTTCAGCGCGGCGACAGGCTCCAGCAGGGCGCGCAGCAGGGCTTTCTTCATGTTGCGGGTGCCGATAACCCACGCTGCAATGCGGTTGATGGAGGCATCAAAGAAGTCGAGGCCGATATGCACGCGGTCGAAGAGATCGTGACGGATGATCTCGCTGGCAATGGCCTGGGTTTCGTCATCCAGCAGCACCACGTGGTCGCTGTCCCAGCGCACCGGGCGGCTGACGTGCAGCAGCAGGCGCGGGACGTAGAGCATGGCGGCGGAGATTTTGTCGGAGATCACTTCCGTTGGGTGGAAGTGGCCGGCATCCAGGCACAGCGCGGTCTGGCGGCTGGTGGCATAACCCATGTAGAACTCGTTCGAACCGACGGTGTAGCTCTCGGCACCGATGCCGAACAGCTTGCTTTCGACAGCGTCGATGTGGTGCGCAGGGTCCAGCTTCTCGCTGATGGACTCATCCAGCGCCGCCAGCAGACGCTGGCGCGGAGCCAGACGGTCAACGGTGATGTCCTTCATGCCGTCCGGGATCCAGATGTTCATCACCGACGGCGTGCCGAGCTGCTCGCCAAAGTACGCAGAAACGCGGCGGCTGGCCTTCACGTGGTCGATCCAGAACTGACGGATTTCATCGTCCGCGTGGGCGAGGGTAAACCCGTCGGCGCTCAGCGGGTGCGAGAAGCAGGATGGGTTAAAGTCCAGACCCAGTTTGTTGGCTTTCGCCCACTCCACCCAGTTCGTAAAGTGTTCCGGTTTGATCTCGTTGCGCGCCACCGGCTCGTCGGATTCGAGATAAATCGCGTGCAGGTTCAGGCGCTTTGGCCCCGGGATCAGGCTCAGCGCCAGCTCCAGATCGGCGCGCAGTTCGGTCGCGTTACGCGCTTTGCCCGGGTAGTTACCCGTGGCCTGAATACCCCCCGTCAGGGAACCGCCCGGGTTCTCGAAACCGGCGACGTCATCGCCCTGCCAGCAGTGCATGGAGACAGGCAGACGGTCGAGCTGGCGCAGGGCCTCTTCGACATCCACGCCGACGGCGGCGAAACGCTGTTTAGCCAGGTCCCAGGCTTGTTCAAGTTGAGTGGTCATGCGCAAAGCTCCTTAGTCAGTCGGTTTTGCTGAAACTGCGCCCGGTAGCGGGCAATTTCATGGCAGGGATTGGGGGGGTAGGCGGTCAGTCGGGTGTTCGCGGTGACCACCGAGCGGAAATCGTCAACGTTGGACAGTTCGTCCAGGGTCATCAGCTGAATGCCGATATTGCCGAGCGTGGAGGCTTCAATCGGACCTGCCACCACGGTAATACCGCAGGCATCCGCGCAGAGCTGGTTCAGCAGCCGGTTCTGGCAGCCGCCGCCCACGATGTGCAGCTGGCTAAACGGCTTGCCGCGCAAATCGGCCAGTTCGCTGAGGATGTCGGCATACAGCAGGGCGAGGCTGTCAAAAATGCAGCGCGCCAGCTCTGCCGGGCTGGACGGCACCGGCTGCCCGGCCTCGACGCAGGCGGCCTGGATTTCGGCGCTCATGTGCGCCGGGTTGATAAAGCGGTCATCGTTCGGGTTGATCAGGAAGGTGCAGGCCTTCAGCTTTTCGGTTTCCGCGATAAGCGCAGGCAGGTCGGTGATGTTCTGCTCTTTCAGCACCCGCTGGAGCAGCCACAGGCCCATGATGTTTTTCAGCACGCGGTAACGCCCTTCCGCGCCACCTTCGTTAGTGATGTTTGCCGCCATCGCGGCATCGCTGGTGTACGGCGTTTTGCTCTCAAAGCCCATTAGCGACCAGGTGCCGGAAGAAAGATACGCCGCGTCTTCGCTGGCGAGCGGTGAGGCGATGACCGCGCTGGCGGTATCGTGGCTGGCGACGGCGACGACAGGGATCTCGTTCCCCTGCGGGCAAATCCACTGACCGATCACATTGCCGGGATGCGTTGGCGTGCCGAACCAGGACGGCGACGCGCCCGTCCATGCCAGCAGGTTTTCGTCCCAGTTATCGGTGTTGATGTTCACCAGTTGGGTGGTGGTGGCGTTGGTGTACTCCCAGTTCATATTGCCGGTCAGGCGGTAGCTCAGGTAGTCCGGGATCAGCAGCGCGTGGGCCACGTTCGCGACCAGCTCCGGCTGCTGCTCAACCAGGGCGCGCAGCTGGTACAGCGTGTTAAATGGCAGAAACTGAATGCCGCTGCGCCCGTAGATGTTGTCCTTACCAAGCTGGGCGATGGCATGCGCCATCAGGCCGTCGGTGCGGCTGTCGCGGTAGGAGACGGGCAGGCCGACGCGCTCACCGTTACCGTCCAGCAGCACATAATCCACGCCCCAGGTATCAATGCCGATGCTGTCGATACGAATGCCGTCGTTGCAGACGTTGTTCAGCCCGATGCGGATCTCCGCTTCCAGGGCATCGATATCCCAGGTCTCAAAACCGTCCTGCTTTTGCAGGCAGTTGGCGAAGCGGTGCATTTCGCGAAGCGAAAGTGTGCGCTGGTCGCAGTCCCAGGTGGCGAGCATTACGCGGCCGCTGGATGCGCCTAAATCGACTGCCACACAATGGCGAAAAGTCATGGTCAGGTCCTTTCTTAAGTCATTAGCGGTGAGTGTAAGAAAGGGAAGAAAAAGCCACCTTCTCGCCACTGACAGGCCAAATCCGGCGCTGGCAAGAAAGCAAAGGTGAACGTGAGGGAGTTCACAGTTTCCAGTAATGGCGGGGTTTTCAGGCAGTGTGACGCTTACCGCATTTCCCGATCTTTCCGCCGGTTTCTTGAAAAACGGACAGCTTTTGCGACGTTTGCTGCCGAAAATTTAAGGTGAGCATGAAAGGCCTTAATTACTATTTTGAGAACATTTCTCATTGGTGGGGGCCGTTATGACCGTACTACACAGCGTGGATTTTTTTCCTTCGGGAGGGTCGCCCGTCGCGATTGAGCCGCGGCTCCCTCAGGCTGCGTTCCCTGAACATCATCATGATTTTCATGAGATTGTGATTGTTGAACACGGGACGGGCATTCACGTGTTTAACGGCCAGCCGTACACCATCAGCGGCGGCACCGTGTGCTTTGTGCGCGACCACGACAGGCACCTGTATGAACATACCGACAACCTGTGTCTGACCAACGTGCTCTATCGTTCCCCGGACGCGTTCCAGTTTCTTTCTGGTTTAAACCAGCTGCTGCCGCAGGAAAAGGACGGGCACTATCCGTCGCACTGGCGCGTGAACCAGTCCACCTTACAGCAGGTGCGGCAGCTGGTGAGCCAGATGGAGCAGAGCGAGGATGGGCAGGAGACGCACGCCATTGCCACGCGCGAGCTGCTGTTCATGCAGCTGCTGGTGCTACTGCGCCGCAGTAGCCTGGTGGAGGGGCTGGAAAACAACGACGCCCGGCTGAACCATCTAATGGCCTGGCTGGAAGACCATTTCGCCGAAGATGTTTGCTGGGAAACGCTGGCGGATGATTTTTCGCTGTCGCTGCGCACCCTGCATCGCCAGCTGAAGCAGCACACCGGGCTGACGCCGCAGCGCTATCTTAATCGCCTGCGGTTAATCAAAGCGCGTCATCTTTTACGTCATACGGACGAAAGCGTCACGGATATCGCCTATCGCTGCGGTTTCGGCGACAGTAACCACTTTTCGACGCTTTTCCGTCGGGAGTTTAGCTGGTCGCCGCGCGATATTCGTCAGGGAAAAGACGCGTTGCTTCAGTAACGCGAGGGCAGTCACCGTTTTATTGCCGCAATAAAGCTAATAATGTCTGGTTTTTCGGCACAGAGGTCGTGGTGTGGCTGCTCAGTTAATCCTTCGCAAAGATGATTTTTTTGCCTCCGCGAGTCAGGCCGTCGCGGTGGCGGACCGCTACCCGCAAAACGTCTTTGCCGAGCATACCCACGAGTTTTGCGAGCTGGTGCTGGTGTGGCGCGGCAACGGCCTTCATGTTCTCAACGACCGGCCCTACCGCATCACCCGCGGGGATCTGTTCTATATCCGCGCCGAAGATAAACACTCCTACGCCTCGGTTAACGACCTGGTGCTGCAAAACGTTATTTACTGCCCGGACAGGCTCAGGCTTAACGTGGACTGGGCCGCGAATATTCCGGGTTTTCTTGATGATAAAGGTTCCCCGCACTGGCGGTTAAGCAGCAGCGGCATGACCCAGGTTCGGCAGGTCATTTCTCAGCTTGAGCAGGAGAGCCAGAAGAGCGACCCGGTCGCCAACCAGATGGCGGAGCTGCTTTTCGCCCAGCTGGTGATGACGCTGAAGCGCCACCGCTACGCCACCGATAACCCCTCTGCCACGACGCAGGAAGCGCTGCTGGATAAGCTCATCACCACGCTTGCGGGCAGCCTGAACAGAAGCTTCGTGCTGGAAAAATTCTGCGAGCAGGAGCAGTGCAGCGAGCGCGCGCTGCGCCAGCAGTTCCGCACCCAGACGGGGATGACGGTGAACCACTACCTGCGCCAGCTGCGCATCTGCCACGCCCAGTATCTGCTGCAGCATACGGAGTTGATGGTGAGTGAAGTGGCGATGCGCTGCGGATTTGAGGACAGTAACTACTTTTCGGTGGTGTTTAACCGCGAGGTGGGGATGACGCCGGTTCAATGGCGTCATCGCAGTCGAAAGGCGGCGTAATCAGTTCGCCATGCCGAGGCCAACGATATTGGCGGCAATGATAATCACCACGCAGCCCAGGCTCAGGACGCCCACCGGACGACGCCCGGCGTTGTTCCACTCCTTCAGCACCAGCCCAACCAGCCCGCCGCACAGCACGTAGAAGCTCATGTGCAGCATCCAGCTCATGTAGTCGTACTGCGCCGGAATGCTGGCGTGGCCCCAGGCATAGAAGAAGAACTGCAGGTACCACATCAGGCCACCGAGGGCGGAGAGCAGGACGTTAGTGATGATCAGCTGTTTTGCCAGCGAGAAGTCGGCTTTTACCGACAGGTTCTTCACTTTTGCCAGACGAAGGAAGCAGAAGCCGAGGTTCACCAGCGCGCCGCCGCCCATGATGACCACGTAGCTTGGCAGGGCAGCGTACAGCGGGTCGACGCCCAGCGCCGCAGCGGCATCGTGCATCGGTTTGGCGGCGTTCATGGCAAACGACATGCCCGCCGAGAAAACGCCGCACATCACCGCCAGCAGCAGCCCTTTCTTCAGGTTGAACTCTTCGGCCCTGATGCCCATCTTGCGTTCTTTCAGCTGGCCCGCGCGGGTGACGATGCCCACGCCGATCACCGCCACCAGCACGCCCAGCAGCGTCATTCGCCCGCCCTGCGTGTTGATCAGCACGTCGAAGTGGCCGTTGAGGATCGGCGTCATCAGGGTGCCGACGATCAGCGTGATGCCAATCGCGATGCCAATCCCCATCGACATGCCGAGATAGCGCATGGTGAGGCCGTAGTTAATATTACCGATGCCCCACATTGCGCCGAACAGGAATACCGGCAGCAGGGTGGAGGCGCTAAAGGAGGAGAAGTAGCCCCAGAAATCGGGCAGCAGCATGGCGCTGATTGTCCACGGCAAAATTAGCCATGACACGGTACCGCCAACGGACCACATGGTTTCCCATGACCAGCCTTTCACTTTTTTAAACGGGGCATAGAAACAGGCAGCACTGGCCGCGCCTATCAAATGCCAGAAGATACCCATCGTAATCGCATGATTCATTTTTACATCCTCATCGTTTTTATAGTCGGTGGCTTCCCGCCGACTTGATGAGTGTAAAAATTAGGCGGTTTGGGAACCTTCAGAAGGTTGCCGCACTTTTGTTCTGGATGGCAATCAGCACGTTAACCGCGTGAGCAGACTCACATTTCCGCCATTAATCGAAAAATGAATAACCTTATAAAAACTACGGCATTGATAATCATTTTCAATATCATTTAATTAACTATAATGAACCAACTGCTTACGCGGCATTAACAGCTGTGCCGCCCGACAATAATGGAGAGGATTATGAGTTATACACTGCCATCCCTGCCGTATGCCTACGACGCACTGGAACCGCATTTCGACAAGCAGACGATGGAAATCCATCACACTAAACACCACCAGACCTATGTGAACAACGCGAACGCCGCGCTGGAAAGCCTGCCAGAGTTCGCGAACCTGTCTGCTGAAGAGCTGATCACCAAGCTGGACCAGCTGCCAGCAGACAAGAAAACCGTGCTGCGCAACAACGCGGGCGGTCACGCTAACCACAGCCTTTTCTGGAAAGGCCTGAAAACCGGTACCACCCTGCAGGGCGACCTGAAAGCGGCTATCGAGCGTGACTTCGGTTCCGTGGACAACTTCAAAGCGGAATTCGAAAAAGCCGCTGCTACCCGTTTCGGCTCTGGCTGGGCGTGGCTGGTTCTGAAAGGTGACAAGCTGGCGGTAGTGTCTACTGCTAACCAGGACTCCCCGCTGATGGGTGAAGCAATTTCTGGCGCATCCGGCTTCCCAATCCTGGGCCTGGACGTGTGGGAACACGCTTACTACCTGAAATTCCAGAACCGTCGCCCGGACTACATCAAAGCCTTCTGGGACGTGGTGAACTGGGACGAAGCAGCAGCGCGTTTCGCCGCTAAAAAATAAGGTTGCATTGACGCCTGTGAGAAGCGAGTCTGATGACTCGCTTTTTTTGTATCTGCGTAATGGAGGCAGCAATGCATTACCCGGTGAATGTGTTTACAGGCAAGGTCAGGGAGTACAACGGCAGCCGGCCGAGCGCCATCGCTAAAATTCAGGTCGATGGCGAGCTGACGTTAACCGACCTCGGGCTGGCGGGTGACGAGCAGGCCGAAAAGAAAATCCACGGCGGGCCCGATCGCGCGCTGTGTCACTATCCGCGCGAGCACTATCAGCACTGGAAAGCCGAATTCCCCGAACAGGCGGATCTGTTTGTCGCCCCCGCGTTTGGCGAAAACCTCTCGACCGAAGGGCTGACCGAGAAAAACGTCTTTATCGGTGATATTTACCGCTGGGGCGACGCCCTGATTCAGGTGACGCAGCCGCGCTCGCCGTGCTTCAAGCTCAACTTCCATTTCGGCATCAGCGATATGTCCGAGCAGCTGCAAAATGCGGGTAAAACTGGCTGGCTGTACCGCGTGGTGCTGGCTGGGCAGGTGTCAGCGGATGCGCCGCTTGAGCTGGCGTCGCGGCTGAGCGATGTCTCCGTTTATGACGCCTGTGCCATTGCGTGGCATATGCCGTTTGACGACGAGCAGTATCACCGCCTGCTGTCGGCGGCGGGGTTATCGACCAGCTGGACCAGAACGATGCAGAAGAGGCGCATAAGCGGCAAGATCGAGGATAATTCGCGGAGATTGTGGGGGAAGTAAGGCTATGCCTTACCCTCACCCCTCACCCCAGCCCTCTCCCCAAAGGGGCGAGGGGGTTTTACGTTCCCTCTCCCCTTTGGGGAGAGGGTTAGGGTGAGGGGAAAACTACGAACGCTTATACAACGGCAGCCACAGCGTTAACCGTAGCCCGCCCAACGGGCTATCGTCGGCTTTCACCCAGCCACGGTGCTGCTGCATGGCAGTTTCAACAATCGCCAGACCCAGTCCCGTACCGCCAGACTCACGGTCGCGCGCTTCGTCGGTACGGTAGAACGGACGGAAAATCTGCTCGCGATCTTCCGGGCTGACGCCAGGGCCATCATCGTCCACGATGATGGTGATCCCGTCTTTATCCACCGAGAAAGCCACTTCAATCTTCGTGTGCGAATAGCGCAGGGCGTTACGCACGATATTCTCCAGCGCGCTTTCCAGCGTGTTGGGGTTACCGTACAGCGGCCACGGGCCCGGCGGGAAGTTGACGGTGAAGGATTTCCCCATCTGTTCCGCTTCGAACGCCGCGTTGTCCAGCACCTCGTGCCACAGGTGATTGGCTTTCACCGTTTCGCTCACCAGCGCGTTTTTCTGCTGATTGCGCGACATCACCAGCAGGTCGTTAATCATGCTGTCCAGACGATGAGCTTCCGTTTCAATACGCTCCAGCTCCTTGCTTTCTCCGCTGCGGCGTCGCAGCAGGGCGGTGCCGAGCTGTAAGCGCGTGAGCGGGGTACGCAGCTCGTGCGAGATATCCGACAGCAGACGCTGCTGGGCGGTCATCATGCGGTCAAGAGCGCTCACCATCTGGTTAAAACTGGTTCCGGCGGCAAGGAACTCCTGCGGCCCGGCTTCCAGTTCAGGGTGTTGTCGCAGGTTACCCTGAGCCACTTCGTCAGCCGCATTTTTCAGCTTACGCGCCGGTTTTGCCAGGCTCCACGCCAGCCATAACAACAGCGGCGAGCTAACCAGCATGGTGACAATCAACAGTAGCAGAGGACGGTCAAACAGCAGGTTGATAAAATCGGACTGGGAGTTGCTCGCAGGGCGAATCAGGTAGAGCTGATAGTTATCTTCCCCATCTCGTACCGAGAAAGGGCCGACCATCTCTACCCGACCATATTTCTTCTTCTGTGGGTGATCGGCGTTATCCGCCTGGCCAATGAAGTTACGGATAATCTGCATTTCATTGCGATCGGCCCCAATGACGCGGCCTTCGCTGGTCACCAGCAGCAGGCGTTGTCCGGGCGGCGCCCACTTGTCGATAGCGCGAAACAGCCTGCGCCACCACATTAAATCGTTTGGCGGATCGTTTGCCAGCTCGGCTTCCACGTGCTGCTCGATCATCACGCCCTGACGTTGCTCGCTGTCGAGAAGCTCCGTCATCTGGCGTGAGTCGAGTTTTGGCAACATCAAAACGAGCATTAAAACCAGTGCCAGCGTCAGCCAGAAGATGGCGAAGATGCGGGCGGTTAAGCTGCCTATCATGAAGCGGAAACCATCAGATAGCCGCGACCTCGCAGCGTTTTAAACCATGGGTGACCGTCTTTACGTTCCGGTAATTTACGGCGCAGGTTAGAAATATGCATGTCGATGGCGCGGTCAAACGGCGTAAGGCGTTTGCCCAGCACTTCCTGACTTAAATGTTCACGCGATACCACCTGGCCGAGATGTTGCGCCAGCAGATACAGCAGGGTGAACTCGGTGCCGGTCAGTTCCAGCGTTTCACCGTCGAAGCTCGCTTCCTGACGGCCCGGGTTCAGGCTCAGGGAGTCCACTTCCAGGGTTGGTGAGCTGTTGTCGGTATTCTGCTGCTGCTCGCTCCAGTGGGAACGACGCAAGATAGCGCGAATACGGGCCACCAGTTCACGGTCGTTGAACGGTTTCGGTAAATAGTCATCTGCGCCCAGCTCAAGGCCGAGTACGCGGTCAAGTTCGCTGCCGCGCGCGGTCAGCATGATAACGGGGGTCTGGTGTGTCTGGCGAAGCTCTTTCAACGTATCAATGCCGTTTTTCTTCGGCATCATCACGTCGAGCAAAAGTAAATCGATGCTGTCGTCAAGGAGACTCAGCGCCTGCTCGCCATCATGGGCAACCAGAACGTTGAAACCTTCCATGTCGAGCAACTCCTTTAAAAGAGATGTGAGCTCTCGGTCATCATCAACTAACAGGATTTTATTCATTGTTTAAATACCTCCGAGGCAGAAATTACGACATCAAGGCTATCTAATCCATGACTTTACGTTGTTTTACACCCCCTGACGCATGTTTGCAGCCTGAATCGTAGACTGTCTCTCGTTGAATCGCGACACGAAAGATTTTGGGAGCAAGTGATGCGCAAAGTTACCGCTGCCGTCATGGCCTCAACGCTGGCGTTCAGTGCGTTTAGCCAGGCTGCTGTAGCTATCATCGGCGATAACAGTTCCTCGCAAGAGGGTGCAACGCAGCACAGCGGCCAAAGCCATATGTTTGACGGCATAAGTTTAACCGAACATCAGCGTCAACAGATGCGAGATCTGATGCAGAGGGCAAGACACGACCAGCCCCCTGTTAATGTTAGCGAAATGGAGACAATGCATCGCCTTGTCACCGCAGAAAATTTTGACGAAAGCGCTGTACGCGCTCAGGCAGAAAAAATGGCACAGGAGCAGGTTGCCCGCCAGGTAGAAATGGCGAAGGTTCGCAACCAGATGTTCCATCTGCTATCGCCCGAGCAGCAAGCGGTTTTGAACGACAAACATCAGCAACGTATGGACCAGTTGCGTGAGGTTGCACGGATGCAGCGAAGCTCAGAAACGACGCTTTTCAGTAGCAATAGCAGTACCCGTAGTAACCAGTAAACCCTGTTTTCCTTGCCATAGACACCATCCCTGTCTTCCCCCACATGATGTGGGGGTTTTTTTTGCCCGTCATTCTCTTTTGTTAACCGTTTATTCATCCTTTGACTCCGCAACCATCCGTTATACTAGCGCCATGGCATGACAGGA
Organism: Enterobacter mori; assembly: GCF_025244905.1. Classification (NCBI taxonomy): domain Bacteria; kingdom Pseudomonadati; phylum Pseudomonadota; class Gammaproteobacteria; order Enterobacterales; family Enterobacteriaceae; genus Enterobacter; species Enterobacter mori. The sequence continues at coordinate 4,655,627 of NZ_CP104285.1, read as the reverse complement.
GTGTTTATGAATCAATCCTATGGACGGCTGGTAAGCCGGGCCGCAATCGCCGCGACGATAATGGCGTCGTGTTTGCTGATTATCAAAATTTTCGCATGGTGGTACACCGGCTCGGTCAGTATTCTGGCGGCGCTGGTGGATTCATTGGTGGATATTGCGGCCTCGCTGACCAATCTGCTGGTGGTGCGTTATTCGCTGCAACCGGCGGATGAAGAGCACACATTTGGACACGGAAAAGCAGAATCGCTCGCGGCGCTGGCGCAAAGCATGTTTATTTCTGGCTCCGCGCTGTTCCTGTTTTTGACCGGTATTCAGCATCTCATTTCACCCTCACCGATGAACGATCCCGGTGTCGGCGTGATCGTCACGGTCATTGCGCTTATTAGCACACTTGTTCTGGTAACGTTCCAGCGCTGGGTCGTGCGTAAAACACAAAGCCAGGCTGTACGGGCGGATATGCTTCATTATCAGTCTGATGTTATGATGAATGGGGCTATTCTTATTGCGCTCGGTCTGGCCTGGTATGGCTGGCATCGGGCCGATGCATTGTTTGCGTTAGGGATAGGGGTCTATATCTTATATAGCGCCTTACGGATGGGATATGAAGCGGTGCAATCGCTTCTTGACCGTGCGCTGCCTGATGCAGAACGTGATGAAATTTTTGCCATCGTGACCCACTGGCCCGGCGTCAGTGGTGCCCACGATCTTCGTACGCGGCAGTCAGGGCCGACCCGCTTTATACAGATCCACATTGAAATGGAAGACAACCTGCCGTTGGTACAGGCTCACGTTATCGCTGAGCAGGTCGAGCAGGCGATTTTGCAGCGTTTTCCTGGTTCGGACGTCATCATTCACCAGGATCCCTGCTCGGTTGTACCCGGACATGTTGAGCTTTCGTAATTCGTTGTAAAAAAGTGAGCCAGGCCAGCATTTTGTGTATAAATTACCGCCATTTGGTCTGACCTGAATCAATTCAGCTGGAAGTGATTGATATACTATTTGCAGTATTCGTTGGTCGAACAGTTTCTTCCGGCAACAGATTTCAATTTTGCATTCCTAAGTTCAGAGGTAGTCATGATTAAGAAAATCGGTGTGTTGACAAGCGGCGGTGATGCGCCGGGCATGAACGCGGCAATTCGTGGTGTTGTCCGTGCAGCACTGACGGAAGGTCTGGAAGTGTTTGGCGTTTATGACGGTTACCTGGGTCTGTACGAAGACCGCATGGTTCAACTGGACCGCTACAGCGTGTCTGACATGATCAACCGTGGCGGTACCTTCCTCGGTTCTGCACGCTTCCCGGAATTCCGTGATGAACACGTTCGCGAAGTGGCTATCGAAAACATGAAGAAACGTGGCCTGGACGCACTGGTTGTTATCGGTGGTGACGGCTCTTACATGGGTGCAAAACGTCTGACCGAAATGGGCTTCCCGTGCATCGGTCTGCCTGGCACCATCGACAACGACATCAAAGGCACTGACTACACCATCGGTTACTTCACTGCGCTGGGTACCGTTGTTGAAGCGATTGACCGCCTGCGTGACACCTCTTCTTCTCACCAGCGTATCTCCATCGTTGAAGTGATGGGCCGTTACTGCGGCGACCTGACGCTGGCGGCCGCTATCGCCGGTGGCTGTGAGTTCGTGGTGGTGCCGGAAGTGGAATTCAGCCGTGAAGATCTGGTGAACGAAATCAAAGCCGGTATCGCGAAAGGCAAAAAACACGCCATCGTCGCCATCACCGAGCACATCTGCGATGTTGACGAGCTGGCGAAGTACATCGAAACCGAAACCAAACGCGAAACCCGTGCGACCGTTCTGGGTCACATCCAGCGTGGCGGTTCCCCTGGCCCGTACGACCGTATTCTGGCCTCCCGTATGGGTGCGTATGCTATCGAACTGCTGCTGCAGGGGCATGGCGGTCGTTGCGTCGGTATTCAGAACGAACAACTGGTACACCATGACATCATCGACGCGATTGAAAACATGAAGCGTCCGTTCAAAGGTGACTGGCTGGACTGCGCGAAAAAACTGTACTGATTGGCTCTGGTTGCCCGGAGGCGCTGCGCTTGCCGGGCCTACAAAACCACGACTCGTAGGCCGGGTAAGGCGTAGCCGCCACCCGGCTTTTTTATGCGTGCACGCTTTTTTATTCCACTACGTTATAGCCAATCTTTTTTTATTCTTTAATCATCGATTCGCTTTCTGGCACGCTGCATTCATCAAAACACTACACAAGAGAGCTGGGCGATGAATAAATGGGGCGTGGGTTTAACATTATTGCTGGCATCGACCAGCGTTCTGGCAAAGGACATCCAGTTACTGAACGTGTCGTACGACCCGACGCGTGAACTGTACGATCAATACAACAAAGCCTTCGCGGCGCACTACAAACAGGAAACCGGCGATAACGTGGTGATTCGCCAGTCTCACGGCGGCTCGGGCAAACAGGCAACGTCTGTGATTAACGGCATTGAAGCTGACGTGGTTACCCTGGCGCTGGCCTACGACGTGGACGCAATCGCGGAACGTGGGCGTATTGATAAAAACTGGATCAAACGTCTGCCGGACAACTCCGCGCCATACACCTCGACCATCGTTTTCCTGGTGCGTAAAGGCAACCCGAAACAAATTAAAGACTGGAACGACCTGATCAAACCGGGCGTTTCCGTGATTACACCGAACCCGAAAAGCTCCGGCGGCGCGCGCTGGAACTACCTGGCGGCCTGGGGCTACGCCCTGCACCACAACAACGGTGACCAGGCTAAAGCGCAGGAATTCGTGAAAGCGCTGTTTAAAAACGTCGAAGTGCTGGATTCCGGCGCGCGTGGCGCAACCAACACCTTCGTTGAGCGCGGCATCGGCGACGTGCTGATTGCGTGGGAAAACGAAGCCCTGCTGGCGACCAACGAGCTGGGTAAAGACAAGTTCGAGATCGTCACCCCAAGCGAATCTATCCTCGCCGAGCCGACCGTCTCCGTGGTCGACAAAGTGGTTGAGAAGAAAGACACCAAAGCGGTGGCGGAAGCCTACCTGAAGTATCTCTACTCACCGGAAGGTCAGGAAATCGCGGCGAAAAATTTCTATCGCCCGCGTGACCCGGCTGTGGCGAAGAAATACGACAGCGAATTCCCGAAACTGAAGCTCTTCACCATTGACGATGTCTTCGGCGGCTGGACCAAAGCGCAGAAAGAGCACTTCTCTAACGGCGGAACCTTCGACCAGATCAGCAAACGCTAGGCGTTTCATAAAGAACGACACGGTGACCCGGTGTGAGAAATCCGCCGGGTTTTTTATTTGGTCATCATTTTGCGTTACTCTTTCGCCTCTATCGAAAACAGGGAACGCGTTGTGAAAAAAATTATCGTATTGATCCTGATTGTCATCGCCCTGGCCGCTGGCGGCGCGTACTGGATGAAGGCGGGTAATCCGAACGCGTTGCGGCATATCGTTCTCGACCAGTGCGTGCCGAATCAGATCCAACACCGCAACCCCGCGCCGTGCGCACAGGTGAAAACGGATGCAGGCTATGTGGTGTTTAAAGACCGCAACGGTCCGCTGCAGTATCTGCTGATGCCCACGTACCGCGTCAACGGCACCGAAAGCCCTCTTTTGACCGAGCCTCACACGCCGAACTTTTTCTGGCTGGCGTGGCAGTCCCGCAGCTTTATGACGCTGAAGCGCGGCTCAGAAGTGCCTGACAGTGCTATTTCGCTAACGATCAACTCCCCAACTGGTCGCACGCAAAACCATTTTCACATTCATATCTCCTGCCTGCGCCCGAACGTGCGCGAGAAGCTCAATGCCGCTCAGGGGCAAATTAGCACCCAGTGGCTACCGTTCCCGGGCGGGCTGGAAGGGCATGAATATCTCGCCCGTCGGGTGACGGAAAATGAGCTGGTCCAGCGCAGCCCGTTTATGATGCTGGCAGAAGAGCTGCCGGAAGCGCGCGATCATATGGGGCGCTTCGCGCTGGCGATGGCGCAGCAGTCGGACGGATCGTTTGTTTTGCTGGCGACCGAGCGTAATCTGCTGATGCTTAACCGCGCGTCGGCGGAGGAACTTCAGGATCATCAATGCGATATCCTGAAGTGAGCCCACTATAAATGGCGTTTACTCGTCCTGCCTGTCGCCGTAGACTTGCTGAAAAATTCTACAGGAGACAGGTATGTCGCTCTGGTTAACGCATCCTCTGCTGCTGCCCTCACTGATTGTTGGCGTCACCATCGTGCTGTGGGCGACGTCGCTGCTGCCGGAATTTATCACTGCGCTGCTGTTTTTCACGGCGGCGATGGTCGCCAAAATTGCCCCGCCGGAGGTGATTTTTGGCGGTTTTGCTTCGTCGGCTTTCTGGCTGGTATTTAGCGGTTTTGTCCTCGGCGTGGCGATCCGTAAAACCGGCCTTGCGGACAGGGCTGCGCGTGCGCTGTCGGCAAAGCTCACCGACTCCTGGGTGTTGATGGTGGCGAGCGTGGTGCTGCTGAGCTATGCGCTGGCGTTTGTGATGCCGTCGAACATGGGACGTATTGCGCTGCTGATGCCGATTGTCGCGGCGATGGCAAAACGCGCCGGTATCGCCGACGGGTCTCGCGCCTGGTACGGTCTGGCGCTGGCCGTTGGGTTCGGCACCTTCCAGCTCTCGGCCACTATCCTGCCTGCTAACGTCCCCAATCTGGTGATGAGCGGTGCGGCGGAGGGCTCGTACGGTATTCACCTGAACTATGTCCCGTATCTGCTGCTGCACACGCCGGTGCTCGGTATCCTTAAAGGTCTGATCCTGATTGGCCTGATCTGCTGGCTATTTCCCGGTAGCCCGAAACCGCCGAAGGAACAGGCACCGTCTGATCCGATGGGGCGGGACGAAAAGCGTCTCGCCTGGCTGCTGGCGGTGGTACTGGGGATGTGGGTGACGGAGAGCTGGCACGGCGTGGGGCCCGCGTGGACGGGGCTGGCGGCGTCGATCGTCGTCATGCTGCCGCGCGTTGGCTTTATCACCGGGGAAGAATTTTCAGCGGGCGTGAACATGCGTACCTGCATTTACGTCGCGGGTATTCTCGGTCTGGCGATCGTTGTGACGCAAACGGGTATTGGAGCGGCAGTGGGCGAAGCGTTGCTTCGCATTATGCCCCTGGATGCAGACAGGCCGTTCACCAGTTTCCTCGCGTTGACCGGGATCACCACGGCGCTCAACTTCATCATGACCGCCAACGGCGTTCCTGCACTCTATACCACGCTGGCGCAGAGCTTCTCGGACGCGACCGGTTTTCCGCTGCTGTCGGTGATCATGATTCAGGTGCTGGGCTATTCCACGCCGCTGCTGCCGTATCAGGCGTCGCCGATTGTGGTAGCGATGGGGTTAGGAAAGGTGCCTGCAAAAGCGGGAATGGTGCTTTGTCTCGCGCTGGCCATTGCAACGTATCTGGTGCTGCTGCCGCTGGATTACCTGTGGTTTAGCTTGCTGGGACGGCTGTAAAAAAGCCCGGTGGCGCTGACGCTTACCGGGCCTACAGAACCGTAGGGCGGGTTAGCGAAGCGCCACCCGCCACAAAGGCCATTACGCCTGTTTAGCCGCTTCTGCTGCTTTAACGATCACCGCGAAAGCGTCCGCTTTCAGGGATGCACCGCCAACCAGCGCGCCGTCGATGTCTGGCTGGGTGAACAGCTCAGCAGCGTTGGCTGCGTTTACGGAACCGCCGTACTGGATGATCACTTGCTCAGCCACTTTCGCGTCGGCTTTAGCAATGTGGTCACGGATGAATTTGTGAACCGCCTGTGCCTGTGCAGGAGTTGCAGATTTGCCGGTACCGATCGCCCAGACTGGCTCGTAAGCAATAACCGCGCCTTCGAACGCTGCCGCGCCCTGGGTTTTCAGCACTGCGTCGATCTGGCGTGCGCACACTTCTTCAGTTTTGCCCGCTTCGTTTTCCGCTTCGGTTTCACCGATGCACAGAACCGGGATCAGACCCTGCTCTTTCAGCACAGCGAATTTCTTCGCGATGAACTCGTCGGATTCTTTGTGGTAGGTGCGACGCTCAGAGTGGCCGATGATGATGTATTTCGCGCCGATATCTTTCAGCATTTCAGCGGAGGTTTCACCGGTGAATGCGCCAGACAGGTTAACGTCAACGTTCTGCGCGCCCAGCACGATGTGGCTGCCGTCAGCGGCACGTTTAGCCAGATCCAGGTACATATCCGGCGGAGCGATAGCAACCGCACAGCCGGTTACGCCAGCCAGCTCTTTACGCAGGTTCGCAACCAGTTCGTTTACCATGTGGCGGCTGCCGTTCAGTTTCCAGTTACCCATCACTAAAGGATGTCGCATTTCAATTCTCCACGCTAAAAAAGCGAATTAAGGAATATGGCCGCCCTTATGGGCAGCATGGTCTGTGAATCAGTATAGAGATTTTCCCCTGAAAGGCTTTGCTTTTTGTCATTAATTCGCCCCTCCGAGTGAGTCTGATAGCGCCAGCTTAATCGGTTCAACAGCGAAGGTCAGGCCTTTTTCGCCGTTATCCGCCACGACATAGCGAACGGCGCCTTCCGTATCGGCGTAGTAACGCTTGTTTTTACCTGCCGTCAGCAATTTTTGCAGCTTTTGCTGGCTTTGCGATTTCGTTAGCGCCGGCGTGAAGGCATGCAAAATGGCGCTCATATACTCCAGCGCTTTCGCCCTGGCGGCTTTCTGTTCCGGCCCCTGGATTGGCAGCCAGGTGATCTGCATGCTTTTTATTTTTAGCGTGCCGCGTTCCAGTGCCGTCGATGCGTATAAATTCTCGTTAATTTTGCTGGCTGCACGGGTCAGGGTTGGGGTATCTCGGGCGCTATCAATAGCGCGAAATTCATCCAGCGGCAGCTTCGGGTTGGCCTGATTAAAGGCTTCACGAAACTGGCTGATGGATTGGTCGAAGGAGGGCGCACCCGCCAGGAGATACGGCGCTGTAGTCGGGGCGGTGGTTTCAGCGGCATGCAGAGAGCTGCCTGCGCTCAGCATCGCTAAACACAGTAATAGAGAGTGTGCCGTTAATTTCATCAATATTGCCCCTGGCCGTAAGTGCTCATGATTAAAACGATATCTGGTCGGCTTGTCAAAAGGTCACAACTCCAGGGTAAAATGCGCGCTATACGATAATAAGGAACCTTACATGACCATACAGCAGTGGCTGTTTTCATTCAAAGGGCGTATTGGACGCCGTGATTTCTGGGTCTGGATGGTGACGTGGGTTGTCGCCATGCTGCTTCTGTTTTTTGTTGCCTATAACGCGTGGCTGAGCACGCAAACGGCGGCGTTTGCGCTGGTCTGTCTGCTGTGGCCAACGGCCGCCGTGGTGGTGAAACGCCTGCACGATCGCGGCCGTTCCGGCGCGTGGGCTTTTCTGATTATTCTGGCGTGGATGCTGGTGGCAGGAAACTGGTCAGTGCTGCCGTCTATCCTGCCGTGGGTCGTGGGCAGGATGGTGCCGAGCATTATCTTCGTGATGATGGTTGTCGAACTGGGCGCGTTTATCGGCACCCAGAGCGAAAACAAATACGGTAAAGACACCCTTGAGGTGAAGTACCGCTGATCACCAGTAGTGTTCAGCCGTCATATGGCCCGGTCGGCGACGAAGGTGTTTCGTCATCTGCCGGGTATCCTTCAGAAGCTGCTGCGTGTCACGAACCATCTGCGGGTTACCGCACAGCATCACATGGCTGGTTTCGGTATTCATTGGCAAGCCAACCGCCTCCTCCAGCGCACCACTCTCAATCAACGCCGGAACACGTCCGGTTAGTGAACCCGACGCCGTTTCACGGCTGACCACGGTTTGAATTTTCAGCTTCCCGCCGTACTGCTGTTCCAGCGCCTGCATTTGCGGCAGGTAGCTCAGGTCGGCGGCGTAGCGCGCGGCGTGAACCAGCACGATGTTTTTGAAACGTTCCAGATCTTTGCCGTACTGCAAAATAGAGAGATAAGGGCCGATCGCGGTGCCGGTTGCCAGCATCCACAGGGTGTCACAGTCTGGAATTTCGTCGAGCACGAAGAAACCGGCCGCTTCTGCCACAATCTGCACATCATCGCCAGGCTTCAGCGCCGCGAGGCGTGGGCTGAGTTTGCCGTCCGGGACGGTGACCAGATAGAACTCGAGATCCGGGTTATCAGGCGCGTTAACGTAAGAGTAGGCGCGCTGCACGCGTTCGCCGTCGACATCCAGCCCCAGCTTCGCAAATTGCCCGGCTGTGAACGGGTGGACGGGAGCATGCAGGGTGAGACTAAATAGCGCATCGGTCCAGAACTGTACCTTTGTGACTTTTCCTGTTACCCAGTCCGCCATGATCTTCTCCTGTGCTGTTTCTCTGTTCTATCTTCCGTATTTGTGATGATGATTTCCAGCCCGTTCGGGCCGGAAAGCTCAATCGATCAAACGGTTTTACAGAATGTGCGTCTGCACGTCCGGGTCTTTGCGGTCGAGATAGTGGATCGACTGAATGCGGCGAATGGTGCGCGATTTACCGCGGATCAGCAGCGTTTCGGTGGTGGCCATATTGCCCTTGCGGGTGATGCCGTCCAGCAGATCGCCTTTGGTGATGCCGGTCGCGGAGAAGACAACGTTATCGCTGCGCGCCATCTCGTCCAGAGCCAGCACTTTATTGGCCTCGATGCCCATCGCTTCGCAGCGTGCCAGCTCGTTTTCCCCGATACGGCGGTTCTCTTCGCTGTCGCCTTTCACCTCATGACGTGGCAGCAGGCGCGCCTGCATATCGCCGTCCAGCGCGCGGATCACCGCCGCAGAGACCACGCCCTCCGGCGCGCCGCCGATACCGTACAGCACGTCCACTTCGCTGTCCGGCATGCAGGTCAGGATCGAGGCAGCAACGTCACCGTCAGGGATAGCAAACACGCGCACGCCGAGCTTTTGCATCTGCGCGATGGTGGCGTCGTGGCGCGGTTTCGCCAGAATCGTCACGGTCAGCTCGCCGAGCGGTTTGCCCAGGGCTTTGGCGATGCTGCGCAGGTTCTCTTCCAGCGGCAGGCTGAGGTCGATTGCGCCCTTCGCGCCAGGACCGACAATCAGCTTTTCCATGTACATATCCGGCGCGTTGAGGAAGCAGCCTTTATCGGCCACGGCCAGCACCGCCAGCGCGTTGGCCTGGCCCATCGCCGTCATGCGGGTGCCTTCAATCGGGTCGACCGCGATATCCACGGCATCGCCTTTGCCGGTACCGACTTTTTCACCGATATAGAGCATCGGCGCTTCGTCGATCTCGCCTTCGCCGATCACGATGGTGCCGTCGATGTTGACCTGGTTAAGTACAATGCGCATGGCATGGACGGCTGCACCGTCGGCGGTATTTTTGTCGCCACGGCCAAGCCATTTATAGCCTGCGAGGGCGGCCGCTTCGGTGACGCGGGAAAACTCGATAGCAAGTTCACGTTTCATGAGGTACTCGTGCAATCAAAAGGAATTGCACGAAGTTTATCACAGAGTGGGGAGGGTGCGGGGTGGTGCGGTCTGAGCCCCTCACCCCGGCCCTCTCCCCAAAGGGGAGAGGGTGTTTTAAGTCCCCTCGCGCCTTTGGGGAGAGGGTTAGGGTGAGGGGGTGTTTGTCTTACTCGTCGTGCTCTTCCCACGCCAGGGCGCGTTTCACCGCTTTTTTCCAGCCGCTATAGCGGAAGTTACGCTCGGTGGTTTCGATGCCCGGGCGGAACTCACGTTCGATAACCGCTTTTTCCTGCAGTTCGTCCAGGTTCTGCCAGAAACCGACCGCCAGACCGGCAAGGTACGCCGCACCCAGCGCCGTCACTTCACGCACTTCAGGGCGCTCAACGCGGGTGCCCAGAATGTCGGACTGGAACTGCATCAGGAAGTTATTCGCTACCGCACCGCCGTCCACGCGCAGAGCGTGCAGACGAATACCGGAGTCAGCCTGCATTGCTTCCAGCACGTCGCGCGTCTGGTAGGCGATGGATTCCAGGGTGGCGCGAATGATGTGGTTGGAATTCACACCGCGCGTCAGACCGAAAATCGCGCCGCGCGCATACGGGTCCCAGTACGGTGCGCCCAGACCGGTGAACGCAGGCACCACGTACACGCCGTTGGTGTCTTTCACTTTGGTCGCGAAGTACTCGGAATCGAACGCATCGCTGATCAGCTTCATCTCGTCGCGCAGCCACTGAATGGACGCACCGGCCATGAATACCGCACCTTCCAGCGCATAGTTCACTTCGCCGCGCGGGCCGCAGGCGATGGTGGTCAGCAGACCGTTTTCTGATTTCACCGCTTTCTCGCCGGTGTTCATCAGCATAAAGCAGCCGGTGCCGTAGGTGTTCTTCGCCATCCCTTCTTTAACGCACAGCTGACCGAACAGCGCCGCCTGCTGGTCACCGGCGATACCGGCGATAGGAATACGGGTGCCGCCTTTACCGCCGATGTTGGTCTGGCCGTACACTTCTGAAGACTTACGCACTTCAGGCAGCATCGCGCGAGGAATGTCCAGCGCGTCCAGCATCTTGTCATCCCACTCCAGGGTGTTGATGTTGAACAGCATGGTACGCGAGGCGTTGGTGTAGTCAGTGACGTGAACGCGTCCCTGGGTCATCTTCCAGATAAGCCAGGTATCGACGGTCCCGAACAGCAGCTCACCGCGTTTAGCACGCTCGCGTGAGCCTTCCACGTGGTCGAGGATCCACTTCACTTTGGTGCCGGAGAAATACGGGTCAACCACCAGGCCTGTTGCGCTACGCACATACTCTTCCATCCCGTCGCGCTTCAGCTGCTCGCAGATTTCTGACGTACGGCGGCACTGCCAGACGATGGCGTTATAAATCGGCTTACCGGTTTCGCGTTCCCAGACCACGGTGGTCTCACGTTGGTTGGTGATACCGATGGCGGCAATCTCGTCGGAACTGATATCGGCTTTCGCCAGCACTTCGACCAGTGTGGAGCTTTGTGACGCCCAGATCTCCATCGGGTCGTGTTCTACCCAGCCTGGACGAGGATAAATTTGCTCGAATTCGCGCTGTGACACGCTGACGATGTTCGCGTCATGATCCATTACGACAGCGCGGGAGCTGGTAGTGCCCTGGTCGAGCGCAACAATATATTTTTTTTCGGTCATGTTAGGTGTCCCGTAGTCAGATTACAGCGAAGCTTTTTGTTGTGCGGCAGACGTTGTGTCTTTCTCTTCTTCCACACAGGTGTCGCACGGTAAGTGGCGACCAATTAATTTGCGATAGCCGAATGCACCCAGCGCCGCCCCTACGATTGGCCCGAACAGCGGGACCAGGAAGTAAGGAATATCTTTGCCACCGGTAAAGGCGACGTCGCCCCATCCAGCGAAGAAGGCGAAGGTTTTTGGCCCCAGGTCACGCGCCGGGTTCATCGCGAAGCCGGTCAGTGGACCCATTGATGCGCCGATAACCGCAATCAGCAGGCCAATCAACAGCGGGGCCAGCGGGCCACGCGGAATGCCGTTGCCGTCATCGCCCAGCGCCATAATGACGCCCATCAGAATAGCGGTAATCACCATTTCAACTGCGAACGCCTGCACAAAATTGATATGCGGGTTCGGATAGGTTGAGAAGATGCCAGCCAGATCCAGACTTTCGACACTGCCGCGCACCATATGATGCGTCTGTTCGAAGTCGATGAAAAGATTGTAATAAAGCCCGTAAACTAACGCCGCTGCGCAAAAGGCGCCGGCAAACTGAGAAATAATGAAAGGAACAACTTTGCGTCCATCGAAGCACGCGAACAGCCACAGCGCGATGGTCACCGCCGGGTTAAGATGTGCACCGGAAACCCCTGCTGTCAGGTAGATGGCCATCGCCACGCCCAGACCCCAGATGATACTGATTTCCCACTGACCAAAACTGGCACCCGCCACTTTCAGTGCAGCGACACAGCCCACTCCGAAGAATATCAACAACCCGGTACCAAGGAATTCGGCAATGCACTGGCCTTTTAAGGTTGATGTCTGACTCATAATCGGAATCCTGAAGAGATTAATGTTTATTGTTAGCATGGCCGCCCGTGACAGCCACGATGTCCTGTAGACATAGTGTTAATTTATCGTTAACGAGCAAAAACGAGAAATATCGAAATCAAAATGTGTGGTCTGTGTCAATAAAATGAGCGTTTTCGCGCCATAAAGCACATTTTTGCATCAGCATCAGAATGTGAGCTGAATCATTTCATTAACGAATGAGTTAACAATTTAGGGGTATATGGCGCGAACACACCAGGACCAGACCTAAAAGTGTTGCAAACCGCGATCTGCGCGGTGTGTCGCTGGACACAGAGCGCCGCGCTCCATACAATCGACGGTATATGTCGTGCGCGTTTACGTTAAAGCGTCGCCTTGCAATTCAGGAGAGGTAGCATCATGTCTTTAGAAGTGTTTGAGAAACTGGAATCGAAAGTACAGCAGGCGATTGACACCATCACCCTGCTGCAGATGGAAATTGAAGAGCTGAAAGAGAAGAACAACAGCCTGGCGCAGGAAGTTCAGAACGCTCAGCACGGCCGCGAAGAACTGGAGCGCGAAAACAACCAGCTGCGCGAACAGCAGAACGGCTGGCAGGATCGCCTGCAGGCGCTGCTGGGACGTATGGAAGAGGTTTAATTCCCATTGGGATGAACTGAACAGGCCGGGTAAGGCGAAGCCGCCACCCGGCTTTTTTTATATTTATCCCAAAACAATTAGGATTTTATAAAGGTTCTGAGGGGTTGCCCAAGGGTTGGACGAGAGTATGATGAAGATCCCTGGTGTTAGCCTGCAAGCCTTCCCAACGGACCGCGAATCCCGAGGGACAAAAAAACCGCCACATTGCTGTTGGCGGTTTTTTATGGATTTCGCTTAGCGATTTACTACTCAATATCCAGCGCATCCTCGGAAAGGATAATACCGGTATTGTCAGCGTAAAGGTGGTCACCGGAGAAGAAGGTCACGCCGCCGAAATTGACGCGCACGTCGCTTTCGCCGATGCCGTCACCCGCCGCCCCTACCGGTATGGCGGCGATGGCCTGAATCCCGATATCAAGGTCTTCGAGATCGTCCACCTGACGCACGGAGCCGTACACTACAATGCCTTCCCACTCATTCTGAACGGCAATTCCCGCCAGTTCAGCATCAACCAATGCACGTCGCACGGAGCCGCCGCCGTCGACCACCAGAACGCGGCCACGACCATTCTGTTCGAGCAGATCGTACAGCAACCCGTTATCCTCGAAACATTTCACCGTGATGATTTGCCCGCCAAACGACGACCGCCCGCCAAAGTTGGAGAACAGCGGTTCAACGACGTTGACATCTTCCTGGTAGATGTCACAAAGCTCGGAGGTATCGTATTTCATAGGTTTAACGCTCAGTTGCTGCGAATGTGTTCAGTATATCGTGCGAAATACGTTGTTGGCAAAATCATCAATTGTTAATTGATATTTGTCAGCTAACTGAGCGTCTGGCTTAACACAATCCCGATGACGAACAGCAGGTTAGTCAGCAACGCGCCTTTTACCGTACGCTCCAGCATTGGCGGCATGGCTGCCGGGCTGAGTTCGCGCATCACAAAGCGGGCCTGCTTAATCAGCAGCGGCGCGGCAAGCACAAACAGCCAGCCCCACAAACTCTGCAAGGAAATCAGGTTAAACAGCGCCAGGCAAACCAGCGCGCCAATGAGCAGACAGGTATGATAACGGCGCGCATTCACCGGCCCCAGGCGCACGGCCAGAGTGTTTTTGCCGTTCTCGCGATCGCTGTCGATATCGCGCAGGTTGTTGATGTTGAGTACTGCCGTCGCCAGCAGGCCGCAGGCGGTTGCGGGCAGGAACAGGGCAGGGATGACCGTATGCGCCTGTAGATACCAACTCCCCATCACGCTCAGCCAGCCGAAGAACATCAGCACGGAGATATCACCCAGCCCAATATAACCGTAAGGGCGCGTGCCAACGGTGTAGGTAATGGCTGCGATAATCGCGAGCAGACCCAGCACCAGGAAGCCGATGAAATCGCTGGTGGTCTTAGACGCGACCGTCACCAGCGCCAGGCCGGATACGCAAATCAGCACCACGGTGATAATCAGCGCGCGTTTCATCTGTGCCTGGGTAATGACCCCTTTCTGCATCCCGCGCAGCGGCCCGATGCGATCGGGCTTGTCGCTGCCTTTTACCGCATCGCCATAGTCGTTGGCGAGATTGGAGAGAATTTGCAGCAGGCCAGCGGTAATCAACGCCAGCGCGGCGACCAGCGGATCAAAATAACCTTGCCACCAGGCAAGCGCAGTACCGACGATAATCGCGGCAAAGGCCAGAGGAAGCGTTTTAGGGCGCAAACTTTCGAGCCACGCCTGAGTACGGCTGATGTCAGTCATAAGTATTTAGCCAATAAAAATGGGGGCATTAGCCCCCATTAAACGTGATGAGAATGCAGTAACCGCGATTATAGGATAAAACGGCTCAGATCTTCATCTGCCACTAACGCATCCAGATGTTTACTCACATATTCTGCGTCAATGGTAATGGTTTGACCGTTAAGGTCGCTCGCATCATAAGAGATATCTTCCACCAGGCGTTCCAGTACGGTGTGCAGACGACGCGCACCGATGTTCTCGGTGGTTTCGTTCACCTGCCATGCGGCCTGGGCGATACGTTTGATACCGTCTTCGGTGAACTCGAGGTTCACACCTTCGGTTGCCATCAGCGCTTTGTACTGCACGGTGGCAGAGGCGTTCGGCTCGGTCAGGATACGTTCGAAATCTTCGGTGGTCAGCGCCTGCAGCTCAACGCGGATCGGCAGACGACCCTGCAGTTCCGGGATCAGATCTGACGGGCTGGCAACCTGGAACGCGCCTGAGGCGATAAACAGGATGTGGTCCGTTTTCACCATGCCGTGCTTAGTGGAGACGGTGCAGCCTTCAACCAGCGGCAGCAGGTCGCGCTGAACGCCTTCGCGGGACACATCCGGGCCGGAGCTGTTGCCGCCGCGCTTACAAATTTTGTCGATTTCGTCGATAAACACGATGCCGTGCTGCTCAACCGCGTCGATAGCATCCTGCTTCAGCTCTTCCGGGTTCACCAGCTTCGCCGCTTCTTCTTCAATCAGCAGCTTCATCGCGTCTTTGATTTTCAGCTTACGCGCTTTCTGCTTCTGGCCGCCCAGGTTCTGGAACATGGACTGCAGCTGGCTGGTCATCTCTTCCATGCCCGGAGGTGCCATGATTTCGACACCCATCGGCGCGGCAGCGAGATCGATCTCAATCTCTTTGTCATCCAGCTGACCTTCACGCAGTTTCTTGCGGAATGCCTGGCGCGCGGCGGACGGTTCCGCCTGCTGCTCTGCCTGGCCCCAGTTGTTTTTCGCCGGCGGGATCAGCACGTCGAGAATGCGCTCTTCGGCCATCTCTTCCGCACGGTAGCGGTTTTTCTCGATTGCCTGGACGCGCACCATCTTGATCGCCGAGTCGGTCAGATCGCGGATGATGGAGTCTACTTCTTTACCCACATAGCCCACTTCGGTGAACTTGGTGGCCTCCACTTTGATGAACGGCGCGTTAGCGAGTTTCGCCAGGCGACGAGCGATTTCGGTTTTACCCACGCCGGTCGGCCCGATCATCAGAATGTTTTTCGGGGTCACTTCGTGGCGCAGCTCTTCATCAAGCTGCATACGACGCCAGCGGTTACGCAGGGCGATAGCCACGGAACGCTTGGCGTTATCCTGGCCGATAATGTGTTTGTTCAGTTCGCTGACAATTTCGCGTGGGGTCATTTCAGACATGGGAGATCCTTACGCTTTGGAGGTCAATTCTTCGATGGTGTGGTTGTGGTTGGTATAAATGCAGATATCACCTGCAATATCCAACGCTTTCACCGCGATATCACGCGCGTTCATGTCGGTGTTTTCCAACAGGGCGCGGGCTGCAGCCTGGGCGTACGGGCCGCCGGAGCCGATGGCAATCAGGTCATTTTCCGGCTGAATCACGTCACCGTTCCCGGTGATGATCAGCGAGGCGGTTTCATCGGCCACGGCCAGCAGCGCTTCGAGTTTGCGCAGCATGCGGTCGGTACGCCAGTCTTTCGCCAGCTCAACGGCGGCTTTCACCAGATGACCCTGGTGCATTTCCAGTTTGCGTTCAAACAGTTCAAACAGCGTGAAGGCATCCGCCGTGCCGCCTGCAAAACCGGCGATCACTTTGTCGTTGTAGAGACGACGCACTTTCTTCACGTTGCCCTTCATGACGGTATTACCCAGCGTGGCCTGGCCATCACCGGCGATTACCACATGGCCGTTACGGCGTACACTTACTATTGTTGTCACGAGCAGACCCCCTGGTTACAGATTCGGGAAACAGAAGCCCTGAGCCAGTGCTCAGGGCTGAATTAAATGATAGATGGGGGGGATTTTGGGGGTTTCAACCCCCGGAGGCGAGTCGAATGCAGTTTGTGTGACCGGCTACTTTCAAACGAGAGATAGTACCATCGGCATTTTCTTTGCCTTTGACCGGGCCAATCACCACGCGGTTCCAGCCGTTATTGGTGGTAATGCGTGAGTCAAATCCTTCGAACGCGAGCTGAGCACGCACGGTTTCGGCCTGCTCGGCACCTTTAAACGAGCCGCACTGCACCATCCAGCGGCGTTCGTCTTTTTTCTCTGCCGTTTGCTTCGGTGCTTCGGTTTCTTTAGTCACCGGCGCGGCCTGCTGCGTTTTCGGCTGCTGCGCCGTGGTATGCGCTGGCGTCTGGAGCAGATCCTGATACGGCTGCGCCGCTTGCTTTTGCGGCTGCGCTTTTGGCTGTTGCTGAACAGGCTGCGATTGTACCGTACGCGTCTGCTGCTGTGGCTGCTGGTATGGCTGGGCCTTCGGCTGTTGTACCGGCTGGGTTTGCGTCCACTGCTGCTGTTGCTGTTGCTGAATTTGTGCCTGGCGCTGACGCTGCATCTGCAACGTTTGCTGACGCTGCGCAGGCGTTTGTTCATTCCACGGCACTTCATTCAGCTGCGTAGGCTGCTGGCGCATATCGGCCTGCATCTGTGCCAGCAGCTGGCGCTGTTCGTTCGTCAGCTGATCGGCATTTTTCACTTCGCCACCGGCAGACGGCTCGGTAGGCGCACGCACGCCAGGCTGGCGGCTTTCCAGCTCTTTAATATAGCGCCAGCGCTCCTCAGGCTTCGGCGGAAGGCCATTACCGGCCACTTTGTTGCCCTGAAGCGCTTCAGATTCTTCTTTTTTATGGTGCGTAATGAAGTACAGGCCGCCAATGAAGGCCACCAGTACAGCCGCAGCAATAGCGACCATTGCTGGCGAGACGGCAGGCAGGTTCCGCTGCTTGCTTTTTGAACTGCTCTTTTTGCGTCGCGAAGGTGCCGGCTGGCCGCGACGTACATAATCTCGTTGTGCCACTATCGTTTCGCTGTATTTATTCGTTCGTCAGCCCGCCATGTTACTTAAGCGGCGGGGCTTTGACCAGATAAGGGTGTCCGAAAGGCATTTACTTTAAGTCAATGCCTGGGTAGAGCCGCGAACAATCAGCTCGCAGTCCAGTAACCGCGAGCCGCTGCTAACCGTTTGACCCTGCAGCTGATCCAGCAAAAGCAGCATCGCTTCGCGGCCAATCTGATAGCGTGGTTGTGAAACGGTGGAGAGAGGCGGATCGCAAAATTCTGAAAGCGAAATATTATCGAAGCCGATAATCGACAGGTCTTTTGGCACGCGTAATCCACGGCGTTTGGCGTGAGACAGCGCTCCCAGCGCCATCACGTCGCTGTGGCAGAACACCGCTGTTGGCGGCTGCGGCAGCGCCAGCAGTTTCTCCAGCGCCTGTCCGCCCGCTTCAAAGGTAAAATCACCGCGCGCAATATAGTGCGGATCGACAATGGCTCCGGTACGACGCAGCGCCTGAACATAGCCCTGCAGGCGGTAATGGCAAAGCGGCATCTCTTCCGGCCCGGCAATACAGCCAATGCGCTTATGCCCCAGATCCTGAAGATAGTTCACCGCATTGAACGCGGCCGTCAGGTTATCAATATGCACCGTCGGCAGTTCCAGCTCTGGCGCGAACTCGTTGGCCATCACCATCGGCGGTAAATTGCGTTGTTCTTCAATGCTGGCATCAAACGGCAGGCGGGAGCCAAGCAGCAACATGCCGTCAATCTGCTTGGTGATAATGAGATCGATAAAGGTTTTTTCCTGCTGATTCTGGTGGGCGCAGTCGCCAATCAGCACCAGATAGCCTTGTTCAGCCGCCGTCACTTCGATACCGCGAATGATCTCGCTAAAGAAGGGGTCGCAGATGTCCGGTACAATCACCAGAATAGTCCGCGATTCATTGCGCTTTACGTTGCGCCCCATTGCCTGCGGGAAATAGCCCACTTCCAGTGCCGCCTGTTCAACCTTGTTACGGGTCGACTGGGAGACTTTATCCGGGTTCATTAATGCGCGGGACACGGTTGCCGTTGAGACTTGTGCTTTCTCGGCAACGTCTTTCATGGTCGCCGTAGTGACCTCTTTCCTGGACTTCAACGTCTTCTCCTCGCCTGAACACCGAACTGCGGACAACACCATTTTTACAGATAGTTAATGGAATCGGTTACAGAATTTTCATAAAAAGTGTGAGGCACGTTAAATTTTTCGAACCGTCTTCAGCCTTCGATGGGATCGACGTCCAGAATCCACTTCACTTTACGTGCTTCCGGCAGGGTATTGATCAGCGCCAGCGTGCCGCTAACGATATGCTGCAGGCGGATACGTGACGGGTGCTGAAGTAAGATTTGCCAGCGGAAACGTCCGCCGCGTTTCGGAGCCAGCGCTGGAACCGGACCCAAAATCCACAGTTGACTATCTACCAGTGGGCTGGCCTGCAGGAGGTTTCTCAACTGTTGCAGGAAAAGCGGCGCCTGCTGGTTGTTATGGTCTTCCGCGCGGATGATGACGTGGCTGGTCCACGGCGGCAGCTGCATGGTCTGGCGTTCGGCCAGCGCCTGTTCGGCAAAGGCGTCATAGCCTTTATGCAGCAACGTTTGCAGCAGCGGGTGCTCAGGATGGTGCGTTTGCAGCACCACTTCGCCTTGTTTTCCTGCGCGCCCGGCACGCCCCGCCACCTGGGTATAAAGCTGGGCGAAACGCTCGGCGGAGCGGAAATCTGCCGAGAACAGTGCGCCGTCAACGTCCAGCAGGGCGACCAGCGTGACGTCCGGGAAGTGATGCCCTTTTGCCAGCATCTGGGTGCCAATCAATATGCGTGCGCCACCGCGATGCACTTCCGCCAGCTGTTGTTCCAGCGCGCCTTTGCGGCTGGTGGTGTCCCGGTCGATACGCGAAATAGGCACGTCCGGGAAGAAGGGGCCAAGGGCCTGTTCAAGCTGTTCCGTGCCCAGACCGACCGGCACGATATGCGTTGAGCCACACGACGGGCACTGGCGCGGCACCGGGCGCTGGCTGTCGCAGTGGTGGCAGCGTAAATGACGCTGGGCCTGATGGAAGGTGTAGTAGTGGTCGCAGCGCGGGCATTCCGCAATCCAGCCGCAGTCGTGGCACAGCAGGGCGGGCGCGAAGCCGCGTCGGTTAAGGAACAGGATCACCTGGTTGCCCGCCTGCAAGTGCTGTCGCATTCGGGTAATCAATGCAGGCGCGAGCCCGGCCTGAACCTGCTGACCTTTCAGATCCAGCACGTGCTGAATCGCCGGGCGGGCATTACCCGCGCGACGCGTCAGGCGCAGCATATGGTATTTACGCTGGCGCACGTTGTGCAGCGTTTCGAGCGCAGGCGTGGCGGAGCCGAGAATAATAGGAATTTGCTCGCTGTGCGCGCGGTATACCGCTAAGTCACGGGCGTGATAGCGCCAGCCTTCCTGCTGTTTATAGGAGCTGTCGTGCTCTTCATCTATTACGATAACGCCGAGATTTTTAAACGGTGTAAACAGCGACGAGCGGGTGCCGATCACAATCGCCGCTTCGCCATTTTTCGCTTTCAGCCAGGCGCTGAGGCGCTCGCTGTCGTTAAGCCCGGAGTGTAGAACCTCAACGGGCGCGTTAAAGCGTTCGCGGAAGCGGGCGATGGTCTGCGGCGTCAGGCCGATTTCCGGCACCATCACCAGCGCCTGTTTGCCCTGTGCGAGCACGTTTTCCAGCACGCTCAGATAAACTTCGGTCTTGCCGGACCCCGTCACGCCCGCCAGCAGCCAGGCAGAGAAATGATCGGAGGCGCTGTGAATCGCCCCCACGGCGGTGGCCTGCTCGGTGTTCAGACGCAGGCGATCTCCTGAAACGGAGAAACTCTCGCGCCAGTCGTAAAGGGCAGGTGCTTCGCTTGCCAGTTCGCTCAGCCCTTTCTTTCTTAATGCCTGCAGCGCGGTTTCGCTGACCTCAAGCTCGTCCACCTGATGCCGCCAGATTTTCCCCTGGCGCAGTGCCGCCAGAGCCTGCTGCTGTTTCTGCGAACGCTTCAGGCTGTTGATATCCACGGCCTGACCCTGCTCGGTAGCAAACCAGTACCACATCGGCGCATGGCTGGCGCTTTTGCCCTGGCGCAGCATGATCGGCAGCGCGTGGAACAGGACGTCGCCAATGGGGTGATGATAGTAATCCGCCGCCCACAGCAGTAGTCGCCAGGTGCTGGTGGAGTAAACCGGCTCGCTGTCCAGTACCTCAACAACTGATTTCAGCTCATTGAGCGGCAGCTCGCTTTTCTCACTCACGGAAACCACGATCCCCACGCGCTGCTGTTTGCCAAACGGCACGGTCACGCGACAGCCCGCTTTGGCGCTCATGCTGTCGGGCAGCAGATAGTCAAAGGTGCGGGGAAGCGGAACGGGCAGGGCAACGTGAGCGACGGGCATCGAATCTTCCTGACTTGAAAAGTGGCGCGTTAGTATACACATTAGTGAAAGCGGCGTGCGGATCAGTTTGCATACGTTGGTCAAATTCTGTATGATTCGCCGCCTTTGGTGTATATTACGCCAAAGAAATTACATTCAACATCGCGTGGTGTCTGGCGTTAGGGCTGGAAGAGCGACGCGGCCTTTACTGAGGTTCTCCCATGAAAAAAGATATTCACCCGAAATACGAAATGATTACTGCAAACTGCTCTTGCGGTAACTCTATCCAGATCCGCTCCACCGTGGGTCACGATCTGAACCTGGACGTGTGCGGTAAATGCCACCCGTTCTACACTGGTAAGCAGCGTGATGTTGCAACCGGTGGCCGTGTTGACCGCTTCAACAAGCGTTTCAGCATCCCGGGCGCTAAATAAGTTTCCCGAAAAAAAGGCACCGCAAGGTGCCTTTTTTGTATCCGCTTTTCAGTATTCCCACGTATCCGGGTCAATGCCCAGTTCACGCATGATCACCTTCGCCTCTTCCGGGATTTCATCACTGCGCTCTTTACGCAGATCTTCATCGTTCGGCAACGGTTGACCAGTAAACGCATGCAGGAACGCTTCGCACAGCAGTTCGCTGTTGGTCGCGTGACGCAGGTTGTTCACCTGACGACGCGTGCGTTCATCGGTGAGGATCTTCAACACCTTCAGAGGAATGGAAACCGTAATTTTCTTTACTTGCTCACTCTTCTTACCGTGCTCAGCGTATGGGCTGATATATTCGCCGCTCCATTCAGCCATGAGATACCTTTAATCCTCTCAGTCATTAATCTAAAGGTGCAGAACCGATAACCGCCGGTTTTGAACCGTAATCTTGCCTAGTTTACCGTAGAGACGATACCGTGGCACGGATATTGCCGCTGCAGCGTGCACTAAAGCATATAATTTTAACGGCTATTTGCGCATTGCTCAATCTATACGCAAAGAAGTTTAGATGTCCAGATGTATTGACGTCCATACTTTCAATGTTTACTCTGGTGCCTGACTTTTCACCTATTAAGCCAGGAAGCCCTCACCATGACGCGTAAACAGGCCACCATCGCAGTGCGTAGCGGATTGAATGATGACGAGCAGTACGGCTGCGTTGTCCCGCCAATTCATCTTTCCAGTACCTATAATTTTACCGGATTTAATGAACCCCGCGCGCATGACTATTCGCGTCGCGGCAACCCGACGCGTGACGTTACCCAGCGTGCGCTGGCGGAGCTGGAAGGGGGGGCAGGTGCGGTATTAACCAATACAGGTATGTCCGCCATTCACCTGGTGACCACGGTGTTCCTGAAGCCCGGCGACCTGCTGGTTGCTCCGCACGACTGCTACGGCGGCAGCTATCGCCTGTTTGATAGCCTGGCAAAACGCGGTTGCTATCGCGTGCTGTTTGTCGATCAGAATGACGAACAGGCGTTGAAACAGGCGCTGGCAGAGCAGCCGAAGCTGGTTCTGGTGGAAAGTCCAAGCAACCCATTGTTGCGCGTTGTCGATATTGCGAAAATTTGTCAGCTCGCAAGGGATGCGGGAGCGATAAGTGTCGTGGATAATACGTTCCTCAGTCCGGCCCTTCAGAACCCATTGGCACTGGGTGCAGATCTGGTATTGCATTCATGTACTAAATATCTGAACGGTCATTCTGACGTCGTTGCGGGCGTGGTGATTGCAAAAGATCCCGACGTTGTCACCGAACTGGCATGGTGGGCCAATAACATTGGCGTCACGGCGAGCGCCTTCGACAGTTACCTGCTGTTACGCGGCATCCGCACCCTGTCGCCACGTATGGACGTGGCGCAGCGCAATGCCCAGGCGATAGTCGATTTCCTGAAAACCCAGCCGCTGGTGAAAAAGCTGTACCACCCGTCGCTGCCGGAAAACCAGGGGCACGAGATTGCTGCGCGTCAACAGAAGGGATTTGGCGCGATGTTAAGTTTTGAACTGGACGGTGACGAGCAAACGCTGCGTCGCTTCCTGAGCGGGCTGTCATTGTTTACGCTGGCGGAATCATTAGGTGGGGTTGAAAGCTTGATCTCCCACGCCGCGACCATGACGCACGCAGGTATGGCACCGGAAGCACGTGCCGCCGCCGGGATCTCTGAGACGCTGCTGCGTATCTCAACCGGCATTGAAGATTCTGAAGATTTAATTGCCGATCTGGAAAATGGCTTCCAGGTCGCAGCCAAGGGGTAATCATGAGTGTGATAGCGCAGGCAGGGGCGAAGGGTCGTCAGCTGCACAAGTTTGGTGGTAGTAGTCTTGCTGATGTGAAGTGTTACCTGCGCGTTGCAGGGATCATGACCGAGTATTCACAGCCGGGTGACATGATGGTTGTCTCGGCGGCGGGCAGCACCACCAACCAGCTGATTAGCTGGCTGAAACTAAGCCAGACCGATCGCCTTTCTGCGCATCAGGTGCAACAGTCTTTACGTCGTTACCAGAGCGAGCTGATTTCTGGCCTGCTGCCAGCGGACGTGGCGGACGGGCTGATTAGCGCCTTTACGCACGATCTTGAGCGTCTGGCTGCCCTGCTGGACAGCGGTATTACCGATGCGGTGTATGCCGAAGTGGTCGGTCACGGTGAAGTGTGGTCCGCACGCCTGATGGCCGCCGTTCTGCAACACCTGGGCGTGGAGGCGGCCTGGCTCGACGCGCGTGATTTCCTGCGTGCCGAACGCGCCGCGCAGCCTCAGGTGGATGAAGGGTTGTCTTATCCGCTGCTGCAACAGCTTCTGGTGCAGCATCCGGGCAAACGCATTGTAGTGACCGGCTTTATCAGCCGCAGCAACGCGGGCGAAACCGTGCTGCTGGGTCGTAACGGCTCGGACTACTCGGCAACGCAAATTGGTGCGCTGGCGGGCGTGTCCCGCGTCACCATCTGGAGCGACGTGGCCGGTGTCTACAGCGCGGACCCGCGCAAAGTAAAAGATGCTTGCCTGCTGCCGCTGCTGCGTCTCGACGAAGCGAGCGAGCTGGCGCGTCTGGCGGCCCCGGTGCTGCACGCCCGCACGCTGCAGCCGGTTTCCGGTAGCGATATCGACCTGCAACTACGCTGTAGCTACACGCCGGATCAGGGTTCCACCCGCATCGAGCGCGTGCTGGCCTCCGGTACGGGCGCGCGTATTGTCACCAGCCACGACGACATCTGCCTGATTGAGTTCCAGGTGCCGGCGGGCCAGGACTTCAAGCTGGCGCATAAAGATATCGACCTGATCCTCAAACGTGCTCAGGTGCGCCCGCTGGCCGTTGGTGTTCACAACGACCGCCAACTGCTGCAGTTCTGCTATACCGCAGAAGTGGCGGACAGCGCGCTGAAGATTCTGGATGAAGCGGGCCTGCCGGGCGAGCTTCGCCTGCGTCAGGGTCTGGCGCTGGTGGCGATGGTGGGCGCGGGCGTCACCCGTAACCCGCTGCACTGCCACCGCTTCTGGCAGCAGCTGAAAGGCCAGCCGGTGGAGTTTACCTGGCAGTCGGAAGAGGGCATCAGCCTGGTTGCCGTCCTGCGTAAAGGGCCAACCGAGAGCCTGATTCAGGGCCTTCACACCTCCCTGTTCCGCGCAGAAAAACGTATCGGCCTGGTGCTGTTCGGGAAAGGGAACATCGGTTCCCGCTGGCTTGAACTGTTCGCCCGCGAGCAGGAAACGCTCTCCGCGCGTACCGGATTTGAATTTATTCTTGCTGGCGTGGTGGACAGCCGCCGTAGCCTGTTGAATTACGAAGGGCTGGACGCCAGCCGCGCGCTTGCCTTCTTTAATGATGAAGCCGTTGAGCAGGATGAAGAGTCGCTGTTCCTGTGGATGCGCGCGCACCCGTATGACGATCTGGTAGTGCTGGACGTGACCGCCAGCGAGCAGCTTGCGGATCAGTATCTGGATTTCGCCAGCCACGGCTTCCACGTCATCAGCGCCAACAAGCTGGCGGGAGCGAGCAGCACCGATAAATACCGTCAGATCCACGACGCGTTTGAAAAAACCGGTCGTCACTGGCTGTACAACGCCACCGTTGGCGCGGGGCTGCCGGTTAACCATACCGTGCGTGACCTGATTGAAAGCGGCGACAGCATTCTGGCGCTGAGCGGTATCTTCTCCGGTACGCTCTCCTGGCTGTTCCTGCAGTTCGACGGTACCGTGCCCTTCACCGACCTGGTGGATCAGGCATGGCAGCAGGGCTTAACCGAGCCCGATCCGCGCGTGGACCTTGCCGGGAAAGACGTGATGCGTAAGCTGGTGATCCTGGCGCGTGAAGCGGGCTACGACATCGAACCGGGTCAGGTGCGTGTTGAATCGCTGGTGCCCGCTGGCTGTGAGGAAGGGTCTGTGGATCACTTCTTCGAAAACGGTGATGAGCTGAACGAGCAGATGGTACAGCGTCTGGAAGCCGCCAACGAGATGGGCCTGGTGCTGCGCTACGTGGCGCGTTTCGAGGCGAACGGTAAAGCGCGCGTGGGTGTGGAAGCGGTGCGTCCTGAACACCCGCTGGCGGCGCTGCTGCCGTGCGATAACGTCTTCGCTATCGAAAGCCGCTGGTACCGCGATAACCCATTGGTGATCCGTGGTCCGGGCGCGGGACGCGATGTCACCGCTGGGGCGATCCAGTCCGACATTAACCGTCTGGCTAAGCTGCTGTAATCTGGCCTGTTCCCTCTCCCCGTGGGAGAGGGTTAGGGTGAGGGCATCAGACCGCACTTCACCCTCATCATGAATTCCCTTCATCTTCCCTGAACAAACCTCACCGTTATTGTTGATTATTTATGTTGACGTCACTCCGCTTTTCCGTCATTTTTACATCTGGACGTCTAAACGTATAGAAGTTCACAACACAACAAACAATGACACGCGATAGATAGAGGTAAGGTATGAGCTTTTTTCACGCCAACCAGCGGGAAGCCCTGAATCAGAGCCTGGCCGAAGTAAACGGCCAGATTAACGTCTCTTTTGAATTTTTCCCGCCGCGCACCAGTGAAATGGAGCAAACCCTCTGGAGCTCTATCGATCGTCTCAGCAGCCTGAAACCGAAGTTTGTCTCTGTGACTTACGGTGCGAACTCCGGCGAGCGTGACCGTACGCACAGCATCATTAAAGGCATCAAAGATCGTACCGGTCTGGAAGCGGCTCCGCACCTCACCTGCATTGACGCCACCCGCGAGGAGCTGCGGGCTATCGCCCAGGATTACTGGAATAACGGCATTCGTCATATTGTCGCCCTGCGCGGCGACCTACCGCCGGGGAGTGGCAAGCCGGACATGTACGCCGCCGATCTGGTCGCGCTGCTGAAAGACGTGGCTGACTTTGATATCTCCGTTGCTGCTTATCCTGAAGTGCATCCGGAAGCGAAAAGCGCCCAGGCCGATCTGCTTAACCTCAAGCGTAAAGTGGACGCCGGCGCGAACCGCGCCATTACCCAGTTCTTCTTTGATGTGGAAAGCTACCTGCGCTTCCGTGACCGCTGCGTTTCTGCGGGTATCGACGTCGAAATTATCCCAGGCATTTTGCCGGTCTCTAATTTCAAACAGGCGAAGAAATTTGCCGATATGACCAACGTGCGCATTCCGCTGTGGATGTCTAAAATGTACGAGGGTCTGGACGATGACCCGGAAACACGCAAGCTGGTGGGCGCAAATATCGCTATGGACATGGTGAAGATCTTAAGTCGTGAAGGGGTGAAGGATTTCCACTTCTACACGCTGAACCGTGCAGAGATGAGTTACGCCATTTGCCACACGCTCGGCGTCAGACCAGGCGTGTAACAATTAAAGGCCCTCTTCGGAGGGTTTTTTGATTTAAGAGGGTATTATTTTTCTGGCGTATGGGTGATGCTGCATGCACGCAGGAAAGTCATATATTTTCCAGGCGTAATTAAACGGAATTAACTATCGAATCTGTGGATTATCTCAACTATACCTTATCAACAAGAGCGTATATCGTAACGGTAACACAGCAAAGGGAGCATAATGATGAGCACGTCAGACGAGACCAATAACGCGGCATCAGTCGGCAAATGTCCGTTCCATCAGGGCGGCGTCGATCACAGCGCGGGTGCAGGTACCGGCAGCAAAGAATGGTGGCCAAAACAACTCCGCATCGATCTTCTTAGCCAACATTCCAATCGTTCGAACCCACTGGGTGAAGACTTCGACTACCGCAAAGAATTTAGCAAGCTTGATTACTCCGCCCTTAAAGGCGACCTCAAAGCACTTTTAACCGACTCCCAACCGTGGTGGCCTGCCGACTGGGGCAGCTATGCGGGCCTGTTTATTCGTATGGCCTGGCACGGCGCGGGTACCTATCGCTCCGTTGACGGACGCGGCGGTGCCGGACGCGGTCAACAGCGCTTTGCACCGCTGAACTCCTGGCCTGATAACGTGAGCCTGGATAAGGCGCGCCGCCTTCTGTGGCCTATCAAGCAAAAATACGGACAAAAAATTTCCTGGGCTGACCTGTTTATCCTCGCGGGTAACGTGGCGCTGGAGAACTCCGGCTTCCGCACCTTTGGTTTTGGCGCCGGGCGTGAAGACGTCTGGGAGCCGGATCTGGACGTGAACTGGGGCGATGAAAAAGCCTGGCTGACCCACCGTGACCCGGAAGCGCTGGCGAAGCGACCTCTCGCCGCTACCGAAATGGGCTTGATCTACGTTAACCCGGAAGGGCCAAACGCCAGCGGTGAACCTCTGTCTGCTGCGGCGGCAATTCGCGCGACCTTCGGCAACATGGGCATGAACGATGAAGAGACCGTGGCGCTGATTGCGGGCGGACACACTCTCGGCAAAACGCACGGCGCGGGTGAAGCCACGCACGTGGGTACCGATCCGGAAGCCTCGCCAATTGAAGCGCAGGGCCTGGGCTGGGCCAGCACGCACGGCACGGGCGTTGGCGCAGATGCCATTACCTCCGGTCTGGAAGTCATCTGGTCGCAAACCCCGACCCAGTGGAGCAACTACTTCTTTGAGAACCTGTTCAAATACGAATGGGTACAGACCCGCAGCCCGGCAGGGGCGATTCAGTTTGAAGCCGTGGATGCACCGGAAATCATGCCTGACCCGTTCGACCCGTCGAAAAAACGCAAACCAACCATGCTGGTCACCGACCTGACGCTGCGTTTTGATCCGGAATTCGAGAAAATTTCCCGCCGTTTCCTGAACGATCCGCAGGCCTTCAACGAAGCCTTTGCGCGTGCGTGGTTCAAGCTGACCCACCGCGATATGGGGCCAAAAGCGCGGTACATCGGCCCGGAAGTGCCGAAAGAAGATCTGATCTGGCAGGACCCGCTGCCGCAGGCGGTGTTTAATCCTTCGAAAGAAGACATTGAAAGCCTGAAGGCGGAAATTGTGGCATCCGGTCTGTCCGTGAGCGAACTGGTTTCGGTTGCCTGGGCGTCAGCTTCAACCTTCCGCGGTGGCGATAAGCGCGGCGGCGCTAACGGCGCCCGTCTGGCGCTGGCACCTCAGCGCGACTGGGATGTTAACGCCGCAGCGGTTCGCGCGTTACCGGCCCTGGAAGCTATTCAGCGCACCACCAACAAAGCCTCTCTGGCCGATATCATCGTGCTGGCGGGCGTCGTGGGCGTGGAGCAAGCTGCGAAAGCCGCAGGCGTTTACGTCAACGTACCGTTCACGCCGGGCCGTGTGGATGCGCGTCAGGATCAGACGGATATCGAGATGTTTAACCTGCTCGAACCGATTGCCGACGGCTTCCGCAACTACCGTGCGCAGGTGGATGTGTCTACCACCGAGTCACTGCTGATCGACAAAGCCCAGCAGCTGACGCTGACCGCGCCTGAGCTGACGGTGCTGATCGGTGGCCTGCGCGTGCTGGGTGCCAACTTCGATGGCAGCAAGAATGGCGTGTTCACCAACCGTGAGGGCGTGCTGAGCAACTATTTCTTCGTGAACCTGCTGGATATGAACACCCAGTGGAAAGCGACCGACGAATCAAACGAACTGTTTGCCGGTAGCGACCGCACCAGCGGTGAAGTGAAATACACCGCCACCCGTGCCGACCTGGTCTTCGGTTCCAACGCTGTCCTGCGCGCGCTGGCTGAGGTTTACGCCAGCAGCGATGCCAGCGAGAAGTTCGTTCGTGACTTCGTAGCGGCATGGGCGAAGGTGATGGATCTGGATCGGTTTGACCTGCAGTAACCCTTGTGCCGGGTGGCGGCTACGCCTTACCCGGCCTACAAAAGCGTGTCATTCGTAGGCCGGGTAAGCGCAGCGCCACCCGGCTTTTTCATTACTCCCACTCTTGCAAGAATCGCTGTCCGTACTGGTCCGCGACCAGCAGCGCCGCATACACTTGATCCGGCGTGACGCCGCCCGGCATGTTGTGAATAGTTTCCCCTTCGGCACAGGAGGCTTCCGCGATCAGTCGCATTTTGGCCGGAATATCCTCTTTGATGTTCAACTGCGCCAGGGTGATCGGCAGCCCTACGCTGTGACAAAGTGCCGCGACGGTTTCGATCTCTTCTACCGGCGCGTTTTCCAGCACCAGCTGCGTCAGCGTGCCAAACGCCACTTTTTCCCCGTGGTAGAAGTGATGCGCATCCGGCACCGCGGTCATGCCATTATGAATAGCGTGTGCCGCTGCCAACCCACCACTTTCAAAACCGACACCGCTAAGATAGGTATTCGCTTCGATAATGCGTTCCAGAGCAGGCGTCACCACGTGCTGTTCCGCTGCCAGCATCGCCTTTTCACCCTCTTCAACCAGCGTGTTGTAGCACAGCTCGGCCAGCGCTAACGCCGCCTGTGTGCACTTGCCGCCCGCCATGGTGGTTGCCCCGCTGCGCGAGCAGGCGCGTGCTTCAAACCAGGTCGCCAGCGCATCGCCAATCCCGGCGGCCAGCAGCCGTGCCGGTGCGCCAGCCACCACTTTGGTGTCGACGATGACCATGTTCGGGTTGTGCGGCAGCATCAGGTAGCGATCGAACTCGCCGCTGTCGGTATAAATCACGGAAAGGGCGCTGCACGGCGCATCGGTGGAGGCGATAGTTGGCGCAATGGCGACCGGCACATCCATAAAGTGGGCAAGCGCTTTGGCGGTATCCAGCGTTTTACCGCCGCCAATGCCCAGCACCGCCATGCAGTCGGCGCTGTCGGCCAGCTTTTTCAGGCGATCGATTTCATTTTGTGAACATTCGCCACCAAATGGCGCAATTTCTACGTGGAGTCCGGCATTTTTGAAACTCTTGTGCAGGGTTTCTTCGGCAAAACCCAGCACAAATTTATCGCCGACAACCAGCCAGCGCTGTGCCAGTGGTTTCAGATAGTCGCCGAGACGGGTAAGCACATCAGCACCCTGGATGTATTTCCCAGGTGATTGAATGATACGGTCCATAACAGTTCTCCCTTAGAGGTTGAGGTTACCAAACGCGTTTTTCCAGTCCTGTTCGAACTTCTCTATGGCTGACTCTACCGCCGGGGTGCCGAGCATTTGTTGCGCTACATCTAAAGGAAGTGTGATTGCTTCACATCCGGCGAGAAGGCAGTCCAGCGCCTGGCGCGGCGTTTTGAAGCTGGCGGCGAGCACTCTGCTTTCCGGTGCGTGCAGTTCCAGCAGGGATTGTAGCTCCTGGACCATGCGAATGCCGTCACCACCCTGAGCATCAACGCGGTTGACATAGGGGGCGACATATTTCGCTCCCGCCAGCGCGGCGAACAAACCCTGTGCGGCGCTATAAACGGCAGTACCCAGCGTGGTAATACCCTCCTTTTTTAGCGCCTTGATCGCGGTAAGTCCCTCAGCCGTGACAGGGATTTTCACCACGATGTCCGGTATGGCATTACTCAGGCGTTTAGCTTCCGCCACCATGCCTTCTGCGTCGCGGCTCATGGTTTGGGCAAACAGCGTGCCTTCTGGTCCAATGGCTTTTTGCAGACGCGGGAGCACCTCCCAGATGGATTCGCGGCTGGCAGCGATAATGCTTGGGTTGGTGGTAACGCCCGCAATGGGAAAAATGCGCGCCAGGCGTTCAACTTCCGCGACGTCGGCGGTATCCAGATACAGTTCCATTATTTTTCCTTAAGTCAGAAAGGTTGAATAAAGGATAAGGCGCGCTCAGGCGAGGCGGATACAGGTCAATTTTGCCAAATACTGGACAAATGTAATGTCTCTGGCGAAGTGAGAGAGCGATCACAATGCTACTTTTTGGCGATCAGCTGGCTGTGATACTGGCGTCGATATTCGGAAGGGGAACGTTCGGTGTGCTTGCGAAAGAGACGGCAAAAGTAGTTGCTGTCCGTAAACCCGCAGCGTGTGGCGATATCTTTAATTTTGAGATCGTAGCCTTTCAGCAGTTGGCGCGCATGTTCCAGACGCGTATGCGTCAGATACTCATTAAATCCGACGCTGCCGACTTTCTGAAAAAGATGGGAAAGGTAGTTTGGTGAGATGTAGAACGCCTGCGCCACGGATTCCCGGGTTAACAAAGAGGCATAATTTTCTTCGATATAGCGCCGAACGGCTTCGAATAGTGCCCGGCTGCGGTTGTCGGTGTGAATGTCGCTGCCAAGCAGGTCCCGACAGTGGCTGAGCAGGCTTAAAACCACCAGTCCTGCTGTGTCTTGCTCCTCAGGCTGCATCTGTAATTCGGTGAGCGTTTGCAGAAGAAAAGCCCCCGTTCGCGGGCCACGTCGGGCAACCTGTAATTGTTGTAAGAGCACATTGTCGCGCCGTAGCTCGATTGTAAGCTGCTGCTTACCGAAGTGTACGCTCAGAGTATCAGAAGGGGGATGAGTGACGTCTCCGAATGACGAAAATAACGCCTCGCAGGGGGTATCAAGGATAATGACAAGGCAGGGGGATGTACGACGTTGCTTATCGGATGGGGCCAGGAAATGAATCTGACCCAGCGGTAACGTGCGGTTCACCAGGTCAGTCAAAATCTGGGTGATATCGAAATGCATAAGGAGACTACCGAAATTTGCCGGGCGGCGCTGCGCTTACCCGGCCTACTTATCGTAGGCCCGTGCAAGCGCAGCGCCGCCGGGCGTAAAGCATTAGCCGGTGTTACGCATACCTGCCGCAACGCCTGCAATCGTCACCATCAGCGCCTGTTCAACGCGTGGATCCGGCTCTTTACCTTCCTCTTCCGCCAGACGCGAACGGTGCAGCAGCTCTGCCTGCAGGACGTTAAGCGGGTCGGTGTAGATATTACGCAGCTGGATAGATTCGGCAATCCATGGCAGGTCTTCCATCAGGTGTGAGTCGTTGGCGATATCCAGCACCACTTTGATGTCGCCTTCCAGCAGTTCCCGCAGCTCTTTACCCAGCGTCCACAGCTCAGGTTTCACCAGACGCTGATCGTAGTATTCCGCCAGCCACAGGTCAGCTTTCGAGAAGACCATCTCAAGCATGCCCAGGCGGGTAGAGAAGAACGGCCAGTCGCGGCACATGGTTTCCAGTTCATTTTGCTTGCCGTCTTCCACCACTTTCTGCAGTGCGGCACCGGCACCCAGCCAGGCGGGCAGCATCAGACGGTTTTGCGTCCAGGCGAAGATCCACGGAATTGCACGCAGAGACTCGACGCCACCGGTTGGGCGACGTTTGGCCGGGCGCGAGCCCAGCGGCAGTTTACCCAGCTCCTGTTCAGGGGTTGCCGAGCGGAAGTAAGGCACGAAATCTTTGTTTTCACGCACGTAGCCGCGGTACAGATCGCAGGAGATGTCTGACAGCTCGTCCATGATGCGACACCAGGATTCTTTCGGTTCCGGCGGCGGCAGCAGGTTCGCTTCCAGAATGGCGCTGGTGTAGAGCGACAGGCTGCTGATGGTCACTTCCGGCAGACCGTATTTAAAGCGGATCATCTCGCCCTGTTCGGTGACGCGCAGGCCGCCTTTCAGGCTTCCCGGTGGTTGTGACAGCAGTGCCGCGTGAGCAGGCGCGCCGCCACGGCCGATTGAGCCACCGCGTCCGTGGAAAAGGGTCAACTCAATACCGGCTTTCTCGCAGGTTTTGATCAGTGCATCCTGCGCCTGATACTGTGCCCAGGATGCCGCCATCACGCCCGCGTCTTTTGCGGAGTCGGAATAGCCGATCATCACCATCTGTTTGCCCTGAATAAAGCCGCGATACCAGTCGATGTTCAGCAGCTGCGTCATCACGTCGTTGGCGTTGTTCAGGTCGTCGAGGGTTTCAAAGAGTGGCGCGACCGGCAGAGCGTAGTCGATACCGGCTTCTTTCAGCAGGAGGTGAACGCCCAGCACGTCGGACGGGGTTTTCGCCATGGAGATCACATAGGCGGCCACCGATCCTTTCGGCGCGTCCACGATCGCCTTACAGGTATTGAGCACTTCACGCGTGTCGTTGCTTGGTTCCCAGTTGCGCGGCAGGAGAGGGCGCTTGGAATTCAGTTCGCGGATCAGGAAGGCCTGCTTGTCGGCTTCGGACCAGCTTTCATAATCGCCGATGCCGAGATAGCGGGTCAGTTCACCCAGCGCTTCAGTATGACGGGTACTTTCCTGACGCACATCGATACGCACCAGCGGCACGCCGAAACACTTCACGCGGCGAAGGGTGTCGAGCAGTTCGCCGTTGGCGATGATGCCCATGCCACAGGCCTGAAGCGACTGGTAACAGGCGTACAGTGGATCCCAGAGCTGCTCGTTCTGGCTGAGCAGACCTTCTGGTTTCGGCAGGCGCTGGCCTTTGAGGCGTGCTTCCAGCCAGGCCTGAGTCGCCATTAGCTGACCACGCAGTTTTTTCATCAGGAAACGGTACGGCTCGCTGGCACCTTCTTCCCCTGCCAGCGCGCGCAGTTCCGGCGTTGCTTCAACCATCGACAGCTCGGAGATCAGTACCTGAATATCTTTCAGGAACAGATCGGTCGCTTTCCAGCGGCTCAGCAGCAGGACGTGGCGGGTGATTTCCGCTGTTACGTTGGGGTTGCCGTCGCGGTCACCGCCCATCCAGGAGGTGAAGCGCACCGGAACAAAATCGACCGGCAGGCGGTAGCCCAGGTTCTCTTCCAGCTGTTCGTTTAGCTCGCGCAGGTAGTTTGGTATCCCTTCCCACAGGCTGTTTTCCACTACCGCAAAACCCCATTTGGCTTCGTCGACCGGGCTTGGGCGATGCTTACGAATTTCATCGGTATGCCAGGACTGGGCAATAAGCTGGCGCAGACGGCGCATCAGCTGATTGCGCTCGTAGTCGGCGATGTCTTTGTTGTCTAACTGCTTCAGACAGTTGTTCACTTCCACCATTTTGTGGATCAGCGTACGACGAGTGATCTCGGTTGGGTGAGCGGTCAGCACCAGCTCCAGCGAAAGAGATTCCACTGCTTTTTTGATGGTGGCTTCGTTGAGATTGGGCTGGTCTTTGAGTTTACGAAGCGTACGGGCAATGACTTCCGGGTTGCTGGCAGCTTCGCCGTTGGGCGAAATGCTGTGGTATTGCTCAGCGGTGTTGGCCAGATTCAGGAACTGGCTGAATGCGCGTGCAACGGGTAGCAGCTCATCATTTGACAGGTTCTGCAAGGTGGTGAGCAGCTCCTGACGATTGGCTTCGTTACCGGCACGGGAAGATTTAGACAGCTTGCGGATGGTTTCAACGCGGTCGAGGATGTTTTCCCCCAACGCATCTTTGATGGTATCTCCAAGCACTTTGCCGAGCATACTGACATTACTACGCAACGCGGAATATTGTTCGTTCATAAAAACCCAGTCACCCCATCATTTTTGTTTATGCCCAATCGAAAATCTTTTGGACATTATTTTGTCATCTCCCTTTATAAAGCCACGTAAAACCCCCGTCGTCAATTGCTGCGAAAACGGTTCAGCAAACGAATAAATGTGGGCAATTTACGAAATTTAATTCGCTTTGCGTCAGATAAGAGATGCTTATGGGAATGTGACGGAGATCATGCGATTTGTTGCCCTCACCCTAACCCTCTCCCACAGGGAGAGGGGACTGTTCGGTGCGTTTTAATGCCAGCAGAAGTGATGGACAACCTGGGTAATCAGTTCGCGGGTAGGTTTGATGAAGCGGGTTTCCAGATATTCATCCGGCTGGTGGGCCTGGTTGATAGAGCCGGGGCCGAGCACCAGCGTCGGGCACAGGGTCTGAATAAACGGCGCTTCGGTGCAGTAGTTCACCACGTCGGTTTTTTCGCCGAGCAGTTTTTCCACCACCTGGACCAGCTGGTGATCCGGCGGGCACTCATAGCCCGGGATCGGCGGATGCAGTTCCGAAACCGTCAGACGACCCGGCCAGCGTTCGCTCACCGGGGCCAGCGCTTCATTCAGCAGACCGTCGAGATCGCTCAGGGTCATGCCCGGCAGTGGGCGGATGTCCATATGCAGTTCGCAGCAGGCGCAAATGCGGTTCGAGGCATCGCCGCCGTGCAGGCTGCCGAGGTTCAGCGTCGGATACGGCACGGTGAACGCCTCGTAGTGATAGCGCTCTTTCAGGTCGTCGCGCAGGGCCATGATGCGGCCGATGGCGTCATGCATCAGTTCGATGGCATTCACCCCACGTGCCGGATCGCTGGAGTGGCCGGACTGGCCGAGCACGCGCACGGCAGTAGAAATGTGGCCTTTATGGGCGCGAATCGGTTGCAGAGACGTCGGCTCGCCGATGATCGCGCAATCCGGGCGAATCGATGTGTTTTCAGAGAAGTAGCGCGCGCCCGCCATGCTGGTCTCTTCATCGGCGGTCGCCAGAATGTAGAGTGGTTTTTTCAGTTTCGTCACGTCCACGTCACGCAGCGCGTCGAGGATAAAGGCGAAGAAGCCTTTCATGTCGGCGGTACCCAGGCCATAGAGCTTATTGTCGTGCTCGGTCAGGGTGAACGGGTCGCGCGTCCAGCGGCCATCGTCAAAGGGAACGGTGTCGGTATGACCGGCCAGCAGCAGGCCGCCAGCACCGGTACCGGTGCTGGCGAGCAGGTTGAATTTGTGACGTGTTCCGGGGACGGGCTGAACCTCAACGTTAAACCCAAGATCGCTAAACCAACCCGCCAGCAGATTGATTAAAGACTCATTGCTCTGATCCAGCGCTTCTTCCGTTGCGCTGATGGACGGAGTGGCAATCAGGGCGCGGTAGATCTCGATAAATGGCGGTAAGTTCATTTTCATTGTTGACACACCTTAGGTCGTGATAGTATCAATATTCATGCAATAAATGTGAATAAAAATACATTAACGTTGAGCATAAAGGAACCCGATGTTGAATACGCTGATTGTAGGCGCTAGCGGTTATGCGGGCGCAGAGCTTGTAAGCTACGTGAATCGCCATCCACATATGACCATAACCGCTTTGACCGTGTCAGCGCAAAGCAATGATGCAGGAAAGTTAATTTCCGATTTGCATCCGCAGCTTAAGGGGATTGTTGACCTGCCGCTGCAGCCAATGTCTGACATCAGCGAGTTTACCGACGGCGTCGACGTGGTGTTTTTAGCCACCGCGCACGAGGTCAGCCACGACCTGGCGCCGCAGTTCCTGGCGGCTGGCTGCGTGGTCTTCGACCTCTCCGGGGCGTTCCGGGTGAACGACGGGGCGTTCTACGAAAAATATTACGGCTTCACTCATCAGCACCCGGATTTGCTCGAAAAAGCGGTGTACGGCCTGGCGGAGTGGAGCGCAGACAAACTGAAAGAAGCGAACCTGATTGCCGTGCCGGGCTGCTATCCGACGGCGGCACAGCTTTCCCTGAAGCCGCTGATCGACGCGGGCCTGCTGGATCTCAACCAGTGGCCGGTGATCAACGCCACCAGCGGCGTGAGCGGAGCAGGGCGCAAGGCCGCTATCTCTAACAGCTTCTGCGAAGTGAGCCTTCAGCCGTATGGCGTGTTTAATCACCGTCATCACCCTGAAATCACCACGCATCTGGGTGCCGAGGTGATTTTCACCCCGCACCTGGGCAGCTTCCCGCGTGGGATCCTCGAAACCATTACCTGCCGCCTGAAGCCTGGCGTGACCAAAGAGCAGGTGAACGAGGTCTTCACCCAGGCGTATGCGGATAAACCGCTGGTGCGCCTGTACGACAAAGGCGTGCCGGCGCTGAAAAACGTGGTCGGCCTGCCGTTCTGCGACATCGGCTTTGCCGTGCAGGGTGAGCATCTCATCGTCGTCGCCGCAGAAGATAACTTACTCAAAGGCGCTGCCGCACAGGCAATGCAGTGTGCAAATATTCGTTTCGGTTTCCCGGAAACGCAGGCTCTTATTTAAGGTGTGATGATGAACCCATTAATTATCAAACTCGGTGGTGTACTGCTGGACAGCGAAGAAGCGCTGGAGCGTCTGTTTACCGCGCTGGTGAACTATCGTGAATCACACCAACGTCCGCTGGTGATTGTGCACGGCGGCGGCTGCGTGGTGGACGAGCTGATGAAAGGGCTCAACCTGCCGGTGGAAAAGAAAAATGGCCTGCGCGTGACGCCTGCTGATCAGATTGACATCATTACCGGTGCGCTGGCGGGTACGGCGAACAAAACGCTGCTGGCGTGGGCGAAGAAACACCACATCGCGTCCGTTGGCCTCTATCTTGGCGATGGCGACAGCGTAAAAGTGACCCAGCTCGACGAAGCGCTCGGCCACGTTGGACTGGCACAGCCGGGTTCGCCTAAGCTGATTAACACGCTGCTGGAAGGTGGTTTCCTGCCGGTGGTGAGCTCTATCGGCGTGACCGAAGAGGGCGAGCTGATGAACGTCAACGCTGACCAGGCGGCGACCGCACTGGCGGCAACGCTGGGTGCGGATCTGATCCTGCTCTCCGACGTGAGCGGCATTCTGGACGGCAAAGGCCAGCGCATTGCGGAAATGACCGCTGAGAAAGCCGAGCAGCTGATTGCGCAGGGCATTATTACCGACGGCATGATCGTCAAAGTGAACGCCGCGCTGGATGCCGCACGCACGCTGGGCCGCCCGGTGGATATCGCCTCCTGGCGTCACGCGGAGCAGCTCCCGGCGCTGTTTAACGGCACGCCGATTGGCACGCGTATTCTGGCTTAAGATTCTGTGCCGGATGGCGCTTCGCTTATCCGGCCTGCGTGAATTTTGTAGGCCCGGTAAGCGCAGCGCCACCGGGCAAAAATATCATCATTAAGGAAATTCGTTATGGCACTTTGGGGTGGGCGTTTTACACAGGCAGCGGATCAGCGGTTCAAACAGTTCAACGACTCTTTGCGCTTCGACTACCGCCTGGCCGAACAGGATATTGTCGGCTCTGTGGCCTGGTCCAAAGCGCTGGTGACCGTTGGCGTACTGACTGCAGACGAACAGCTGCAGTTGGAAGAGGCGCTGAATAACCTGCTGGAAGAGGTGCGTCTGGATCCGCAGCAAATCCTGCAGAGCGATGCCGAAGATATTCACAGCTGGGTGGAAGGCAAACTGATCGACAAAGTGGGTCAGTTGGGTAAAAAGCTGCACACCGGGCGCAGTCGTAACGACCAGGTCGCCACCGACCTGAAGCTGTGGTGTAAAGATACCGTTGGCGAACTGCTGGCGGCCAACCGTCAGCTGCAGAGCGCGCTGGTGGAAACCGCGCAAAACAACCAGGACGCGGTGATGCCGGGCTATACCCACCTGCAGCGCGCCCAGCCGGTGACCTTTGCGCACTGGTGTCTGGCCTACGTTGAGATGCTGGTGCGTGACGAAAGCCGTCTGCAGGATACCCTGAAACGTCTGGACGTCAGCCCGCTGGGCAGCGGCGCGCTGGCGGGTACCGCTTACGACATCGACCGTGAACAGCTGGCAGGCTGGCTGGGCTTTGCCTCCGCCACCCGTAACAGCCTGGACAGCGTGTCCGACCGCGACCATGTGCTGGAGCTGCTGTCTAACGCATCCATCGGGATGGTGCATCTCTCGCGCTTTGCCGAAGACCTGATCTTCTTTAACTCTGGCGAAGCGGGCTTCGTCGAGCTGTCCGACCGCGTGACCTCAGGCTCATCCCTGATGCCGCAGAAGAAAAACCCGGACGCGCTGGAGCTGATCCGCGGCAAATGTGGCCGCGTGCAGGGTGCGCTGACCGGCATGATGATGACCCTGAAAGGGCTGCCGCTGGCGTACAACAAAGATATGCAGGAAGATAAAGAAGGGCTGTTCGACGCGCTCGACACCTGGCTGGACTGTCTGCATATGGGCGCGCTGGTGCTGGACGGCATTCAGGTGAAACGTCCGCGCTGCCAGGAAGCGGCGCAGCAGGGTTATGCCAACTCCACCGAGCTGGCGGATTATCTGGTGGCGAAGGGCGTACCGTTCCGTGAAGCGCACCATATTGTGGGTGAAGCGGTGGTAGAAGCGATTCGCCAGGGTAAACCGCTGGAAGATCTGCCCCTGGCTGACCTGCAGAAATTCAGTGCGGTGATCGGGGAGGATGTGTATCCGATTCTGGCGCTGCAGTCTTGTCTGGATAAGCGTGCGGCGAAAGGCGGCGTGTCGCCGAAGCAGGTGGCGCAGGCAATTGCGGATGCGAAAAACCGGTTGGTTTGATTGGGTTTAAATAGTGCGGGCTGGTGCCCTCACCCCGGCCCTCTCCCACGGGGAGAGGGAGAAAAACGGAGCCTGGCTTATCGCCAGGCTTTTTTACGCAAAAAAAAGCGGACCACGGGGTCCGCAAAAGTTCACGTTGGCTTTAGTTGTTCGAGTTTTGAGAGAAACTCGTTTGACGGTGCGGGGACGTCAAGGGTCAAACACGTGCCGCCTCGTCTATGTGCTGTATTATTCAACAGAATGCTTGATAGGGATAATCGTTCGTTGCTATGCTATCTATCGCCATGAACTATCGTGGCGACGGAGGATGAATAATGAATATTCGTGATCTTGAATACCTGGTAGCGTTAGCCGAGCATCGTCACTTTCGCCGCGCGGCAGATTCCTGCCACGTCAGCCAGCCCACGCTGAGCGGTCAGATCCGCAAGCTGGAAGACGAGCTGGGCGTGATGCTGCTGGAGCGCACCAGTCGTAAGGTTCTGTTCACACAGGCAGGTCTTCTGCTGGTGGATCAGGCGCGCACCGTGCTGCGCGAGGTCAAAGTGCTCAAGGAAATGGCAAGCCAGCAGGGGGAGGCAATGTCCGGCCCGCTGCATATTGGCCTGATCCCAACCGTTGGCCCGTACCTGTTGCCGCACATCATTCCGATGCTGCACCAGACGTTCCCGAAACTCGAAATGTACCTGCATGAAGCGCAAACCCATCAGCTGCTGGCGCAGTTAGACAGCGGCAAGCTCGACTGTGCGATTCTGGCGCTGGTAAAAGAGAGTGAAGCCTTTATTGAAGTACCGCTGTTCGATGAGCCGATGATGCTGGCGATCTATGAAGATCACCCGTGGGCGAACCGCGATCGCGTACCGATGGCCGATCTGGCCGGTGAAAAGCTGCTGATGCTGGAAG
Organism: Enterobacter mori; assembly: GCF_025244905.1. Lineage (NCBI taxonomy): Bacteria > Pseudomonadati > Pseudomonadota > Gammaproteobacteria > Enterobacterales > Enterobacteriaceae > Enterobacter > Enterobacter mori. The sequence goes on along the minus strand of NZ_CP104285.1, from coordinate 4,615,483 downwards.
ATGGCCACTGCCTGCGCGATCAGGCGATGGGCTTCTGCTTCGAAGCGGGTGCCGATGAGGATACCCATTTCCGCGCAACCAGCCTGGAAACGCTGCGTAATATGGTCGCGGCGGGAAGCGGTATTACGCTGCTGCCTGCGCTGGCCGTGCCGCGCGAGCGTAAGCGTGATGGCGTGGTGTATCTGCCGTGCATTAAGCCGGAGCCGCGTCGCACCATTGGCCTCGTTTATCGTCCGGGTTCACCGCTGCGCAGCCGCTATGAGCAGCTGGCAGAGGCCATCCGTGGTTCGATGGATGGCCATTTTGACAACGCGTTAAAACAGGCGGTTTAAGCCGTTCAGCGCAGCTACCCGGTAGGCTTCCGCCATCGTCGGGTAGTTAAAGGTGGTGTTAACGAAGTACTCGATGGTGTTACCACCGCCTTTCTGCTCCATTATTGCCTGGCCGATATGAATGATTTCCGCCGCGCGTTCACCGAAGCAGTGAATACCGAGGATCTCTTTCGTCTCGCGATGGAACAGGATCTTCAGCGTACCTACGCTCATCCCCACGATTTGCGCCCGCGCCAGATGTTTAAACTGGGCACGTCCCACCTCGTAAGGCACCTTCATTGCCGTCAGCTGCTGCTCGGTTTTACCGACCGAACTGATTTCCGGAATAGTGTAGATCCCCGTTGGGATATCTTCGATCAGGTGCGCCGTCGCTTCGCCTTTTACCAGCGCCTGTGCGGCAATGCGTCCCTGGTCGTAAGCGGCAGAGGCCAGGCTTGGGTAACCAATCACGTCGCCGACCGCGTAAACGTGCGGTAGCGCGGTCTGGTACATGCTGTTGACCTTCAACTGACCGCGGCTGTCGGTCTCAAGCCCGATATTTTCCAGCTGCAGTGAATCCGTGTTGCCGGTACGGCCGTTGGCGTACAGCAGGCAGTCCGCCTTCAGCTTCTTGCCGGACTTCAGGTGCATGATCACCCCGTCGTCGCAGCCTTCGATCTTCTCGTACTCTTCGTTATGGCGAATCACCACGCCGCTGTTCCAGAAGTGGTAGGAGAGGGAGTCTGACATCTCCTGGTCGAGGAATGCCAGCAGGCGGTCGCGGGTGTTGATCAGGTCAACTTTGACCTCCATTCCGCGGAAGATCGACGCATATTCGCAGCCAATCACGCCCGCGCCATAGATGATCACATGGCGTGGCTCGTGCTGCAGGCTGAGGATGGAGTCGCTGTCGTAAACGCGTGGGTGGGAGAAGTCCACGTCTGCCGGATGGTACGGGCGTGAACCGCAGGCAATCACAAATTTTTCGGCGGTGAGGGTTTCAACCGAACCGTCGTGGCATTCGAGTGCCAGGGTATGTTCATCCACAAAATGCGCGTTGCCCTGCAAAATCTCACAGTGGTTACGCTCATAAAACCCCTGACGCATGCGCGTCTGCTGGTTAATGACGGTATCCGCATGATTCAGGATGTCAGCAAAGGAGGAACGAAGAAGTCGGGAGTGGTCGCTGTAGAGAGGGTTCTGGTTAAATTCAATAATGCGGCTAACGGCGTGGCGGAGGGCTTTCGAAGGGATGGTGCCCCAGTGGGTGCAACCGCCGCCGACATTATGGTAGCGCTCAATGACCGCTACTCTAGCTCCCTGTTTCACCAGACCCATAGCAGCGCCTTCGCCGCCGGGGCCGGAACCAATAACTATTGCGTCGTAATCGTAGGAATGTGGCATGGCAAGGCTTACCTGTTCTTATACATAAAAGCAACAGAATCATAACATCATTGCCGGGGTAACCCAATTATCGTTGTGCTTTTTTCCGGCAGTGGAGCACAAACCGCACGTAAACAATCATTCACAAAGCCAGGCAAACAGATTAATTTTATTCTCTGGTATAGTGCCATCAGGCCTTTGGAAGGATTCAACTATCGTGATGGGCGTAAGAGCACAACAAAAAGAGAAAACCCGGCGTTCGCTGGTGGAAGCAGCATTCAGTCAACTGAGTGCTGAGCGGAGTTTTGCCAGTTTGAGCCTGCGCGAAGTCGCACGCGAGGCCGGGATTGCGCCAACGTCCTTCTATCGTCACTTCCGTGATGTGGATGAACTGGGCCTTACCATGGTCGATGAGAGCGGGCTGATGCTGCGACAGCTGATGCGCCAGGCGCGTCAGCGTATCGCCAAAGGGGGCAGCGTGATCCGCACTTCCGTATCGACCTTTATGGAGTTTATCGGCAATAACCCCAACGCGTTTCGTCTGCTTCTGCGCGAGCGTTCGGGCACATCGGCGGCGTTTCGTGCCGCCGTCGCGCGCGAAATTCAGCATTTCATCGCGGAACTTGCCGACTATCTGGAACTCGAAAACCATATGCCGCGTGCGTTTACTGAAGCGCAGGCCGAGGCGATGGTGACGATAGTTTTCAGCGCGGGTGCCGAAGCGCTGGATGTCAGCATTGAACAACGCAAGCAGCTCGAAGAGAGACTGGTATTGCAGCTGCGCATGATTTCGAAAGGTGCGTACTACTGGTATCGCCGCGAACAAGAGAAGTTGGCACATCAAACCGAAGAGTGAAGGTGAGTAATGAAACAGTCAGGTCAGGATAAAGGGACGCTGTTGCTGGCATTGATCGCTGGCTTATCCATTAATGGTACGTTTGCCGCTATTTTTAGCTCAATCGTTCCATTTTCGATTTTCCCGCTTATTGCGCTGGTGCTGACGGTTTACTGCCTGCATCAACGTTACCTGAACCGCACCATGCCGGTGGGGTTACCGGGGTTGGCCGCTGCCTGCTTTATTCTGGGCGTCTTGCTGTATAGCACCGTGGTGCGCGCGGAGTATCCGGATATCGGCTCTAACTTCCTGCCTGCGGTACTGTCTGTGGCGCTGGTGTTCTGGATTGGCTCACGCATGCGTAGCCGCAAGAGCCAGTTGCCGGAGTAATGAATTATTTGTAGGGCAGGTAAGCGAAGCGCCGCCTGCCAAAAACGCCGGATGGCGCTACGCTTATCCGGCCTACAGATCACCGCGCGGTAAGTAAAACGCCGCACTCCATATGGTGCGTATACGGGAACTGATCGAACAGCGCCAGACGTTCAACCTTGTGCGTCTGGCTCAATGTTTCGAGGTTCTTGCACAGCGTCTCCGGGTTACAGGAAATGTACAAAATGCGCGGGTACGCCTGCACCATCTTTTCGGTTTCGCTGTCCAGGCCACTGCGCGGCGGGTCGACAAAAATCGTCTCACACTGATAGCTCTTCAGATCGATCCCTTCCAGGCGGTTAAACTGGCGTACGCCGTTCATCGCCTGCGTGAACTCTTCTGCCGCCATACGAATGATCTGCACGTTGTCGATATGGTTAGCGGCAATGTTGTACTGCGCGGCGGCAACCGACGGTTTGGCGATTTCCGTTGCCAGCACGCGATCGAAGTTACGCGCCAGCGCCAGCGAGAAGTTGCCGTTACCGCAGTACAGCTCAAGCAGATCGCCCGTTGACCCTTCTGTCGCCTTCAGCGCCCACTCCAGCATTTGCACGTTCATTGCGGCGTTCGGCTGGGTGAAGCTGTTTTCGACCTGACGATACACCATCTCTTTACCTGCTACCGGCAGGCGCTCGTCGACGTAGTCCTGGTCGAGCATGATTTTAGTTTTGGTCGCGCGGCCAATCAGGTGAAGGTTGATGTTCTGCGCACGCAGCGCGTCACGCAGGGCTTCGGCCTGCTCGCGCCACTCGTCGTTCAAGGCTTTGTGATACAGCAGAGAGACAATCGCCTGGTTGCTTTGCGTGGTGAGGTAGTCAATCTGGAACAGCTTGTGGCGCAGGACAGGGTTATTGCGCACGCCGTCCATTATCAGCGTCATTAACTGGTTAATGAGTTCGCTCGCCGCCGGAAAGCTGTCCACGCGAATACGGGATTTCGTCTGCTGATCGAAAATGATGTGGTACAGGTCGTTACCGTCGTGCCAGATGCGGAACTCGGCGCGCATGCGGTAGTGGCTGACAGGAGAGCGGAACACCTCGGGAACGGGCGCGTTGAAAGGCGTCATCATACTTTGCAGGCGGACGACTTTCTCTGCCAGCTGCGCGTCGTACTGTTCTGTCGGGAGGTGTTCTGGGGTCATGATACGTCCTGAGTGATAAAGAATTACGCGGGGATTGTAGGCATTGTTCAGGGGATGTCCAGATTTAATGGCCAATAGCTGTCTGGACATCTATACGTGTCTAATTGTAGCATTCTGTTTCCGGTCTCCTGAGAGTGAAAAGGGAATCCAGTGTGAATCTGGAGCTGACGCGCAGCGGTAAAGACTGGCGGGATGAATGTTGTAGACACTGTGAAAATGGGAAGTCTTCATCCGTGTAACGCCACCTAGCCCGAAGACCTGCCGGGATCACGTCGCATTTGGTTTCATCATCGCGTGCTATAGATGAGGCCTGCGGCATCCTTCTTATATTGTGGATGCTTTAACAATGATTAAAAAAGTATCGCTGTTGACGGCGTTGTCCGTCACGGCATTTTCGGGCTGGGCGCAGGATAGCGCCGACTCGTTGGTGGTGACGGCAAATCGTTTTGAACAACCTGAAAAATCTGTTCTGGCTGCAACCTCGGTTGTGACGCGTGAAGATATTGATCGCTGGCAATCCACGACCGTTATTGATGTCATGCGCCGCCTGCCCGGCGTGGATACGGCGCAAAATGGCGGGATGGGGCAACTCTCTTCTCTCTTTATACGTGGCACTAACTCCAGCCACGTCCTGATTCTCGTCGATGGTATTCGCCTTAACCAGGCGGGCGTTACGGGATCGTCAGATCTCAGCCAGTTTCCGATCTCCCTGGTACAGCGAATCGAATACATTCGTGGACCACGTTCTGCTGTGTATGGTTCAGACGCGATTGGCGGCGTGGTGAACATTATCACCACGCGAGCAAAAGACGGTACAACGTTGAACGCGGGAGTCGGTTCGCACGGTTACCAAAATTATGGTGGCAGCACGCAGCAAACATTGGGCGACAGCACGCGCGTGACGCTGGCGGGTGATTACACCTATACCAAAGGTTTTGATGTGGTCGCGGACGGCAACAACGGTGGTCTTGCTCAGACCGATCGCGACGGTTATATGAATAAAACGATATACGGCGCGCTGGAACATACATTCTCTGAGCAGTGGAGTGGCTTTGTGCGCGGTTATGGCTACAGCAACCGTACCGCTTATGACGGCTATTACAGCGCATTTACACCTGATGTGCTGGTTGATTCTCGCCAGTTGTATAGTCAGACCTGGGATGCCGGGTTGCGCTTTAACGAGGACATCTTCCATTCACAGTTGCTCTCCAGCTACAGCCACAGTAAAGACTTTAACTACGATCCGCATCTGGGGCGTTATGACTCCACGGCGACGCTGGATGAAATCAAACAGTACAACGTTCAGTGGACCAACTCCGTTGATGTTGGACACGGCAACATTGGCGCCGGTGTCGACTGGCAGAAACAGAGCACTGAGCCCAACACAAACTATGTCACGAATGGCTACGACTTGCGTAACACGGGCATCTATCTGACCGGGTTGCAAAAATTAGGCGACTTTACTCTCGAAGGAGCAGCCCGTAGCGACGATAACTCTCAGTTTGGTCGACATGGTACCTGGCAAAGCAGTGCCGCCTGGGAATTTATTGAGGGTTATCGGTTCATCGCCTCTTATGGCACGGCATATAAAGCGCCTAATTTAGGGCAGCTTTATGGCTTTTATGGCAACGACCATCTTGATCCAGAAGAAAGCAAGCAGTGGGAAGGTGCATTCGAGGGGCTTACGGCAGGTGTGAGCTGGCGTGTTTCAGCTTACCGTAACGATGTCGATAATCTTATCGACTTCAATAACAACCTTCAGGAATATTACAACGTCGGCAAAGCACGTATCAAAGGTGTAGAAGCCACGGCGTCATTTGACACTGGCCCGTTGATGCATACTGTCGGTTATGACTATGTTGATGCGCGTAATGCGACGACCAACGAAGTTCTCGATCGTCGCGCTAAGCAGCAGGTGAAGTACCAGCTCGATACCCAGATCTATGATCTCGACTGGAGCCTGACTTACCATTACCTGGGGACGCGTTACGATACCAACTTTGGAACCTATCCGTATCAAAAGGTTAAAATGGGCGGTGTAAGCCTGTGGGATGTCGCAGTTTCATATCCTGTCACCTCTCACCTCACAGTTCGTGGTAAAATAGCCAACCTGTTCGATAAAGATTACGAGACAGTTTATGGCTATCAAACTGCAGGACGGGAATACACCTTGTCTGGCAGCTACACCTTCTAATCCGCGCCCCACCGTGCTGGTGTTTGATTCCGGCGTCGGTGGGCTTTCGGTCTATGATGAGATTCGGCATCTTCTGCCGGATCTCCATTATATCTACGCCTTCGATAACGTCGCGTTCCCGTATGGGGAAAAGAGTGAAGACTTTATTGTGGAGCGTGTGGTTGAAATCGTCACAGCGGTTCAACAGCGCTATCCCCTGGCGTTGGCGGTTATTGCCTGCAATACGGCGAGCACGGTCTCCCTTCCTGCCCTGCGTGAAAAATTCCCGTTCCCTGTTGTGGGTGTTGTGCCTGCAATTAAACCCGCTGCACGTCTGACGGCGAATGGTATCGTCGGTTTGCTGGCCACGCGTGGTACGGTAAAACGTCCTTATACGCGCGAACTCATTGACCGTTTCGCCAATGAGTGCCAGATCGCAATGTTGGGTTCGGCAGAACTGGTGGAGATGGCGGAAGCCAAGTTGCACGGAGAGGCGGTGTCACTTGACGAGCTGCGTCGCATTCTTCGCCCGTGGCTGCGGATGCCGGAGCCACCGGATACGGTTGTGCTGGGCTGCACTCACTTCCCTTTATTACAGGAAGAATTGTTAGAGGTTCTCCCGGAAGGAACCCGACTGGTGGATTCTGGTGCTGCTATCGCCCGTCGTACGGCCTGGCTGCTGGAGCACGAAGCACCGGATGCGAAATCTACCGATGCGAATATCGCGTTTTGTATGGCCATCACGAAAGAGACTGAGCAACTTTTACCCGTTTTACGCCGTTATGGGTTTGAAACGCTCGAAAAACTGGCGCTCTGACACAGTTTTGCGCAAAAAAGAGACGGTTAAACGTTTTTTTTAAAAGAGGGGTTGTCAACGTCTGAGAACTCCCTATAATGCGCCTCCACTGACACGGAACAACGGCATGCAAGCCGCCGGGTTAGCGGGGTTCAGAGATGAACGCCAACAGAGAAAAGTGAAAATAATTGCTTGACTCTGAATGAGGAAAACGTAATATACGGGACCTCGCAACGGTGAGCGAAAGCCGCGTTGCACTGCTCTTTAACAATTTATCAGACAATCTGTGTGGGCACTCAAAGTGACATGGATTCTTAATGTCTTCGGACAATAAATGAATACCAAGTCTCTGAGTGAACATACGTAATTCATTACGAAGTTTAATTCACGAGCATCAAACTTAAATTGAAGAGTTTGATCATGGCTCAGATTGAACGCTGGCGGCAGGCCTAACACATGCAAGTCGAGCGGTAACACAGGGAGCTTGCTCCCGGGTGACGAGCGGCGGACGGGTGAGTAATGTCTGGGAAACTGCCTGATGGAGGGGGATAACTACTGGAAACGGTAGCTAATACCGCATAATGTCGCAAGACCAAAGAGGGGGACCTTCGGGCCTCTTGCCATCAGATGTGCCCAGATGGGATTAGCTAGTAGGTGGGGTAACGGCTCACCTAGGCGACGATCCCTAGCTGGTCTGAGAGGATGACCAGCCACACTGGAACTGAGACACGGTCCAGACTCCTACGGGAGGCAGCAGTGGGGAATATTGCACAATGGGCGCAAGCCTGATGCAGCCATGCCGCGTGTATGAAGAAGGCCTTCGGGTTGTAAAGTACTTTCAGCGGGGAGGAAGGTGCTGAGGTTAATAACCTCAGCAATTGACGTTACCCGCAGAAGAAGCACCGGCTAACTCCGTGCCAGCAGCCGCGGTAATACGGAGGGTGCAAGCGTTAATCGGAATTACTGGGCGTAAAGCGCACGCAGGCGGTCTGTCAAGTCGGATGTGAAATCCCCGGGCTCAACCTGGGAACTGCATTCGAAACTGGCAGGCTAGAGTCTTGTAGAGGGGGTAGAATTCCAGGTGTAGCGGTGAAATGCGTAGAGATCTGGAGGAATACCGGTGGCGAAGGCGGCCCCCTGGACAAAGACTGACGCTCAGGTGCGAAAGCGTGGGGAGCAAACAGGATTAGATACCCTGGTAGTCCACGCCGTAAACGATGTCGACTTGGAGGTTGTGCCCTTGAGGCGTGGCTTCCGGAGCTAACGCGTTAAGTCGACCGCCTGGGGAGTACGGCCGCAAGGTTAAAACTCAAATGAATTGACGGGGGCCCGCACAAGCGGTGGAGCATGTGGTTTAATTCGATGCAACGCGAAGAACCTTACCTACTCTTGACATCCAGAGAACTTTCCAGAGATGGATTGGTGCCTTCGGGAACTCTGAGACAGGTGCTGCATGGCTGTCGTCAGCTCGTGTTGTGAAATGTTGGGTTAAGTCCCGCAACGAGCGCAACCCTTATCCTTTGTTGCCAGCGGTCCGGCCGGGAACTCAAAGGAGACTGCCAGTGATAAACTGGAGGAAGGTGGGGATGACGTCAAGTCATCATGGCCCTTACGAGTAGGGCTACACACGTGCTACAATGGCGCATACAAAGAGAAGCGACCTCGCGAGAGCAAGCGGACCTCATAAAGTGCGTCGTAGTCCGGATTGGAGTCTGCAACTCGACTCCATGAAGTCGGAATCGCTAGTAATCGTAGATCAGAATGCTACGGTGAATACGTTCCCGGGCCTTGTACACACCGCCCGTCACACCATGGGAGTGGGTTGCAAAAGAAGTAGGTAGCTTAACCTTCGGGAGGGCGCTTACCACTTTGTGATTCATGACTGGGGTGAAGTCGTAACAAGGTAACCGTAGGGGAACCTGCGGTTGGATCACCTCCTTACCTTAAAGAACCTGCCTTTGTAGTGCTCACACAGATTGTCTGATGAAAATAGCAGTAAAAATCTCTGCAGGCTTGTAGCTCAGGTGGTTAGAGCGCACCCCTGATAAGGGTGAGGTCGGTGGTTCAAGTCCACTCAGGCCTACCAAACTCCTTTTAAAGGATGAGCGGTACAGAGATTACAAACGATGGGGCTATAGCTCAGCTGGGAGAGCGCCTGCCTTGCACGCAGGAGGTCTGCGGTTCGATCCCGCATAGCTCCACCATCCTTTTACTGCGAAATACAAGAAAACTTCAGAGTGAACCTGAAAAGGTGCACTGCGAAGTTTTGCTCTTTAAAAATCTGGATCAAGCTGAAAATTGAAACGACACACATGTAATGTGTGTTCGAGTCTCTCAAATTTTCGCAATCAGAAGTGAAACATCTTCGGGTTGTGAGGTTAAGCGACTAAGCGTACACGGTGGATGCCCTGGCAGTCAGAGGCGATGAAGGACGTGCTAATCTGCGAAAAGCGCCGGCGAGGTGATATGAACCTTTGACCCGGCGATGTCCGAATGGGGAAACCCAGTGTGATTCGTCACACTATCGTTAACTGAATACATAGGTTAACGAGGCGAACCGGGGGAACTGAAACATCTAAGTACCCCGAGGAAAAGAAATCAACCGAGATTCCCCCAGTAGCGGCGAGCGAACGGGGAGCAGCCCAGAGTCTGAATCAGCTTGTGTGTTAGTGGAACGGTCTGGAAAGTCCGACGGTACAGGGTGATAGTCCCGTACACGAAAGCACACTTGCTGTGAACTCGAAGAGTAGGGCGGGACACGTGGTATCCTGTCTGAATATGGGGGGACCATCCTCCAAGGCTAAATACTCCTGACTGACCGATAGTGAACCAGTACCGTGAGGGAAAGGCGAAAAGAACCCCGGCGAGGGGAGTGAAAAAGAACCTGAAACCGTGTACGTACAAGCAGTGGGAGCACCTTCGTGGTGTGACTGCGTACCTTTTGTATAATGGGTCAGCGACTTATATTCTGTAGCAAGGTTAACCGTATAGGGGAGCCGAAGGGAAACCGAGTCTTAACTGGGCGTTAAGTTGCAGGGTATAGACCCGAAACCCGGTGATCTAGCCATGGGCAGGTTGAAGGTTGGGTAACACTAACTGGAGGACCGAACCGACTAATGTTGAAAAATTAGCGGATGACTTGTGGCTGGGGGTGAAAGGCCAATCAAACCGGGAGATAGCTGGTTCTCCCCGAAAGCTATTTAGGTAGCGCCTCGTGAACTCATCTTCGGGGGTAGAGCACTGTTTCGGCTAGGGGGCCATCCCGGCTTACCAACCCGATGCAAACTACGAATACCGAAGAATGTTATCACGGGAGACACACGGCGGGTGCTAACGTCCGTCGTGAAGAGGGAAACAACCCAGACCGCCAGCTAAGGTCCCAAAGTCATGGTTAAGTGGGAAACGATGTGGGAAGGCACAGACAGCCAGGATGTTGGCTTAGAAGCAGCCATCATTTAAAGAAAGCGTAATAGCTCACTGGTCGAGTCGGCCTGCGCGGAAGATGTAACGGGGCTAAACCATGCACCGAAGCTGCGGCAGCGACGCTTATGCGTTGTTGGGTAGGGGAGCGTTCTGTAAGCCGTTGAAGGTGGCCTGTGAGGGTTGCTGGAGGTATCAGAAGTGCGAATGCTGACATAAGTAACGATAATGCGGGTGAAAAGCCCGCACGCCGGAAGACCAAGGGTTCCTGTCCAACGTTAATCGGGGCAGGGTGAGTCGACCCCTAAGGCGAGGCCGAAAGGCGTAGTCGATGGGAAACAGGTTAATATTCCTGTACTTGGTGTTACTGCGAAGGGGGGACGGAGAAGGCTATGTTAGCCGGGCGACGGTTGTCCCGGTTTAAGCATGTAGGCGGAGGTTCCAGGTAAATCCGGTACCTTGTTAACGCTGAGGTGTGATGACGAGGCACTACGGTGCTGAAGTAACAAATGCCCTGCTTCCAGGAAAAGCCTCTAAGCATCAGGTAACATCAAATCGTACCCCAAACCGACACAGGTGGTCAGGTAGAGAATACCAAGGCGCTTGAGAGAACTCGGGTGAAGGAACTAGGCAAAATGGTGCCGTAACTTCGGGAGAAGGCACGCTGATATGTAGGTGAAGCCCCTGCGGGTGGAGCTGAAATCAGTCGAAGATACCAGCTGGCTGCAACTGTTTATTAAAAACACAGCACTGTGCAAACACGAAAGTGGACGTATACGGTGTGACGCCTGCCCGGTGCCGGAAGGTTAATTGATGGGGTTAGCGGCAACGCGAAGCTCTTGATCGAAGCCCCGGTAAACGGCGGCCGTAACTATAACGGTCCTAAGGTAGCGAAATTCCTTGTCGGGTAAGTTCCGACCTGCACGAATGGCGTAATGATGGCCAGGCTGTCTCCACCCGAGACTCAGTGAAATTGAACTCGCTGTGAAGATGCAGTGTACCCGCGGCAAGACGGAAAGACCCCGTGAACCTTTACTATAGCTTGACACTGAACACTGGTCCTTGATGTGTAGGATAGGTGGGGGAGCTTTGAAGCGTGGACGCCAGTCTGCGTGGAGCCATCCTTGAAATACCACCCTTTAATGGCTGGTGTTCTAACGTAGACCCGTGATCCGGGTTGCGGACAGTGTCTGGTGGGTAGTTTGACTGGGGCGGTCTCCTCCCAAAGAGTAACGGAGGAGCACGAAGGTTAGCTAATCCTGGTCGGACATCAGGAGGTTAGTGCAATGGCATAAGCTAGCTTGACTGCGAGAGTGACGGCTCGAGCAGGTGCGAAAGCAGGTCATAGTGATCCGGTGGTTCTGAATGGAAGGGCCATCGCTCAACGGATAAAAGGTACTCCGGGGATAACAGGCTGATACCGCCCAAGAGTTCATATCGACGGCGGTGTTTGGCACCTCGATGTCGGCTCATCACATCCTGGGGCTGAAGTAGGTCCCAAGGGTATGGCTGTTCGCCATTTAAAGTGGTACGCGAGCTGGGTTTAGAACGTCGTGAGACAGTTCGGTCCCTATCTGCCGTGGGCGCTGGAGAATTGAGGGGGGCTGCTCCTAGTACGAGAGGACCGGAGTGGACGCATCACTGGTGTTCGGGTTGTCATGCCAATGGCACTGCCCGGTAGCTAAATGCGGAAAAGATAAGTGCTGAAAGCATCTAAGCACGAAACTTGCCCCGAGATGAGTTCTCCCTGAGACTTTAAGTCTCCTGAAGGAACGTTAAAGACTATGACGTTGATAGGTCGGGTGTGTAAGCGCAGCGATGCGTTGAGCTAACCGATACTAATGAACCGTGAGGCTTAACCTTACAACGCCGAAGATGTTTTGGCGAAGAGACAGACACGATTTTCAGCCTGATACAGATAAACAGAATTTGCCTGGCGGCTTTAGCGCGGTGGTCCCACCTGACCCCATGCCGAACTCAGAAGTGAAACGCCGTAGCGCCGATGGTAGTGTGGGGTCTCCCCATGTGAGAGTAGGGAACTGCCAGGCATCAAATTAAGTAGTAAGCCGGTGCATTAATCCGGTGGTTACAAGCAGTCTTCGGTGGAGCGGTAGTTCAGTCGGTTAGAATACCTGCCTGTCACGCAGGGGGTCGCGGGTTCGAGTCCCGTCCGTTCCGCCACTTATTAAGACATCAAGCCTGCCTTTTAGGCAGGCTTGATGGTAAGAAACTTTAGGGGCGTAGCTCAGTTGGTAGAGCACCGGTCTCCAAAACCGGGTGTCGCGAGTTCGAGTCTCTCCGCCCCTGCCATATAGAATCCTTTGCTTCGGCAAAGGATTTTTTTTGCCTGTAATACGACAAACAACACTGCGAATAAAGAAGCCTGCATCTCTGCAGGCTTTTTGCGTTAGTCCATGATGTTGATTTTTAGCAGATCTTTAATCTGCGACTGCTTATCGCTGTTCTGCAGCCAAATCGCATATAACGGTCTGGAAAGCGTCGTGGAATCTGCGACGGTATGCAGACCCGGTCTGCTGTCTGCCCAGCGAGTAGGTAGCCAGGTGCAGCCCTTTAATAAAGGCAGCTGCTGGCAGGCAATCTCCGCAGAGCTTGTTGTTAACTGCGGGACATCATCGCTGGCAATCAATCCTGACTCATGTTGCTGAAAATCCGGGCCCCATTCCAGACGCAGATAACTCAGATCGGATTTCATCATTGACGGCTCAGATGCATAAAGCGCAAGGCCAAACTGCCCTACGATCTGGCTGCTAAATTCGTCCATCTTGGGGGCTTCTGTCGTGATCAGAAGATCCAGTTGGCGCTCATGGAGTTGCTTAACCAGCGACTGACGTTGCGCAATTCTGGCCTCAAATTGCAGATGCCCGTGTGAATGATACAACCGGCTTAGCCACTGACTGAGCATGCATTCCCACAGGGATGCGCTGGCCCCAATCGAAAACTCATTGTGTCTTGAGGTATGTGCAACCTCTTTACGCGCTGCTTGCCAGGTGTTCATCAATGTCTCCGCATACGGAAGCAGTTTTTCACCGGCAGGCGTGAGGCGGATATTGTTGCGATGGCGGGTAAAAAGATTCACACCCAGTTGATTTTCCAGCTGTCGAATACGAAAACTGACTGCTGACTGCGTCAGGTAAAGGGCTTCAGCGGCTCGCCCGAAGTGACGCGTTCTGCTCACTTCAAGGAAAGTTTTTAGCAATTCCGTATCCACATCTTTCTCCACAAAATTATTTGTCGTTATGATTTAAATGTTTTGTTTTACACTCTGTCAAGCGTAACTAATACTCCGCGCCATAAATAGCTCGGCCAAAGAATTAGGAGCGTGTAGGATGGCGGAAAGCTTTACGACGACTAATCGTTTTTTCGACAATAAACATTATCCGCGCGGGTTCTCTCGTCACGGCGATTTCACCATCAAAGAAGCTCAACTGCTTGAGCGCCATGGTTATGCCTTTAACGAGCTGGATCTGGGTAAGCGTGAACCTGCTACCGAAGACGAAAAACAGTTTGTTTCTGTGTGCCGTGGTGAGCGTGAGCCGCAGTCTGAAGCAGAACGTGTGTGGATCAAGTATATGGCACGCATTAAGCGTCCAAAGCGCTTCCATACGCTTTCTGGCGGTAAGCCGCAGATGGAAGGTGCAGAAGACTACACCGAGTCTGACGACTAAGATGATGAGAAGGGGCTGCGGCCCCTTTTTTATGCCAGCAACTTCTGCAAATGCAGCAGCAAGCGGTCGATAGCGCGATAGCTCAGCGCTTCCTGCAAATGTTTCCTTTCAATGTCAGTACAGTCCTCCACGTCAGCGATGGTTCTGGCCACTTTCAACAGACGCTGCCACGCACGTATGGACAGCCCAAACCGCGTCAATGTATCTTCCAGCCACCCCGCATCCTCACCGTTAAGTGAGCAAAACTGGCGGATCCCGGCATTATCCAGCCGCGCATTCAGTCTGTTCTGACGGGCATACTGTCGCGCCTGCGCCGCGATAACCCGCTCTCGAACATTCGCGGAGTTTTCACCCTGTATACCCGTCTGCCTGAGCAGGCCTGGCGGGGGAAGCGGGATTTCCAGCGATAAATCGAAACGATCGAGGAATGGGCCGGATAACTTACCCAGATAGCGCAGCGTCTGCTCTGGCGTACAGCGGTTATGATTCCCCTGATAGTGCCCCGTGGGGCTGGGGTTCATCGCCGCGACGAGTTGAAACCGGGCGGGATAGCTTATTTTGGCGCGCGTGCGTGAGATATGTATCTCGCCGGATTCAATGGGCTCCCTCAGTGCATCCAGCACGCGGCGCTCAAATTCAGGCAGCTCATCAAGAAATAGAATGCCATTGTGTGCCAGTGAGATCTCTCCCGGCCCCGGAATAGACCCACCGCCGACCATTGCCGTCAGTGAAGCGCTATGATGCGGAGAACGAAAAGGACGTCGACGCCACTGTTTTTGCAGCGACGTAGAACCGATCAGGCTATATATGGCGGCGCTTTCCAGCGCTTCATGATTATTGAGCGGTGGTAGCAACCCACTCAACCTGCTCGCCAGCATGGTTTTACCCGTACCCGGTGGGCCAATCAGCAGAAGATTGTGTCCACCCGCTGCCGTGATCTCCAGCGCCCGTTTCCCTTGCTCCTGTCCCATAATCTCGCAGAGATCCTCTGGTACATCCGTTACCGCATCGTCACACTCCTCTGGCTCGGACAGTTCATGTCGCCCTTCCAGCCAGGCACACACTTCCTGAAGATGCCCCGCTATAAGGCATCCCTTTTCTGCAATAAGACTCACTTCTGATGCGTTTTCATTGGCGACAATGATTTGCCGCCCTGCACGGATTGCCTCCAGCGCTCCGGATATTGCACCGGGAACGCCTCTTAACGCGCCTGTGAGCGCGAGTTCGCCCACAAACTCGTACGAGCCTAGCCTGGTTGTATTAAGCTGCTCAGAAGCCGCGAGAAGCGCAATCGCGATAGGTAAATCGTATCGTCCCCCCTCTTTGGGTAGATCGGCGGGGGCAAGGTTGATGGTGATCTTCTTCGCGGGGAAGGTATAACCGCTATTTATTATTGCGCTGCGAACGCGATCCCTGGCTTCTTTAACCGTCGTTTCCGGTAGCCCGACAAGCGTGAGTCCGGGCAGACCATTACTCAAATGAACCTCTACGGAAATCAGCGGTGCCTTCACCCCGAGAGCCGCACGCGTATAAACAACTGACAGTGACATTTGCACTACCTCCTGGTGTGACTATGCCAGCGCCTGGATCGTCTTTTTAGCGTCAGTTTGCGAATTTTCGGCACCTGTTCAGGTATTTTTATGCCGCATTCATGCCATTGCATAATCATGGAAGCCTTCTCGCAGAAGGTGAAAAACTGCGTTTTGACGTTGTGGTCAGCAGTGAAAAAAATGAAAAATATTCATTTTCTATTTTCCTCATATAAAACAACGATTTTAAGAAATATGATTTGCTGGCTAATCAAATGAGCCATAAATAAATCTTGTGTTTGTTTTGAATTCTGTGATAACTCTTTAGGTATTCCTTCGAACAAGATGCAGAAAGAACTGAAAATGACAGCCCTTCTACGAGTGATTAGCCTGGTCGTGATTAGCGTGGTGGTGATTATTATCCCACCGTGCGGGGCTGCACTTGGACGAGGAAAGGCTTAGAAATCAAGCCTTAACGAACTAAGACCCCCGCACCGAAAGGTCCGGGGGTTTTTTTATGACTAAAAAACGTAAACGAGGAGCAGAGAATGACGACTAGCATAAAATTCTGTTTCTCCAGATTTATGACGGGGAACTAACTATGAATGGGGCACAATGGGTTGTACATGCGTTGCGCGCGCAGGGAGTGGAAACCGTATTCGGTTATCCGGGTGGCGCAATTATGCCGATTTACGATGCACTGTATGACGGCGGCGTGGAACACCTGTTGTGCCGACACGAGCAGGGTGCAGCGATGGCAGCCATTGGTTACGCTCGTGCCACGGGCAAAACCGGTGTCTGCATGGCCACTTCAGGCCCAGGCGCAACCAACTTGATCACTGGTCTGGCGGATGCCCTGCTGGATTCTGTTCCCGTCGTAGCCATTACCGGCCAGGTGGCGTCTCCGTTCATCGGCACCGATGCTTTCCAGGAAGTTGACGTCCTCGGTTTATCGCTGGCCTGCACCAAACACAGCTTCCTCGTCCAGTCTCTGGAAGAGCTGCCGCGCGTGATGGCAGAAGCGTTCGAAGTGGCAAGCTCTGGTCGTCCTGGTCCGGTTCTGGTAGATATCCCGAAAGATATCCAGGTGGCACTCGGCGATCTGGAACCGCACTTCTCCACCGTTGAAAGCGACGATGTGTTTCCGGATGCGGAAGTTGAAGAGGCCCGTCAGATGTTGATGCAGGCAAAACAGCCGATGCTGTACGTCGGCGGTGGCGTCGGCATGGCGCAGGCCGTTCCAGCCCTGCGCGAATTTATCGCAACAACGCAGATGCCAGCGACCTGCACGCTGAAAGGTTTGGGCGCAGTCGACGCGGACTACCCCTACTATCTGGGCATGCTGGGGATGCACGGCACCAAAGCGGCAAACCTGGCGGTGCAGGAGTGCGACTTGCTCATCGCCGTAGGGGCCCGTTTTGATGACCGCGTCACCGGCAAGCTGAATACCTTTGCGCCGAACGCCAAAGTCATCCATATGGATATCGATCCGGCGGAGATGAACAAGCTGCGTCAGGCGCACGTTGCGCTGCAGGGCGATCTCAACGCGCTGTTACCGGCATTGCAACAGCCGCTGGATATCAACGCATGGCGTCAGCACGCCGCAGACATGCGCGCCGAGCACGCCTGGCGTTACGACCATCCCGGCGAGGCCATCTACGCGCCGCTGCTGTTGAAGCAGTTGTCCGACCGTAAACCAGCTGACAGTGTCGTCACCACCGACGTCGGCCAGCACCAGATGTGGTCCGCGCAGCACATGGCCTACACTCGCCCGGAAAACTTCATCACCTCCAGCGGGTTAGGGACGATGGGCTTCGGTCTGCCAGCAGCCGTAGGCGCACAGGTTGCCCGCCCGAACGATACCGTTATCTGTATCTCCGGTGACGGCTCCTTCATGATGAACGTTCAGGAGCTCGGCACTGTTAAGCGTAAGCAGTTGCCGCTGAAAATCGTCTTGCTCGACAACCAGCGTTTAGGGATGGTTCGCCAGTGGCAGCAGCTGTTCTTCCAGGAGCGTTACAGCGAAACGACGCTGACCGATAACCCCGATTTCCTCACCCTGGCCAGCGCCTTTGGCATCCCTGGTCAGCACATCACCCGTAAAGATCAGGTTGAAGCGGCGCTCGACACCATGCTGAACAGCGATGGGCCTTACCTGCTTCATGTCTCAATCGACGAACTCGAGAACGTCTGGCCGTTGGTACCGCCTGGTGCCAGTAACTCACAAATGATGGAGAAATTATCATGATGCAGCATCAGGTCGCCGTACAGGCTCGCTTCAACCCGGAAACCTTAGAGCGCGTTTTGCGCGTGGTGCGTCATCGTGGTTTTCAGATTTGCTCTATGAATATGGAAACGGCCACAGACGCCCGGAACATCAGTATCGAATTAACCGTTGCCAGCCCGAGGCCGGTCGACTTACTGTTTAGCCAATTATCAAAACTGGTAGACGTTGCCCATGTTGCCATCTGCCAGAGCACAACCACATCACAACAAATCCGCGCTTAAGCGTGACAGGACGAAAAAATGACGACAAAAAAAGCTGATTACATTTGGTTCAACGGTGAGATGGTTCGCTGGGAGGACGCGAAGGTCCACGTGATGTCCCACGCGCTGCACTACGGTACCTCCGTGTTTGAAGGCATCCGTTGCTACGATTCTCACAAAGGACCAGTGGTGTTCCGCCATCGTGAACACATGCAGCGTCTGCATGACTCAGCCAAAATTTATCGTTTCCCGGTTTCTCAAAGCGTTGATGAGCTGATGGAAGCCTGCCGCGAGGTGATCCGTAAAAACAACCTGACCAGCGCCTATATTCGTCCGCTGGTCTTCGTGGGCGACGTCGGCATGGGCGTGAACCCGCCAGCCGGTTACAACACCGATGTGATCATTGCCGCGTTCCCATGGGGTGCCTACCTGGGTGCAGAAGCCCTGGAGCAGGGGATCGACGCAATGGTTTCTTCCTGGAACCGCGTCGCGCCAAACACCATCCCGACCGCCGCGAAAGCGGGCGGAAACTACCTTTCTTCCCTGCTGGTCGGTAGCGAAGCGCGCCGCCACGGCTATCAGGAAGGTATCGCCCTGGACGTGAACGGCTACATCTCCGAAGGTGCGGGCGAAAACCTGTTTGAAGTAAAAGACGGCATTCTGTTCACCCCGCCGTTCACCTCCTCCGCGCTGCCGGGCATCACCCGCGACGCCATCATTAAGCTGGCAAAAGATCTGGGTATCGAAGTGCGCGAGCAGGTACTGTCCCGCGAATCCTTGTATCTGGCCGATGAAGTGTTCATGTCCGGTACCGCGGCTGAAATTACGCCGGTGCGCAGTGTAGACGGTATCCAGGTGGGCGAGGGCCGCTGTGGCCCAGTCACCAAACGCATTCAGCAAGCGTTCTTTGGCCTCTTCACCGGTGAAACGGAAGATAAATACGGCTGGTTGGATCAGGTTAATCACTAAATATAAATTTGGGACGGCACGCACCGTCCCATTAAATCGTCAGACGGGAGTAAATAAAGCATGCCTAAGTATCGTTCAGCCACCACCACCCACGGCCGTAACATGGCGGGTGCACGCGCACTGTGGCGCGCCACCGGAATGACCGACGCCGATTTCGGCAAGCCAATTATCGCCGTGGTGAACTCCTTCACCCAGTTCGTACCGGGCCACGTGCACCTGCGCGATCTGGGCAAACTGGTTGCCGAGCAAATCGAAGCTTCCGGCGGCGTGGCGAAAGAGTTCAACACCATTGCGGTGGATGACGGTATCGCGATGGGCCACGGGGGCATGCTTTATTCACTGCCGTCGCGCGAGCTGATCGCCGACTCGGTTGAGTACATGGTTAACGCCCACTGCGCCGATGCGATGGTCTGTATCTCCAACTGCGACAAAATCACCCCGGGGATGCTGATGGCCTCCCTGCGCCTGAATATCCCGGTGATCTTCGTCTCCGGTGGTCCAATGGAAGCGGGGAAAACCAAGCTCTCCGACAAAATCATCAAGCTCGACCTGGTTGATGCGATGATCCAGGGCGCGGACCCGAAAGTTTCTGACGAGCAGAGCGACCAGGTTGAGCGCTCCGCGTGTCCGACCTGCGGCTCCTGTTCCGGGATGTTCACCGCCAACTCCATGAACTGCCTGACCGAAGCGCTGGGTCTGTCTCAGCCGGGCAACGGCTCGCTGCTGGCGACCCATGCCGACCGTAAGCAGCTGTTCCTCAATGCCGGTAAACGCATCGTTGAGCTGACTAAGCGCTACTACGAGCAGGACGACGCCAGCGCGCTGCCGCGCAGCATCGCCAGCAAAGCGGCGTTCGAGAACGCCATGACGCTGGATATCGCCATGGGCGGTTCCACCAACACCGTTCTGCACCTGCTGGCCGCCGCGCAGGAAGCCGAAATCGACTTCACCATGAGCGACATCGACAAGCTCTCCCGTAAAGTGCCGCAGCTGTGTAAAGTCGCGCCGAGTACCCAGAAGTACCACATGGAAGATGTCCACCGTGCGGGTGGCGTGATTGGTATCCTCGGCGAGCTGGATCGCGCCGGGCTGCTGAACCGCGACGTGAAAAACGTGCTCGGCCTGACGCTGCCGGAGTCGCTGGAGCAGTACGACGTCATGCTGACCAAAGACGACGCGGTGAAAAACATGTATCGCGCCGGTCCGGCGGGCATCCGCACCACCCAGGCGTTCTCGCAGGACTGCCGCTGGGACACGCTGGATGACGATCGCGCCGAAGGCTGCATCCGCTCGCTGGAACACGCCTACAGCAAAGACGGCGGCCTGGCCGTGCTGTACGGTAACTTTGCGGAAAATGGCTGCATCGTGAAAACCGCTGGCGTGGACGACAGCATCCTCAAATTCACCGGTCCGGCAAAAGTGTATGAAAGTCAGGATGAGGCGGTAGACGCCATCCTCGGCGGCAAAGTGGTGGAAGGCGACGTGGTGGTCATTCGCTACGAAGGGCCGAAAGGCGGTCCGGGCATGCAGGAGATGCTCTACCCGACCACCTTCCTGAAATCGATGGGCCTCGGCAAAGCCTGCGCGCTGATCACCGACGGGCGTTTCTCTGGCGGCACGTCAGGCCTCTCCATTGGCCACGTCTCCCCCGAAGCGGCAAGCGGCGGCAATATTGCGATCATCGAAGACGGTGACCTGATCGAAATCGACATTCCGAATCGCGGTATTCAGCTCAAGCTGAGCAACCAGGAAATCGCGGCCCGTCGTGAAGCGCAGGAAGCGCGCGGCGACAAAGCCTGGACGCCGAAAGACCGCCAGCGTGAAGTCTCCTTCGCCCTGCGCGCCTACGCTAGCCTTGCCACCAGTGCAGATAAAGGCGCGGTGCGCGATAAATCTAAACTTGGGGGCTAACGATGGCTGAGTCGCAACCCTTATCCGCCGCCCCTGAGGGGGCGGAATACCTGAGAGCGGTGCTACGCGCGCCGGTCTATGAAGCGGTGCAGGTCACGCCCCTGCAGAAAATGGAAAAACTCTCTTCTCGCCTCGATAACGTGATTCTGGTGAAGCGCGAAGACCGTCAGCCGGTGCACAGCTTCAAGCTGCGCGGCGCCTACGCGATGATGGCCGGGCTGACCGACGAGCAGAAGGCGCGCGGGGTGATTACCGCGTCGGCGGGCAACCACGCCCAGGGCGTGGCGTTCTCGTCTGCCCGTTTAGGGCTGAAGGCGCTGATCGTGATGCCGGTTGCTACCGCAGACATCAAAGTCGATGCGGTGCGCGGTTTCGGCGGTGAAGTGCTGCTCCACGGTGCCAACTTCGACGAAGCAAAAGCCAAAGCGATCGAGCTGGCGCAGCAGCAGGGTTTCACCTGGGTACCGCCGTTTGATCACCCGATGGTGATTGCCGGTCAGGGCACGCTGGCGCTTGAACTGCTGCAGCAGGATGCCCATCTTGACCGCGTCTTCGTCCCGGTAGGCGGCGGTGGCTTAGCCGCAGGCGTGGCGGTGTTGATCAAACAGCTGATGCCGCAGATCAAGGTCATCGCCGTTGAAGCGGAAGACTCTGCCTGCCTGAAGGCGGCGCTGGATGCGGGTCATCCGGTAGACCTGCCGCGCGTCGGGCTGTTTGCCGAGGGCGTGGCGGTGAAGCGCATCGGGGATGAAACCTTCCGCCTGTGCCAGGAATATCTTGACGATATCGTCACGGTTGATAGCGATGCGATCTGCGCGGCAATGAAGGATCTGTTCGAGGATGTGCGTGCAGTGGCGGAACCGTCCGGCGCGCTGGCGCTGGCGGGCATGAAAAAATACATCGCGCAGCACAACATCCGCGGCGAGCGTCTGGCGCACGTGCTTTCCGGTGCGAACGTGAACTTCCACGGTCTGCGCTACGTTTCCGAGCGCTGTGAGCTGGGCGAGCAGCGTGAAGCCCTGCTGGCGGTGACCATTCCGGAAGAGAAGGGCAGCTTCCTGAAGTTCTGCCAGCTGCTGGGCGGTCGTTCGGTGACGGAGTTTAACTACCGTTTTGCCGATGCCAAAGACGCCTGTATTTTTGTCGGCGTGCGCCTGAGCCGCGGCGTGGAGGAGCGCAAAGAGATCCTCAACCTGCTGCATGAGGGTGGCTACAGCGTAGTCGATCTCTCTGACGACGAGATGGCGAAGCTGCACGTGCGTTACATGGTCGGTGGGCGTCCATCGAAGCCGCTCAGGGAACGTCTGTTCAGCTTTGAGTTCCCGGAATCGCCGGGCGCGTTGCTCAAGTTCCTGCACACTCTTGGAACGCACTGGAACATCTCCCTGTTCCACTACCGCAGCCACGGCACCGACTATGGCCGCGTGCTGGCGGCGTTCGAACTGGGCGAGCACGAGCCGGATTTCGAAACGCGGCTGAACGAGCTGGGCTATGAGTGTCATGACGAAACCCACAACCCGGCGTTCCGCTTCTTCCTCGCAGGGTAATCGGATCGTAGGTCGGGTAAGCGAAGCGCCACCCGACTCTAATGATTGGGCAATATCGTCCAGAACGCATCAATAAGCGGCTCATGCAGCCGCTTTTTTTGTGCACACACGCCAAGCTCAAACGGCGTCTTCTCGTCGCTGCGCTCCAGAATCATCACGCGATTGCGTACCGGTTCCGGGCTGTTGTCCAGCACCACTTCCGGCAGCAGCGCCACGCCGCAGCCCAGCGCCACCATAGACACCATCGCCTCATGGCCGCTGACCGTGGCGTAAATTGACGGGTTGCTGATCTTCTGACGGCGGAACCACAGCTCAATGCGGCGGCGAACCGGGCCCTGATCGGCCATGATAAACGGCACCGTGGACCAGTCCGGTTTTTCCACCGACACCTGATTACGCACCGGGCAGGGCAGCGCGGGGGCAATCAGCACCACCGCCAGATTTTCCAGCATCGAGAACGCCACTGCGCCCGGCAGGGTTTCGGGCTTTCCGGCAATGGCGAGATCCGCTTCGCCCGTTACCACTTTTTCCATCGCATCTGCGGCATCACCGGTCGTGAGCTTAATTTCGACCGACGGATGTTCCGCGCGAAAGCGATCGAGGATGGGCGGCAGATGGCTATAGGCGGCGGTCACGGAGCAGAAAATATGCAGCTCGCCGGAAAGCGACGGTCCTTGCTGGTCGATGGTGTGTCGCAGTTGCTGGTACTGCAACAAGGTCTGCTGGGCAAAGACGCGCAGCTCTTCACCGGCTTCGGTGAGGGTGACGGTGCGGTTATCGCGCACAAAAAGGGGCTGGCCGAGGTCTTCCTCAAGGCGCTGGATCTGGCGTGAAAGCGTGGAGGGGCTGACGTGCATCGCCCGGGCGCTGCGGCCAAAGTGGCGGCTTTCCGCCAGATGCAGGAACATTTTCAGATCGCGTAAATCCACCGATTCCACTCCCTCTTTTTACATTGCAAAAATTGCAACGTGACGTTGTGAATATATCAATTTCCGCAATAAATTTCCTGTTGTAATGTGGGTACATTCTCGCTGAAACGCGAACCGAACAATAAGACACACAACATCACGAGGTATCACCCATGGCTAACTACTTTAATACACTGAACTTGCGCCAGCAGCTGGCGCAGCTGGGCAAATGCCGCTTCATGGCGCGCGATGAATTTGCCGATGGCGCGAGCTACCTTCAGGGTAAAAAAGTGGTCATCGTCGGCTGTGGCGCACAGGGTCTGAACCAGGGCCTGAACATGCGTGACTCCGGGCTGGATATCTCTTACGCCCTGCGTAAAGAAGCGATTGCTGAGAAGCGTGCTTCCTGGCGTAAAGCGACCGAAAACGGCTTCAAAGTGGGTACCTACGAAGAGCTGATCCCGCAGGCGGATCTGGTGGTTAACCTGACGCCAGACAAGCAGCACTCAGACGTTGTGCGTTCCGTACAGCCGCTGATGAAAGACGGCGCCGCGCTGGGTTACTCTCACGGCTTCAACATCGTTGAAGTGGGCGAGCAGATCCGTAAAGACATCACCGTAGTGATGGTGGCGCCGAAGTGCCCGGGTACCGAAGTCCGCGAAGAGTACAAACGCGGCTTCGGCGTGCCGACCCTGATCGCGGTTCACCCGGAAAACGATCCGAAAGGCGAAGGCATGGCGATTGCCAAGGCATGGGCAGCGGCGACCGGCGGCCACCGTGCGGGCGTTCTGGAATCGTCCTTCGTTGCTGAAGTGAAATCTGACCTGATGGGCGAGCAGACCATTCTGTGCGGCATGCTGCAGGCCGGTTCTCTGCTGTGCTTTGACAAGCTGGTGGAAGAAGGCACCGACCCGTCCTACGCGGAAAAACTGATTCAGTTCGGCTGGGAAACCATCACCGAAGCGCTGAAGCAGGGCGGCATTACGCTGATGATGGACCGTCTGTCCAACCCGGCAAAACTGCGTGCTTACGCGCTGTCTGAACAGCTGAAAACCATCATGGCACCGCTGTTCCAGAAACACATGGACGACATCATCTCCGGCGAGTTCTCTTCCGGCATGATGGCGGACTGGGCGAACGACGATAAAAACCTGCTGACCTGGCGCGAAGAGACCGGTAAAACCGCGTTTGAAAACGCGGCACAGTTCGACGGCAAAATCAGCGAGCAGGAGTACTTCGATAAAGGCGTACTGATGATCGCGATGGTGAAAGCAGGCGTTGAGCTGGCATTCGAAACCATGGTGGATTCCGGCATCATCGAAGAGTCTGCATACTATGAATCACTGCACGAACTGCCGCTTATCGCGAACACCATCGCCCGTAAGCGTCTGTATGAAATGAACGTGGTTATCTCTGATACCGCAGAATACGGTAACTACCTGTTCTCTTACGCCTGCGTACCGCTGCTGAAAGAGTTTATGACCTCTCTGCAGGCAGGCGATCTGGGCAAAGCGATTGCGGAAGGTGCGGTTGACAACGCGCAGCTGCGTGACGTAAACGACGCGATCCGCAGCCACGAAATCGAGAAAGTGGGCCAGAAGCTGCGCGGCTACATGACCGATATGAAACGTATCGCGGTAGCAGGTTAAGCGTAATCAATCGGGTGGCGAAAGCCACCCGATATGTTTCAGCTACGCAGTACCGCGCCCGGGTATCCCAACTGGCGCCACGCCTCATACACTACTACCGACACCGCATTCGACAGATTCATGCTGCGGCTGTCCGGCATCATCGGAATACGAATTTTTTGCTCGGCTGGCAAGGCATCAAGAATGGTGGCCGGCAGGCCGCGTGTTTCCGGGCCAAACATCAGATAATCCCCGTCCTGATAGCTCACGGCGCTGTGTGCTGGGGTGCCTTTGGTGGTCAGGGCGAACATGCGCTGCGGTTTTTCGGCTTCCAGAAACGTGGCGTAATCGTGATGGCGAACGACGGCAGTAAATTCATGGTAATCCAGCCCCGCGCGACGCAGGCGCTTGTCGTCCCACGTGAAGCCCATCGGCTCAATGATATGCAGGCGAAAACCGGTGTTGGCGCACAGTCGGATGATGTTGCCGGTATTGGGTGGAATTTCTGGTTCGAATAAAACGATGTTAAGCATGCTGCCCCCTTAATTGCGGGGGCAGAATAGCATCCCCTTTCCCCTTTGGGGAGAGGGCCAGGGTGAGGGGATCAGACCGCACAACTCCTTAAGCAGCGTTGCCTTGCGACAGCGGTGCCAGCGCCGCAGGCAGTTTACTCAATTCCTGTACCAGCGAATCTTTACCGATCTCGCTAATCGTCTTCGCACCGGTCAGCGTCATCGCCACCTTCATCTCTTTCTCGATCAGGTTCAGCAGGTTCGCCACGCCCGCCTGACCGCTGGTGGCCAGCGCGTAAAGGTATGCACGACCCAGCAGCACGCTGTCTGCGCCCAGGGCAATCATGCGCACCACGTCCAGCCCATTACGAATGCCGCTGTCGGCCAGAATCGCGATGTCCCCTTTCACTGCATCTGCGATAGCAGGCAGCGCGCGGGCAGAAGAGAGCACGCCGTCGAGCTGGCGTCCGCCGTGGTTCGAGACCACGATCCCATCGGCGCCGAAGCGCACCGCGTCGCGGGCATCTTCCGGATCGAGGATCCCTTTGATCACCATCGGGCCGTCCCAGAATTCGCGGATCCACTCCAGGTCTTTCCACGAGATGGACGGATCGAAGTTATTCGCCAGCCAGCCGATGTAATCTTCCAGTCCGGTGGGTTTGCCGAGATAGGTTGAAATATTTCCCAGATCGTGTGGACGTCCGTTCAGACCCACATCCCACGCCCACTGCGGGTGGGTGACGGCCTGCCAGTAGCGGCGCAGCGCGGCGTTTGGGCCGCTCATGCCGGAGTGGGCATCACGATAGCGTGCGCCGGGCGTCGGCATATCGACGGTAAAGACCAGCGTAGAGCAGCCCGCCGCTTTGGCGCGCTCCAGCGCGTTACGCATAAAGCCGCGATCGCGCAGGACGTACAGCTGGAACCACATCGGACGCTTGATGGTAGGCGCGACTTCTTCAATCGGGCAAACTGAAACGGTCGAGAGGGTAAACGGAATACCCTTGGCGTCCGCCGCTGCCGCTGCCTGCACTTCGCCACGGCGGGCGTACATGCCGCATAAACCGACAGGCGCAAGCGCCACCGGCATGGAGAGCGTCTCGTTGAATAGTTTTGTCTCAAGGCTCAGGTCAGACATATTTTTCAGCACGCGCTGGCGCAGGGCCACTTCTGACAGATCCTCCACGTTGCGGCGCAGGGTGTATTCGGCATACGCCCCGCCGTCGATGTAGTGGAACAGGAACGGGGGCAAAATGCGCTGCGCCGCGGCGCGATAGTCACTGGCTGCTGAAATAATCATGCTTTGTTCTCCCTGGAAATATCGTTGTCGCCAGGCAGACGGGTAATGCGCGCCTGTCGGGCCTGATCTTCATCGAATCGTTTAATGGTGGTGTGCACGAAGCCGAGATGCGCCATCATCGCTTTACGCGCGGCCTCGGCATCACCCGCAAGTATGGCGTCGAGCACCGCCTCGTGCTGTTCGGTTAGCTGAGCAAAAACCGGCGGGACCAGATACATGCGCTGGCGGCTCTGCTTCACGGAGGATTGCAGTAGGTCGAAGAACCCGCGCATGGTCTGCAGCAGAACGACGTTGTGCGACGCCTCGGCAATCGCCAGATGAAAACGCACGTCCGCCTGCGAGGCGATGTCCGGGTCGCTGCTTTGCGTGGCTTCGAAGCAGGCTTTGAGCTTCTCTTTGTCGGCCTCGGTCGCCCGCATCGCCGCGTGCCACGCGGTGCTGGTTTCGATGGCGTGACGCGCTTCGAGGATGTCAAAGCTGTAGTCCGGGTCGTTTTCCATCAGCGTTTTCAGCGGCTGGACGATGTTTTGCTCGGACCAGTCGTCATGCTGCCAACGCACGAAAGTGCCGCCGCCACGACGGCTCAGCAGCACCCCTTCGTTAACCAGCGTCGCCAGCGCCTCGCGCAGTGAATTGCGCGACACGCCAAGCTGAGCGGCAAGGTGGCGTTCGGCGGGCAATTTCATGCCCGCTTCCAGATGTTGTTCTTCAATCAGCGCCCGCACGCGAGTGGCAATCTCGTCGGAGAGGCGTCTGGGCATCACTATCATGGAATCATCCAGGTTAAGACATAGGCCTGCAGCGTGGTGATAACGCCCACCATGCAGGTGAATATCAGGCTGTGTTTCACGGTAAAGCGGAACAGATCCGACTCTTTACCGACCAGTCCCACCGCCGCACAGGCAATGGCGATGGATTGTGGGGAGATCATTTTCCCGGTCACGCCGCCGGTGGTATTCGCGGCCACCAGCAGGACGTCCGACACGCCAATTTGCTGGGCTGCCGTTGCCTGAAGCGCGGCAAACAGGGCATTAGACGAGGTATCTGAACCGGTCAGGAACACCCCCAGCCAGCCGAGGAACGGCGAGAAGAAGGTAAATGCGTGGCCGGTATGCGCCAGCGCTAACGCCAGCGTCGACGACAGGCCGGAGTAGTTCGAGATAAACGCGAACGCCAGCACCATGCCGATGGAGTAAATCGGCAGCATCAGCTCTTTAATCGTCGCCGCAAAGGTTTGTACTGCCGCGGCAGGCTTCATGCGCAGCCACACCACGGAAAGGATAGCGGCAAACAGGATGGCCGTACCGGTGGCGGAGAACCAGTCAAACTTGAACACTGCTGCATACGGCGTGGCGTCGTGCACCACTGGCGGCATACGGGCGACCATTTTGTCGAGGAACGGCACGGAGATGTTAATCACCATGTCATACAGCGCACCGCCCGGGGCAAACAACGCTTTAAACGGCGGCACGCTCCACAGTGTGACGGTTGCGGTCAGGAACAGGAAAGGTGACCAGGCGCGGACGATCTGCCCGGCGGTATAGCCGGTGCGGGCGAGGGTCTGATCCACGTGTGATGCGCCCATGTCCGCAAAGCGGAAGATGCGCACGGGCTGCCAGCGTTTCAGGAACAGCGTCAGACAGACCAGCGACACCAGCGAGGAGATAATATCCGGCAGTTCAGGGCCGAGGAAGTTGGAGCTGAGATACTGGGCAATGGCGAACGAACCGCCCGCGACCATCACTGCGGGCCACGTCTCTTTCACGCCGCGCCAGCCGTCCATAATCGCCATGATCCAGAACAGCACAATGATGGTCAGGAACGGCAGCTGGCGGCCGACCATCTGCCCGATCTCGAAGCTGTCCAGCCCGGTGACCTGTCCGGCCACCAGAATGGGGATCCCCATTGCGCCAAAGGCCACCGGCGCGGTATTCACAATCAGGCACAGGCCTGCGGCATAGAGCGGGTTAAAGCCCAGACCCACCAGCAGCGCGGCGGTAATCGCCACCGGTGCGCCAAAGCCTGCCGCACCTTCCAGAAATGCCCCGAAGGAGAAGCCGACAATCAGCATCTGCAGGCGCTGGTCCGGCGTGATGGAGAGAATCGACGAGCGAATGATGTCGAACTGCCCGGTTTTCACCGAGATTTTGTAGACAAAAACGGCGGCGATGATGATCCACGCAATCGGCCACAGGCCGTAGAAGAAGCCATAGACGACGGAGGCCAGCGCGCGATCGACCGGCATTTTGTAGAAGAACAGCGCCACCAGCAGGGCGATGGCAACGGTGTACGTTGCGGCAAGGTAGCCCTTCAGCTTGAGCTTAATCAGCGCAAAGAAGAAGAACAGGATCGGAAGCGATGCGATCAGGCTCGACAGCCAGATATTTCCGGCCGGATCGTAATTTTGTTGCCAGAGGCTCATGCAGGTCTCCTGGGGACCAGACAGCCTGCGCTGCGGGTGAGTCTCCGCTCACCTCTGCGTCACAGGTTGTGTAAAAGTGGTCCTGCCAATGTTGTGTTGTAGGGTTAATGACAACAGATGGTTAACCAGATGTTATGGGTAGGCAATGAGTTTGTGAGCAAAAATAACGGAATTGTGAACCAGGGAAGGAAGAAAAGGGGAATTGGTTGGGCCAATTTGAAGCGGGAGTGTGGCCCGATGCCCTCACCCTGGCCCTCTCCAACGGGGAGAGGGAGAAACCGCACCGTTCAGTCCCCTCGCCCCTTTGGGGAGAGGGTTAGGGTGAGGGGGAAAATTGTTCAAAACGCCGTCTTACAAAAGCCCGTCATCTCTTTCAGGCCCATTTCGCGACCAAGTTCGGTCATCGGGTGTACCACCACCAGGCCACGGACGCTTTTCTTCAGCTTGCCCATATCGGCCTGCTCTTTTTTGGTAATCGCGCGGCGGTGCGGCATGTTCATCAGCTTCTGCGCTTCTTTGCTCAGCTTCTGACCTTTTACTTCGCGCAGGCGCTCGATTTCTGTTTCCAGCGTGGCGGCTTCTTTTTCCAGCTCGGCGTACTTCTCGGCGGAATCGACCAGTGACAGGCCAGCCATCTGGTGGCGGATCAGATCCAGGCGGTCGCTCAGGCGTTTAATTTCGTTCTTTTCGACTTCTTTCATGACAAATAACTCTGAAAACGGGGAATTTACAGGGAAGGATACACCAATGTGAGCAGGCTTACTTCTGAAACGCTTTTTTTAAGCTGATTCGGGAAATCAGCTCAGTCAGGGAAAGGACCATGGTGGAACGGACAACCTGTTGATAACGCAGCTTTTGCATCGCGTACAGCTCAGGGTCGCTGTTATCAAAATGGGGCGCATGGGGCAGTGCGGTGACGCAGTGTAATTCGCCGAAAGGCCCAAGAATTTCATCATCAGTAAAGGTGTACTCATTACCGTCATGATTTAACTCTTCGCGTAACGCCATCAGCAATTCAGCGTCTTCATACTCTGGCCTGCTCAGCACGCCAAGGCCGTAAATCAGCTTCAGACGCACTGAAAGATCGCCCAGCGGTCCGTCTCCGTCCAGTAACGGTTCCACAGCATATTTTACCGCGTAGTCGTCTTTGCGAAACACCTGAAGCACCAGGATATTGACCGCCTCGGTTAACAGTTCGACGGCGGCAATCAGGAAACTTCGTACGGTTTTGCCAGCATTCAGACGCTCAAGCACACGGTTTTCAAAGGCCTGGGTTTGTTCCATTATTGCCTGCATATCTGACAATCTGTTATTCGGGCGCAGGTTAACCTGCGCCGGACTCTGTATCATTTGGTTGCGTTATATGCGCTTACCGCCTCCGCCACCACGTCGCTGTTGGCGTCCAGACCGGAAATCTGCGCCAGCGCAGCCTGCGCGCCGTTGTCATCAATCAGCTGAGCCAGCTCAATCGCCTGCGGATCCTGCTCGCTGCGGTAGTGCATTGCGGCCGCGATCCCTTTCACCAGGTTGGCGTGCGACAGGCCGTATTCCAGCGTGCCCAGCAGCGGCTTAATCAGGCGATCGCCCGCGCTCAGTTTACGCAGCGGCTGACGACCCACGCGCTCAACGTCATCTTTCAGATACGGGTTTTCAAAACGACCGAGGATTTTCTGGATGTATGCTGCGTGTTTATCAGCATCAAAACCGTAGCGTTTGATCAGCACCGCGCCGCTCTCTTCCATTGCCCCTTTAACCACCGCGCGGATCTTCTCATCGAGGATCGCGTCACGAATGGTCTGATGACCGGCCAATTTTCCGAGGTACGCGGTTATAGCATGACCCGTGTTCAGCGTGAAGAGTTTACGTTCGACAAATGCCATCAGGTTATCAGTTAATTCCATCCCCGGGATGGTTGGTAGCGTACCTTTAAACTGGGTTTTATCGACGATCCACTCGCTGAAGGTTTCAACGGTCACTTCCAGCGGGTCGTTGGTGGCGGATTCAGACGGCGGAACGATGCGGTCCACAGCGGAATCCACAAACCCGACGTGCGCTTCGACCCAGGCTTTGTCTTCGTCAGCGACAGCCGCCAGAACGTGGCCTTTCAGCTGCGTGGTGCCGCGCACCATGTTTTCGCAGGCGATGATGTTCAGCGGAGCGTCGTTCCCCTGAGCTTTACGCTTCGCCAGACCTTTCGCCACTGCCGGGGCGATACGCTCAAGCACCACCGGGCCTACCGCCGTGGTGACCAGATCAACGCTGGCAATCAGGTCGATAACGTCGTCGCCAATGCTGCTTACCGCATTCACGCCCGACACGGTTTCAACCTGCTCGTTTTCACCCACTACGTGGACCTGATAGCTATGACGGGCATTCAGGGCATCCAGGACCACCTGGTTCACATCGGCAAACGTCAGCGTAATGCCCGCGTCTGCCAGCAGTTTGCCGATAAAACCACGGCCAATGTTACCTGCGCCAAAATGTAATGCTTTCATAGTATTAACCTTCATCAATGTTTTTACCCGAGAGGGCTGGGGTGAGGAGCTTTCTCCCCCTCACCCTAGCCCTCTCCCCGAAGGGGAGAGGGAAGAGGCGCTGTTATTTGTTGAGCAGAGCCAGGACTTCTTCCACGCTGGTGGTGTTAGCCAGACGCTCAATGACGGTTTCGTCATCCAGCGCGTTGGTCAGGCTGGTAATCACCTGAATGTGCTCGTTGTTGCGTGCGGCAATACCAATCACCAGACGGGCGATGTCATCTTCTTCTTCACCGAAGCGCACGCCGTCAGGGTACTGACAGAACACCACGCCCGTTTTCAGCACGCGGTCTTTTGCTTCAACCGTACCGTGCGGAACCGCGATGGATTCACCCAGGTAGGTTGGGGTCAGTTTTTCACGTTCCAGCATTGCGTCAACGTATTCTGGCTGAACGTAGCCGCCTTTCACCAGTTGCTCACCGGCAAAGCGAATCGCTTCTTCTTTGTTGGTCGCGGTACGACCGAGGAAGATGTTTTCCGCACCCAGTTTGAACAGGTGAGCATTGCTCTCGTCGAAGCTGTCCTGCAGGCTGCTACGCACTTTGACTTCATTGTCTTCGTGACGCTGGGCCGCAACCAGACGCTCTGTCAGGCTGGTGTACAGGCCGCTGTCGAGGAAGTTAGTCAGCGAAATGTGCTGCGCCTGAGGTACCTGGCGCATGGCGCGTTCGGTCAGATCGCGGTGCGTGATCACCAGGTCAACGTCCGGCGGCAGGTTGTTAATCGCGCTGTTAGTGACAGAGATATTGGTCAGACCCGCATCCTGTACTTTCTTACGCAGCACGCCCGCACCCATTGCGCTGGAGCCCATACCGGCGTCACAGGCAACGATGATTTTACGCACGTGGCTCAGGTCGTTAGAGACATCGCCCGCTGCCAGCGGGGTAGCGCCTTTGGACTCCGCTTTCATGTCATGCATACGACGGGTTGCCGCTTCGATATCGTCGTCTTCTTTCACTTTGCTGGTTTTCAGCAGGATAGCGGAGACCACGAAGGAGACCACCATGGCCGCACAGATCGCCGCGATGTTAGCGAAGTAGGCGCCTTTCGGGGTCATCGCCAGTACCGCCAGGATGGAGCCCGGAGACGCCGGAGAAACCAGACCACCGCCCAGCACGCTCAGGGTGAACACGCCGGTCATACCGCCGAGGATAACGGCCAGGATCAGACGTGGGTTCATCAGCACGTACGGGAAGTAAATTTCGTGGATACCGCCCAGGAAGTGGATGATAGCCGCGCCGCCCGCAGACTGCTTAGCGCTGCCACGACCAAAGAACATGTACGCCAGCAGAACGCCCATACCCGGACCCGGGTTCGCTTCAATCAGGAAGAAGATGGACTTGCCGAGGTCATGGGACTGCTGAATTCCCAGCGGTGAGAAGATACCGTGGTTGATGGCGTTGTTGAGGAACAGGATTTTCGCCGGTTCAACAAAGATAGACGCCAGCGGCAGCATGTCGTGCGCAACCATGAAGTTAACGCCCGCCGCCAGAATTTTGGACAGCACTTCAACCGCAGGGCCAATGCCGAGGAACGCCAGAATCGCGAGGATCATCCCGATGATGCCCGCAGAGAAGTTGTTCACCAGCATTTCGAAGCCGGATTTGATCTTGCCATCAACCCAGACGTCAAATTTCTTAATCGCCCAGCCGCCCAGAGGACCGGCAATCATGGCACCGAGGAACATCGGCATATCCGCACCGACGATAACACCCATGGTCGTGATAGCACCCACTACGCCACCACGGTCACCGCCGACCAGACGACCACCGGTATAACCGATGAGCAGCGGCAGCAGATAGGTAATCATTGGACCAACAAGTTTCGCCAGCGTTTCGTTAGGCAACCACCCTGTCGGAATGAACAATGCAGTGATGATACCCCACGCGATAAACGCGCCGATATTTGGCATCACCATGTTGCTGAGAAAACGACCAAAGCTTTGAACTTTGATCTTGAAATCGGATGACATAAAACACCCCTTCTTATGTTTACGCTTAGGCTTGCGGCCCGAGGTTTATCGTTAATGTGTGGCGGCAGAGGTAGCCGGACCCTGTTCTGATGCTGTGAAATCTGGCACTGAATCGTTCAACTGTCCAGACAGCGAAAAATTGTGTGATCTCAGTCACGTAAATGTAGGGGGTGGGGAGAATAATGAAGTGATCTTCATCACAAAATTAGTGTGTAAAATAAATACAACGCGTAGAAAAGAAGCAAAATCACCCCTATTTTGTGATTGAAGTCACATTTGTTCGCCGCGTGTTTGTTTCTGAGATGTGACTGGATTCACAAAATATTTTTATGCAGATTTGTCTGCATGTGATCCCCGGCAAACTTTGTTTTGCCATTCGACGCCAGGATGAAAGCAAGCAACACGGAAAGCTAAAAAACCACTTTTAAGATGTGGTATGGCGAAAAAGGAAAAGGTAGATTACGCTCATAATGTAAGGTTAAGTATATTATTATTCAGGATATATTTTGAAACGCTTATAAACTTGCATGGAGATATTATAAAAACCGATACTCCCCGCCTTTGAAATAACTAACGTTGTTCTTTTGTTTAAAAATAAATTAATTAGACTGCGCACTGTTTTATTAATTTAATGAGTTGACGTTGTTTAAGTGAGGAGAATATGTTTCTCAACTATTTTGCGCTGGGTGTATTGATTTTTGTGTTCCTGGTTCTGTTTTACGGAATCATCGCTATTCATGACATCCCTTATAATATGGCGAAAAAACGAAACCATCCCCATGCCGATGCTATCCATACGGCGGGGTGGATAAGCCTGTTTACGCTCCACGCCATTTGGCCGTTTTTGTGGATTTGGGCCACGTTGTATCGGGAAGATCGCGGCTGGGGTATGCAGAACCATCTCTCAAAACCGGATGAGGTGCCGGGTATGGATGCTCTGACCCAACGCGTAGCCGAACTCGAGCAAAAACTGGCCGCAGTGCAACCCGTTGCCGATAAAAATACGCTGGAGCGCTGATCATGGATTTGTTAATTATTCTGACCTATGTGGCCTTTGCATGGGCCATCTTTAAAATATTTCGTATTCCGGTCAACCAATGGACGCTCGCCACCGCAACCCTGGGTGGGGTATTTATTGTCGCGGGCCTTATCTTATTAATGAACTATAACCACCCGTATACCTTTACGGCGCAAAAAGCGGTTATTTCCATTCCGATTACGCCGCAGGTGACGGGAATCGTCACGGAAGTGACCGATAAAAATAACCAGCTTATTAAAAAAGGCGAAGTGTTATTTAAACTGGATCCGGGCCGCTATCAGGCGCGCGTCGACAGGCTGAAGGCTGACCTGGTGACCGCCACGCACAATATCGACAATCTGAAAGCACAGCTGTCGGAAGCGGTCGCTAATACGACACGTGTGTCCGCTGAACGTGACCGTCTGTTTAAAGATTATCAGCGCTACCTGAAAGGCAGCCAGGCGAAGGTGAATCCGTTCTCTGAAAGCGATATCGACAACGCGCGTCAGAACTACCTGGCACAGGATGCGATGGTGAAAGGCTCCGTTGCCGAACAAACGCAGATTCAAAGCCAGTTAGACAGCATGGTGAATGGCGAACAGTCGCAGATTGCCTCCCTGCGCGCCCAGCTGGCGGAAGCCACCTATAACCTCGATCAGACCGTGGTACGCGCGCCAAGCAATGGGTATATCACCCAGGTGCTGATCCGTCCGGGTACCTATGCCGCCGCGCTGCCGCTGCGTCCGGTGATGGTTTTCATCCCGGAACAGAAACGTCAAATCGTGGCGCAGTTCCGTCAGAACTCGTTACTGCGTTTGAAACCGGGCGACGAAGCGGAAGTGGTGTTTAACGCACTGCCAGGCCAGGTGTTCACCGGTAAACTCACCAGCGTCCTGCCGGTGGTGCCGGGAGGGACTTACCAGGCGCAGGGAGCGCTGCAGGCGCTGACGGTCGTGCCGGGCACCGATGGCGTGCAGGCGCTTATCGAGCTGGAGCCGAACGCGGACGTCGATGCTCTGCCTGACGGTATCTATGCCCAGGTGGCGGTCTATTCCGACCACTTTGCCCACGTCTCGGTGATGCGTAAGGTCCTGTTACGTATGACCAGCTGGATGCACTACCTCTACCTCGATCACTAATCTCTCCCGAGGCAGGAATGCGATATGCATACCTGCCTTTTTTCGCTGCTTGATCCATACTGACCTCTTTGTGAGCATTCAGGAGCAGGCAATGAAACTCATCGGCAGCTATACCAGTCCCTTCGTGCGTAAAATCTCGATTCTCCTGCTGGAGAAAGGGATTGAATTTGAATTCGTCAATGAACAGCCCTACAGCGCCGACAATGGCGTAGCGCAGTACAACCCGTTGGGCAAAGTCCCTGCACTGGTGACCGATGAGGGGGAATGCTGGTTTGATTCGCCGATTATTGCGGAATACGTCGAACAACTCGGCGTTGCGCCAGCCATGCTACCGGCCGATCCAAAAGCGGCGCTGGCCATGAAGCAAATCGAAGCGCTGGCAGATGGCATCATGGATGCGGCATTAACCTCCGTGCGCGAGCAGGCACGGCCAGCTGCACAGCAGTCGGAAACGGAACTGCTGCGCCAGCGTGAAAAAATCAACCGCAGCCTGGACAGGTGCGAGCAGCTCCTCCGGGAAGGGAAAATTCAGATCGATAGTGTGGATCTGGCAACCATTGCCATCGTTTGTGCCATTGGTTATCTCAACTTCCGCCACGTTTCCCCGGGATGGTGCGTCAACCGTCCGTTGCTGGTGAAGCTCACCGAAACGCTTTGTCAGCGCGAGAGCTTTGCCCGTACCGAACCGCCAAAGGCTTGATGCGGGATATAACACTTCCCGCCAGGAGGCGGTACAATCCCGTCACATGTTAACTCCCTCTCCCGTCGGGAGGGGGGAAGATATTTACTCGCCGGGCGCATTATGACTACTCATCATTCCCTCTACAGCCAAATTCCTGCCACCGATCGTCTGCTTCGCGAACCGTGCATTCAAACCGCTCTGGGTCAATTCGGCCATACCGCGACGGTCGACATGCTACGCCAGCTTCAGGACGAAGCCCGACGCCATATTCAGGCTGAAAATGCGCTGCCCGCCTGGTGTGAGCAGTGGGGAGAGGAAGCGCAGAGAAGGCTGGCAGAGAAAACGCAAAGCGCGTTACGGCCGGTCATCAATCTGACGGGGACCGTGCTGCATACCAACCTGGGGCGCGCGCAACAGGCTGAAGAGGCGGTCGCTGCGGTCGTGCAGGCTATGCGCTCGCCGGTGACGCTGGAGTACGATCTGGACGGCGCAGGGCGCGGACACCGCGACCGGGCACTGGCGGAGCTGCTATGCCAGCTGACCGGCGCGGAAGATGCCTGCATTGTAAATAACAACGCGGCAGCGGTACTGCTGATGCTGGCGGCGACCGCCAGCGGCAAAGAGGCGGTGGTTTCCCGCGGCGAGCTGGTGGAGATTGGCGGAGCGTTTCGTATTCCGGACGTGATGCGTCAGGCGGGCTGTACGCTGCATGAAGTCGGCACAACTAACTGCACGCATGCTAAAGACTACCGCGCGGCGGTGAATGAAAATACCGCGCTGCTGATGAAGGTCCACACCAGCAATTACCATATAGAAGGCTTTACCAAAACCGTTGATGAAGCGGAACT
Organism: Enterobacter mori; assembly: GCF_025244905.1. Taxonomy (NCBI): domain Bacteria; kingdom Pseudomonadati; phylum Pseudomonadota; class Gammaproteobacteria; order Enterobacterales; family Enterobacteriaceae; genus Enterobacter; species Enterobacter mori. The sequence goes on along the minus strand of NZ_CP104285.1, from coordinate 4,577,906 downwards.
GGCGGCGATGGGTCGCGAGCTGAATGTGCCGGTGATTGCCGATCTCGGCAGCGGTTCGCTGGTGGATTTAAGCCAGTACGGTCTGCCAAAAGAACCCATGCCGCAGGAGATGATTGCCGCTGGCGTGAGCCTGGTGAGCTTCTCCGGCGACAAACTGCTGGGCGGGCCGCAGGCGGGGATTATCGTCGGCAAGCGCGAGCTGATAGCCCAGCTGCAGCAACATCCGCTGAAGCGCGCTTTACGCGCCGATAAAATGACGCTTGCCGCGCTGGAAGCGACTCTGCGGCTCTACCTGCATCCGGAGAAGCTGGCCGAGCGCCTGCCTACGCTGCGCCTGCTGGGCCGTGACGCCGCCTCGATTCGCGCGCAGGCTGAATTACTGTTGCCGCAGGTTGCGCCGCATTATCCCGATTTTGCCGTGCGCATTGAGCCCTGCCAGTCGCAGATAGGCAGTGGATCGCTGCCGGTAGACAGGCTGCCGAGCGAAGCGCTGACCTTCACGCCGCGTGATGGACGCGGTAGCCACCTTGAGGCGCTGTCGGCGCGCTGGCGTGCGCTGCCGACGCCCGTGATTGGCCGTATTTACGATGGCCGAATGTGGCTGGATTTACGCTGTCTTGAAGATGAAGCGCGATTTCTGGAGATGCTGTTGAAATGATTATTGCCACCGCCGGTCATGTCGACCATGGAAAAACGACGCTGTTGCAGGCCATTACCGGCATTAACGCCGATCGCCTGCCGGAAGAGAAAAAGCGCGGCATGACCATCGATCTGGGTTATGCCTACTGGCCGCAGCCCGATGGCCGCGTGCTGGGCTTCATTGATGTACCGGGACATGAAAAATTTCTCTCCAACATGCTCGCAGGGGTGGGGGGGATTGACCATGCCCTGCTGGTGGTCGCCTGCGATGACGGCGTGATGGCGCAAACGCGTGAACATCTTGCGATCCTGCAGCTGACGGGCAACCCGCAGTTAACCGTCGCACTCACGAAAGCCGATCGCGTGGATGAGGCGCGCCTGAATGAGGTGCGCGATGAAGTACAGGCAACCCTGCGTCAATACGGTTTTGCTGATGCACCGCTGTTTGTCACCGTGGCGACAGAAGGGCGCGGTATTGACGAACTTCGCGATCGTTTACTGCAGCTTACGTCACGCGGACACGCCAGCCATCACCGCTTTCGTCTGGCCATTGACCGGGCCTTTACCGTAAAAGGTGCGGGACTGGTGGTGACCGGCACCGCGCTGAGTGGTGAAGTAAATGTAGGTGATACGCTCTGGCTGACGGGAGTGAATAAACCAATGCGCGTGCGTGGGTTACATGCGCAAAATCAACCCACTGAGCATGCCCATGCCGGGCAGCGTATTGCGCTGAACATCGCCGGGGATGCTGAAAAAGATGCCATCAACCGTGGCGACTGGCTGCTGGCTGACGCCCCGCCTGAGCCTTCCGGACGGGTCATTGTTTCTCTTCAGACCCATGCGCCGCTGACCCAATGGCAGCCGCTGCATATACACCATGCGGCCAGTCATATCACCGGACGCGTATCATTGCTGGAAAACGATCTCGCCGAGCTGGTGTTCGATGCGCCGCTCTGGCTTGCGGATAACGACCGCCTGGTGCTGCGCGATATCGCGGCGCGGGAGACGTTGGCCGGGGCGCGCGTGGTGACGCTCAATCCGCCACGACGTGGCAAGCGTAAGCCAGAGTACCTGCAGTGTCTGGTGGCACTGACGCAGGCCAGCGATGACAAGGCCGCACTGCGGGTCCATCTCGAGCGTGGTGCGGTGAATCTCGCTGATTTTGCCTGGGCGCGCCAGCTGAGCGCTGAAGGGTTGCGCCAGTTAACCCAGGAGCCTGGCTTTATTCAGGCCGGTAACAACATGCTGAACGCGCCGGTTGCCGCGCACTGGCAGCGCAAGATACTGAGTACGCTCGCTATCTACCATGAACAGCATCAGGATGAACCCGGTCCGGGGCGTGAACGTCTGCGACGCATGGCATTGCCGATGGAAGATGATGCGCTGGTGCTGCTGCTTATTGAAAACATGCGGGAAAGCGGGGTGATTAAAAGCCATCACGGCTGGCTGCATTTGCCGGATCACAAGGCTGGTTTTACCGCTGAGCAAGAGGCGGTCTGGCAAAAAACGGCACCGCTGTTTGGCGATGAACCCTGGTGGGTCCGCGATCTCGCGCGTGAAACCCATACCGACGAGCAGGTGATGCGGCAGGTATTGCGTCATGCCGCACAGCAGGGGCTGATTGTGGCGATCGTCAAAGATCGTTATTACCGTAACGATCGGATCGTGGCGTTCGCGAATCTGATCCGCGAGTTGGATCAGGCTCGCGGATCAACCTGTGCGGCAGATTTCCGTGACCAGCTGAACGTGGGCCGCAAGCTGGCGATTCAGATCCTCGAATATTTCAACCGTATTGGGTTTACGCGTCGCCGGGGTAATGACCATCTGCTTCGCGACGCGCAGCTGTTCCCTTAAGCGTTACGCATGACGAGCGAGTTTCTGCTTCGCCAGCCATACCGCGCCCAGTCGTCCTGCCTGGTTACCCAGTTCACAGGGCAGAATAGGCACCTTGAGGGCCTCCCACTCCTCGAATCGCTGTAGGTATTTATCGAGCAGGAGATAAATTTTCTCCTGCTCGCTTATCCCGCCACCTATCAGCACTGCCTGGGGATCGAACATCGAGATCACGCTGTAAACGCCGCGCGACAGAAAATGCGCCCAGGCTTCAATGGCTTCGCGCAGATGCACGTCACTTTCCATACGTTTAAACAGCTCTTCCCCGTAGGGCATTTCGTCTTCCGACAGCGCCAGCGCACGGCTGCAGGCTTTCATCAGACCACTGGCAGAGGCCACCTCATGCATCGGTTCGCCCTTGTCCCCAACGGGCAGCACGCCAAATTCACCAGCACGGTAATGCGACCCGCGATAGAGATCGCCTTCCATCACAATTCCCCCGCCAATGCCCGTACCGAGGGTGATGCAGACGAAATGTTCGTAGTCTTTACCTGCGCCCTGCCAGCGTTCGCCCAGTGCCGCACAATTGGCGTCATTTTCCACGGTAACGGGAAGATCGGTCAGTCCGCTAAACAGCTCGCACAGGTTTTCACCATCAAGGTAGTCAAGCGCCCCCGCTTTTGCCGCTTCGCCGGTATGGTGGTTAATATGGCCAGGAAAACTGACGCCGATGCCGACAATGTCATTTTCCTTCCGGTACTCTTCTACAACGCTTTTCCATTTCTCTTTGAATGTGATTGCATCCTCAGGGGTATCGTACTCATCGGACGTGAGTTCCTTGCCGTTTTCATCAATCACGCCGTGTTTGATGTGGGTTCCCCCCACGTCAAAGCCGATAAATAACTGCATCGCATCGTTCCTCATGAGCCCTTGAGCTGTTAAGTATGGCTCAGCGGCAGAAACGAAACGTAAAGTACGGTAATCCGTGATACGCCTCGTAAACCCGTCACCGGTTGGCGAGAAAATCGCCAGTGGGAGCTACCCTTGTTGTACACCAACAGCAAGGAGACGGTCATGACAAACAATCCTCCCTCATCACGTATCCAGCCTGGCGAGTATGGTTTTCCCCTCAAGCTGAAGCCCCGTTATGACAACTTTATTGGCGGCGACTGGGTGGCTCCCGTCGACGGTGAATACTATTCCAACCTCACGCCCGTCACTGGCCAGCCGCTGTGTGAGATAGCCAGCTCCGGCAAGCGCGATATAGACCTGGCGCTGGATGCTGCGCACAAAGCCAAAGATAAATGGGGACAGACTTCCGTTCAGGACAGAGCCGCGATGTTGTTCAAAATCGCTGACCGGATGGAGCAGAATCTGGAGCTGTTAGCGACGGCGGAAACCTGGGACAACGGCAAACCAATCCGTGAAACCATGGCGGCAGATGTGCCGCTGGCGATTGACCATTTCCGTTATTTTGCCTCCTGCATTCGTGCTCAGGAGGGGGGAATAAGTGAAGTTGATAAAGACACCGTGGCGTATCATTTCCACGAGCCGCTGGGTGTGGTGGGACAAATTATCCCGTGGAACTTTCCGCTGCTGATGGCGAGCTGGAAAATGGCGCCCGCGCTGGCGGCCGGGAACTGTATCGTGCTCAAACCGGCGCGTTTAACCCCGTTGTCGGTGCTGCTGTTGATGGAGGTGATTGGAGACCTGCTGCCGCCAGGCGTCATTAACGTCGTCAACGGCGCCGGGGGCGAGATTGGGGAATATCTCGCCACCTCAAAACGCATCGCTAAGGTTGCGTTTACCGGGTCGACGGAAGTGGGCCAGCAAATCATGCAGTACGCGACCCAGAACATCATCCCGGTGACGCTGGAGCTGGGCGGAAAATCACCGAACATCTTCTTCGCTGACGTTATGGATGAAGAGGATGCGTTCTTTGATAAAGCGCTGGAAGGGTTTGCGCTGTTTGCCTTCAATCAGGGGGAAGTATGCACCTGTCCAAGCCGTGCGCTGGTGCAGGAGTCCATTTATGAGCGCTTTATGGAGCGGGCAATCCGTCGCGTGGAGTCGATTCGTAGCGGTAACCCGCTTGATAACGTTACGCAGATGGGCGCGCAGGTGTCCCATGGGCAGTTGGAAACCATCCTTAATTACATTGATATAGGTAAAAAAGAGGGCGCAGAGATCCTGACCGGTGGCCGCCGTAAGGTGCTGGGCGGGGATCTGCAGGAGGGTTACTACCTTGAACCGACAATCCTGTCCGGTCAAAACAACATGCGCGTCTTCCAGGAGGAAATTTTCGGACCGGTTTTGGCAGTAACGACCTTCAAAACCATGGAGGAGGCGCTGGAGATTGCTAACGATACGCCGTATGGCCTGGGGGCGGGGGTCTGGAGCCGCAACGGAAATCTGGCTTATAAAATGGGGCGCGGCATTCAGGCCGGGCGCGTATGGACGAACTGCTATCACGCCTATCCGGCGCATGCGGCATTTGGCGGTTACAAGCAGTCAGGTATTGGGCGAGAAACCCACAAAATGATGCTGGAACATTACCAGCAGACAAAATGCCTGCTGGTCAGTTATTCCGATAAACCGTTGGGGCTCTTTTAATTGCCTAAATCAGGCCGTCCCTGGACGGCCTGAGTGATTTGCTGGCGCAGGCAGTTCAGTACACCATCCAGAACATATTGCACGCGCCAGGGTTGATATTCGCGCTTGCGGAATATTGCAGTCAGATCCAGCCACCACTCTTCCTGATGTGGAAAACAGGGGACCAGCATGCCATGAGTCAGTTCTTTTTTTAGACTTTCTTTTGGTGCGAAGACAATGCCAAGATTATTTCGAGCCAGTTCAAGCGCCGTCTGCGTATTATCACAAATATAATTTCCGGTCACTTTATAGTCGTGAACCTCTTCACTGTCGTGTACCCGGAAGCGCCAGATATTGGCATCATCTACTAACATTGAGTCTATTAATATACACGAATGATTTATTAAGTCTTCCGGCCCTTTAATCGGATGTTTAGTTAAATATTCCTTGCTGGCAAATGCGGTGACGGAATATTTTGTCAGCACGCTGGCGACCAGGTTTTCATCTTTTGGCTGGGCGTAAGTAATGAGAATGTCGCAATCGTCTGGAAACGTCACACCGTCGGAAAACTCGTTCCGATCGAGGTTATAGGTTTTTAACGACAGGCGAATATCACCAATCTCTTCTATCTTATGGATCACATGACGCGCCAGATAGGTCACGATACCTGTCGGGGCGTAAATCGTCACTTTGCCGCGTTTTTCATGCTTATAATCGGCAATAAAATTAATTAGTTGGCTATTTTTATCCAGTGTGGCATTCACATAAGGCAGCAACGCCTCACCGAATTGCGTCAGCGCCAGTTGGCGTGTCGTACGTTCAAACACTTTGAGCCCAACGCGGGTTTCAAAATCGGACAAATATTTGCTTACATTGGCCTGCGCCATCCCTAGCAGGGCGGCGGCATCGCCAATACTGTGGGTGGCGGCGATGACGGAAATAATTTTTAATTCACGTGGTTTCAATTGTAAGCTATTCATCATGCACGCCCATCTATATGGTTTTATATATAATATTATATAAACGGCAGCGTTGCTTTGGCAAATTTGTAACCATTATTATGCGCCTTGCTTGTTCGGCGTTTAAATGGATTGCATAGAATGACTGTTAAATATAATTTACTCATCGCTGCCGCATTATTTTCGACATCATCGGTAATGGCTGGCGACTTTTCACTCGGGGCGGGGGCGGTATTTAACGAGTCGCCTTACAAAGGGTATAACGAAAATACCACCGCTGTACCGTTAATTAGCTACGAAGGCGATAACTTCTATGTGCGTCAGACCACGGGAGGATGGATCCTGTGGAAAGACAGCAAGAATGAATTCAGCCTGACCGCATCCTGGATGCCGCTGCATTTCGACCCGGATGACAATGACGATCATCAGATGAAGCACCTTGATGAGCGTAAAGCTTCGGCATTCCTCGGCGGCGCGTACTACCGCCATGAAAAATGGGGTTCCCTGAAATTTGCCGTTTCCGGTGACGCGATGGATGAAAGCGGCGGCGTGGTGGGTGAAATTTCTTACTTCCGCCCAATCCGCATGGAACGCCTGACGCTGACGCCTTCTGTGGGCATTTTCTACAGCGATGAAAGCTATAACGACTACTACTACGGCGTGTCCGGCAGCGAGTCTCGCCGCTCAGGTCTGGATGAATACACCGCGGGCGACACCTGGACACCGTACGTTGGCCTGGCGGCAAAATATCAGCTGACGCAGAAACTGTATCTGAATGCCAGCGCGGTCTATACCGTGTTGCCTGACGACGTGAAGAACAGTCCGATGATTGACCGCGACGACAGCTTCGCGCTGATGACCGGCCTGACCTGGCGTTTCTGATGCGGTAAAGCCGGGTGGCGGCTTCGCCTTACCCGGCCTGCGATCGTGCCTGCATTTTTATCGGTAATACAACGTATTCCTTTTTCATTTCTCGATGCTTCTTCCTGTTCCGCCAAAGCACGGCTGCACTGATGTTCCTTATGCGCTAATGTGATTCAATCCGATAGCGATGGTGTGTATCATGTGTATAATCATGGAAGGATTGGGATGTGAAAAGTGCGGATGTCATTACTGTTCTGATCAGCCATGGCTGGAAATGTGTCAGAACTAAAGGAAGCCATCACCAGTTTCGCCATCCCGAACAGAAAGGGCTGGTTACAGTCCCACATCCTAAGAAGGATATTAAACCGGGCACTCTCGCCCAGATCTGGCGGCAGGCGGGAATTAAACACTGATATCAGGAGTAGTTATGTTTTATCCGGCTTACATTCATTCTGACTCCGACGGTAGCGCCAGCGGCTTTTTCCCTGACGTTCCAGGCTGCTTTTTTGCAGGTGATTCCCTGGACGACGCTTTTCAGGATGCACGTGATGCGCTCACATCGCACTTCGAAGCGCTGTTTGAATTGGATGATGCACTGCCTCTTCCGGGTAATGTGGAAGCGCATCTGGAAAGTCGTCCTGAGGATTTCACCGGCGGGCAATGGCTGTTGGTGGATATTAATATGAAACAGTTCGACGGCAGGGCCGAGCGTATCAACATTACGATGCCTCGACGTTTGCTGGTAAAGATTGATTCCTATGTCAGCGAGCATCCTCAGTTCGGTAATCGAAGCGCATTTCTGGCTGAGGCAGCACGTCGCGTGCTGCCTGGTTAAAGATTAATTATAGAGAGCTGCGGTTGCTTTCAGGATATCAGCAAAGGAATAGATATCATCTACCGTCGCTATGGGATGACGCGTTTCGTTTTTTTCTATATCGAAAAGACCGATGTATTTTTGCGTGCGATTAAAATGTAATCGGCAAAGGGGTTTGCGGTTGTTGTCATCTACAAGAATACCAAAGTAGCTTTTGGTATCTCTGTGAGTTATACGGGGTGCCTCCAGTACCGCTCTGGTGATTGCTTTAACAATATGATATCCCTCGAGCTCCTCTAGCGTTGTTACCACATCGCTTTCGTCTTTATGTTCGTCTTCCTCAATATGTGATGACTCATTTGGGATTTCGATGATCGCTGGGGTTATGCCCGTAATGGCTGACTTGAGGCGCTCATTTACCTGATCATTTATATACTGGCCTGCAGCTTTTTTAGTCAAATTTAAAAAAGACTCTCTAACTTTTTGGGTCAGAATCCCATCATAAACTCGGGATGCAAAAAATTTCACAAAGTCATCTTCAGGGTTATTTAGCTGAGAATGCAGTATTTTTTTGATTTGGCTGACATATTTTAATTCACCAGCAGCATTGATAATTGATTCCAAATCAAACGAAGACTTAGTTAATTTTTTTAACTCAGGTATTATATTCTCGTCAATATCAAGAAGGTCTACTTCCAAAAATGGTTTTTCATCCATTTTATTAGGAGCATCCAGGTCGGTATAGAATTTATAATTTTGTCCATTGGTGAGGATTGAGATTCTGGCATTTGTTACATGAAAATACCTGAATAACTGCGAGGCATGATTTATATTTAATGGCTCGCCAATTTTCTTACATTCAATAAGTATCTGTACATCATTGTTTTTCATTATAGCATAATCGATTTTCTCACCTTTTTTTGTACCAACATCACAGACAAATTCAGGTGTCACTTCTGAAGGGTCAAAAACATCATAACCCAGAACGTTATGAATGAATGGCATTACAAATGCAGTTTTTGTTGCTTCTTCAGTATTAATTACATCAAGTTGTTGTTTTATTTTATTTGATAAGGCATTTAATCTTTCAGTGAATTCCATGGGATATCCTTATTTTTAGCTGTGTGTCTGTATGGAATAACACTAAAATGCATGCCAGACAATGGTATGTCTGAGTTGAACGACCGCAAAAAAACAATACCGAGGGTTAGATCACATTGTCTTTCAATCGATGCTAATCAGTGAGCTCGGCATCACCGAGCTCGATAAAAATATTATATATTAATAAAGGTGTCATTATTCTTGTTTATGCTTCATCCACCCATATCCGCATTTCCCCTTCTCCCCGGTTAGCCCAGCTAAACCAGGGAATAAAGGTCAGCGTCTGGGGCTGACGTTGTACCGGCGAGCGATCGTACTGCCACAGCGCATCCGTGTCCTTCACGTGAAACCCAATCCCCTCTGCCTGTATCAGCATCTTGTGCGCGAAAATCCCTTTCCCTTCAAAGACCCTGAACTCGCTGTTTTCAGGCAGAGAAAGGTGATGAAGATTGGCACCGTTATCGGCCTCTTCCAGACAGTAGACTAGCGGGCCGCGCTGCAGTGCGACTTTCCCTGCCTGCTGGCGGACCTGTGGGTTGCCATACACTCGGCGAACCGGCATAGGTAACGTTAGTGTAATGACGTCACCCTCCTGCCAGCTGCGGGTTAGATAAAGGTATCCACGGGAGATCTCGCCTGTTACCGCTTCTCCATTTAATGTAACGTCAGGCGCGGCACACCAGTCCGGCAGCCGCAGGGCTAGCGTATGCGTGACGGGAACAGGCGAGGTAATGTCGATTTTTACCTGTTCATGCCACGGATAGTTGCCGCTAATTCGCAGCGCCAGGGTTTCGTCGTCAACGGGTATGGCGACATCGTTGCCCACGTAAAGGTTAATAAAAAGCGCATCCTGACGGACGGTATAAATATAGTGCCCCAACGAGGTCAGCACGCGAGCGATATTCGGCGGGCAACAGGCGCAGCCAAACCAGCGCTGGCGGACGGGTTTCACGTGATCGTAGATATGGTTGAATGCCAGCGTTTTCGGGTGCACTTCCAGTGGATTCACATAAAAGAAATGCTTACCGTCCAGCGCCATTCCGCCCAGTACCGTGTTGTATAACGCGCGCTCCATCACGTCGGCGTAGTGGCCGTCGGCCTCCATCTCCAGCATCCTGCGGGCAAACATCATCAGACCGATGGAGGCACAGCTTTCGGCATACACCGTATCGTTGGGCAGATCGTAATCGCTGCTGAACGCCTCGCCGCTGCTTTGCGAGCCGATTCCACCGGTAATGTACAGCTGGCGCTGCGCCATATTTTTCCACAGCCGCAGACAGTCCTGCCGTTTACCCTCGTCATGACTCAGGCGCGCCAGATGCGCCATGCCCGCCATCAGGTAGACAAAACGTACCGCGTGGCCGATGGCCGTTTGTTGCTCAGAAAGCGGCTGATGCGCCTGGCTGTAGGCTTTGTCCTTGACCATCCAGGCAGGGCCATAGGTGTTCCAGTATGATGTTCTGTCGCGTTTCTCGTATTCGATATCATAAAAGTGAGGCTGCACCCCGCGTTGTTCGATGAAATATTTCACCAGAGTGAGATAGCGGGGCTCCTGCGTGATGTCGTAAAGCCTCATCAGCGCCAGCTCGATTTCCGGGTGGCCCGGATAACCGTGTAGCTGGTTTTCGCCGGGGCCAAACACGCTGTCAATATGGTCCGCTAGTCTGCAGACAACATCCAGAAGATGGCGTTTCCCTGTTCCCTGAAAATACGCCACGCCAGCTTCAATCATATGTCCGGCGCAGTATAGCTCGTGGCATTCAGCCAGATTCGTCCAGCGCTCGTTGGGCGCTTTTACCGTAAAGTACGTGTTGAGATAGCCATCGTCACATTGCGCCGCCGCGACCAGCGCAATCACCTCGTCGGCGGTTTTTTCCAGTTCAGCATCCGGTTTCTGGCACAGCGACCACGCCACGGCTTCGAGCCATTTTGCGACGTCGCTGTCCTGAAACACCATGCCGTAGAAACTTCCTTGCTCCAGGCCCGCCGCAATGCGGAAGTTGGTGATGGCGTGGCTGGGGTCGGCGCCCTGCACGCGATCGTTTAGTGCATCCCACTGGTAAGGGATCACCACCTCACGTACCAGCCGTTGATACTGCCCGAGAAACGGGTCGTTAATTTTCAGTTTATGCAGGTCGGCTTCCATAATGGACATCGTGTTCTCCTCAGGAGGGTATGTGACGCTGGCGCAGGTCGGTTGCAATGCGCGACATCATAGGATTGTTGAGTCTGCACCAGCGGATAGAGACGGCCAGCAGCAGATGGAAAAGGGCTGGCAGCAGCGTCTCCATGGCGGTGATGCCCTGCAGTGAAGCTGGCGTCTGATTGCCCGCACCTGGCTGGTAGGCGACGGCGATAAACACCAGGCTGATGATCCCGGCGCTGGACGCCCACGCGAGTTTGATGAAAAACAGGTTGAAGGCGAAGTTCATGCCCGACGAACGCACCCCGGTTTTCCACTCGCCGTAGTCGTCGGCAAACGCCATCAGCGAGAAGTGCAGCGGCAGGGTAAAGCCGAGAATGACACCATTGCTCAGGATCACGATCAGCCAGAACGTCTGATGAGCCGGACCGCCTGGTAAGAACCACATTCCAACAGCCAGTGCTGCAAGCACCAGGTTGGTGTAGTAGTAGAGTTTCACGGTATCAATACGACGCGTCAGCGGGCTGACAATGACGGCACCCAGGATGGCCGCAAACGTCACCATGGTGAAAAACAGCGACGTATAAGCAGTGCTGCCTTGCAACACATAGGTGATGAAGTACATGTATCCGCCGCCACGAATATTGAATACGTTGATCAGCAGAAATGACATCACCAGCATCAGCAGCAATTGATCGTTCTTACGCAGGCCAGCCAGATGTTCGCGCAGCGTGAATTTACCCATCAGCGCCAGCGGGACACGCTCGCGCACCCAGAAGAAACAGCAGAGAAACATCACCACGGCGACAGCGCAAAGCACGCCGACGCCAAGTTGATAACCTTTTGCAGCATCGCCCTGGCCCAGCTCCGCGACCAGCCATGGTAGACCCACAGAAACCAGAAAGCCCGCGACGCCGCAGAGTACAAAACGCCAGGACTGACAGGAGATAACCTCGTTATGTCGGGTGGTCATGGTGTTGATCAGCGCGCAGTAGGGAACGTTAATGGCGGTATAGCCAACGGACAGCAGCAGATAGGTACCGAACGCCCAGGCGATTTTCACCCCCATGCTGGCTTCCGGAACGGTGAAGGTCAGTACGCCGATAATCCCGATCGGGAAGGCGACCCACAGCTGCCACGGACGAAAACGTCCCCAGCGGCTTTGCGTGCGGTCGGCAATAATGCCCATTACCGGATCGGAAATGGCGTCAAATACGCGCAAGGCAATAAAGAGCGTGCCAACGAGCGCAGGCGTCAGACCAAAAATATCAGTATAGAAAAAGGTCAGAAAATTCATGATCAGGCAGGTAATCACCGTGCCGCCCGCGTCGCCCAGGCCGTAGCCTATTTTTTCGCGAACGGACAAACGGTCATCTATCGCCCGTTGTGCAACGTCAGAGTTTGTTATCGGTGTGGAAGTCATCAGGTAACTCCTCGGTAATCAAATTTATTATCGTATTTGTGCAAGGTACATATTCATTCTGCACTGAACAGAAAGGCCAACAAGGGAAGGGAAAAGTATAAAAAGGTGGCGATTCCGACCTGATGGTAAATTTGTGATTTCGATCGGGCAGTGAAAGCAATAATTATTAATAATCAATGAATAACCGCAATAATTACACTGATTAAAGCTCAATGGTGAATATCTATGCTTGAATTATCCATAGCGCTTCCGATTAAGGTGCAAAATGGTGGGCTATTTATTTCCCGGGGAGTGGGACGACACCCTGCTCGTAAATTAAGGTCGTGGGAGATTATTTTTGTAGAAAAAGGGACATTAACGATCCAGGAAGAAAACAGCGTCTTTGAGGTAAAGGCAGGAGAAAGTCTACTGCTCTGGCCGAATCGGCGGCATGTTGGGGTGGAAGACTTTCCGGCAGATCTTAAATTTTACTGGCTGCATTTTGAAGTTGAACATCAACCGCCGTTGCAGCCAAATCTGGCAATAGAACAACATTGCTGCGTAAGGGATGCACAGTATGTGATCGCGCTTTTCCGGCAATTTCTCAGCGAGCAGGAAAAATTACAGCGCAGCGTGGCGTTGGAAATGATTCTACTGCTGATATTACAGCAAGTTTCTCTCTCATCAGGACATGAAGATAAGCCTGACGAAGCCGGAGCGGCAATGGCATGGAAGGCAAAGCAGCTTATTCGCACGCAGTTTCATTTACCGCTTTCTACGTCGCAGCTGGCAACAGCATTGCACTGCAATGCCGATTACCTCGGGCGCGTATTTCGCCGGACTTTCAATTTAACCCTGACGGAGGCGATACATCGCCAGCGCGTCAGGGCAGCGGAAAAGCTGTTGCTGGATGGCTCTGCCTCCCTCACCGAAGTGGCAACCCGCTGCGGCTTTAATGACGTGGGCTATTTTCGGCAGATATTTTCAAAACATACGGGATTAACCCCTGCCGTCTGGAAACGGCGGTACTGTAAAGAGCATATTAATTCCGGCTGATCACTGGCCGTAATAGGCATTCGCACCGTGCTTGCGCAGATAATGCTTGTCGAGCAGCTCCTGCTGCATAACCGGCAACTGCGGCGCAAGCTGGCGTGAGAACAGGCCCATATAGGCGCACTCTTCCAGTACCACGGCATTGTGGACCGCATCGGCAGCGTCTTTACCCCAGGCGAACGGACCGTGGGAGTGCACCAATACTGCCGGGATCTGCATCGGGCTTAAGTCGCGCTCTTCGAAGGTGTTAATGATCACTTCACCCGTCTGGTATTCGTACTCGCCCGCGATTTCAGCCGTGGTCATCCGTCGCGTACAGGGGATCGCCCCGTAGAAATAGTCTGCGTGCGTTGTGCCCCACGCCGGTAAATCCTGGCCCGCCTGCGACCAGATGGTAGCGTGGCGGGAGTGGGTATGCACGATGCCGCCAATCTCCGGGTATCGACGATAGAGCGCAAGGTGAGTTGGCGTGTCGGAGGAGGGTTTTTTACTTCCCTCGACCACTTCGCCGGTAGCAATATTCACCACCACCATATCCTCCACCGCCATCACGTCGTACTCCACGCCGGAGGGCTTGATCACCATCAGGCCGCTTTTGCGGTCAACCGCGCTGACGTTGCCCCAGGTGAAGGTCACCAGCTGGTGGGCGGGCAGCGCCAGGTTAGCCGCCAGCACCTCGGCTTTGAGTTGTTCTAACATGTCATACCTCCTTCCTGCATACGGGCTTCAATCCAGCGGCGTGCCTGGATGATTTCCAGCACCGGCTCTTTTGCTTTTTCAGTCCACATTTCAATCAGAAACGCGCCGCGATAGTTCAGCTTATTCAGCGTGTTAAACACGCCAACGAAATCGACGCAGCCCTCACCAAACGGCACGTCTCGGAACTGTCCGGGACTTTGTGCGGTGACGGGTTGGGTGTCTTTCAGGTGGATAGCGGCGATGCGGTCAATGCCCAGCGTCAGCTCGGCGGTGACGTCGTTGCCCCACGCGCTCAGGTTGCCGACATCCGGGTAAACGCTGAACCACGGCGAGGCGAGCATGTCGTCCCACTTTTTCCACTTGCTGATGGAGTTCATAAACGCGGTGTCCATGATCTCCACCGCCAGCATCACCTGCGCGGCGGCGGCCTGCTCGACGGCCCACGCCAGCCCTTCGGCAAAGCGCTGCTGCGTGCCTTCATCATGCTCCTCGTAGTAAACGTCATAACCCGCAAGCTGAATGGTGCGAATGCCTAAGTCACGCGCCAGCCTGATGGCTTTGGTCATGATCTCGCGGGCGCGTTGGCGCACGGTTTCATCGCGGCTGCCAAACGGGAAACGGCGGTGGGCAGACAAGCACATGGATGGAATCGCCACCCCGGTTTCCAGCATCGCTTCAACCAGCGAAGCGCGCTGCGTGGTGCTCCACTCGAGGCGTGACAAACGCTCGTCGGTCTCGTCGACGGACATCTCAACAAAATCGAACCCACAGCTTTTCGCCAGCACCAGGCGTTCCGGCCAGGAGAGATCTTTCGACAGCGCTTTTTCGTATATGCCTAACGGATGTTGACGCATGGTTACGCTCCCCAGATGTCGCGGATTTGCGAATGGAATGCCTGTGCCACCTGCGGCGGATTAGCGGCGCCTGCCAGCGCGCGCCCGGCAATAAAGGCTTTTACGTTGATCTGCTTAAATAGCGGCAGGTCGGCAGGGGTGATACCGCCGGTAATCGAAAGCTGTAAACCGATATCGGAGAGCGCCCTCATTTTCGCGAGATCGGCTTCGCCCCACTGCTGACCGCTTGCCTGCGCGTCGCGCCCGCGGTGGTAGATAGCCTGCTTCACGCCGACGCGATGCCACGCGCGCGCGTCGTCCAGCGTCCAGTTGCCAAACAGCTCCATCTGGATTTCACCGCCGCAGCGCAGTGCGACCTCGTGGCCTCGCTCAACGGTTGCCAGCGGTGCGGCGCAGATGATGGTCATCCAGTTAGCGCCCGCGCCAAACGCCTGCTCAGCCAGCGTTTCTCCGGCATCGGCCACTTTCCAGTCCGCCACGATGATCTTGTCCGGGCACTGTTCGCGCAGGGCGCGCACGGCGCTCAGCCCTTCGGTCAGGCACAAAATGGTGCCCGCTTCGACGATATCGACGTGATCTGAAAGCGTCGCGACGTCGCGCTGCGCAGCCTGAAGTGAGGTATGGTCGAGCGCCAGCTGCAGTAATGGTCGGCTCATAGGTCGTACTCCTTAATACGGGCGTGATAGTCCTGAAGTGCTGAAATCAGTAACTGGTAACGGTGATATTTGCGCTGGTAGGCCGCATGGGCGCGCATGTCGGGTTCAATCACCCGGATATCGTGTTTGAGGGTGCGCTGCGCTGCGTGGAAATCGGGGTAGACGCCGGTGCCTACCAGCGCCGCCAGCGCCGCGCCGGAGCAGCCAGTCTCTTCCACCTGCGGCAGCTCAATCGCCAGGCCGCTGACGTCGGCGAGCATTTGCATCCACACGTCAGAATGGGTCGGGCCGCCCGTGACGCGCAGCGACTGCACCTGGGTAAAGCGTTCAAGCATGCGGTTGAGGTGGGTCATGTGGCTGAACACCACGCCCTCGTAAACGGCCTGCAGGAGATGCGCGCGGGTATGCAGCGCCTGCATGCCGTAGAAGCCACTGGTCATCTCCATCCCGGCGTTGCTGCCATAGAGGAACGGCAGGAAGAACAGATCGCTTTCCGCTTTCGGCAGGCTGGCGACGGCATGGTTGATTTCATCGAATGACATATCGCCCCATTGGGCAGTAAGCCACTCAAGATTGCCGGATGAAGTCGGGCTGGCTTCGTGAACGATGTACTGCTGCGGGTGGACGTAACGGCCATACACATAGGGGAATGGCTCGTTATCGCGAAGCGCATTGGCAATCCCGCTGGTGACGGCCCAGGTCCCCATGACGGCATTCAGCGTGTGTTCGTCGTGCAGCCCGGCGCAGATCGCGGTGGAAACCACATCAAACAGTCCACCAACGACGGGCGTGCCCGCCGCGAGACCGGTAAGTGCGGCTGCCTGAGGGGTGATTTCCCCGCAAATTTCTGCTGAACCGACAATCGGCGGCAGGGCGCCGTCAATTTCGCTGATACCGAGCCAGCGCGTGAGCTGGGGATCGTACTGCCCGGTATTCATGTTGTAGAGGTTGGACTCGGAGATGTTGCTCTCCTCGCAGCCCTTCACGCCGGTCAGACACCAGCGTAGATAGTCGTGCGCCATCATCACGCAGCCGATTTGCTGATACCGCTGCGGCTCGTTCTCTTTCACCCAGCGCAGGAGTGAGGCCGGGTGCCCTGTCCACAGCGTCTGGCGCGTATGCGGATAGAGCTTCCCGGGAATGCCGTCCTGCTGCCAGCGCTGCACGATCTCCAGCGCCCGGCGGTCAGAGGAGAGCATGGCGTTGCCCAGGGGGCGATCCTGTTTATCAAGCAGGAACAGACCTTTGCCCTGAGCAGAAATGCCGACGCCTTTGATCTGCTCTGGGTCGATGCCAGAATGTTTGAGCAGCGTGGCGACGGTAGTGTAACAGTGCTGCCAGAGCGGGTGCATATCCCGCTCCGCGTAGCCTGCGCGTGGACTAAGCGTGGCAACAGAGCGGCGCTCGATGCAGATTTCCTTGCCCTGGCTGTTGTATAAACCGGCTTTCAGATAAGTACCGCCACAATCGATACCCAGCCAGAAGGGCTCTTTTTCGCTCATCTTCATCTCACTTATTCGCCGGGTGGCGCTTCGCTTACCCGGCCTACGGTTCGGTTTTCTCCCTCTCCCCGTGGGAGAGGGCTGGGGTGAGGGCATCAGGCCGCACGCTTGTGCGGATTCACCGTGGGATTAGGCTCTGCACCGGCATCGCATTTTGCCGGTAACAGCAGGGCCAGCAGCGACGCCAGCGCCAGAGACACCGCCAGGCAATAAACGCCCGCGTCTTTGCTGTACAGGGTAATCAGCACCCCAACCGCATACGGGCCGCAGAACCCGCCGAGGTTGCCCAGGGCGTTGATCACGCCGCGCGCGCCGCCTGCCATCTCTGCGCTAAACAGACGCGCCGGGATGGTCCAGAACACGCCCGCTGCGGATTGCAGGAAGAACCCGCAGCCCACCAGTGCGGCATACGCCAGCCAGGTACTCTCTTTCAGCGCCACGGAGAGGAACATGCAGAGCGCAAAGCCAATCAACGGCAGGGAGACAAACAGCTTGCGCTTGCCGGTACGGTCAGAAAGCGTTGAGAACAGGAACATCCCCGCAATGGCCCCGATGTAAGGCAGGATGGCGAGCATGCCCACCTGACCGATGCTGGTGTGCGTCAACTCCTTCAGGATGGTCGGCAGCCAGAGCGTGTAACCGTAAATCCCGGTCTGGTAGAAGAAGTTCAGGGCGATCAGCTGCCACATGGTTTTGTCGGAAAGCACTGCGCCGAGAGACGCGTTTTTCACCTCTTTACCGGCGATGGCCTGCTGTTCAGCCGCCAGCGTTTGCACCAGATAGTTTTTCTCAGCCTCTGAAATCCAGCGTGCTTCCTGCGGTCGGTCGTAAACGGTGAACGCCCACAGCACCAGCACAACGACGGACATCAGACCTTCAATGATGAACAGCCAGCGCCAGTCGAGCGCGGTGATGATCCAGCCCGAAAGCGGGGCGGTGATGATCCCGGCGATGGGGACAAACATAATCACAATGGCATTGGCGCGGCCGCGTTCGGCATCCGGGAACCAGTTGCTGATCATGGTGAGCACCACGGGCAGCATCCCACCTTCCGCCACACCGAGTAAGAAGCGCAGCACCAGCAGCTGATACTGATTCGTCACCAGGCCCGTGAGCACAGAGATCACTGCCCAGGCGACCAGCGACCAGCCGATAAACTTCTTGCCGCTGCCGTGCACGGCAATCTTGCCGCCGGGAACCTGCAGGAACAGATAGCCGATAAAGAAGATCCCACCTGCCAGGCCCGCCATAGTGGCGGTAATACCCAGTTCTTCATCCATACCGCCGGGCATGGCAAAGGCGATGTTTACGCGATCCATATACGAAATGATGCAGGCGATAAGAATAGGAGGAATGATTCTTAGCCAGCGCTGGCGCGGAATGTCCGCTTGTAGAGTATTCGAGTAAGTGTTCATATTTACTGTCTCAGTCAATGTAACCGGAATAGGGATATTTTTTATTGTTATTGCGTTGCTTTATTCATTTCGCTAATGCCGTCGCGCAAAATAGCGATGCGATGGCTGACGTCAGCATTAGCATTTATTTCCAGTAATTTAATACCGGAGAATTTCAACGTTGCGGCGCTCGCCGCAGTAAAGAGTGATTTTGCGTGTTCAGTGGACATCAAACTGTCGGCGCAGAATGAAGAAAACGGCGCGTGCAGATCCTGCCATTCACCGTATTCTCCGCGGGGAGTCGTGCCCGAAAACATCAGTGCACCCATCTTTCCGGCACTGAGTGCGGCCTGAACATGTTCTAGCGGGAGCGTCGTATTACGGCCTTCGATAGCCGAGCGCGCCCAGTTGATGCAGACGCTGATATCGGTGTCTTTCACCACCTCCAGCACCTGCTCCAGGGGCAGGAAGCCCTTGCGCGGTGCCGGGCCGGTCATGGCATCGCAGTGTTCCAGCACCAGATCGCAGTCCCAGCTCCAGCTCGCGATTTCCCGGATCGAGCGTGAAAACGCCTCGGTAGCCTGTTCGACGGAAGCATTACCCGCCTGCGGGGCCGCCTGCATCTCCAGGGCTATCACTTTGCCGGGAAAACGGGCGTTCACGGCAGTAATTTTCTGGCGCAGATGACGGTAGAAATCGATGCAGGCTTTACGCTGTTCGTCCTCGGCTGAGGCCAGGCCAAACGCGCCGTTGGCGCCCCGGCGGCGCATGGTTTCCATGACTGCTGTGACGACGATTTGCCAGTCGCCCGGCGTATGACGGAACAGCCATTCATCACCAAATGGATGGAGATTTTCAAGGCACGGCTGTTCCAGCCCGCGGATATGCGGTGTGTCGGAAAGTTCCCGCCAGAAGATTTGTTCTTCTTGTTCCCCTTTCTGGTGAAACGAGGGTGCGCAGGGGTACGCACCAATAATAAAACCGGTGTTGGTCATTTCGCGTTCCTGTATTTATCAGAAAATTAATCTAATTCACTGATTGCCACTTTCACCACAATTTTACGAATCACGGCTTCCTTGTTCTTAATACAGGCAGGACGATGCACATCCTGCGGGAAAAATATGGCATAGCTGCCGGGTATCATTTCGATAAACGATTCATTTGCGCTGTCGTGATAAAAAATAATATCCCGCTGTTCCAGTAATGATTCGCTTATTTCGTTATTACCGGTATCAATGGCAATACCGATTTTTTCTTCACCCCATGCTAAAAACTGAATATCCAGATAGCGGCGGTGCACTTCCGGGCGGTTCTCGTGCGGCTCCTTTGTCGTCAGGTCGAGAACCTGGGCAAAAATAGTGCGACCTTCAATTTCCACCACGCCTGGCGGCAGGGTGGTGAAATCCGTGGTGCGCAAAAAATGAAGCGCTTTTTCAATCGCCCGCGGCAGACGACACGGATTGGGCTGGGAAATATGTCCGAATATCATGGTCCACTCCTTACAGAGACTGGATTTTCGCCCACACGCTGTCGTCGATGGTGATGCCGTCGCGGCGGTTCTCTTCCAGCAGGCGCGTGAATTCATGGCCCGGAAGGCGGACGGCAACGTTTTCATCTGACCGCTGCGCGGTGGTGATGAAGTCCATAATGCGCTGCAGCTTGGCATCGCGGGTTGGGCCGTCGATCAGACGATCCACTTCGATAGCGATGAAGATCTGCGACACGCCATACTCGTCGCTGTTGTCCTGAGTCACCTCCGCGACGGAGGATCCGTTGGAGAGCAGGGTGGCGATCATATCGAGCACGACAGATAAGCCAGACCCTTTCCAGTAGCCCATCGGCAGAATACGGCGGTTTTTCTCAATCACGCCGGGTTCTCTGGTGAGATTACCCTCATCGTCAAAGCCGCCATCGACCGGCAGCTCGCGACCGGCCAGGCGATTCACCTCCAGCATGCCGTAGGAGAACATCGACATCGACATATCGACCATGGTGATCGGGTTAGAGGGTATAGCCACGATCAGCGGGTTGGTGCCGATGCAGCATTCTTTTGATCCCCATGCGGGCATGACGGCAATAGAGTTAGTCCAGCAAATGCCGATATAGCCCTTCTCCGCCGCCTGCCAGCCGTAGCTGCCGCCGCGCATCCAGTGGTTCGCGTTACGCAATGCCACCAGACCAATACCGTGGTCGGACGCCAACTCGGTGGCGCGATCCATCATCTTTTTCGCCGTCAGGTTGCCGATGGAGCGCTGAGCATCCCACTGTTCGATGGCACCCAGTGTTGTCACCCGTTTTGGCTGAGCGTCGGGAATGATATCGCCTGCATCAAGTTGCTGAATGAAACGCGGAAAACGGTTAACGCCGTGCGAATAAACGCCGGATTCCGTGGTGCGGGCAAACATCTCGGCGCAGGCGTCTGCGGTTTCCGCGTTCACGCCGCGATCGAGCAGAACCCGATTGAACGCCGCTTTTAACTCTTCAAAGGTCACTTTCATCCCTGTTCTCCTGTTCTTTGTCGGGGCAAGTGCGAGTGCTTTTATATCGCTAAATTTCACTATGCGAAATCTGATTTCAAATATAGCGATCAAATTTTGCCAGATCAACGACATTCATGATTTTCAAAATCGATTAAAATCAAACGGTTGTGTTTTTTCTGTTGAGATCGTGAACTGAACCACACTTTGCGCTACCATCAGGGCGCGACAAAAAGGAGCCATTTGATGAGCACGAAAGAGAGCGAAATGACGCAAGAAAAAGAGAGGCCAGCAGGCAGCCAGAGCTTGTTTCGCGGCCTGATGCTGATTGAGATCCTCAGCAACTATCCGAACGGGTGTCCGCTTGCGCACTTATCTGAACTCGCGGGGCTGAATAAGAGCACCGTGCACCGCTTGCTGCAGGGGCTACAGTCGTGCGGTTACGTAACCCCGGCACCTGCAGCGGGCAGCTATCGCCTGACCACCAAATTTATCGCCGTCGGGCAAAAGGCCCTGTCGTCGCTGAATATTATTCACGTGGCCGCTCCGCACCTTGAGACGCTGAATATTGCCACCGGCGAAACGGTGAACTTCTCCAGCCGGGAAGACGACCACGCGATCCTGATTTATAAGCTCGAACCGACAACCGGTATGCTGCGCACGCGTGCCTATATCGGCCAGCATATGCCGCTCTACTGCTCCGCAATGGGCAAAATCTACATGGCGTTTGGTCATCAGGATTACGTGGCGAGCTACTGGGAAAGCCATCAGGAACAGATCCAACCTTTGACCCGCAACACCATTACCGAGCTGAGTGCGATGTATGATGAGCTGGCGGAAATTCGCGATCGCAGCATGGCGATGGATAAAGAAGAGAACGAGCTGGGGGTTTCCTGCATTGCCGTGCCGGTCTTTGATATCCACGGGCGCGTGCCGTATGCGATCTCCATTTCGCTGTCGACGTCGCGCATGAAGCAGGTGGGTGAGAAGAACCTGCTCAAGCCGCTGCGCGAAACGGCAGAGGCTATCTCAAAAGAGCTGGGTTTTAACGTGCGCGAGGCGTAACAGATGAACCGATTTATCATGGCGGATTCGGAAAAATGCATTGGTTGCCGCACCTGCGAAGTGGCCTGCGCGGTTTCGCATCAGGAATTCGTCACCGCAAATGATTTCATGCCCCGCATTCGGGTGGTGAAAGGGGATTCTTATACCACCGCGGTCGGGTGTCATCAGTGCGAGGATGCACCCTGTGCAAATGTGTGCCCAACCGGTGCAATCCAACGTTCAGCCGGAGCCTGGCTCGTTGAGCAGGCGCGATGCATCGGGTGCAAAAGCTGTATGATGGCGTGTCCGTTTGGGGCGATGCAGGTACAGCGGGTGGGGGATCGTGCGCAGGCGCTGAAATGTGATTTATGCACGCATCGCGAGGGCGGACCTGCCTGCGTTGAGGCTTGCCCGACCCACGCGTTAAGCTGTGTCGATCCCGCCAGATTACGCGCCGAACGGCTGCATCATCTGGCGTAAGAACTTACTGACCGTTTTCGCGCCAGGCGTTCTCAATCTCTTCCGCGAGAATTTTCACACCCGCTTCGATTTTTTCTGGATCAGGCACATAGTTCATGCGCATGCACTGGTGCGTGTGCGGCCACGGTTTATCCAGCCCCGGGAAGAAGTAATCGCCAGGCACCATCAGCACACCACGCTTTTTCAGGCGCTGGTAGAGAAGTTCCGTCGTAATCGGCAGATCCTTAAACCACAGCCAGAGGAAAATCGCCCCTTCTGGTTTGTGGATCAGGCAGCGTTCTTCCGGTAAATAGCGACGAAGTATCGCAATCGTCTCCTGAACGCGCTGGTAATAGAACGGCTTAATCACTTCATTCGACAGGCGCAGCAGGTCGTTGCGCTTTATCATTTCGCACATCATCGCCGGGCCGATGCCGCCGGGTGAAAGGCTAATAATGCCGTTCATGTTGGTAATGGCGGTGATGATTTTTTCATTGGCAATGATGATGCCGCAGCGGCTGCCCGGCAGGCCCAGTTTAGACAGGCTCATGCACAGAACAATGTTCGGGTTCCACAGCGGGCGAGCTTCACTGAAGATAATCCCCGGGAACGGCACGCCGTAGGCGTTATCGATCACCAACGGAATGCCGTGCTGATTGGCCAGCGCGTCCAGTTTCATTAGCTCGTCATCGGTAATCACGTTGCCCGTTGGGTTGGTAGGACGGGATACGCAGATCATGCCCGTCTCTTCACCAATATGCAGGTGTTCAAAATCGACGTGATATTTGAACTGGCCTTCCGGCAGCAGTTCGATGTTCGGGCGCGCGGAGACAAACAGGTCTTCTTCGAGGCCGGAATCGGCATAGCCGATGTACTCCGGTGCCAGCGGGAACAGCACTTTTTTGGTCGTGCCGTCGGCGCGACGTCCTGCGAACAGGTTAAACAAGTAGAAAAACGCGCTCTGGCTGCCGTTTGTCAGTGCAATATTCTGTGGCTCAATATCCCAACCCAGCTCTTCACGCAGCATATCGGCGAGGAGTTTCAGCAGCTCGGTTTTACCCTGAGGGCCGTCATAGTTGCAAAGTGCATCGGTTGCTTTGCCGCTTTCCAGCATCTGAGCGAGCAGCGTCTGGAAATAGGTATTCATCTCCGGAATTTGAGCCGGGTTTCCGCCGCCGAGCATGATGGCGCCCGGTGTGCGCAGCCCGTCGTTGAGGTCCTCCATCAGGCGGGTAATGCCTGAATGGCGGGTAAATTTGTCGCCGAAAAGTGAAAACGTCATAGCAGGTGATCTGTCGGGCTTATTATGAAAGGGGGTAACCATAACGCTAGCACCGTACTGGTGCAAATCAGGTGATGTGGTCGGATTTGTTGTTTTGTATGGCGGAGTTGGATTTGTGTAGTGAATTATTCTGGTTTGTTTCCCCTCACCCCGGCCCTCTCCCCAAAGGGGCGAGGGGGGAAAGACGGCTACGTGCGGTTCCCTCTCCCCTCAGGGGAGAGGGTTAGGGTGAGGGGTAAGGCGGGGAGAACGTTTATTAATTACCTGCCCACACCACCATCACCTTATCGCCCTTGTGCTCGCGCATAAAGCCGTAGCCTTCCTTCAGTGACAGCGTGGTTTGCTTGCCTTCACCAATCGCCGGGTGACGGGCGCGGAACTGACCCAGAGTTTGCCAGTGAGCGACGGTTAAGGCCTGTTTGCCCGTCACATCCTGCCAGTTCATGTCCGAGCGGGTGCCCTGAAGCGGGTCGGAGCCTGTCGGGCCGAACGGACGTTCAGATTCATCGCCGTAGTAAATCTGCACGCTGCCCGGTGCCAGCAGGAGCAGCTCGGCCGCGCGCTGGCCTCCTTCGCGGAACAGTCGCGTATCGTGTGAAGATAGATAGCTCAGCACATTGAAGCTTTGCAGTTTCTCCGCCATCTGCTGCCACGTCATATCGATATCAGCCAGACAGTCCACCGCTTTCGCCGCCTGCTCCTGGTAGTCAAAGTTGATCATCGCGTCAAAACCGTGGCGGTAATAATCGCTCTGCATCACGCCGTGGCCCCAGGCTTCACCGGTCATCCAGAAGGGCCCATTGTCGAGTTTTTTGTCTGGGTTAGCCGCTTTCCACGCTGCCAGTGCCTGGCCTGCCTGATCTTTCAGCTGCTGCCACGCGTCGAGTTCAACGTGCTTTGCGGTATCAACCCGGAAGCCGTCGATACCGTAGTCACGAACCCACTGGCTGAGCCAGTGGGTCAGGTAATCCCGGGGCGTGAAATTCGTCATCGCTTTCGCGCCGGTGTCGGGCTTGTGTTGATAAAAGTTCGGCAAGCCTGACGGGGGCCTCGATTCCGTTTTCAGATCCGGCAGGAAGGCCAGCGACATGGTTAAATCGTCGAAGCCTGGGTTGTCGTAATCACCAATATCGGTGCGGATCCATTTCTTGCCCCACCATTTTTCCCATGCGGCTTTGTCACTGAAGTTGATGTAGTCGTTAAAGCTGTGCCAGCTTTGGCCTGCGCCGGGCTTCCAGTTCGTCCAGCGTTCACCCAGCGTTTTTTTCAACTCATCACCCTGCAGATACAGCGCGCCAAACTGGTACTCCTGCATGTCCGCAAGGGTCGCGTAGCCGACGTGGTTCATGACGATATCAAACAGAATACGAATACCGCGCTTGTGCGCTTCGTCAACAAGCTGGCGCAGGTCATCTTCGGTGCCCATGTTGGCATCGAGCTTCGTCCAGTCCTGCGTGTAGTAACCGTGATAGGCGTAGTGAGGGAAATCGCCTTTGGTTCCGCCGCCCACCCAGCCGTGGATTTGCTCCAGCGGGGAGCTTACCCACAGCGCGTTGACGCCCAGTTGCTGTAAATAATCAAGCTTGCCGGTAAGCCCCTTGAGATCGCCACCGTGGAAGGTGCCGATCTCCTGCATACCGTCTTTATGACGGCCATAGCTGTTGTCGTTACTCGGGTCGCCATTTACAAAGCGGTCGGTCAGCACGAAATAGACGGTGGCGTTTTGCCAGCTGAAGGGCGCGGGCTGGTCGGTTTCGGCACGCTCAAGCAACAGCAGGCCGTTGCTGTTAGCGGCAGGCTGTAGGGTGATTTTGCCGTTCTGCACCGTCGCCGTCTGTTTGCTGTAGAAATCACGTACCACTGCGCCTTCCGGGAAGGTACTGCTTACCTCCAGCGTCAAAGGTTTGCCATCCCATGTTGGACACTGACGGACGACGTTCGCGACAGGTTTCTCCGCTGTACTCTGAATGGTCAGCATCAGGGTTGGCGTCCCTGAGCGGGTATCGACACGCATCTGATAATCACCGTCACGGAAAAGCCGCCACTGGGGCGGTGTGCCCTCGCAGTGTTTGAGCGACAGCATCTCGTTGAGTTTTATGGAGCCCGTTGGCTGCCAGCACGTGTTGTCAAAACTCACTGTTAAAGGACGGGTACCCTTCGCGAGCTTTGCCTGGCTGGTGAAGACTCCGGTTCCTTCCGCGCGAAATGCGCTAAATTCCGGCGATGACCAGTCTGCATGCGCCAGTGCGGGTAACATCAGGAGAGCCAATGCGGTGCGTTTCATTCCATTTTCCTGTCGCGGCTTTTTTGACCAGTGTGCCACCGGGTAAGGAGGAAAAACTCCTCCTCCGGCGGGTTCTGCCAGGAGGATGCGAAGGGATGAGTGATCCCGCGCAAAATTAGGCAGTTATCTGCGATATCGCACACATTTTTTCAGAATTGATGCTTTAGTGAGCATGTTTCAGGTGACATAGTTTCGGATTTGGACTATTTCTATACGTGCTCTGGAAGACTATTTTTGATATGATTTGAGATTCCGCTCTCAAATTTGTGAAAAAAATAAGGTGTTGGGATGATTACATCCGACCAGGAGACCTAATGATATCGACTCCCATTCGACGATATGGGGCCGCGATACTCATGTTACTCACCACGGCATTTTCGGGTGAGGTGCTTGCGAAGACGCACACGGATACAACGAGTAAGAAAGCCCACGTAATAAAGACGACAAGTAGTAAGGTTAGCAGTAAACAAGAGTATTCTCGCAATAGTGCAAAGAGTAGTTCACTTCCTGATTTGCGAAAATACCCTTCCGGAACACCAAGGAAAAAAGCGTTTCTCCGGACGGTAATGCCTTACATCACGAGTCAAAATGCCGCAATTACTGCGGATCGTAACTGGCTGATCTCAAAACAGTACGATAGCCGCTGGTCGCCGTCTGAGCGTACGCGCCTGAAAGAGATTTCAAAACGCTACAAGGTGAAATGGAATGGCAACACGCGTCGTGTGCCGTGGAATTCACTTCTGGAACGTGTAGACATTATTCCGGGCAGTATGGTGGCAACGATGGCCGCTGCTGAAAGCGGTTGGGGTACCTCGAAGCTGGCACGTAATAACAACAATCTTTTCGGCATGAAATGTGTGAAAGGGCGTTGTAACAATGCACCCGGTAAAGTGAAAGGCTACTCGCAGTTTGAATCGGTTAAAGATTCCGTGAATGCCTATGTCGTGAATCTGAACACGCATCCGGCCTACTCTTCGTTCCGTAAGTCTCGCGCCCAGCTGCGTAAAGCGGATCAGGAAGTGACGGCGAGTACGATGATCCACAAGCTGAAAGGTTATTCCACCCAGGGGCAGCGCTATAACAACTATCTGTTTGCGATGTACCAGGACAACCAGCGCTTAATTGCCGCACATATGTAATCCTCAAAAATCGCCTTCCATTGGAAGGCGATTTTCTTTTTATATCAGCACTTCGCTATAGCGTTCCCGGTACTCTTTCGGCGTAGTGTCATACTCCTTTCTGAACACCGAATAAAAATACTGCAGCGACGGGTAGCCGCACATTTGTGAAATTTCATTGATGGAAAGCGACGTAGAGATCAGCAGGCTGCGCGCTTTCTCCAGTTTTTCCGCATGAATAACCGCGTGAATGGTTTCACCCACTTCCTCTTTAAAGCGTTTTTCCAGGTTTGAGCGAGAAATGCCGACCGAATCCAGCACCTGATCGACCTTGATACCTTTGCAGGCGTGGTTGCGAATGTAGTGCATGGCCTGAATGACGGCCGGGTCGCTTAAGGAACGATAATCGGTTGAGCGGCGTTCGACGACACGCACAGGCGGAACCAGCAGGCGCTGAAGCGGCAAGGCTTCGTTGTCCAGCAGGCGGTGCAGGAGCTTCGCGGCCTGATACCCCATTTGACGTGTTCCCTGCGCGACCGAAGAGAGCGCCACGCGAGACAAATAGCGGGTTAACTCTTCGTTATCGATGCCAATGACGCACAGCTTTTCAGGCACCGGAATATGCAAATGTTCACAGACCTGCAAAACGTGGCGCGCACGAGCATCTGTTACCGCAATAATCCCGGTCTGGGGCGGCAGCGTTTGCAGCCAGTCCGCCAGGCGGTTTTGCGCGTGCTGCCAGTTTTCCGGCGCAGTTTCCAGCCCCTGATACACCACGCCACGATATTTCTCCTTTGCGACCAGCTGGCAGAATGCATGCTCGCGCTCTACCGCCCACCGTTTGCCGCTCGAAGTGGGCAACCCGTAAAAGGCAAAGCGATGCACGCCTTTCTCTTTTAAATGGAGAAAGGCGGCCTCGACCAGCGCATGGTTATCGGTTGCGATGTAGTGGACCGGTGGATAGTGATCGGGCGAATGATACGAGCCGCCGACACCCACAATGGGCACGTCGACGTCTGTTAGCAATTGCTCAATGACGGGATCGTCATAGTCAGCGATAACACCATCGCCCAGCCAGTCTTTGATGTTCTCCAGACGGGTGCGGAAATCTTCTTCAATGAAAATATCCCACTCGGATTGCGACGCCTGCAAATATTCACCAACCCCTTCAACCACCTGACGGTCGTAGGCTTTGTTGGCATTGAATAACAACGTAATGCGGTGACGCTTTTCAAACATGGCTCACTTTCCCAAATAAGTAACAATATTGTTCTCAGGCACGTCGCTTGGTTGCAGAGTCCATCCAGACTGCCAGCAAAAGAATCGCTCCCTTGACGATATACTGCCAAAACGTTGGGACGTCCATCATACTCATCCCGTTATCCAGCGAAGCCATAATAAATGCGCCCATCACCGCGCCTGCCACGCTGCCGACACCGCCTGCGAGACTGGTTCCGCCGATGACACACGCTGCGATGGCATCCAACTCGGCAATATTTCCTGCCGACGGTGAACCGGCTCCCAGACGTGAGCTGAGGATCAGCCCTGCAATCGCCACCATCAGGCCGTTGATGGCAAAGACGGCGAGTTTGGTGCGTTCGACGTTGATACCTGACAGACGTGCCGCCTCGAGATTACCGCCAATGGCATAAATACGACGACCAAAGGCGGTGCGCGTGGCCATAAACATGCCGCCCAGCAGCAAGAGCGCCAGCAGCAGAACGGGCGTCGGGACACCGCGGTAATCGTTCAGCAACCAGATGGCACCCAGCACAATCACGGCGGTGAGCGCCTGACGACCGACCACGGAGGTCGATGCCGGAGAAGCCAGCCCCAGCGCCTGACGGCGCATACGGCCACGCCACTGCCATGCGATGAAGGCCATCATACCCACCACGCCGATCGTAAAACCGATGCCATCAGAGAGGTAGCTCTGCCCAATCTGCGACATAGACGCGCTGGTGGGAGAGACGGTCGTGCCGTTGGTGATGCCAATCAAAATCCCTCGGAAGGCGAGCATCCCCGCCAGGGTGACGATAAATGATGGCACCTTACGGTAGGCAACCCACCACCCGTTCCACGCCCCCAGTACCAGACCCAGCGCCAGCGTCACGACAATGGTTAGCGGCAGCGGCCAGCCGAGCCAGACATCAAATATCGCTGCCACGCCGCCGAGCAGGCCCATCATCGACCCGACCGACAGGTCAATCTCCGCTGAGATAATGACAAACACCATCCCTACGGCCAGAATGCCGGTGATGGCAGTCTGGCGCAGCAGGTTAGAGATATTACGGGCACTCAAATATGAGCCATCGGTCATCCAGGTAAAGAACAGCATGATGGCGATAATCGCCGCGATCATCACGAAGACCTGCAGGTTTAGCGCTTTCAGCCCCGCGAACGCGCCGGGTGTCGGCACAGCGACTTTGATATCAGACGGATTGCTTTTCGACATGACGTTCGCTCCTTAGGGCGGCTTCCATCACCTGCTCCTGCGTCAGGTTCTGGTTAATCAGATTGGCTTTCAGTTTTCCCTCGTGCATAACCAACACGCGGTCGCTCAGGCCGAGCACTTCAGGTAATTCAGACGAGATGACAATGACGGCAATACCTTGCTGCACAAGCTGATTAATCAGCTTGTAGATTTCATACTTCGCGCCGATATCAATCCCGCGGGTCGGTTCATCCAGAATTAAAATTCGAGGGTTAAGTAGCAGGCAGCGCGCCAGAATCGCCTTTTGCTGGTTCCCCCCGCTGAGGCGTCCAATGGCCAGTTCCGGGGAGGAGGTTTTCACCTTGAGCCTGGCGAGTGACTGAAGAATGCACTGCTGCTCGGCAGCGTCGTCCAGGCTCGTTAGAGCGCCGGAGAACTGGTTAAGCGCCGCGAGGGTGATATTTTTTCCGACCGCCATCACAGGCACGATACCGTCTTTTTTGCGATCTTCTGGCACCATGGCAATGCCATGGGCAATCGCCTGCTGGCAGTTGTCGATTTTCACCGGCTGACCATCGATATAAACGCGACCTTCCCAGCGTCCAGGCCACACGCCAAACAGACACTGAACGGCTTCGGTACGCCCGGCACCTACCAGGCCAGCAATGCCGAGAATTTCACCGCGGTGAAGGGAAAAGGAGACGTTGTTAACTCGCTTGATGTGGCGATTCACAGGATGCCAGGCGGTAAGATTTTCCACGCGCAGGATTTCATCTCCCACGGCGTGGGGTTCGTTCGGATAGAGCGCAGTGAGTTCGCGCCCTACCATCATGGTAATGATGTCATCTTCACTCATGCCCTCCGCTTCACGCGTGCCGATGTGTTGCCCGTCGCGGATCACGCAGATGGTGTCCGAAATGGCTTTCACCTCATTAAGTTTGTGCGAAATATAAATGCAGGCGATACCGTGGTTTTGCAGATCGCGGATGATATTGAGCAGAACAGCGGTTTCCTGTTCGGTGAGCGAGGCCGTTGGCTCATCGAGGATCAGCAGTCTTACCTGCTTGTTCAGGGCCTTGGCGATTTCGACCAACTGCTGCTGTCCCAGACCAAGATCCCCCACGCGGGTATCCGGTGAAATGCTGAGGCTCACCTGCGCCAGCAGCTTTTCACAGCGCAGCGTCATGGTGTCGTAATCCAGCACACCGTGACGTGAGATTTCGGCACCCAGGAAGATATTTTCCAGCACGGTGAGGTGCTTCACCAGGGCCAGTTCCTGATGAATAATGGCGATACCTTTACGTTCCGTATCGCGAATGTGTGTGGCCTGAATGACCTCACCGGCAAAGACGATTTCACCCTCATAACTGCCATATGGATAGATCCCGCACAGCACTTTCATTAGCGTCGACTTGCCTGAACCGTTTTCACCGCATAGCGAGACCACTTCGCCAGGGTTTAGCCGCAGGCTTACGTTATCGACCGCTTTCACCGCGCCAAAGGCTTTGGTGATGCTCTTCATTTCTAGTAAATAAGACATAACTGCTCCACGTGACCTGAGGGAGAACAGGACAGACCGGTGCGCCCCTGCCTGGCAGGGGCAGCGCGGGATTACAGTTCACTCTTTTTGTGGAAACCGTCTTTAATGACAGTGGCGTCAATATTCTCTTTATTGACTTCAATCGGGGTGAGCAGACGGGCCGGAACATCTTTGAGTCCGTTGTTCAACGTCGCGTCAGATTTAGGTTGTTGACCCTGACCCAGCTCAACGGCAATTTCAGCCGCCGTATTCGCAAGTTCGGTGATGGGCTTGTAAACCGTCATGGTTTGGGTGCCAGCAATGATGCGTTTCACCCCGGCGAGATCGGCATCCTGTCCGGAGATAGCGACTTTTCCAGCCAGCCCCTGGGCGCTGAGGGCCTGAATCGCGCCGCCAGCGGTGGCATCGTTGGAGGCCACGACTGCATCAATTTTGTTGTTGTTGGCCGTCAGCGCGTTTTCCATAATTTTTAGCGCGTTTTCAGGGAGCCAGCCATCTGCCCACTGATCGCCAACCACTTTAATTTTCCCGTTGTCGATGTACGGTTTAAGGACTTTCATTTGCCCTTCGCGGAACAGTTTGGCGTTGTTATCTACTGGCGAACCCCCCATCAGGAAATAATTGCCTTGTGGCACTTTATCAACCAGGCTTTTGGCTTGTAATTCACCCACTTTTTCGTTGTCGAACGAAATATAATAATCAATGTCCGCGTTATTAATCATGCGGTCATAGGCCAATACTTTTATGCCTTCTTGTTTGGCTTCTTTCACCACGTTACTTAATACCTGGCCGTTATAGGGGATAATGACCAGCACATCAACGCCACGGTTGATCATATTCTCAATTTGCGACATTTGCGTTTCTTCGTTGCCGTTAGCCGACTGAACAAACACGCTTGCGCCGAGGGACTCCGCTTTTTTTACAAAAATATCGCGATCTTTCTGCCAGCGCTCCAGGCGCAGGTCGTCAATGGCCATGCCGATTTTCACCTCTTTGGCGTGCCCGGCAAAGCTTGCAAGCAGGAGAGTAGTACAGAGTGTAAGGGACAGGTTCTTTATCTTCATAATTATTAGGCCTTTTTGTAGGGGATGTGTCGCTGAGATAAAAGAAACATTCACTGCTGAGACGCAGCAAATTTTTAACGTGGAAAGGCCCGCTGGCAATTACAGATTTTTATCTTCTCATTATGATATTTGGTTTATTTCTGAATTTATGACCGCGATCGGATTTTAAAATACGTAACTTATTAATTACATTTGATTCTGGAATCTACACCGAAAAATAGTTTGTCTGCACATTATTTTGCGAGCCAGCGCACAGTTGTGCATTCTCTCAATAGCAGTGTGAAATAACGTAATTGAGCAAGCCGGAATGTATATTCACTATTACTCCTGTATCTACGACTCGCCGCATACCCTGATTATGGAGCTCAATATGCAAGCTTATTTCGACCAACTCGATCGCGTTCGTTACGAAGGCACGAAAACGACCAATCCTTTAGCATTTCGTCACTACAACCCGGATGAGCTGGTGCTGGGTAAGCGTATGGAAGATCATCTGCGCTTTGCCGCCTGTTACTGGCATACGTTCTGCTGGAATGGTGCCGATATGTTTGGTGTAGGTTCTTTTGACCGTCCATGGCAACAGCCTGGCGAAGCCATCGAACTGGCGAAGCGTAAAGCGGATGTCGCGTTTGAATTCTTCCACAAGCTGAACGTGCCGTACTACTGCTTCCACGATGTGGATGTCTCTCCGGAAGGTGCGTCGCTGAAAGAGTATCTGAACAACTTCGCACAGATGGTGGACGTGCTGGCGGCAAAACAGCAGCAGAGCGGCGTGAAGCTGCTGTGGGGCACGGCAAACTGCTTCACTAACCCTCGCTATGGCGCGGGTGCGGCAACGAATCCGGATCCCGAAGTGTTCAGCTGGGCGGCCACACAGGTGGTGACGGCAATGAACGCCACGCACCAGTTAGGCGGCGAGAACTATGTCCTGTGGGGCGGCCGCGAAGGGTACGAAACCCTGCTGAACACCGATCTGCGTCAGGAGCGTGAGCAGATTGGTCGCTTTATGCAGATGGTTGTCGAGCATAAACACAAAATTGGTTTCCGCGGTACGCTGCTGATTGAACCTAAGCCGCAAGAGCCAACCAAGCATCAGTACGATTATGACGTCGCAACCGTGTACGGCTTCCTGAAGCAATTTGGTCTGGAAAAAGAGATCAAAGTGAACATCGAAGCTAACCACGCTACGCTTGCGGGCCACTCTTTCCATCACGAAATTGCCTCTGCTATTGCGCTGGGCATCTTTGGTTCTGTGGATGCAAACCGTGGCGATGCGCAGCTCGGCTGGGACACCGATCAGTTCCCGAATAGCGTGGAAGAGAATGCGCTGGTGATGTACGAAATTATCAAAGCGGGTGGCTTCACCACCGGCGGTCTGAACTTTGACGCCAAAGTGCGTCGTCAAAGCACCGATAAGTACGATCTGTTCTACGGTCACATTGGCGCGATGGACACCATGGCGCTGGCGCTGAAAATCGCCGCCCGAATGATTGAGGACGGTGAGCTGGATAAACGCGTAGCGAAGCGTTATAGCGGCTGGAACAGTGAGCTGGGCCAGCAAATTTTGAAAGGCCAGTTATCGCTTGCTGAGATCGCGAAGTACGCTGAACAGCATCAACTGGCACCGCAGCATCAGAGCGGACACCAGGAGTTGCTGGAAAACCTGGTCAATCATTACCTGTTCGATAAATAACAGCATCCAGGCCCGGTAAGCGCAGCGCCACCGGGCATTTCTGTCAAAGGAGTCACCACAATGTATATCGGGATCGATCTTGGCACATCGGGTGTGAAAGCCATCCTGTTAAGCGAACAGGGCGACGTGTTGGCCACGCAGACGGAAAAACTGCAGGTTTCACGTCCGCATCCGCTGTGGTCTGAACAGGACCCGGAGCAGTGGTGGCAGGCGACGGATCGCGCAATCAAAGCCTTAGGCATGCAGCACAGTCTCCGTGATGTAAAAGCGCTGGGAATTGCCGGACAAATGCACGGCGCAACGCTGCTGGACAGCCAGCACCGCGTGTTGCGTCCAGCGATCCTCTGGAACGACGGTCGCTGTGCAGAAGAGTGCGCGCTTCTTGAAGAACGCGTACCAACCTCTCGTGACATCACCGGCAACCTGATGATGCCAGGTTTCACCGCACCAAAACTCTTGTGGGTACAGCGCCATGAACCTGAGATTTTCCGTCAGGTAGCGAAAGTTCTGCTGCCGAAAGATTATCTGCGTTTTCGCATGACGGGTGATTTCGCCAGTGATATGTCTGACGCGGCGGGCACGATGTGGCTCGATGTGGCGAAACGCGACTGGAGCGAGGTGATGCTGGATGCCTGCCATCTGACTCGTGACCATATGCCTGCGCTTTTCGAAGGCAGCGAGGTCACCGGCACACTGCAATCCTCCATTGCTGAACGCTGGAATATGCCTGCCGTACCGGTGGTGGCTGGCGGCGGCGACAACGCGGCGGGCGCTGTCGGTGTCGGGATGGTGGAGGCAGGGCAGGCGATGCTCTCGCTGGGAACCTCCGGCGTCTATTTTGCCGTCAGCGACGGTTATCGCAGCAATCCTGAAAGCGCAGTCCACAGTTTCTGTCATGCCTTGCCGGGGAAATGGCATTTGATGTCGGTGATGCTGAGTGCGGCATCATGCCTTGATTGGGCAGCGAAGCTGACCGGAATGGCGGATGTCCCTGCGTTTATCGAAGCCGCGCAGCAGGCGGATGAAAATGCCGGTGCTGTCTGGTTTTTGCCCTATCTTTCCGGCGAGCGTACGCCGCACAACAACCCAGAAGCGAAAGGGGTGTTTTTCGGTTTAACTCATCAACATGGCCCGGCTGAACTGGCGCGTGCGGTACTGGAGGGCGTCGGGTATGCGCTGGCGGATGGGATGGACGTCGTACATGATTGTGGGCTGAAGCCATCAAGCATTACGCTCATTGGCGGCGGCGCGCGTAGCAGTTACTGGCGGCAGATGCTGTCTGATATTAGCGGTCTACAGCTTGATTATCGCACCGGGGGCGACGTCGGGCCTGCGCTCGGCGCAGCGCGGCTGGCACAGATAGCCGTGAACCCTGAAAAACCGCTCGCACAGTTGCTGCCACAGCTGGCGCTTGAGCAAACGCACCTGCCTGACGCAGCACGACATTCGCGCTACGCGGAAAGGCGTGATGTGTTCCGCAGGATCTACCAGCAGCTGCTGCCGTTAATGTCTTAAAAACGGTTGTCTGATTGAGGCATGACGATGTCCTTTTTTGGTCTGTTCGTGCCTGCATTTCCTCGTCAGGATAAGGTCATACCCACTGACGAGGAGTTCCATCATGTCCCGCACCGCATTAATCAATATTGACACTCAGCAGTCATTCCATCATCGCGTGTACTGGCAGGAGGGCGATATTCCTGCCTTTCAGCAGGCCATGCTGGGGCTGATTGAAGGCTGCCGGTCGCGCAATATTCCAGTCGTTGATATTTTTCATGTAGATGAAGACGGCCCCTTCACCCTGGAAAGCGGCTATGTCAAACCGATGGCCTTTTTACGTCATCAGCCAGATGTGGTTTTCCAGAAACACGTCCATAATGCCTTCACGGACACCGGGCTTGACCGCTGGCTACGCGAGCGTGATATCAACCGACTGATTATCTGCGGTATTCGCACTGAACAATGTTGTGAAACCACCGCACGGGTGGCCTCCGATCTGGGCTATGCTGTGACCTTTGTGAGCGAGGCCACGCTGACGTTCCCGATGACGTACAGGGGAATTACCCTCAGCGCTGACGAACTGCGTCATCGCACCGAGACTGTGCTGGCCGGGCGTTTTGCCGAGATTAAAACGGTAGCGGAGACGCTGGAGTCACTGTAATGAGCATCGACGTCTGGTTCGTTATGCTGCCCGGGGTGCTGTCATTAGACATGACCGGCCCGGCAGAAACCTTTGTGCTGGCGGGCGACGCGTTTCGCCTGCATTACATTGGCCCACAGCCTGATGTTCAGACGTCGATTGGCCTGACGATGAGCGGCATTCAGCCGCTGCCGGAACGTCTGCCAGAAGGTAGCTTGCTTGTGCTGCCGGGAGTCAGCGACTCCTGCGTTCAGTTCTCAACCCCTCTGGCGCAGCAGATTCAGCACTGGCTAATGCGGCTTCAGCCGCAAATACAACGGCAGGATATCGCCGTGATGTGCGTCTGTTCTGGCGCGTTGCTGGCGGCAAAGTCGGGCTTGTTGAATAACCGGCAGTGCACCACGCATCATGACGTCATTAGCCGCTTACGCGCCGCAGCTCCCACGGCGACGATTAAAGAGAACCGGATCTTCGTGCAGGACGAGAATATCTGGACCAGTGCAGGGATCACGTCGGGTATCGATCTGGCGCTGCATATGATTAACCGACTTTGTGGGCCAGAAAAAGCCCTGGCCGTCGCGCGTGAAATGGTGGTCTGGTTCCGCCGCTCCGGGGACGATCCGCAGCTTTCACCCTGGTTACGCTACCGCAATCATCTTCACCCGGCGATCCATCGCGCCCAGGACGCCCTTACCGCTGAGCCGCAAAAAGCGTGGCAGATACCGGATATCGCCGCGCAGGCGCACGTCAGCCCACGCCATCTGACCCGACTTTTTCAGGAACATTTAGGGATAAGCGTTCGGGATTACCTTGAGCAATTGCGTCTGGCAGTGGCCGAACAGTGGTTATTGCAGGGGCGTGGGGTGGAGCAGGCGTCTCTGGCGGCAGGGTTTTCCTCCCCGCGCCAGTTCCACCGTGCCCGGCAGCGAATCGCTAACTAACGAAGCGACGGGTATCTATTTTTTGCAACAGCATCGACAGCAATAAGCTCACGACCAGCGTGGCGGCAAAAATCCAGATAATATCCAGCAGCGGCCAGCTTTTGAGCTCAATCCCACGCGTACGA
Source organism: Enterobacter mori (assembly GCF_025244905.1). Taxonomy (NCBI): domain Bacteria; kingdom Pseudomonadati; phylum Pseudomonadota; class Gammaproteobacteria; order Enterobacterales; family Enterobacteriaceae; genus Enterobacter; species Enterobacter mori. The sequence goes on along the minus strand of NZ_CP104285.1, from coordinate 4,540,803 downwards.
AGAGCGTGGATCACCAGCGCGTGAAAACCGTAAATCCCCAGTGAGTGGCGGGAAATAAATCCCACCAGGGGAAGCGGGCGTTCATTCAGCATATTTTTGACGAGTATCAGCAGGGATATGGCGCAGATAAAGACCATCGGGCCGCAGTACAGATACCAGGTATCGGCAAAATTCCCGCGCCACTTCAGCTCATAAAGTGTACCGCGTGAAATCACGACCACACCGATGATAAACAGCGCTGCACAAAGCCAGTTCATACCCCGTTTTTGTGTATCCATCATGCCAATGGCGCGCCCCAGCATGCCGTAAAGCACGTAGTAGAAGGTATCGCCGTTGATATAGAGGTTGACAGGTAGCCATTCAAATCCGTCAATTTTCTGCGAGACGGTGTTGGGGTTTGCCACCACGCCGATCACCACCATCAGCGCCAGGAGCATCTTGCCGCTGACGTTCTTCACCTGTATCAGAGGCGAAACCAGGTAGATAACGATAATGGCGAAGAAAAACCACAGGTGATAGAAGATCGGTTTTTGCAGCACGTTTTTCAGTGATAGTTCGGCGTTAATTGAGGTAAAAAGCGTGATATAGAGCAGCGCAATGGCACTGTAGAAACCCAGGCATGACGCGATGCGGATAAAATGCCTCGGCTGCGCACTGCGTTCGCCAAAGAAGAGAAAGCCGGAAATCATAAAGAACAGCGGCACACTCACGCGGGAAGCGGAGTTAAGTATATTAGCGATATCCCAGTTAACGTGGCTGATGCTGTGCGCGTTCGTGACGTACCAGGTCGTCGTGTGGATCATTACCACCATCAGACAGGCTATTCCTCGCAGGTTATCTATCCAGTTAATTTTTGACGACATCAGTTCCTCTTATTCCCTGTAAATAGAGTGTGACTGCGATTAGGGTAATGTCTTCCCTTGGAAAATTCTGAGTTTAACTCGTGTAACTTGTACGAGGAGCGCGAGATTCGCAGAATGACCCACCATAATCTATAAAAGTGTTGATATTAAAAATAACAGCCACTGACCAGGGCGGTAATAAAAATGATGATGAAGCGAGTGGCGGCACTCTTTCTGCTCCTCATACTGGCGGGGTGCAGCACCTCGCAGGACGTGCCTGAACAAAAAGCACAGCAGGGGAAAATCAGCCCTGAACGTTCGCTGAATATGGAGCAGCTCTGCAAAGACCAGGCGGCGCACCGTTATAATTCCGAGGTGCAGAAAATTACGGTTAACGGATTTGAGCGCTTTCAGAGGAGCTATGAGCTAAAAGGCTATACTGCGCGTAAAGAAGGCTTTGTCTGTTCTTTTGACGCGGACGGTCAGTTTTTACATCTCTCGATGCGCTAATCTGCTCGTATAATCAGCAGCCACAATGCCCTGGCGTTCTGGCTGCGCGCCTTATTCCCCAATTTATCTTAAACAACCCCGTTTCGTACTGTATATCTTGCAGCCAGCGGGTATACTGATCCCTTCCATTTAAAACCACACGTATCCAGCACGAAATACTATGCAAAAGTTTGATACCAAGACCTTCCAGGGCCTGATCCTGACCTTACAGGATTACTGGGCTCGTCAGGGCTGCACCATTGTTCAACCTTTGGACATGGAAGTTGGCGCAGGCACCTCGCACCCAATGACCAGCTTACGCGCGTTGGGGCCGGAGCCAATGGCGACCGCGTATGTGCAGCCTTCCCGTCGTCCTACCGATGGCCGTTATGGCGAAAACCCGAACCGTCTGCAGCACTACTATCAGTTCCAGGTGGTGATTAAGCCATCGCCAGACAACATTCAGGAACTGTACCTCGGGTCGCTGAAAGAGCTGGGTATGGACCCGACCATTCACGACATTCGTTTCGTGGAAGATAACTGGGAAAACCCAACGCTGGGTGCCTGGGGTCTGGGCTGGGAAGTGTGGCTGAACGGCATGGAAGTGACCCAGTTCACTTACTTCCAGCAGGTTGGTGGTCTGGAATGTAAGCCGATCACCGGTGAAATCACCTACGGTCTGGAACGTCTGGCCATGTACATTCAGGGCGTAGACAGCGTTTACGACCTGGTCTGGAGCGACGGCCCGCTGGGTAAAACCACCTACGGCGACGTGTTCCATCAGAACGAAGTGGAGCAATCCACCTATAACTTCGAATACGCGGACGTGGACTTCCTGTTCACCTGCTTCGAGCAGTACGAGAAAGAAGCGCAGCAGCTGCTGGCGCTGGAGACTCCGCTGCCGCTGCCTGCCTACGAGCGTATTCTGAAGGCCGCCCACAGCTTCAACCTGCTGGACGCCCGCAAAGCCATCTCCGTGACTGAACGTCAGCGTTACATTCTGCGCATTCGTACCCTGACCAAAGCCGTAGCAGAAGCTTACTATGCGTCCCGTGAAGCCCTTGGCTTCCCGATGTGCAACCGAAACAAATAAGAGGCGGCCATGTCTGAAAAAACTTTCCTGGTGGAAATCGGCACCGAAGAGCTGCCACCAAAAGCCCTGCGCAGCCTGGCTGAATCTTTTGCTGCGAACGTGACCGCCGAGCTTGATAACGCTGGCCTGGCACACGGTAAAATTGAATGGTTTGCTGCACCGCGCCGTCTGGCGCTGAAAGTGGCAAATCTGGCGGCCTCTCAGCCGGATCGTGAAGTGGAAAAACGTGGCCCGGCCATTGCTCAGGCGTTCGACGCCGAAGGCAAGCCGAGCAAAGCGGCAGAAGGTTGGGCACGTGGTTGCGGTATCACCGTTGACCAGGCCGAGCGTCTGACCACCGACAAAGGCGAGTGGCTGCTGTATCGTGCCCATGTGAAAGGCGAAAGCGCGGAAGCGCTGCTGCCGGACATGATCGCGACCTCACTGGCCAAGCTGCCAATTCCTAAGCTGATGCGCTGGGGCGCGTCCGACGTGCACTTTGTGCGTCCGGTTCACACCGTGACCCTGCTGCTGGGCGATACCGTTATCCCTGCCACCATTCTGGGCGTGGCGTCCGATCGCGTGATCCGCGGCCATCGCTTTATGGGTGAGCCGGAGTTCACCATCGACAATGCCGACCAGTACCCGCAGATCCTGCTGGAACGCGGTAAAGTCATTGCCGACTACGAACAGCGTAAAGCCAAAATCAAAGCGGACGCGGAAGACGCGGCACGCCAGATTGGCGGTAACGCCGACCTGAGCGAAAGCCTGCTGGAAGAAGTGACCTCTCTGGTGGAATGGCCTGTTGTGCTGACCGCGAAGTTCGAAGAGAAATTCCTGGCCGTTCCGGCAGAAGCGCTGGTCTACACCATGAAAGGTGACCAGAAGTACTTCCCGGTATACGCCAACGACGGCAAGCTGCTGCCAAACTTCATCTTCGTGGCGAACATCGAATCGAAAGATCCGATCCAGATTATCTCCGGTAACGAGAAAGTGGTGCGCCCACGTCTGGCGGATGCGGAGTTCTTCTTCAACACCGACCGTAAAAAGCGTCTGGAAGATAACCTGCCGCGCCTGCAAACCGTACTGTTCCAGCAGCAGCTGGGTACGCTGCGCGACAAGACCGACCGTATCGCGGAGCTGTCCGGCTGGATCGCCCGTGAAATCGGTGCTGACGTCAACCACGCGACTCGCGCTGGCCTGCTGTCCAAGTGTGACCTGATGACCAACATGGTGTTCGAGTTTACCGACACCCAGGGCGTCATGGGTATGCACTACGCGCGTCACGACGGCGAAGCGGAAGACGTGGCAGTCGCCCTGAACGAACAGTATCAGCCGCGCTTTGCCGGTGACGATCTGCCGTCCAACCCGGTGGCCTGCGCCGTGGCGATTGCCGATAAGATGGACACCCTGGCGGGTATCTTCGGCATCGGTCAGCATCCGAAAGGCGACAAAGACCCGTTCGCGCTGCGTCGTGCCGCGCTGGGCGTGCTGCGTATCATCGTTGAGAAGAACCTGAACCTCGATCTGCAGACCCTGACCGAAGAAGCGGTGCGTCTGTACGGCGACAAGCTGACCAACGCGAAAGTGGTAGATGACGTCATCGACTTCATGCTCGGTCGTTTCCGTGCCTGGTATCAGGACGAAGGCTACACCGTTGACACTATTCAGGCGGTGCTGGCGCGTCGTCCGACCCGTCCGGCAGATTTTGATGCGCGTATGAAGGCGGTTTCTCACTTCCGTACGCTGGAAGCGGCATCAGCCCTGGCTGCGGCCAACAAGCGTGTATCCAATATCCTGGCGAAATCCGATGAAACGCTGAACGAGCGCGTAAACGCCGCGACCCTGAAAGAGCCGGAAGAGATTGCCCTGGCGATGCAGGTTGTGGTGCTGCGCGACAAGCTCGAGCCGTACTTCGCGGAAGGTCGCTACCAGGAAGCGCTGGTGGAACTGGCTGAACTGCGTGACGTTATTGACGCCTTCTTCGAGAAAGTGATGGTGAACGTGGAAGATAAAGAACTGCGTATTAACCGTCTCTCTATGCTCGAGAAACTGCGCGAGCTGTTCCTGCGCGTGGCGGATATTTCGCTGCTGCAGTAACGTAAAAAACCCGCCCCTGACAGGCGGGAAGAACGGCAACTAAACTGTCTCTCTTCGCCAATGGCGCCATAACTGCGTTGGCTGCGCTCGTTCACCCGAATCACTTACTAATGTAAGCTCATCGGGATTCGCTCGCTTGCCGCCTTGTTCTGACGTCATTGGCTTTGAGATACTTTTCCTTATTTACATTCCCTCAAACAATTTATTACACCCTCTCAAATACCGTCGCGATACCCTGACCCAATCCGATACACATTGTTGCCAGACCAAACTGGGCATCTTTGCGTTCCATCAGGTTGATAAGCGTGGTGCTGATGCGCGCTCCGGAACAACCCAGCGGGTGACCGAGGGCGATCGCGCCACCGTTGAGGTTAATCTTCTCGTCGATCTGCTCCATCAGCCCCAGATCTTTAATGCACGGCAGGATCTGCGCGGCGAACGCTTCGTTCATCTCGAACAGATCGATGTCGCTGGCGGTTAAGCCCGCTTTTTTCAGCGCCAGCTTCGAGGCCGGAACCGGGCCGTAACCCATGATGGAAGGATCGCAGCCCACGACCGCCATCGAACGCACGCGAGCGCGAGGCGTTAAACCCAGCTCGCGGGCGCGGCTTTCGCTCATCACCAGCATCGCGGCAGCACCGTCGGACAGGGCGGACGACGTTCCCGCCGTTACCGTGCCGGTGACTGGATCAAATGCCGGGCGCAGGGTAGAAAGCGCTTCTACGGTAGTTTCCGGGCGGATGACTTCGTCGTAGCTGAACTGCTTCAGAACGCCGTCTGCGTCGTGACCGCCTGTCGGGATGATCTCATTCTTAAAGGCACCGGATTGCGTGGCGGCCCAGGCGCGGGCGTGAGAGCGTGCGGCAAAGGCATCCTGCATTTCACGGCTGATGCCATGCAGGCGAGAGAGCATCTCGGCGGTCAGGCCCATCATCCCCGCGGCTTTCGCCACGTTACGGCTCATGCCCGGGTGGAAATCGACCCCGTGGCTCATCGGCACGTGGCCCATGTGCTCAACGCCGCCCACCAGGCAGGCCTGTGCATCGCCGGTCATGATCATGCGCGCCGCGTCGTGCAGTGCCTGCATGGACGAACCACACAGACGGTTGACGGTGACCGCCGGAACCGAGTGCGGGATCTCCGCCAGCAGCGACGCGTTACGGGCGATGTTGAAACCCTGCTCCAGTGTCTGCTGAACGCAGCCCCAGTAGATATCGTCCAGCGCTGTTGGGTCCAGCGCCGGGTTACGCGCCAGCAGGCTACGCATCAGGTGCGCGGAGAGGTCTTCCGCACGCACGTTACGGAACGCGCCGCCTTTTGAACGGCCCATCGGGGTGCGAATCGCATCAACAATGACAACCTTTTCCATTGTGACTCCTTAAGCCGTTTTCAGCTCGCCAACCGGGCGGGCTGGCTCAACTGCTGGATAGTAGGGTTCGTTATGGCGCGCTTTGTTACGCAGACCTTCCGGCACCTCATAAAGCGGGCCAAGGTGCTGGTACTGCTGAACCATATCGAGATAGCGGGCGCTGCCGAGCGTATCCAGCCAGCGGAAAGCGCCGCCGTGGAATGGAGGGAAGCCAAGGCCGTACACCAGCGCCATATCCGCTTCTGCCGGGCTGGCGATGATGCCTTCTTCCAGGCAACGCACCACTTCGTTGATCATTGGAATCATCATGCGGGCGATGATCTCATCGTCGGTGAAGTCGCGTTTCGGTGGGCATACGTCGGCCAGCAGGCCATCGACCACAGCATCTTCTTCTTTCTTCGGTTTGCCTTTGCTGTCTTCTTTATAGCGCCAGAAGCCCAGGCCATTTTTCTGACCGAAGCGGTTGGCGTCAAACAGCGCGTCAATGGCGTCGCGATAATCTTTCTGCATGCGCTGCGGGAAGCCTGCCGCCATCACCGCCTGCGCGTGATGGGCGGTATCAATGCCGACCACGTCCAACAGGTACGCCGGGCCCATCGGCCAGCCGAACTGTTTTTCCATCACCTTGTCGATTTTGCGGAAGTCCGCTCCGTCGCGCAGCAGCTGGCTGAAGCCTGCAAAGTACGGGAATAATACGCGGTTAACGAAGAAGCCCGGGCAGTCGTTCACCACGATCGGGGTTTTGCCCATCTTGCTCGCCCACGCCACCACTTTGGCGATGGTTTCGTCAGAGGTTTTTTCCCCACGGATCACTTCGACCAGCGGCATACGGTGTACCGGGTTGAAGAAGTGCATGCCGCAGAAGTTTTCCGGGCGCTTCAGCACGCTCGCCAGTTCGCCAATCGGAATAGTGGAGGTGTTAGAGGCCAGCACGGTGCCTGGACGAACCTTGTCTTCCGTTTCGGCCAGCACTGCTTTTTTGACTTTCGGGTTCTCAACGACGGCTTCAACCACTACGTCCACACGGTCAAAACCGCTGTACTCCAGCACCGGCTGAATGGTGGAGATCACGCCTGCGAGCTTCAGCCCGTCAATTTTTCCGCGCTCCAGCTGTTTATTCAGCAGCTTGGCCGCTTCGGTCATGCCCAGCGTCAGGGATTTCTCGTTAATGTCTTTCATCACTACCGGCACGCCTTTCCAGGCCGACTGGTAGGCGATGCCGCCACCCATAATGCCAGCACCGAGCACCGCCGCGTGTTTTGGCGTCTCAACGTTTTTGGTCAGCTGTTTGGCTTTGCCCTTCACGAACTGATCGTTAAGGAAGATACCAACCAGCGCGCGGGCTTCGTTGGTGTGCGCCAGCGGGACAAAGCTCTGATTTTCGAGCTTCAGGGCTTCGTCGCGGCCAAAGCGGGCCGCGGCTTCAATGGTTTTCACCGCTGTGATCGGCGCCGGGTAGTGTTTACCCGCCGTCTGCATCACCATGCCTTTAGCGATGGTGAAACTCATGGTGGCTTCAATTTTGCTGAGCTTTAACGGCTCCAGCTTCGGCTGGCGTTTGGCTTTCCAGTCGAGGTCGCCATTGATGGCCTGACGCAGGATGGCGATAGCACCCTCAATCAGTTTTTCAGGCTTAACCACGCCGTCTACAAGGCCGATTTTCTGCGCCTGTTCTGCGCCGACATCTTTACCCGCGGCAATGATCTCCAGCGCGCTGTCGGCACCCAGCATGCGCGGCATACGCACGGAACCGCCAAAGCCCGGCATGATGCCCAGCTTGGTTTCCGGCAGGCCGATACGCAGATCCGGCGTGGCAAGACGGTAATCGGTGGCTAATACACATTCACAGCCGCCGCCCAGCGCGTAGCCGTTCACGGCGGAGATCGTTGGGACAGGCAGATCTTCCAGACGATTAAAGACGCTGTTGGCAAAGTGCAGCCACTGACTCAGCTGTTCTTCAGGCACCAGGAAAAGCGAGAGAAATTCGGTGATATCGGCACCGACAATAAAGGCCGCTTTGTTCGAGCGCAGCAGCAGCCCTTTTAATTCAGATTGTTTTTCAAGAACATCCAGCGCCTGGCCAAGACTGGCCACCGTCGCGGTATCAAGCTTATTCACTGAGCCGGGGGCATCGAACACCAGTTCGGCAATGCCATCTTCCAGCCAGTTGAGGTACAGGGTGTCGCCTTTGTAAAGCATGTCAGTCTCCTGAATCCAGCAAGTGGATCTGGTCATACCAGATGAGACGGAGTGTGGAATTTATGTTAATAAAATGCAAATTTCTCATTAAGAAATTGCTGCGTTGATCACGGTCGGTGGAAATCACGCAGCCGGAGTGAGGTGTGCTAAGATGCGATGACTTGAGGTCAAAAAAACGAAAGGAAGAATGATGGACTCACTGGCTTCGCTTTATAAAAATCATATCGTTACCCTACAGGAACGTACCCGCGATGTACTGGCGCGCTTCAAGCTGGATGCCCTGCTGATCCACTCCGGCGAGCTGATGAACACGTTTCTTGATGACCATGCTTATCCGTTTAAGGTCAACCCGCAGTTTAAAGCCTGGGTACCGGTGACACAGGTGCCAAATTGCTGGCTGCTGGTGGATGGCGTGAACAAGCCGAAACTGTGGTTTTATCTGCCGGTGGATTACTGGCACAACGTGGAACCGCTGCCGACCTCTTTCTGGACCGAAGAAATTGACGTAATTGCGCTGCCGAAAGCGGACGGTATTGGCAGCCAGCTGCCTGCGGCGCGTGGCAACATCGGCTATATTGGTCCTGTTCCAGAGCGTGCGCTGGGTCTGGATATTCCGGCAGACAAGCTCAACCCGAAAGGGGTGCTGGATTACCTCCACTATTACCGCGCGTATAAAACCGACTATGAACTTTACTGCATGCGTGAAGCGCAAAAAACGGCGGTGAATGGCCACCGTGCCGCACACGAAGCGTTTCAGTCGGGCATGAGCGAGTTCGACATCAATCTTGCCTATCTGACCGCAACCGGTCACCGCGATACCGACGTGCCGTACAGCAACATCGTCGCGCTGAACGAGCATGCGTCTGTCCTTCACTACACCAAACTGGATCACCAGGTGCCGTCGGAAATGCGCAGCTTCCTGCTGGACGCAGGGGCAGAGTATAACGGCTACGCGGCCGATCTGACGCGCACCTGGGCGGCTAATGGGGATACCGATTTCGCGCAGCTGATTAAAGACGTGAACGATGAACAGCTGGCGCTGATTGGCACCATGAAGGCCGGAACCAGCTACGTGGATTATCACATCCAGTTCCATCAGCGCATCGCTAAACTGCTGCGTAAGCATCAGATTGTGAAAGACATGAGCGAAGAGGCGATGGTCGAAAACGATTTGACCGGGCCATTTATGCCGCATGGTATCGGCCACCCGCTGGGCCTGCAGGTTCACGATGTTGCAGGCTTTATGCAGGATGATACCGGCACGCACCTGGCGGCACCGTCTAAATATCCTTACCTGCGCTGCACCCGTATTCTTGAACCGCGCATGGTATTGACCATCGAGCCTGGGATCTACTTTATTGAATCTCTGCTGGCACCGTGGCGTGAAGGGCAGTTCAGCAAGCACTTCAACTGGGAAAAAATTGACGCGTTGAAACCGTTTGGCGGCATTCGTATCGAAGATAACGTGGTTATTCACGAGAACGGTGTCGAGAATATGACGCGAGACCTGAAGCTGGCCTGATGGAAAGCTGGCTGATACCGGCTGAACCGGTCACCGTTGTTGAGGAAATCAAGAAAAGCCGCTTTATTACGCTGCTGGCGCACACCGATGGGGTGGAGGCGGCGAAGGCGTTTGTCGAGTCCGTTCGCGCGGAGCATCCTGATGCACGTCACCACTGCGTGGCGTGGGTGGCAGGACCGCCGGACGATTCGCAACAGCTGGGGTTTTCTGATGACGGTGAACCGGCTGGCACGGCCGGTAAACCTATGCTTTCGCAGCTGATGGGCAGCGGCGTGGGTGAGATCACCGCCGTAGTGGTTCGCTACTACGGCGGCATTTTGTTAGGCACGGGTGGGCTGGTTAAAGCCTACGGCGGGGGTGTCCAGCAGGCTCTTAATCTGTTGATAACCACCCGCAAAACGCCACTTACCGAATATACTCTGTTATGCGAGTACTCGCAGCTTGCGGGCATTGAAGCGTTACTGAAGCACGTTAACGGCGTGATTGTGCACAGTGATTACCAGGCGATGGTGCAATTACACGTGGCGCTTCCTCAGGCGGAACTGGCTTCTTTTTCAGCAAAACTCGCTGATTTTAGTCGTGGTTCGTTGCAATTGCTGCCGATTGAAGAATAATCCCCACCTCACTTTTTGAATACCAAAGGAAGCGGCAGAGATGCATTTTCGTGCCATAACCCGAATCGTTGGACTGCTGGTCATACTTTTTTCCGGGACGATGATTCTCCCTGGACTGGTGGCACTTATCTACCGGGACGGTGCGGGGCGTGCGTTTACCCAGACATTTTTTGTCGCGCTGGCGATTGGCTCGCTGCTCTGGTGGCCAAACCGTCGTGAGAAAGGCGAGCTGAAATCTCGCGAAGGGTTTCTGATCGTTGTGCTGTTCTGGACGGTGCTGGGAAGCGTCGGTTCGCTCCCGTTTATCTTCTCTGAACAGCCCAATCTGAGCATCACGGATGCCTTTTTTGAATCGTTCTCTGGTTTAACAACTACCGGTGCGACGACGCTGGTGGGGCTGGATTCTCTCCCGCATGCCATTCTCTTTTATCGCCAGATGCTGCAGTGGTTCGGCGGTATGGGGATCATCGTCCTGGCAGTGGCTATCCTGCCAATTCTGGGCGTCGGTGGGATGCAGCTTTATCGGGCAGAAATGCCCGGCCCGCTAAAAGATAACAAAATGCGCCCGCGTATTGCGGAGACGGCAAAAACCCTGTGGCTGATCTATGTCTTGTTGACGGTCGCCTGTGCCCTGGCGCTGTGGTTTGCAGGAATGCCCGCTTTCGATGCCATCGGGCACAGCTTTGCGACTATCGCTATCGGTGGGTTCTCCACGCACGATGCCAGCGTGGGCTACTTCGACAGCCCGACGATTAACACTATTATTGCTATCTTCCTGCTGATCTCCGGTTGTAACTACGGGCTGCACTTCTCCTTACTGAGCGGGCGCAGCCTGAAGGTGTACTGGCGCGATCCGGAGTTCCGCATGTTTATTGGCGTCCAGTTGACGCTGGTGATCATCTGTACCCTGGTGCTTTGGTTCCACGATGTTTATAACTCGGCGATGACCACGCTAAACCAGGCCTTCTTCCAGGTGGTGTCGATGGCGACTACGGCGGGCTTTACCACGGACAGCATTGCGCGCTGGCCGCTGTTCCTGCCGGTGCTTTTGCTGTGCTCGGCCTTTATCGGGGGGTGTGCGGGGTCTACGGGCGGTGGCCTGAAGGTCATTCGTATCCTGCTGCTGTTCAAACAGGGCAACCGCGAGCTGAAGCGTCTGGTTCACCCGAATGCGGTTTATAGCATCAAGCTGGGAAATCGTGCACTGCCAGAACGTATTCTCGAAGCGGTGTGGGGTTTCTTCTCTGCTTATGCGCTGGTCTTTATCGTCAGTATGCTGGCTATTATTGCTACCGGTGTGGATGATTTCTCCGCATTCGCCTCCGTTGTGGCGACGCTTAATAACCTCGGTCCTGGGCTGGGTGTGGTGGCGGATAACTTTGCCAGTATGAACCCGGTGGCGAAGTGGATCCTTATCGCTAACATGCTGTTTGGGCGTCTTGAGGTCTTTACGCTGCTGGTGCTGTTTACCCCAACATTCTGGCGCGAGTAAGGAGTCATTAATGAAAACATTAGTTCTTTTCTCTACGCGAGACGGACAAACGCGCGAGATTGCCGCTTATCTGGCTTCTGAATTAAAAGAGCTGGGCATTTATGCGGATGTTGTGAACCTGAACCGTGCGGAACACATCGCGTGGCAGGAGTACGATCGAGTGGTGATTGGGGCGTCTATTCGTTACGGGCATTTCCATCCCGCGCTGGATCGTTTTGTGAAGAAACATAAGGATGTGCTCAATAAGCTGCCCAGTGCCTTCTACTCGGTCAATCTGGTTGCCCGTAAAGCAGAAAAGCGCACGCCGCAAACGAACAGCTACACGCGTAAGTTTTTACTTAACTCTCCGTGGCAGCCAACGCTTTGCGCGGTCTTTGCCGGGGCGCTGCGCTATCCGCGCTACCGCTGGTATGACCGCTTTATGATCCGCTTGATTATGAAGATGACAGGCGGTGAAACCGATACGCATAAAGAAGTGGTGTACACCGACTGGTCGCAGGTAGCCAGTTTTGCGCGGGAAATCGCGCATATAACGGGCGATTCGCGACTTAAATAAGCGTTAAGTTTGAAAAGTGAGCGAACGGAAAGTTTTTTGTATTTTGTGCTTGTCACCTCAGAATTACTCCCTATAATGCGCCTCCACTGACACGGAACAACGGCACACACGCCGCCGGGTCAGCAGAGAAAAGCGAAAATAAACGCTTGACTCTGAAGCGGGAAAGCGTAATATGCACACCCCGCGCCGCTGCGAAAAGCGAAGCGGCACTGCTCTTTAACAATTTATCAGACAATCTGTGTGGGCACTCAAAGTGACATGGATTCTTAACGTCGCAAGACGAAAAATGAATACCAAGTCTCTGAGTGAACATACGTAATTCATTACGAAGTTTAATTCACGAGCATCAAACTTAAATTGAAGAGTTTGATCATGGCTCAGATTGAACGCTGGCGGCAGGCCTAACACATGCAAGTCGAGCGGCAGCGGAAAGTAGCTTGCTACTTTGCCGGCGAGCGGCGGACGGGTGAGTAATGTCTGGGAAACTGCCTGATGGAGGGGGATAACTACTGGAAACGGTAGCTAATACCGCATAACGTCGCAAGACCAAAGAGGGGGACCTTCGGGCCTCTTGCCATCAGATGTGCCCAGATGGGATTAGCTAGTAGGTGGGGTAACGGCTCACCTAGGCGACGATCCCTAGCTGGTCTGAGAGGATGACCAGCCACACTGGAACTGAGACACGGTCCAGACTCCTACGGGAGGCAGCAGTGGGGAATATTGCACAATGGGCGCAAGCCTGATGCAGCCATGCCGCGTGTATGAAGAAGGCCTTCGGGTTGTAAAGTACTTTCAGCGGGGAGGAAGGTGTTGAGGTTAATAACCTCAGCAATTGACGTTACCCGCAGAAGAAGCACCGGCTAACTCCGTGCCAGCAGCCGCGGTAATACGGAGGGTGCAAGCGTTAATCGGAATTACTGGGCGTAAAGCGCACGCAGGCGGTCTGTCAAGTCGGATGTGAAATCCCCGGGCTCAACCTGGGAACTGCATTCGAAACTGGCAGGCTAGAGTCTTGTAGAGGGGGGTAGAATTCCAGGTGTAGCGGTGAAATGCGTAGAGATCTGGAGGAATACCGGTGGCGAAGGCGGCCCCCTGGACAAAGACTGACGCTCAGGTGCGAAAGCGTGGGGAGCAAACAGGATTAGATACCCTGGTAGTCCACGCCGTAAACGATGTCGACTTGGAGGTTGTGCCCTTGAGGCGTGGCTTCCGGAGCTAACGCGTTAAGTCGACCGCCTGGGGAGTACGGCCGCAAGGTTAAAACTCAAATGAATTGACGGGGGCCCGCACAAGCGGTGGAGCATGTGGTTTAATTCGATGCAACGCGAAGAACCTTACCTACTCTTGACATCCAGAGAACTTTCCAGAGATGGATTGGTGCCTTCGGGAACTCTGAGACAGGTGCTGCATGGCTGTCGTCAGCTCGTGTTGTGAAATGTTGGGTTAAGTCCCGCAACGAGCGCAACCCTTATCCTTTGTTGCCAGCGGTCCGGCCGGGAACTCAAAGGAGACTGCCAGTGATAAACTGGAGGAAGGTGGGGATGACGTCAAGTCATCATGGCCCTTACGAGTAGGGCTACACACGTGCTACAATGGCGCATACAAAGAGAAGCGACCTCGCGAGAGCAAGCGGACCTCATAAAGTGCGTCGTAGTCCGGATTGGAGTCTGCAACTCGACTCCATGAAGTCGGAATCGCTAGTAATCGTAGATCAGAATGCTACGGTGAATACGTTCCCGGGCCTTGTACACACCGCCCGTCACACCATGGGAGTGGGTTGCAAAAGAAGTAGGTAGCTTAACCTTCGGGAGGGCGCTTACCACTTTGTGATTCATGACTGGGGTGAAGTCGTAACAAGGTAACCGTAGGGGAACCTGCGGTTGGATCACCTCCTTACCTTAAAGAACCTGCCTTTGTAGTGTCCACACAGATTGTCTGATGAAAAGTAAATAGCAAGGCGTCTTGCGATTGAGACTGACACGTCCCCTTCGTCTAGAGGCCCAGGACACCGCCCTTTCACGGCGGTAACAGGGGTTCGAATCCCCTAGGGGACGCCACTTGCTGGTTCGTGAGTGAAAGTCACCTGCCGTCATATCTCAAAACTGACTTGCGAGTCATGTTTGAGATATTTGCTCTTTAAAAATCTGGATCAAGCTGAAAATTGAAACGACACACATGTTATGTGTGTTCGAGTCTCTCAAATTTTCGCAATCAGAAGTGAAACATCTTCGGGTTGTGAGGTTAAGCGACTAAGCGTACACGGTGGATGCCCTGGCAGTCAGAGGCGATGAAGGACGTGCTAATCTGCGAAAAGCGCCGGCGAGGTGATATGAACCTTTGACCCGGCGATGTCCGAATGGGGAAACCCAGTGTGTTCCGACACACTATCGTTAACTGAATACATAGGTTAACGAGGCGAACCGGGGGAACTGAAACATCTAAGTACCCCGAGGAAAAGAAATCAACCGAGATTCCCCCAGTAGCGGCGAGCGAACGGGGAGCAGCCCAGAGTCTGAATCAGCTTGTGTGTTAGTGGAACGGTCTGGAAAGTCCGACGGTACAGGGTGATAGTCCCGTACACGAAAGCACACTTGCTGTGAACTCGAAGAGTAGGGCGGGACACGTGGTATCCTGTCTGAATATGGGGGGACCATCCTCCAAGGCTAAATACTCCTGACTGACCGATAGTGAACCAGTACCGTGAGGGAAAGGCGAAAAGAACCCCGGCGAGGGGAGTGAAAAAGAACCTGAAACCGTGTACGTACAAGCAGTGGGAGCACCTTCGTGGTGTGACTGCGTACCTTTTGTATAATGGGTCAGCGACTTATATTCTGTAGCAAGGTTAACCGTATAGGGGAGCCGAAGGGAAACCGAGTCTTAACTGGGCGTTAAGTTGCAGGGTATAGACCCGAAACCCGGTGATCTAGCCATGGGCAGGTTGAAGGTTGGGTAACACTAACTGGAGGACCGAACCGACTAATGTTGAAAAATTAGCGGATGACTTGTGGCTGGGGGTGAAAGGCCAATCAAACCGGGAGATAGCTGGTTCTCCCCGAAAGCTATTTAGGTAGCGCCTCGTGAACTCATCTTCGGGGGTAGAGCACTGTTTCGGCTAGGGGGCCATCCCGGCTTACCAACCCGATGCAAACTACGAATACCGAAGAATGTTATCACGGGAGACACACGGCGGGTGCTAACGTCCGTCGTGAAGAGGGAAACAACCCAGACCGCCAGCTAAGGTCCCAAAGTCATGGTTAAGTGGGAAACGATGTGGGAAGGCACAGACAGCCAGGATGTTGGCTTAGAAGCAGCCATCATTTAAAGAAAGCGTAATAGCTCACTGGTCGAGTCGGCCTGCGCGGAAGATGTAACGGGGCTAAACCATGCACCGAAGCTGCGGCAGCGACGCTTATGCGTTGTTGGGTAGGGGAGCGTTCTGTAAGCCGTTGAAGGTGGCCTGTGAGGGTTGCTGGAGGTATCAGAAGTGCGAATGCTGACATAAGTAACGATAATGCGGGTGAAAAGCCCGCACGCCGGAAGACCAAGGGTTCCTGTCCAACGTTAATCGGGGCAGGGTGAGTCGACCCCTAAGGCGAGGCCGAAAGGCGTAGTCGATGGGAAACAGGTTAATATTCCTGTACTTGGTGTTACTGCGAAGGGGGGACGGAGAAGGCTATGTTAGCCGGGCGACGGTTGTCCCGGTTTAAGCATGTAGGCGGAGGTTCCAGGTAAATCCGGTACCTTATTAACGCTGAGGTGTGATGACGAGGCACTACGGTGCTGAAGTAACAAATGCCCTGCTTCCAGGAAAAGCCTCTAAGCATCAGGTAACATCAAATCGTACCCCAAACCGACACAGGTGGTCAGGTAGAGAATACCAAGGCGCTTGAGAGAACTCGGGTGAAGGAACTAGGCAAAATGGTGCCGTAACTTCGGGAGAAGGCACGCTGATATGTAGGTGAAGCCCCTGCGGGTGGAGCTGAAATCAGTCGAAGATACCAGCTGGCTGCAACTGTTTATTAAAAACACAGCACTGTGCAAACACGAAAGTGGACGTATACGGTGTGACGCCTGCCCGGTGCCGGAAGGTTAATTGATGGGGTTAGCGGCAACGCGAAGCTCTTGATCGAAGCCCCGGTAAACGGCGGCCGTAACTATAACGGTCCTAAGGTAGCGAAATTCCTTGTCGGGTAAGTTCCGACCTGCACGAATGGCGTAATGATGGCCAGGCTGTCTCCACCCGAGACTCAGTGAAATTGAACTCGCTGTGAAGATGCAGTGTACCCGCGGCAAGACGGAAAGACCCCGTGAACCTTTACTATAGCTTGACACTGAACACTGGTCCTTGATGTGTAGGATAGGTGGGAGGCTTTGAAGCGTGGACGCCAGTCTGCGTGGAGCCATCCTTGAAATACCACCCTTTAATGGCTGGTGTTCTAACGTAGACCCGTGATCCGGGTTGCGGACAGTGTCTGGTGGGTAGTTTGACTGGGGCGGTCTCCTCCCAAAGAGTAACGGAGGAGCACGAAGGTTAGCTAATCCTGGTCGGACATCAGGAGGTTAGTGCAATGGCATAAGCTAGCTTGACTGCGAGAGTGACGGCTCGAGCAGGTGCGAAAGCAGGTCATAGTGATCCGGTGGTTCTGAATGGAAGGGCCATCGCTCAACGGATAAAAGGTACTCCGGGGATAACAGGCTGATACCGCCCAAGAGTTCATATCGACGGCGGTGTTTGGCACCTCGATGTCGGCTCATCACATCCTGGGGCTGAAGTAGGTCCCAAGGGTATGGCTGTTCGCCATTTAAAGTGGTACGCGAGCTGGGTTTAGAACGTCGTGAGACAGTTCGGTCCCTATCTGCCGTGGGCGCTGGAGAATTGAGGGGGGCTGCTCCTAGTACGAGAGGACCGGAGTGGACGCATCACTGGTGTTCGGGTTGTCATGCCAATGGCACTGCCCGGTAGCTAAATGCGGAAAAGATAAGTGCTGAAAGCATCTAAGCACGAAACTTGCCCCGAGATGAGTTCTCCCTGAGACTTTAAGTCTCCTGAAGGAACGTTGAAGACTACGACGTTGATAGGTCGGGTGTGTAAGCGCAGCGATGCGTTGAGCTAACCGATACTAATGAACCGTGAGGCTTAACCTTACAACGCCGAAGGTGTTTTGGCGAAGAGACAGACACGATTTTCAGCCTGATACAGATAAACAGAATTTGCCTGGCGGCTTTAGCGCGGTGGTCCCACCTGACCCCATGCCGAACTCAGAAGTGAAACGCCGTAGCGCCGATGGTAGTGTGGGGTCTCCCCATGTGAGAGTAGGGAACTGCCAGGCATCAAACAAGTGAAGAGGCCATCCGTAAGGATGGCCTTTTTGCGTTTTTGTACATCCCTCGTTTCCATAAACAAATCACCTATCCCCCCGTATATACGGTAAACTATCCGCGTTTTTGCATCAGGATAGCGTCTATGAACCACTCCCTTAAGCCCTGGAATACCTTTGGCATTCAACGTAATGCTAAACAAATTGTACGTGCCGATAATGCTCAGCAATTGCTGAATGCATGGCAAAACGCGACAGAAAACGGTGAACCTGTACTGATTCTGGGCGAAGGAAGTAATGTCCTGTTTCTCGATGATTTTGCGGGGACCGTGATCGTCAACCGCATCATGGGAATCGACGTTAAAGAGAGCGCAGAGAGCTGGCATCTGCACGTGGGGGCCGGAGAAAACTGGCACCACCTGGTGCAATTTACCCTCGAAAAAGGGATGCCTGGCCTGGAAAATCTTGCATTGATCCCAGGCTGCGCTGGATCGTCACCCATTCAAAATATCGGTGCCTACGGCATCGAACTGAAACACGTCTGTGAATACGTTGACTGCATTGAGCTGGCAACGGGAAATGCACAACGTTTAACCGCAGAACAGTGCCGATTTGGTTATCGTGACAGTATCTTCAAACATGACTACCAGGATCGTTTCGTCATTGTTGCCGTTGGTCTGCGTCTGGCGAAGCAGTGGAACCCCGTCCTTACCTACGGCGATCTCACCCGTCTCGATCCGGTCACCGTCACCCCGCGCGACGTGTTTGAATCGGTTTGCCATATGCGAATGACCAAACTCCCGGATCCAAAAGTGAACGGAAATGCGGGCAGTTTCTTCAAAAATCCGGTCATCAGCAGCGAAAACGCGAAAGCGTTTCTCACCGGATGGCCAACGGCCCCGCACTATCCCCAGGTTGATGGCAGCGTGAAGCTGGCTGCAGGTTGGCTTATCGACCAGTGTGAATTAAAAGGAACTACGATGGGTGGTGCTGCTGTTCATCGCCAGCAGGCGCTGGTGCTGATCAATCAAAACAATGCAACCAGCGACGATGTTGTGAAGCTGGCGCACCATGTCCGTCAGCGTGTGGGTGATAAATTCAACGTCTGGCTGGAGCCTGAAGTTCGCTTTATTGGCCGTACGGGTGAAGTCAACGCCGTGGAGACTATCGCATGAAAGACAACACGATCCCTTTAACCCTGATTAGCATCCTTGCGGACGGTGAGTTTCATTCTGGCGAGCAGCTGGGTGAGCAGCTGGGCATGAGCCGTGCTGCCATTAATAAACATATCCAGACGCTCCGCGACTGGGGTGTTGATGTGTTCACGGTGCCCGGAAAAGGCTACAGCCTGCCGGAGCCTATTCAATTGCTGAATGAAGAAGCGATCCGCAGCCAGATTGGACACGGCAATGTCGCGGTGCTGCCAGTGATTGACTCGACGAACCAGTACCTGCTGGATCGCCTGCCTGAACTGAAATCCGGCGATGCCTGCGTTGCTGAATATCAACAGGCCGGTCGCGGTCGTCGTGGACGTAAGTGGTTCTCGCCGTTTGGTGCGAATCTGTACCTGTCCATGTACTGGCGACTCGATCAGGGCCCGGCTGCGGCGATTGGGCTAAGCCTGGTCATCGGGATTGTGATGGCGGAAGTCCTGCACGATCTGGGCGCGGATAAGGTGCGGGTAAAATGGCCTAACGATCTCTACCTGAACGATCGAAAACTGGCGGGTATTCTGGTTGAGCTGACGGGAAAGACCGGCGATGCCGCGCAGATCGTCATTGGCGCCGGGTTAAACATGGTGATGCGTAATGTGCAGAACGATGTGGTGAACCAGGCCTGGACTAACCTGCAGGAAGCGGGTCTCACTATCGACCGCAATATCCTGGCCGCGCGAATGATTAAAGAGTTGCGAAGCTCGCTAAGGCTCTTTGAACAAGACGGGCTGGCACCGTTCATGCCTCGCTGGGAAAAGCTGGATAACTTTATCAACCGCCCGGTGAAACTGCTGATTGGGGATAAAGAAATCTACGGCATTTCTCGCGGAATTGATGCGCAGGGGGCGCTGCTCCTGGAACAGGATGGTGCGATCAAACCCTGGATGGGCGGGGAAATCTCCTTACGCAGCGCAGAATAACCGGATTGTATTAATGATGCGAAAACCCGCATGCGCCACGCTGGCTGTCATGATGAGTTTGCTGTTCACTCCTTTCTCTCAGGCAGGTCAGGCCTGGGAGAGTTACAAAGCGCGCTTCTTTAAGGCGGATGGGCGAATCGTCGATACCGGCAACGGTAACGTTTCCCATACCGAAGGCCAGGGTTTTGCCATGCTGATGGCGGTGGCAAACGATGATAAAGCGACCTTTGATAAACTCTGGCACTGGACGAGCAGTACGCTGAAGAATAAAGAGAACGGTCTTTTTTACTGGCGTTATAATCCCGCTCAGGCAGACCCGATTGCCGACAAAAACAATGCCTCCGATGGCGATGTGCTCATTGCCTGGGCTCTGTTAAAAGCGAACGCGCGCTGGCATGACAAAGGCTACAGCGCGGCATCGGATGCCATTACCAAAGCGCTGCTTGCCCATAACGTTATCCGCTATGCGGGTTATCGCGTGATGGTGCCAGGCTCACACGGGTTTAAGCAGGACAATAACGTTGTGCTTAATCCTTCCTACTTCGTATTTCCTGCCTGGCAGGCATTTGCTGAGCGCAGCCATTTGCAAATATGGCGACAGCTCGCGCAGGACGGACAGCGGCTGCTGAAGAAAATGGGGACGGGTAAAGCCAATCTGCCAACTGACTGGGTCTCTCTTGACACGAAAGGGACGCTGGCCCCCGCAAACGCCTGGCCGCCCCGCATGAGTTATGACGCCATCCGCATTCCGCTGTACATCAGCTGGTCCAACTCGAAAAGCCCCTTGCTGACCCCGTGGCGCGCCTGGTTCGCTCAGTTTCCGCGTGAACAAACACCCGCATGGGTTAACGTCACGACGAATGAATACGCCCCCTACATGATGGCTGGCGGTCTGCTGGCAGTGCGTGATTTAACGATGGGACAGAGGGTCGGCGAGCCCGACATTACTGCAAATGATGATTACTATTCGGCAAGTCTGAAAATGCTGGTGTGGATCTCAGAACAATAAGGCCCGCTCCCCGAGGGAGAGCGGGCCGGGTCTATTACTGCGGATACGGTACCCAGTCTCCGCCGTTCAGGCGAACATACGGTTTGTTCTGGTACTGGATCACCACCGCATTGGCGTTCTCCGAAACCTCTGCCGTTTGTGGCAGGCCGCTGGTGAGCTGATCCCAGTTCACGCTATCTTCAACAAACAGCTTACCGTCAACCGCGCGGGCAACGAGTTCTGAAATCGCCAGATAACTGCTTGGCTGAGTGATTTCGATTGGCGCACCCTGATGCGGGGTCTTCATCCCGAAGAATTTAATCCCGGCAGGAACGTTGGTAATCGACGGGCTCGGGATATCACGCAGGCCGGATACCTGCATCCTGTCGCCTTTCAGCGCGCCGCCGTGTTCAGGTACCACAACAACCATCACTTTACGGCCTGATTTATCCAGCTCGGTAAAGAACGCGTCCAGTTCATCAAAGAACTTTTGTGCGCGAACTTTGTAATCCGCCGTTTTGCTCACGCCCGGGAAGTGGTTACCATCGTGAAGCGGCAGGGTGTTATAGAATGTTGCACTACGCGAACCCTCTTCTTTGCTGACGGTCTGCAACCAGCGCTGTAGCACGGCAGTATCGTCATAAACCGGAGAGCCATCGAAGCCCAACAGGGGGACCGGCAGACCCGTTTGGTCCATCAGCGGTGCCTGCATACCACCTTGTTCACGCACCTCTTTCAGGAAGTTACCAAACTGACCGTTATGACCCAGCATCAGGTGCTGCGTAAAGCCCAGTTTGGACAGGTTATCAAACAGATAGCACTGGTTGCCTGCGGGCTGATAGAGGTTCTTATGCGAAGGTTGGCCGCAGCTTGCACGTAACAGGCGAATCGCTGCCGGGCCGCTGTAGGAGGTCGCAGAATTGAAATCTTTAAACTGAATATCGAAATGCGCCCACAGCGGATGCGACATTAATCCGGCTGCATCCACATCCGCCCAGGAGAGAGAACAGATGTTGATCACCAGCAGTTCAAATGGCTGGGCGTCCGCAGGTAGCGCATCCGGGAATTTGGTTTGACGCTTATCTTCAGCGGTATAGAAACTGGAGAGCCACGCGTTCAGATTGGTGGACGTGGGTGGTGCGGTTTGCGCAGGAATATCGCCAACCACCGGCGTATCGCCTGCCGTCGTGACGGTTGCTGCCGCCGTGCCACCAGTGGTGGTGACCGTTGTGGTCGGTTGACCGGCTGGCCACAGGGAGAAATTCGGCCCTGCCAGCGTTAGCACGTTTAACCAGACCATAATCGCGACGACAAACACCGTCACGCGGATCCACTGTGCCAGGAACAGCCAGGCGACCAGCAGCACAAACACCGCGCCAATCATCTGCCAGTTAATAAAGCGCTCAACCAGATCAAGCATATAGTCGGTACTGAAGCCCGCAACCTGCGAGCCCTGGCTCATTATGCTTTCCGGACCCGGTAACCAGGTGTCATGCCAAAAGAGCGCGAACCCAATCGGGATAGCGACCCAGTGACGCAAACGATGCAGCCTGATATTGGGAATAGGCATCAGCAGGAATGCCATAAACACCAGGTTAAGCAGAGGGTGGAAATTAAGATAGCCTGCCCAGAGCAGGCCAAATTTCACCAGAAAGTAGAAATTCCAGCCGGAAAGTCCGCGCCAGTATTGCCAGAGCGGCGAGGGCGCCGACGTGGTATAGGTAGAGTTAGTCATGTTTTCGGTCTGCCTTGACGTTCGGAGCGCGTGTCAGTGTTCCGGCTGGTTTAATGTAGCGGGGTTTTAAAAACATCAATCTGGCCGTATCGCGAATACGACGCAGGGAATGGCGCGCATAGTAGCCCAGCGGGAAAAAAATCAGCGCACACAGAACGACCAGTTGAATGATATCGCTGAGATTCATGATGATGCGCTCTCCTCGCCCTCAGGTAATAGGCGTCGTGGTTCGGGTATCCGACGCCAGACATGCCCGTCATGCTTCGCATTCAGGATCGGTTTGACATCGTTTGCCATGGGTAATGGTTTCGCCCATTGTTCTGGCGTCAGGGCGCGCATTTGCACCAGTTCAGCACTAATCAAGTTATCTTCGAACCAAATCATGCGGTTAGAGAAAATATCGCCAGTCGGCAGAGGGAAGATATGGTTGAGCGCGGTATCGAGATCGTTTACCCGGCAGAAGGATAAAAACAGCACCAGACGGTTATCGCCAATCGTCATGATGTCTCCGATGCGGTTAGGGCGACATAGCGTGAGCGCCTGCTCAACACGAATACCTGGCACCGGACGCAGGGCAACCATGACCCCTTTTCCGTCTGCTGGCAGCAGCGTATTACTCATCATGTTGCCGACGGCATCACAGAAGGTATCCCACTTTTGAAAACCGCGCAGTTTCATTGGCTGCGTCATTGAGAGCAAGGTGCCGATATCTTCAGGAACATGGCGGTTAAACTGCTGTCCCTGTATGCTCTCAATAAGTGTCAGGCAGCGCGACAGCGGCGCATTCCAGGGTATGACCATATTTGCGCCGCAACCCAGCAGCAGCCGTTCGTCAGTGGCACGCAGGCTGGTATTATTTTCACGCACCACGATTTTTAACGCACTACCGCGTTGACGGCGTAACGTGTGAATGTGCCTCGCCAGCGTTTCGATTTGGTTATTCTGCATAAGAGAAAAAACAATCGTAGCGGCCTGCGTCGTGCGGGCTTCATTAAATAATGCTTCGTTAGTTTCAAACAGTGACCAATTTTCAGAGAGCGCAGGCGCACCTTCTAATACCGCAATGTGGCTCAGGATGCGTTTTTCATCGCTGCGTGGCTGAACCACGGTTTCTTCTTGCCGGGCGAGATGCCACTCTCCCTCGATATGTTTAAGGGTGAGCTGTTGACGAGCGCTAACCCCTTTTTCATTGCACCAGAACGCAATATCGTAAAGATAGCTATCTGTCTGGTCATGGATACTTGCCAGACCGAAAAGAGAACGATATTCGCCCATTAACAGTGAAAAAAGCTTGTCGTTATTACTGCTGGGGTTAACAACCAATAGCGTGCAGTTTTGATTTTTTGCCCACTTATTGATTCTGTTCAACCAGCGCAGCAGTTTTTCTGAGGGGATATTTTGCAGTGTGTTATTCGAACATTTTAGAATCAGTAAATAGTGGTCCGGATCAATCGAGCACTGAATATCGCGGGGCAAAAAGTATAGACTATCCGCCTCCGAAGACATGGAAAATAATCGTACGGTCTGTGGCCCACGGTCGTTTTCGAGCCTGATGATATTTTTAGGTTCTTCGCCCATCGTTATGACAGCCACGCGGGAATCCTTATCCTGCGCGGCGATCGTCTGGTTTACCAGACTTATGGCATCTTCGTTGCGATCCGTATTAATCCACCAGACTCCTCCGACTGGCATGTGGCGCAATTCGTCCCATAATGACTGGATGCCAATAGAAAATATGGAGTCCACGGTATCCCTCTTTTCGTCGAATTTATCTGTATCTCAGTTTACTAGCGAAAGCGTAGAAATAAACCTAACATTGAAATTAAAGAGCATCAGATTTAGCATGTAAATGAAATTTCGTGGGCAGGACGCCTCACTACATCTGATCGTGTGATTTTACGCTAAGGGATGAATTAATCATGCATAATAACGAATCCGGAACGCCTGTAGACTCAAGCCTGGGTTACACATTTCAAAACGATTTTCTGGCGCTGACGCAGGCTTTCTCTTTACCCGAAATAGATTACACCGATATTTCCCAGCGGGAACAGTTGGCCGCGGCTATTAAACGCTGGCCGTTATTAGCTGAGTTTGCCCAACAACAATAAGGGAGCCATTGATGGCCATACTAGGATTACAGGGCGTCCGTGGTGGTGTAGGTACAACATCCATTACCGCGGCGCTGGCGTGGTCATTACAGCTGTTAGGCGAATCGGTGCTGGTCATTGATGCCTGCTCCGATAATTTGCTGCGCATGTCATTTAATGTCGACTTTACGCATACAAAGGGTTGGGCCCGCGCGCTGCTCGACGATAAAGACTGGCGTGACGCGGGAATGCGCTATACCTCCCAGCTTGATTTACTTCCTTATGGTCAATTGACTGAAGCTGAGCGTGAGAATGAAGCCGCGTATCAGCGTCTGCTTTCGCAATTTACGACCGCGTTGAAGAGGCTGGAGGAAAAAGGACAGTATCAGTGGATATTGCTGGATCTGCCGCACGGTGCCGCCGCGCTGACCCGCCAGCTTATCGCGCAATGTGACCATGTCCTCTCCATCGTGAATGTGGATGCGAATTGCCACATCCGCTTACACCAACAGCCGTTGCCCACAAATGCCCATCTTCTGATTAACGATCTTCGCATCAACAGCCAGATCCAGGACGATCTCTACCAGGTTTGGCTGCAAAGCCAGCGTCGCCTGCTGCCGATTGTTATCCATCGCGATGAGGGAATGGCGGAATGTCTCGCCTCAAAGCAGCCGCTCGGTGAATATCGGAGCGATTCGCTGGCAGCCGAAGAGATCCTGACGCTGGCGAACTGGTGCTTGTTGCACTTCGCGAAAAGACCGGAACCTGCCGGGAGTACGGTATGAGTCGCCTGTCTAACGGGTTACTTATCCCGCCGGTCAGTTCGCGTTTAAGCGAGCGCTACCGGCACTACCGTCGACACGGCGCGTCGTCGCTGAGTGCCACGCTCGGTTGCTTCTGGTTAATCCTGGCCTGGATATTTATTCCACTCGAACACCCTCGCTGGCAGGGTATTCGTGCGCGTCACAGTGAACTCTATCCGCACATTAACCCCGACCGTCCAAGGCCTCTCGATCCCGCACGCTATGCGATTCAGGCCGTCTGGCTGGCAGCGACATCGGCCAGAGTGGAAAAATCCACGCCGCGCTGGCGTCGCTTTGATCGCGTGCAGAACTTACGTGAACGCTATCACCAGTGGCTGGACAGGCTTCCCGACCGCGTCGGCGACAAAACCAGTCATCTGGATAATCATAAAGAGCTCGGGCACCTGCACCCGGGCTTCAGGCGTTTTATTCTCGGCGTCATTGTGGTGTTCTCGCTCATTCTGGCACTGGTCTGTATCACGCAGCCGTTCAACCCGCTGGCGCAGTTCACCTTCTTGATCTTGCTCTGGGGCGTGGCGCTGCTGGTGCGGCGCATCCCGGGACGCTTCTCCGCCCTGATGCTGATCGTACTGTCACTGACGGTTTCCTGCCGGTATATCTGGTGGCGTTATACATCAACGCTGAACTGGGATGACCCGGTCAGCCTGGTGTGCGGTCTGGTTCTGCTGTTTGCTGAAACTTACGCGTGGATTGTGCTGGTCCTGGGCTATTTCCAGGTTATCTGGCCGTTGAACCGCCAGCCGGTTCCGCTGCCAAAAGACACCACCCAGTGGCCGTCGGTGGATCTCTTTGTACCCACTTACAACGAAGACCTGACGGTGGTGAAAAACACCATTTATGCCGCGTTAGGTATCGACTGGCCGAAAGATAAGCTCAAAATCTGGATCCTGGATGACGGTGGCCGCGCCGAGTTTCGCCAGTTTGCGGAGGAGGTCGGCGTGGAGTACATCGCCCGTACCACGCATGAACATGCGAAGGCCGGTAACATTAACAACGCCCTGAAGTATGCTACCGGGGAGTTCGTCTCCATCTTTGACTGCGATCACGTGCCTACGCGCTCGTTCCTGCAGATGACGATGGGATGGTTCCTGAAAGAGAAAGAGCTGGCGATGATGCAGACGCCACACCACTTCTTCTCACCGGATCCGTTTGAACGTAACCTCGGTCGTTTCCGCAAAACCCCGAACGAAGGCACGCTGTTCTATGGCCTGGTGCAGGACGGAAACGATATGTGGGACGCCACCTTTTTCTGCGGCTCCTGTGCTGTTATCCGCCGCAAACCGCTGGATGAGATTGGCGGTATCGCCGTTGAGACGGTGACGGAAGATGCCCACACGTCACTGCGTCTACACCGCCTTGGCTATACCTCCGCGTACATGCGCATTCCACAGGCGGCAGGGCTGGCGACAGAATCACTGTCGGCGCATATCGGCCAGCGTATTCGCTGGGCGCGTGGCATGGTGCAAATTTTCCGTCTCGATAACCCACTGATGGGCAAAGGACTGAAGCTGGCGCAGCGCCTGTGCTACGTCAACGCCATGTTCCACTTTTTATCCGGTATTCCGCGGCTTATCTTCCTCACCGCGCCGCTGGCGTTCCTGCTGCTTCATGCCTACATCATTTACGCTCCGGCGTTGATGATCGCGCTGTTTGTTCTGCCGCACATGATCCACGCGAGCCTGACGAACTCGAAGATCCAGGGGAAATATCGCCATTCGTTCTGGAGTGAAATCTACGAAACCGTGCTGGCCTGGTACATTGCCCCGCCAACCATGGTGGCGCTGATCAACCCGCACAAAGGTAAGTTTAACGTCACCGCGAAAGGTGGGCTGGTGGAAGAGGAGTATGTCGATTGGGTGATCTCCCGTCCGTATATCTTCCTGGTTCTGCTTAACATCGTTGGCGTCATCGTAGGCATCTGGCGTTACTTCTACGGCCCGGAAAACGAGATCCTGACGGTATTCGTGAGTATGGCGTGGGTGTTCTACAACCTGATTATCCTCGGTGGTGCGGTAGCCGTATCGGTCGAGAGCAAACAGGTACGTCGTGCGCACCGCGTCGAAATCAGCATGCCGGCAGCAATAGCCCGCGAAGATGGTCACCTCTTCTCCTGTACCGTGCACGACTTCTCTGACGGTGGTTTGGGCATCAAAATCAACGGTCAGGCGAAAGTGCTGGAAGGGCAAAAGGTCAATCTTCTGCTCAAGCGCGGTCAGCAGGAGTATGTCTTCCCTACGCAGGTAGCGCGTGTGGCGGGTGATGAAGTGGGTCTGAAGCTGATGCCGCTGACCAAAAAGCAACATATTGATTTTGTGCAGTGTACGTTTGCCCGCGCGGACACGTGGGCTCTCTGGCAGGACAGCTTCCCGGAAGATAAACCTCTGGAAAGCCTGCTGGATATTCTGAAGCTGGGGTTCCGTGGCTATCGTCACCTTGCAGAATTTGCCCCGTCGTCGGTGAAATTAATTTTCCGGTCACTTACTTCACTGGTTTCCTGGGTCGTGTCGTTCATTCCGCGTCGACCTGAGCGAGATGAAGCGAAGCAGGCAGACCCGGTTATGGCTCAACAATGATGATAACGCGATGAAAACAAAACTTTCCTGGTTATGTGCAGTGGCAATGGGGATGAGTGCGCTCCCTGCAACAATGGCTAACGCAGCGCCTGATAACGCAGCGGCCACGCCTGCCCCTACGGTTCCGGTGGTCGCGCAAGCGACCGATCCTGTTGTCACGGCAGCACCGGGGCAAACGGAAAACGTGGTCCCGAATAAGCCGACGGCGGGGAATACCTTACCTGCCGACAGCCAGGTCGTTGGGCAGGTGATGCCAGGCGTACGTGGTGCCAGTGCGCCTGTTGTCGCCGAAAATGTGCCGTCGCGCGATGTGAAGCTGTCGTTCGCCCAGATTGCACCGCCGCCGGGCAGCATGGTGCTGCGTGGCATCAATCCTAATGGCGGCGTTGAGTTTGGGATGCGTAGCGACGAAGTGGTATCGAATGCGGTGTTGAATCTGGAATACACGCCGTCACCGTCACTGCTGCCCGTTCAGTCTCAGTTGAAGGTCTATCTGAACGATGAATTGATGGACGTTTTGCCGGTCACCAAAGAGCAGCTGGGTAAGAAAACCCTGGCTCAGGTGCCGATCAACCCGCTGTTCATCACCGACTTTAACCGTGTCCGTCTGGAATTCGTCGGCCACTATCGTGATGTATGTGAAAACCCGGCCAGCAACACGCTGTGGATGGATATTGGTCGTAACTCCTCGCTGCAGTTGACCTATCAGCCGCTGGCGTTGAAAAACGATCTCTCTGCCTTCCCGGTCCCGTTCTTCGACCCGCGTGACAATCGCCCGTTAAACTTGCCGATGGTCTTTGCGGGTGCACCTGATGTGACGGAACAGCTAGCCGCCACCATCGTGGCCTCCTGGTTTGGCTCTCGCTCCGGCTGGCGCGGTCAGAGCTTCCCGGTCATGTACGACAAAATGCCGGACAAAAACGCCATTGTGTTTGCCACTAACGCCAAACGCCCGGCGTTCCTGCGCGAACACCCGGACGTTAAAGCGCCGACGATTGAAATGATCAACCACCCGGACAATCCGTATGTGAAGCTGCTGATCGTCTTCGGGCGTGATGATAAAGATCTGGTGCAGGCGGCAAAAGGCATTGCGCAGGGCAATATCCTGTTCCGTGGCAACAGCGTCACCGTGGATGAGGTGAAACCGTTGCTGGCGCGTAAGCCTTATGATGCGCCGAACTGGGTCCGAACCGACCGTGCCATTACTTTTGGCGAGCTGAAAACGTATGAAGAGCAGCTGCAGTCGACCGGGCTTGAACCTTCCCCGGTCAGTCTGTCTCTGAATCTGCCGCCGGATCTGTATCTGCTGCGCACCAACGGGATTGATATCAACCTGAACTACCGTTACACCGCGCCGTCGACCAAAGACAGCTCGCGCATGGATATCAGCCTTAACAACCAGTTCCTGCAATCATTCAGTCTGACGAGCACCCAGGATACCAACCGCCTGATGCTCCGCCTGCCTGTGCTGCAGGGGCTGCTGGACGGTAAAACCGATGTGTCCATCCCGGCGCTGAAACTTGGCGCGATAAACCAGCTGCGCTTCGACTTCCAGTACATGAACCCGATGCCAGGCGGCTCGGTCGATAACTGCATCACCTTCCAGCCGGTACAGAACCATGTCGTGATTGGCGATGAGTCCACTATCGACTTCTCGAAGTATTATCACTTTATCGCGATGCCGGATCTGCGTGCGTTTGCCAACGCCAGCTTCCCGTTCAGCCGCATGGCCGACCTGTCTGAGTCCATTGTTGTGATGCCGAAAGCGCCAAATGAGGGGCAGGTGTCGACGCTGCTGGATACGATGGGAACCGTTGGGGCGCAAACGGGTTTACCGGCCATTAACGTGACGCTCACCGACGACGGCAGTCAAATCCAGAATAAAGATGCCGATGTCATGATCATTGGCAATATTCCGGACAAGCTGAAGGATGATAAGCGCGTCGATCTGCTGGTGCAGGCTGCGCAATCGTGGGTGAAAACGCCGCTGCGCCAGACCGAGTTCCCGAGCATCATGCCGGACAGTGGTGACCGCCAGGCCAACGTGAGAACCAGCGTAAGCTCAACGGGCCCGATGGCGGCTATCGTGGGCTTCCAGTCACCGTATAACGATCAGCGCAGCGTGATCGCCCTGCTGGCAGACAGCCCTCGCGGGTATGAACTGTTAAACACGGCGATGAACGACAGCGGTAAACGAGCCGCCATGTTTGGTTCTGTCTCCGTTATTCGTGAGGCGGGCGTCAACAGCCTGCGCGTCGGCGATGTTTACTATGTAGGTCATCTGCCGTGGTTCGAACGTCTGTGGTATGCCTTGTCCAACCATCCGGTCCTGCTGGCGATTCTGGCTGCAGTAAGTGTGATATTGCTGGCATGGGTGCTGTGGCGTCTGCTGCGTATCATCAGCCGTCGTCGTTTGAATCCGGATCATGAGTAAGCTGTGATGAAAGGCTTTCGCTGGTGTGTACTCGCCGTGTTGATGCTGGCGGCGACGAATCTACGCGCCGCCTGTAGCTGGCCTGCCTGGGAACAGTTTAAACAGGACTACATCAGCGAAAGCGGGCGCGTTATCGATCCCAGTGACGCGCGAAAAATTACCACCTCTGAAGGGCAAAGCTATGCGCTGTTCTTTGCCCTGGCTGCAAACGATCGTAAAGCGTTCGATCTGCTGCTGGCGTGGACGCGCGATAATCTCGCCGGGGGCGATTTAGCGGCCAACCTGCCTGCATGGCTGTGGGGGCAAAAGGACAAAGAGACCTGGGCGGTTATCGATCCTAACTCCGCGTCCGATGCCGATATCTGGATTGCCTGGTCGCTGCTGGAAGCGGGACGGCTGTGGAAAAATCAGGACTACACCCGCACAGGCAAGGGGCTGCTTAAACGCATCGTCAGCGAGGAAGTGGTGAAAGTGCCGGGTCTGGGCTTCATGCTGCTGCCGGGTAAAACCGGATTTGCCGAAGAGAACGCCTGGCGCTTTAACCCCAGCTACCTCCCGCCACAGCTAGCGAACTATTTCACCCGATTGGGTACGCCGTGGACCACGCTTCGTGAAACCAATCTGCGTTTATTGCTGGAGACGGCACCGAAAGGTTTCTCCCCAAACTGGGTGCAATATCAGAAAAACAAAGGCTGGCAGCTCAGTCAGGATAAATCGCTGGTGGGCAGTTACGACGCCATTCGCGTTTATCTCTGGGTGGGCATGATGAATGATAAAGACCCGCAAAAGGCTCGGCTGCTGGCACGCTTTAAGCCAATGGCAACGGTAACGGCAAAGCAGGGCGTACCGCCGGAGAAAGTCGATGTCGCAACCGGTAAACGGACGGATAAAGGCCCGGTCGGTTTTTCTGCCTCTCTGCTACCTTTTTTACAGAATCGGGACGCGCAGGCAGTGCAACGACAGCGCGTCGCCGATCATTTTCCTGATAATAATGCCTATTACAGCTATGTACTGACCCTCTTTGGGCAAGGGTGGGATCAGCATCGTTTTCGCTTCACCACACAGGGTGAATTAATACCGAATTGGGGCCAGGAATGCGCAAGTTCACAATAAATCTACTCAGTTTATCGCTCGGCCTGGCACTGATGCCAATGGCCGGGGCCGCCAATTCCCCCCAGCAGCAACAGTTGCTGGAGCAGGTTCGTCTGGGCGAATCGACGCAGCGTGAGGATTTGGTTCGCCAGTCGCTTTACCGCCTGGAGCTGATCGACCCGAATAACCCGGACGTGATTGCCGCACGTTTCCGTTATCTCTTACGTCAGGGAGATAACGCGGGCGCGCAAAAAGAGCTGGACCGCCTGAAAGGCATGGCGCCGAGCTCCAGCGCATACAAAACGTCCCGCAACACGATGCTGCTCTCCACGCCGGATGGCCGCCAGGCCTTACAGCAGGCCCGCCTGTTGGCGACGACAGGTCATACGCAGGAAGCCATTGCCGCCTATGACAAACTGTTTGCTGGCGATCCGCCGGATGGCGATTTGGCAGCAGAATACTGGACGCTTGTAGCCAAAGAGCCCGCCAGACGGAATGCCGCCATTAATGAGCTGAAGAAAATTAATGCCAGTCATCCAGGCAATACGCAGCAGCAGGCTGCGCTGGCGCAACTCCTGTTCCAGAGTGGACGCCGCGATGAAGGCTTTGCGGTGTTGCAGGCGATGGCGAAATCTAACAGTGGCCGCAGTCAGGCATCTGATATGTGGTATCAGCAAATTAAAGATCAGCCTGCCAGCAGTGCCAGCGTCAGCGCGCTGAAGAAATACCTCACGGTGTTTAGCGATGGCGACAACGTGACGGCGGCGCGGGCCCAGCTTGACGCACAGCAAAAGCAACTTGCCGACCCGACGTTCCGCGCGAAAGCCGAAGGGCTAGCCGCAGTGGATGCCGGGCAGGGTGGTAAAGCGGTGGCAGAACTGCAAAAAGCGGTCAGCGCCAACCATGCCGACAGTGAAGCCGTGGGCGCACTGGGCCAGGCCTATTCACAAAAAGGTGACCGCGCTCGCGCGGTGGCGCAGTTTGAAAAGGCCATTGCCCTCGATCCGCAGAGCGATAATCGGGGCAAGTGGGACAGCCTGCTGAAGGTCAATCGCTACTGGCTGCTGATCCAGCAGGGTGATGCGGCGCTGAAAGCTAACAATACTGCCCAGGCGGAGCGCTATTTCCAGCAGGCGCGCAATATCGATAATACCGACAGCTATGCGGTGTTGGGGTTGGGCGATGTTGCCGCCGCGCGCAAAGATAACGACGCTGCCGAGCGGTATTACCGTCAGGCGCTGCGCATGGACGGCGGCAACAGCAATGCGGTGCGCGGCCTCGCCAATGTGTATCGCGCGCAGTCACCGGAGAAGGCGACGCAGTTTATTCAGTCACTCTCGGCCAGCCAGCGTCGCAGCATAGATGATATTGAACGTAGCCTGACCAACGAGCAGCTTTCCGCGCAGGCAGAGCAGCTGGAAAACCAGGGACAATACGCCCAGGCCGCAGAAATTCAGCGTCGACGCCTTGCGCTCTCGCCGGGAGACGTGTGGATCACCTACCGTCTGTCGCGCGATCTCTACAGCGCGGGTCAGCGCAGTCAGGCGGATACTCTCATGCGTCAGCTGGCAAGCCAGAAGCCGGGCGATCCGGATCAGGTCTACGCCAACGGGCTGTATCTCTCGGGTAACGATCAGGATCGCGCCGCGCTGGCGCATCTGGATACCCTGCCGCGCGACAAGTGGAACGGCAATATTCAGGAGCTGGCAGACCGACTGCAGAGCAATCAGGTGCTGGAAACCGCTAACCGCCTGCGTGACAGCGGGAAAGCACAGGAGGCTGAAGACCTGCTTCGTCAGCAGCCCGCCTCCACGCGTATCGATTTAACGCTGGCAGACTGGGCAGAACAGCGTGGCGATCATAACGCCGCGAAAACGGCCTATAGCACCGTGCTCCAGCGTGAGCCGCAAAACGAAGATGCGCTCCTCGGGCTGACCGAAGTTTATATCGCGCAAGGTGATAAAGACGCGGCGCGTGCCGAGCTGGCAAAACTGCCTGCCGCGCAAAATGGTCAACCGCCGTCGCTCAATATGCAACGTCGGATCGCCATGGCGCAGGCTGGCCTGGGCGATTCCGCCGCCGCAGAGCAAACCTTCAGCAAGATTATCCCTCAGGCCAAATCGCAGCCCGCATCGATGGACAATGCGCTGGTGCTGCGTGATGCGGCACGTTTCCAGGCCCAGAACGGTCAGCCGCAGCAGGCGCTGGAAACCTATAAAGATGCGATGGTGTCGTCCGGCATCACGTCAACTCGCCCGGCGGATAACGACAGCTTCACCCGCCTGACGCGAAATGATGAAAAAGATGACTGGCTGAAGCGCGGCGTGCGCAGCGATGCCGGTGATTTGTACCGCCAGCAGGATGTGAACGTCACGCTGCAACACGACTACTGGGGCTCCAGCGGCACCGGTGGCTATTCCGACCTGAAAGCGCACACCACGATGCTGCAGGTCGACGCGCCATTGTCAGATGGACGCATGTTCTTCCGAAGCGATCTGGTCAATATGGACGCTGGCTCGTTTGCCACCAATAACGGCACCTACGACCCGAAATGGGGTACCTGCGCCGAAACGCCGTGTAGCGGCAATACGAACCAGTCGGCGAACGGCGCTAGCGTGGCCGTTGGCTGGCAGAATAAAACCTGGGCGTGGGATCTGGGTACGACGCCAATGGGCTTCGACGTGGTGGATGTTGTCGGGGGCGTGAGCTACAGCAGTGACCTGGGGCCGATTGGCTACACCCTGAACGCGCATCGTCGTCCTATCTCCAGTTCTGTGCTGGCCTTCGCTGGGCAAAAAGATACCAATACCAACACCACCTGGGGCGGCGTCCGTTCGACCGGTGGCGGTGTAAGCGTAAGCTATGACAAAGGCGAGGCGAACGGTATCTGGTCGAGCCTGAACATGGACAGCCTGACCGGTAAAAATGTGGAAGATAACTGGCGCATCCGCTGGATGACCGGCTATTACTACAAACTGATCAACGAGAACAACGAGCGTCTGACGGTCGGTGTGTCTAACATGCTATGGCATTACGACAAAGATCTCAGTGGCTACACGCTGGGACAAGGTGGCTATTACAGCCCGCAGGAGTATGTCTCCTTTGCGTTGCCCGTCACCTGGCGTAAGCGTACTGAGAACTGGTCATGGGAGCTGGGCGGTTCGGTCTCCTGGTCGCATTCGAAGACGAAAGATGAGTTGCGTTATCCGAAGCAGGGTCTGATCCCAACCGATGAGCCTGGCCGCTATACCGACAGAGGCGAAATGGAAACCGGTAGCAGCTCTTCCGGTACAGGTTATACCGCGAGGGCGATTATCGAGCGCCGCGTGACCTCCAACTGGTTTGTCGGTCTGGGCGTGGATATTCAGGAAGCAAAAGACTATACCCCGAGCCATGCGCTGCTCTACGTGCGTTATTCTGCTGCAGGCTGGCAGGGCGATATGGACCTGCCGCCAGAGCCGCTGGTCCCTTACGCCGACTGGTAATCGGATTTAACTTAATCCAATTGTAAGTCTCTCTTAAAAGTGCAGCAATCGGGTATACTCAGGCGCACCAGGTTCACTCCCTGGTGCGCCCTGCGCTTCGAGTTCTGTGGAGAGTCATTTTGCGTGTTAGCCGTTCTTTAACGATCAAACAGATGGCGATGGTTTCAGCCGTCACGATGCTGTTTGTCTTTCTCTTCAGCGTTATTTTGCTGTTTCATGCCGTACAGCAGAATCGCTACAACACGGCTTCGCAACTCGAAAGTATCGCCCGTGAGGTGCGTGAGCCGCTGTCGGCCGCGATCCTGAAAGGGGACATTCCCGACGCGGAAACCATTTTAAAACGCATCCAGCCTGCGGGTATTGTCAGCCGCGCGGATGTCGTTCTGCCTAATCAGTTTCAGGCGTTACGGATGCGCTTCATTCCTGAACGTCCCGTCCCGGTCATGGTCATGCGCATGTTTGAGCTACCGGTGCAAATTTCCCTGCCCATCTATTCACTGGAACGTCCGGCCAACCCTCAGCCGTTAGCCTACCTTATCCTTCAGTCAGACTCATATCGCATGTATAAGTTTGTCATGAGCTGGGTTGCGACGTTGGTGACTGCTTACTTACTTTTAACGCTTATTTTGAGCGTCGCGCTCACCTGGTGTATTAACCGTTTGATTGTGCATCCGCTACGCCGCATCGCCAGAGAGCTGAACGACCTCCCGCCGCAGGAGCAGATAGGCCACCAGATTGCGCTGCCGCGTCTGCATCATGATGATGAAATCGGCATGCTGGTGCGCAGTTACAACATCAATCAGCAGCGCATCATGCGCCAGCAGGATGAACTCAATATCAGTGCCACCCGTTTCCCGGTGTCCGATCTGCCAAATAAAGCCTTCCTGATGGCGATGCTGGAGCAGACGGTTGCCCGCCAACAGACCACCGCGCTGATGGTGGTCGCCTGCGAAACTTTGCAGGATACGGCGGGCGTGCTCAAGGAGAGCCAGCGTGAAATGCTGCTCCTGACGTTGGTGGAAAAGGTGAAATCGGTGCTTGCCCCGCGCATGGTGCTGACTCAGGTTAGCGGCTATGACCTGGTGATCATCGCGCATGGCGTGAAAGAGCCGTGGCACGCTATCACGCTAGGTCAGCAAGTGCTCACTGTCATTAATGAGCGGTTACCGATTCAGGGGATCCAGCTTCGTCCGAGCGCCAGTATCGGGATTGCGATGTTCTACGGCGACCTGACGGCAGAGCAGCTTTACCGTCGCGCATTCTCAGCGGCCTTCACCGCGCGACGCAAAGGGAAGAATCAGATCCAGTTC
Organism: Enterobacter mori; assembly: GCF_025244905.1. NCBI lineage: Bacteria > Pseudomonadati > Pseudomonadota > Gammaproteobacteria > Enterobacterales > Enterobacteriaceae > Enterobacter > Enterobacter mori. The sequence continues at coordinate 4,504,568 of NZ_CP104285.1, read as the reverse complement.
TTCGACCCGGAGCAGATGGAAAAGGCGCAGCAGCGTCTGACTGAAGAGAGCGACATACTGACCGCGCTGGACAACCGCCAGTTTGCCATCTGGCTGCAGCCGCAGGTCAATTTGCTCACCGGTGAAGTGAACAGTGCCGAAGCGTTGCTGCGTATGCAGCAGCCGGATGGCTCGTGGGAGCTGCCTGAGGGGCTGATAGACCGGATCGAATCCTGTGGTCTGATGGTCAGCGTCGGGTACTGGGTGCTCGAAGAGTCCTGCCGCCAGCTTGCGGCCTGGCAGGAGCGGGGCATCACCCTGCCGCTGTCGGTAAACCTTTCTGCCTTACAGCTGATGCACCCGACCATGGTGTCGGAGCTGCTGGAGCTGATCCACCGCTATCGCATCCAGCCGGATACGCTGATTCTGGAAGTGACGGAGAGCCGTCGTATTGACGACCCGAACGAAGCCGTGGCGATTCTGAAACCGCTGCGTAACGCGGGTGTTCGCATCGCGCTGGACGATTTCGGTATGGGCTATGCCGGACTGCGCCAGCTTCAGCATATGAAAACGCTGCCGGTCGACGTGCTGAAAATCGACAAAACGTTTGTTGATGGACTACCGGAGGACAGCAGTATGGTCGAGGCCATTATTCAGATGGCGCGCAGTCTCAACCTGCATGTGATTGCTGAAGGTATCGAAAATGAAGACCAGCGCGACTGGCTGGCTAAAGCGGGTGTGGAGGGCGGTCAGGGCTTCTTATTTGGCCGAGCCGTGCCGTCGGACATCTTCGAAAAAAGCTACCTTGCCGATATGGGCAATAACGCAAAAGTGTAATTTTGTTGCTGGCTTGTGCGAGTCAGTTCAAAGTTCTTAACATTTGTGTTTCAAATTTGAACCTGGTTTATTTCTGTCCTGTTATGTGGGTGTTATTTTAGAGCCGCAGGTTAACCATAACCTTAAAAAGCCTGTGGTTTTTCTTCCCCAAGGACACCCTATGAAAACCTCAATCTTCAAAAGCCTTTACTTTCAGGTCCTGACAGCCATCGCAGTCGGTATTCTGCTTGGTCACTACTACCCTGAACTGGGCGCACAAATGAAGCCGCTTGGCGACGCATTCGTGAAGCTCATCAAAATGGTCATTGCCCCGGTCATCTTTTGTACGGTGGTGACGGGTATCGCTGGCATGGAAAGCATGAAGGCGGTCGGACGTACCGGTGCAGTAGCACTTCTCTATTTCGAAGTGGTCAGTACGCTTGCCCTGATTATCGGCCTTATCATTGTTAACGTCGTTCAGCCTGGCGCGGGAATGAACGTTGACCCGGCCACGCTAGATGCGAAGGCGGTAGCCGTTTACGCCGAGCAAGCGAAAGATCAGGGGGTTGTCGCCTTCCTGCTCGACGTGATCCCGAGCAGCGTTATCGGCGCATTCGCCAGTGGCAATATCCTGCAGGTGCTGCTGTTTGCCGTGATGTTTGGCTTTGCCCTGCACCGTCTGGGCAGCAAAGGCCAGCTCATCTTCAACGTCATTGAAAGCTTCTCGCAGGTCATCTTCGGCATCATCAACATGATCATGCGTCTGGCCCCGATCGGTGCCTTCGGCGCGATGGCGTTTACCATCGGTAAATACGGCGTCGGCACGCTGGTACAGCTGGGCCAACTGATTATCTGCTTCTACATCACCTGTATTCTGTTTGTGGTGGTGGTGCTGGGCTCAATCGCCCGTGCGGCGGGGTTCAGCATCTTCAAGTTCATCCGCTACATCCGCGAAGAGTTACTGATTGTTCTGGGCACCTCGTCCTCTGAGTCGGCGCTGCCGCGTATGCTCGATAAGATGGAGAAACTGGGCTGCCGGAAGTCGGTGGTGGGGCTGGTGATCCCGACGGGCTACTCCTTTAACCTGGACGGCACCTCGATATACCTGACGATGGCCGCAGTGTTTATCGCCCAGGCGACCAACAGCCATATGGATATCTTCCATCAAATCACCCTGCTGGTGGTGCTCCTGCTCTCCTCGAAAGGGGCGGCGGGTGTAACCGGAAGCGGGTTCATTGTGCTGGCGGCGACCATTTCAGCGGTGGGACACCTGCCGGTGGCTGGCCTGGCGCTGATCCTGGGTATTGACCGCTTTATGTCTGAAGCGCGCGCCTTAACCAACCTGGTGGGTAACGGTGTGGCCACGGTGGTGGTGGCGAAATGGGTGAAAGAGCTGGATCACAAAAAGCTCACCGATACGTTAAATAATCGCCCAGCTGACAGCAAATCAGCAGGTTTATCCTCTTAATCACGTCATAATTGCCCGCATTCCCTTGTCGGGATGCGGGCTCCTGCGCATAATAATGCTTCATACCTGTCATACTTCGACAAGATTTTTTTTGGGTATATTTCACTTCCCTCCGTGACGTTTGGCTTAACACGCGGTCTAATCGGAGTGTTTTCATCGTCATCTTTAGAGTGCTCACCTCACGAGACACTCTTTTTAACCAGGAATGTTGATCAGGGGTTCACATGCAGGGCACAAAAATTCGACTCTTAACCGGCGGTTTGCTGATGATGGCAGCAGCCAGTTATGTGCAGGCAGATGCGCTCCAGCCAGACCCGGCCTGGCAACAAGGGACCCTGGCGAATGGTTTTCAGTGGCAGTTGTTAGCGACCCCGCAGCGTCCCAGCGATCGTATTGAAATTCGTTTGTCAGTGAATACGGGTTCCCTCACTGAAAGCACCCAGCAGACTGGCTTCAGCCACTTTATTCCTCGACTGGCGCTCACCCAGAGCGGCAGTTTGCAGGCGGTACAGGTGCGTTCGCTCTGGCAACAGGCCATCGACCCGAAACGTCCTCTGCCCCCTGCGGTTGTGTCATACGACTACACCATGTTCAACCTGAGTCTGCCGAATAACCGTAACGACCTGCTGAAAGAAGCGCTGACCTATCTCTCCGACGCCACCGGTAACCTGTCGGTGACGCCGGAAACCGTCAACTATGCGCTGAGTAACAGTGACATGGTGGCGACCTGGCCTGTCGATACTAAAGAGGGCTGGTGGCGCTATCGCCTGAAAGGGTCAACGCTGCTCGGTCACGATCCGGCAGAGCCGCTGAAGCAGCCTGTGGATGCTGAACAGGTCAAATCGTTCTACCAGAAATGGTACACCCCGGATGCGATGACCCTGATCGTGGTTGGAAATGTGGATAGCCGTGCGGTCGTTGAGCAAATCAACAAAGTATTTGGCGAGCTTAAGGGCAAGCGTGAAACGCCTGCGCCCGTACCGACCCTTTCGCCGCTGCGTCCTGAATCTGTCAGCATCATGACGGACACCGTGCGTCAGGATCGTCTCTCTATGATGTGGGACACCGCCTGGCAGCCTATTCGCGAATCCGCGGCGCTGCTGCGCTACTGGCGTGCAGACCTGGCGCGTGAAGCGCTGTTCTGGCACGTTCAACAAACGCTCAGTAAAAACAACGTAAAGAATATTGGTCTGGGCTTTGACTGCCGCGTGTTGTTCCAGCGGGCGCAGTGCGCCATTAACGTTGAATCGCCGGGCGATAAGCTGAATACGAACCTGGGCGTGGTGGCGAAAGAGCTGGCAAAAGTGCGTAAAGAGGGGCTCTCTGAAGAGGAGTTCAACGCGCTGGTCGCGCAGAAATCACTTGAACTGCAGAAACTGTTTGCTACCTATGCTCGCGCCGATACCGATATTCTGATCAGCCAGCGTATTCGATCCCTGCAAAACCAGGTGGTCGATATCGCGCCGGAGCAGTATCAAAAGCTGCGCCAGGATTTCCTCAGCGGTCTGACCGTCGAGATGTTAAATCAGGATTTGCGTCAGCAGTTATCGCAGGATATGGCGTTGATTCTGCTGCAGCCGAACGGCGAGCCGGAATATAACATGAAGGAACTGAAAGCGACCTGGGATGCGATCATGGCGCCTGAAGCGCAGCCTGCACAGGCTGCATCGGCGGATGATTTGCACCAGGATGCGAGCGATATTCCGCAGGGTCAGTAAGACCCTGGTTCTTTGTTCCCTCTCCCTTGGGAGAGGGTTAGGGTGAGGGCATCAGCTCGCACAGTTCTTAAACAGGCATCGCCCCACGTGGAATAATCGCCCCGCGATACTGAATCACGGTACTCGCCGTCAGGTGACCACGCTGTGCCGCCGCTTCAGGTGTCCCACCCGTCAGGCGTACCGCCAGATACCCCGCGCTGAAAGAATCTCCCGCCGCCGTCGTATCAATCACTTTCTCTTTCGCCAGTTTCACCGCAGGTACCTCAACCACCGCTTCGTCCGCGATGGCAACCAGGCATGAATCCGCACCGCGTTTAATCACCACTTCGCTCACGCCAGCGGCCTGAGTGCGTGAGATAACCTCATCCACGGGCTTCTCACCCCACAGCGCGTCTTCGTCATCCAGGGTCAGGAATGCGATGTCGGTGCATTCCAGCATCTGCTGATAAACCTGCTGCGTCTCTTCGCGGCTGGCCCACAGGCGAGGGCGATAGTTATTATCGAAGATCACCTTGCCGCCGTTGGCGCGGCATTCGCGCAGCAGAGACAGCAGCTTTTCCCGGCTTTCCGGGCTCAGGATCGCCAGGCTGATCCCGCTCAGATAGAGGTAGTCAAAGGTTGCCAGCTCTTCGCAGATGGCGGCGGCGGCATCGCTTTCCAGCCAGAATTTGGCGGCGGCTTCATTACGCCAGTAGTAGAAAGTGCGCTCGCCGGTGCTGTCAGTTTCGATGTAATACAGGCCCGGCAGGCGGTTTTCCATGCGCTGAATCAGTGACGTCTGGACATTCTCTGCCTGCCAGGACGCCAGCATCTGCTCGCTGAAGCTGTCCATCCCAAGCGCAGTAACGTAGTTCACGCTCAGTGCGTCAGGAGCAACCTGACGGGCAATATAAACAGATGTGTTTAATGTATCGCCACCAAAACCGCGGCTGACTTCCTCGCCTTTTTGGGACAGCTCAATCATGCATTCGCCAATCACGGCAATTTTTTTGGACATAGTCGTGAACCTGAACAGAGTAATTTACGGTAGTGTGCGTTGAGTGAATTTGATGGTCAACTATATTAAAACGACGTTCCAATATTTTTTTTGAGCCAGCGCGTGTTCCTGCAAATTTCTGTCATCTTAATTTCATTTTCCCGGCGAATTGAACATAAAGTTCTCAATTAGCGCGCCGATAACCCAGTGACGAGTCCAAAAAGGTCATCCCATAAAACAGGACATCTGAAATGAAGTCAGAGCAGGTTATCCAGCGGCTGAACACTACGCCAGAGGCAAGTATTGAGAACTTGCAGGAGCATCGCTACTGGCTGCAATGTGATCGAGCGTACACCTATCAACCCATCTATCGCACCGATGGTCGGCTGATGGCGATTGAGATTTTAACGGTCGTTACACACCCATCGAATCCTTCACAGCGTATTGCGCCTGACCGCTATTTTGCGGAGGTGGCGGTTCGCCAGCGCCTGGATGTGCTGGAAGAACAACTCCGGATGCTGGCAACGAAGCAGGCATTTTTCGCCCGGCACGGTATCCTTGCCTCGGTCAATGTAGACGGTCCCACCCTTCTGGCATTGCGCCAGAATGAGAAATTGCAGGCGCTGATTGCCTCCCTGCCGTGGATGCGTTTTGAACTGGTGGAGCATGTCCGCCTGCCGCAGGACTCCTCATTTGCCTCCATGTGCGAGTTTGGCCCGCTGTGGCTGGATGATTTCGGCACCGGCATGGCAAACTTCTCGGCCCTTAGCGAAGTTCGTTACGACTACATCAAAGTGGCCCGCGACCTCTTTATCATGCTGCGCCAGACGCAGGAAGGTCGAAACCTGTTCACGCTGCTGCTGCAGCTGATGAATCGCTATTGCCAGGGCGTGATAGTTGAAGGTGTCGAAACGCTGGAAGAGTGGCGTGATGTGCAAAACTCTCCTGCCGCCGCTGCGCAGGGCTACTTCCTCTCTCGTCCGGTGCCGATGGATACGCTCGAAACGGTGATAACGACGCTCTGAACTGCCCGCTTCCCTTTGTCTGGACTATAGTTTTACAGGACAGGTCATCAGGAAAGGGGACAAAAATGACAAAGACAACCAGGGTTATCGCCTGGATCTCAGGGATTTTCTTGTTGTTGATCGTGGTCGCCATCATCATTATTGCGACATTCGACTGGAACCGTCTTAAGCCGACCATCAACCAGAAAGTCTCAACTGAGCTGAACCGACCCTTTGCCATACGCGGCGATCTGGGTGTGGTATGGGAACGGCAGAAAGAGGAGACCGGCTGGCGAAGCTGGGTGCCCTGGCCGCACGTGCACGCCGATGACATTATTCTGGGCAACCCGCCGGACATCCCTGACGTGACAATGGTTCACCTGCCGCGCGTTGAAGCCACGCTGGCACCGCTCGCGCTGCTGACCAAAACGGTTTACCTGCCGTGGATCAAACTCCAGCAGCCCGACGCACGCCTGATCCGCCTTTCTGAAAAGAACAACAACTGGACGTTTAACCTTGCCAGCGACGGCGAGAAAGATCCCAATGCGCAGCCCTCTTCGTGGTCATTCCGCCTCGATAACATTCTTTTCGATCGCGGGCGGATCGCCATTGACGATAAGGTCAGCAAAGCGGACGTGGAGATCCTGGTCGATCCGCTCGGCAAGCCGCTGCCGTTTAGCGAAGTCACGGGCAGCAAGGCCAAAGGCGACAGCGCCAAAGCGGGCGATTACGTTTTCGGTCTGACGGCAAAAGGGCGCTATAACGACCAGCCGCTGACCGGGAAAGGGAAAATTGGCGGCATGCTGGCGCTCAGGAGTGAAGGCACGCCGTTCCCGGTGCAGGCGGATTTCCGTTCCGGCAATACCCGCGTGGCGTTCGTGGGGACGGTTAACGACCCGATGAACATGGGCGGTGTTGACCTGCAGCTGAAGTTTGCCGGTGATTCACTGGGTGAGCTGTATGAACTGACCGGCGTGCTGCTGCCGGATACCCCACCGTTTGAAACGGACGGGCATCTGGTGGCAAAAATCGACACCGAGAAATCATCGGTATTCGATTACCGGGATTTTAATGGCCGTATTGGCGACAGCGATATCCACGGTTCGCTGACCTACACCACCGGTAAACCGCGTCCGAAACTGGAAGGTGACGTTGAGTCCCGGCAGCTGCGTCTGGCCGATCTCGGCCCGCTGATTGGCGTGGATTCCGGCAAAGGCACCAAATCAAAAGAGGTGAAAAAGGACATCCAGCCTGCGGGAAAAGTGCTGCCTTACGATCGCTTTGAGACCGATAAGTGGGACGTGATGGATGCGGATGTCCGCTTCAAAGGACGCAAAATTGAGCATGGCAGCACGTTGCCGTTGAGCGATCTCTCGACGCATATCATTCTGAAAAACGCCGATCTGCGCCTGCAGCCGCTGAAGTTTGGCATGGCGGGCGGAACGATTTCCTCGAACATTCATCTGGAAGGCGACAAAAAGCCGATGCAGGGACGAGCAGAGATTCAGGCGCGCAGGCTTAAGCTAAAAGAGCTGATGCCTGACGTCGAACTGATGCAGAAAACCCTCGGTGAGATGAACGGCGATGCCGACATTCGCGGCGTGGGCAACTCCGTGGCGGCGTTGCTGGGCAGCGGTAATGGTAACCTGAAGCTTCTGATGAACGACGGGCTGATCAGTCGCAACCTGATGGAAATTCTGGGGCTGAACGTCGGTAACTTTATCATCGGCCAGATTTTCGGCGACGATGAAGTCCGCGTGAACTGCGCGGCGGCAAACGTGGATCTGGTCAACGGCGTGGCGCGCCCGCAGATTTTCGCCTTCGATACGGAGAACGCGGTGATCAACGTGACCGGGACGGCCAGTATGGCCTCTGAGCAACTTGATCTCACCATCGACCCGGAAAGTAAGGGGATTCGTATCATCACCCTGCGCTCACCGCTTTACGTGCGCGGTACCTTCAAAAACCCGCAGGCGGGCGTGAAGCCCGGGCCGCTGATTGCGCGCGGTGCAGTAGCGGCAGCGCTTGCCACGCTGGTGACGCCCGCTGCGGCGCTGCTGGCGCTGATTTCGCCGTCAGAAGGGGATGCCAATCAGTGCCGGAACATTTTGTCGCAGATGAAGAAGTAGGGTGCGGTCTGTTTTTGCTGGGAGGCGCTGCGCTTAACCGGCCTACGATTCAAATGTAGGCCGGGTAAGGCGTAGCCGCCACCCGGCATTAGCTTACAGAGCCTGGTGCTTCGTCTCGTGCGTCAGCAGCAGCGCAATTAGCGTCAGTGCCGCCATGGCCGCCAGATAGACGCCCACGTAGAACAGACCATAGTTCGCCTGCAGCCAGGTAGCGATATACGGCGCAACGGACGCGCCCAGAATAGAGGCAACGTTATAGGAGAACGACGCGCCCGTATAGCGCACTTCCGTCGGGAACAGCTCCGGCAGCAGCGCACCCATCGGGCCGAAGGTCAGGCCCATCAGGCTCAGGCCAACCAGCAGATACGCCATCACCAGCGCAGGGCTCCCGGAACCCAGCAGCGGCGGGAAGACGAACAGCGCGAACAGAATAATCAGCGTGGTGATCACAATCATGCTTGAGCGGCGACCAAACTTATCCGCCAGCAGACCCGCAATCGGCACCATTACACCAAAGCCAATCACCGCCATCATCAGCATCCACAGTACTTCGTTACGCGGCAGACCCAGCCCCACCGGCGCGGCGGCGGTGCTGTACGTCATTGAGTAGACGGTCATGATGTAGAACAGCGTATACGTCGCCAGCATGATAAAGGTGCCCAGCACGGTCACGCGGACGTGTTTGGTCAGCAACGTTCCCAGCGGCACTTTTACCTGTTTTTTCGCTGCCGCGACTTTGGCAAAGACCGGCGTTTCGTGCAGAGAGACGCGCACATACAGACCAATCAGCACCAGTACGGCAGAGAAGACAAACGGAATACGCCAGCCCCAGCTCATGAACTGTTCATCCGTCAGCAGCCAGGAGAGCAGCAGGAAGGTGCCGTTCGCGAAGAAGAAGCCAATCGGTGCGCCCAGCTGTGGAAATGAGCCATACAGCGCACGCTTGCGCGCCGGGGCGTTCTCGGTGGCCAGCAGCGCCGCGCCACCCCATTCACCGCCCAGGCCCAGACCCTGACCAAAACGCGCCAGCGCCAGCAGAACCGGTGCCAGAATGCCGATGGTTTCATAGGTTGGCAGCAGACCGATGGCCACGGTGGAGATCCCCATCGTCAGCAGCGACGCCACAAGCGTCACTTTGCGGCCAACGCGATCGCCAAAGTGACCAAAGACCGCTGAACCAATTGGACGCGCCACGAAGGCGATAGCAAAGGTTGCCAGAGACTGTAGCGTTGCCGCCGTCGGGTCGCCCTGTGGAAAGAAAATATGCGGGAAGACGATAACCGCTGCGGTGGCATAAATATAAAAGTCGAAGAACTCAATGGCGGTGCCAATCAGCGATGCGACGACAACTTTGTTACGCGAGTTGACCGGAACGTTTTCCGCCCCTTCGTTAAGTGTTGTGGCTGTTGCTTGCATAATATTTTCTTATTTTTGGACGAACGAAAGGCCATATTACGCATAGCAAAAGCGACATTTCAATCTGTAACAAAGTCGCGAGGCGGTGATAAAATCAACAAAAAGCGGATAATTTTCAGACCAGCAAAATACCTTCCATGAAATGCTTCACACTTTTCAAATATTAGTGATTAAAACTGGTTTTTGGTTAAATAAAAGTTACGGTCTGGATTTATATGCTGAAATGATTGGTCGGGCTGAAATATCAGCCCGACAGGGGGCTTAGCGGTGGGTTTTTCCCGGCATGCGCGGGTCATCTTTATACTCTGCGGTGGCGATCCACGCCGCGCAGAATAACGTCAGGCGAGCGAAGAAGTAGAAGAACGCCATCAGCCCCAGTACGGAGCCAAACGCCGCGCCGGACGGGGACTTCACCAGCGACGGCAGGGTGTAGGTCATCACGATTTTGATCACCTCAAAGCCAATCGCCGCAATGAGCGTCCCGCGAATGAGCGCTTTCTTACGTGGACGATGGCGCGGCAGGCGCCAGAAGATCCAGAAGAACAGCAGGTAGTTGGCAAAAATGGAGATGGCCAGGCCAATCCCGCGCCATGCGGGCTTCAGCCATTCGATGTAATCAAGATACAGCGCGGAGATGATCATCTGCTGCGCCGAGCCCGCCACGGAGGTGATGGAAAGCGTCACGATCAGCGCAACGAGCAGACCAATCAGCGATACAAAATCACGAAAATACTTAACCCAAATCTTCTCCTGATCCTGCGGCGTGCGCTCCCACACGTCGCGCGACTGGGCGCGAATAGCCTCACGCAGGTTGCCCATCCAGTTAATCCCGGAATAAAGGGCAATCAATAAACCGACGATACCGACGGTAGTACGCTGCTGAACGGCGGTATTGATGGTGCTTTTCAGCGTGGAGGCGAGCGTTGGGTCGCTGACGTTGATCAGGATCTTATTGAAAATGTCCTGCAGCAGCGTCGGGTGTGACGCCAGCACAAAACCGGCAGCAGCAAACGACACCATCAGGATCGGGATCATCGATAAGAAAGAAAAGTAAGTAATGGCCGCCCCAAACTGATTACCCATGCGGTCGTTAAACCGTTCCGTGGCGCGTATCAGATGCGCAATCATGGGAAGCTGCTGAATTTTTTCTGCCATGCTGGTAACCGTACCCAGCGCTTTGCTGGCTGTTCCTGGCGAGGTCGGCGCTTCAGGCTCGGTCTCCATCTTTTTGATGGGTTCATACTCTAAATGTTGAGTCGGTCGTTGCGGATTGTTTTCCGGCGTCACGCGCATTTTCCTTTTCGTTGAGCTGGATGTGTTTTTGAATTATAGCTTGCGACTAGTCCACGTAAGCTTTTGTGAGTTCAGTTAGCCACTCCATAAACAGATGTACCCGGCGGGAGAGGTTACGGCGGTGAGGATAAATCAGCGAAACGGGCATAGGTTCAGCCCGGTACTGCGGGAGGATCTCAACCAGTTTCTTCACGCGCAGTAAATCACGCACCCCAACCCGCGGAACCTGAATAATGCCTAACCCCGCAAGGCAGGCAGCCTGGTAGGTCTCCGTACTGTTGACCGTTAATACACCGCCCGTCTTGACCCACTGCGTCGCACTGCCGTTATAAAACTCAAAGCCCTGTGGGCGTGTGCCCAGCGTGGCGGCATAGTGGATCACGGCATGCGATGCCAGATCCTCCAGCGTCTCGGGATAGCCGAAGCGCGTCAGATACGCCGGGCTGGCGCAGTTGATGACGGACAGCTTGCCCAGCGGTCGGGCTATCAGCCCTGAATCCTTCAGCGTACCCACGCGCACCACGCAGTCAAATCCCTCGCGAATTACGTCCACCAGACGGTCGCTACTGCTGAGTTCCAGTTCGATGCCGGGATACTGTTGCAGAAAGGCGGGCAGTTTGGGGATGACTAAATTTTGTGCAACGCTGACGGGCATATCGACACGTAACCGTCCGCTGATGCTGGAAGGGTCATGAAGGAACATGCTGTCCAGTTCGTCGAGGTTTGCCAGCAGATCTTTTGTGCGTTCGTAATAGACCATCCCATCCTGCGTCAGGCTGACGCGGCGGGTGGTACGGTGCAATAGCTGGGTGCCCAGCTGATTTTCCAGCGCCTGGATTTGCCGTGAAACGCTGCCCTTTGGCAGGCTCAGCGTCTCCGCCGCGCGGGAAAAACTCTCCAGTTCTGCGACACGGATGAACAATTGCATTGCGTGAATTTTATCCATAGGCGGCGCTCATTGTTGTTCTTGATGAAACAGTGAAGCGTTATCCACTGTCTTTATTGTTTTTCTATCACCTAATAAGCTCTTTCTCAATCTCCATAACAGCCGAAACGAGGTTTCCCATGAGTGAACGTATTGCATTAGTGACAGGTGGTAGCCGTGGCCTGGGTAAAAACGCGGTTTTGAAGCTGGCGGCAGAAGGGACGGGGATCATCCTGACCTATAACAGCAGCGAGCAGGAAGCGCAGAACGTCGTGCGTGAAATTGAACAAAAAGGGGTTAAGGCGGTGGCATTACAGCTTAACGTCGGTGAAATCTCCACTTTCGCTGACTTTGCTAAAAAAGTGCAGGAAAGCCTGAAGACGGTCTGGCAGCGTGACACCTTTGATTATTTATTAAACAATGCGGGTACAGGTTTATACGCGCCCTATACCGAGACGACGGAAGCCCAGTTTGATGACGCAATGAACATCCATTTTAAAGGACCGTTCTTCCTGACTCAGACCCTGCTGCCTCTGATAAAGGATGGTGGACGCATTCTGAACGTCTCCAGCGGTCTGGCCCGTTTTACCCAGCCGGGCTCGGGTACCTATGCGGCAATGAAAGGGGCGATGGAAGTGCTGACCCGTTATCAGGCGAAAGAGCTGGGGGCTCGTGGGATCGCGGTCAACATTATCGCCCCTGGCGCGATTGAAACCGACTTTGGCGGCGGACGCGTGCGTGATAACGCCGAGCTTAATCAACTCCTGGCGTCACAGACGGCGCTGGGTCGCGTGGGCCTGCCGGACGACATTGGCGATGCCATTGCCGCGCTACTCAGCGATAAGCTGGGCTGGATGAACGCGCAACGTATTGAAGTGTCAGGCGGTATGTTCCTCTAATACGCACGCTTAAGGGGAGGGAACCTCTTAAGGACATCCTTAAGACAAATGTGTCCAGATACGGGTAGATATAAAGAAAGCGGGTGGATTTGTAACCTCTCCATTCATTGAGTTTTTTCTCAAATAGTGCCTCTGTAGAATCCCCCCTCGCTATTCTCAGAGGGAGAAAAACGATGCGAGTAATCATGTTTGACAGGCAGTCGATATTTATTCATGGAGCGATACACAGTCTGCAAAGGTTAATTCCGGAAATAGATATGACGGGGACCCGTCAGGCTGATGAATTATGGGCGCAGTTGTCCGCGTCACCCGCCGCTATCGTGATGATTGACGGGAATGTCATTCAGAATGAAGGCATCGCTTTCCTGGAGGAAATCATACATCGCTTCCCGGCACTCCGCGTGGTGATGGTTCTGGCGAAAAAAGAGAGCCGCTGGGGCGAGCAGGTGATGCAGCGAAACGTGATGGCTGTTATTCCCCGCAATGCAAGCCCGGAGCGTTTTGCCGCCGTGCTGGATTCTGTGTCCAGGGGGATGATCTGTTTTCCCGGGGAGTGGCTCAGGCAGCAGGCTTCGCAGGAGGCTTTATTAACGCTAAGCGAGCGTCAGCGTGAAGTGTTGAAACGCCTGGCTGCCGGGGAGTCAAATAAGGAAATTAGCCGCAGCCTGAATATCAGCGCGGCAACGGTAAAAGCACATCTGGAAGCGCTTTTCCGTCGGCTGGATGTCAAAAACAGAACGCAGGCGGCCATGTACTACACCCGCTCAACGGCCTGAAGCAATGCTTTTACCAGCGTCGGTATTTCACCGAAGCTGAATATCATCAATACCAGCGCGTCATGCTGCTGTTGGGTTAAGAGTTGGGTCATATTTTCCCGCAGCAGCGTCTCGCATAATTTCAAATCGTCGTGAAGTAGATATTCCGCCTCGTCAGGTGTGATGAGACGGGGAAATGCTTCCCACTGACGGATCGTATGGCCATATCCGATAACCCATAACCCGTTTTCGTCGCGATATTTCTCCAGGGAAAGTCCCTGATTTTTTTTAATTAACGTTATCGCAGCAGACGATATCTTTAGCGTAGAACCTTTCATATTCGTTTCCTCTTAATGGCGACACTGTAGAGGAAACGACGCGGGAGAAATATCCGCCAAATGGCTATTGCTCAGGGATTATTATTCAGGTATTCATGCTTCAATAAGCCAAATAGCCAGTCATTTTGCCACTGACCGCCAAGGTAATAATTTTCGCGCAGTTCGCCTTCCAGTTGAAAACCTGTTTTTTCCAGTACACGTTTTGACGCGATATTTCCCGCTGTGACGGTGGCGGTAAGCCGACGAATACCGCCCTGAAGAAAGGCATAATCGCAAAGCGCCCGCAGCGATTCGAAGCCGTAACCTTTCCCCTGTGCCGCAGGCGCGAAAAGGAATCCGACTTCGGCACAATCCTCGTCCCGATGAATGTAACCCGTGACGCCCAGCGGAGCCTGCGAGGCCGCATCACGCACGGTGAGGCAAAGCCAGTGCGCACTGCCCGGCGACCATGGGACGAGACGAGAATCGAATGCGGCGCGGATCTCTGCCAGAGGGCGGTTTTCCGCCACAAAGCGCATCACGTCGGGATCGTGCTGTAGCGCGAGAAAAAATGGCCAGTCCTGCTCGTGCAGCGGTGAACAGGTGAGACGCGCGGTCGTTAATACGGGCATTCAGATTCTCCTGAAACATTTTAAATGATTATAAGGTTGTCACTTTATTTCAACAGAAAGTCAGGTATGTTTAACGTCGTATAAATAAAAGAAAAAAAGCTGTTTCATGCCTGGCCCAGGCGTTTTCATTGTCTCTGAAGGAATACAATGACTCTCAGCACATCACACCCCATTCGCGAACAGTTTGAACACTGTCTTGCGGTTATTCGTCAGGCGTCAGTCGAAATTCTGCTCCTGCTGAATGTACATGCTTCTGAAGGAAAAGATCCACGCTGGTTTCTGGAACAATTGGACAGCGCCCGCTTAGGTCTGGGGGGATGGACTGCTGTTGCGAAGCAACTCAACCTGAACGATGCAGAAATGTCGACATTTACGCTACAGCTGCGCCTGCTGCAGCAGCGTGTTCCTCAGTATGAAAGCGGGCAGGATGTCACTGAAAATCAGCTGATTGCGGCGATGCGGTTTGTGACGACTCTGGAGCATCTTCGTCTCCAGCAGCCTCTTCTGACTTATAACACTGAACTGGCGCACGGTAGCGAAATCCAACAGCAGCAGGCGCATAAGCAGGTGCGTGCTATCGAATTGATGATGAAGGGGCTGATCCAGCAGGCGTGGCCCGATCAGGTGCGGCTCAATAACCATCTCAAGACCCTGTTTAATGCCGATCGCGTTCGTCGCTGGCTGAAGCTGGGCGACATTAATGATGTGTTGAGCGGCATGATGTTCAGCGAGCTGGCGCAGCTGCTGGTGGATAAAAAAGAATTTAGCCGTTACTACGCGTCACTGTTTAGCGATCCCGCCATGCTGACGCTGCTGGTGGAGCCGCGCATCACCCTGCAAACCTTCCTTGATGACATCCGTCAAATCCGCAACAGCATTACCGTGCAGCGGGCATTAAGTTCCGCGCAGATCCTGCTTCTCGATCGCTATTACACGCAAATCACCCGACCCGTTCAGCGCGCGTTTGAAGAGGGAAGAACACGCATCAATCCGGCGGGATTACTGGCCGTGGATGCCAGCGAACTGCATGCATTCTGGGAAAAGGCGCAGAAAATGGACCGGGTCACGGGCGGCGATCTGTTCGAGGTGCGTGACACCATTGAAAAGCCCACCCAGCGCGCACCGCGAACGCCCGAACAGCGCGAGCAGCTCATTTCCGGCGTGCTGTGGGGCGCGGTTGGCGTCATGGTCATCGCGATTATTGCCGGTGGCGTCTGGCTTGTGACCAGCGGCAAACCGCAGCCCGTCGCGGCGAGTGCAGCAGTCGCGCCTCCGGTACAGGAGATGCGTGAAACGCCTTCCTCGCGTGAGACGCTGACGCGCATGGGCGTCACCTGGGACGAGAATAATTTCCGCTCAGCCATCAACCGCAATGACACCCGCGTGGCGCTGCTTTTCTTGCAGGGTGGCATGGACTGGAAGCTGTCATGGACGGAAGAGGCGATGTCGTCAGACCATGACGACGTGCTGGAACTGATGCTGCACTATCGGCAAAACATGGTGGAAGAGAAGCCGTGCCGTCGTTTTATCAACACGCTTAGCCACGCGATGGCGAATGGCGAGTCTCTGACCTCGGTTCGTAAAGAGTATCTCAAAGCGTTCTGCACCGTGCCTGCCGTGGTGAAGCGCCAGCAGCACGACGCGGATATGGCGAAGCGCCGTGCGCAGGCACAGCCGGGTTCTGAAACGAAAAAATGGCAGTCTATTCAGACCGCAATTTATGAAGTGATTCGCTGACCTCTCCTCCCTCTCCCAGTGGGAGAGGGCCGGGGTGAGGGCACCAAACCGCACCCCGCTTAAGGCTCCCCATATAGCCCAATTAGCCGCCGCACCACGCCGTTCGTCCAGCCGAAGCCGTCCTGAAGCGGGTACTCCCCACCGCCACCTTCACGCGGCGTGCTGCTGGCGATGTGGTACTTCTCAATCAGCTTATGGTGAGTCTGATAAAAATGGTTCACCGTGTGCAGCCAGCTCCAGGCGATCTCGTCGCCCAGAGAGTCGTTGCCGTACTGCTTGAACCCCTGAATCGCCATCCACTGCAGCGGTGCCCAGCCGTTGGGCTTATCCCACTGCTCGCCGGTTTCGTACTCGGTCGCCAGAATCCCGCCCGGCGTCAGCAGCCGCGCTTTAACCGCATCTGACAAGCGTTCAGCCTGCTCGTGCGTTGCCATGCCAACATACAGTGGCACAATGCTGGCCGCTGAGAACAGCGCCATATCTTCACGTCGCCAGTCGTAATCCCGATAACAGCCGTTCTCGTCATCCCATAAATAGCGGTTAACTGCCGCGCGGCGATCGCTGGCTTTCTGGCGGAACAGGTCGGCCGTCTCTTTATCGCCTTTCGACGCTGAAATGTTAGCGATGGCGCTTTCCAGCTTGAACAGGAAGGCGTTCAAATCGATAGGGATAAACTGCGTGGTGCGGATGCTGGCAAGTCGACCCGGCTCACGAAGCCAGCGGGAGGAGTAATCCCAGCCAGACGCAGCCCCGGCGCGTAAATCGCGGTATACCTCATTCGGCGGACGGCCAGAGTGACGCGCCGTCTCCACGTCCTCGATCCACGACTCGTCGCGCGGCGTGTCGCGGTCATCCCAGTAACGGTTTAGCAGTGAGCCATCCGGCATACGCACAGCACTTCGGTAAGCCTGGTTAAGCAGCAGCGACTCGGCCCCGTCCATCCAGAAGGCATGCTCCATCTTCAGGTGTTCAAGATAACGCTTCGCGCCACGCACCCCGTCCTCCTCAAACAGCTCCACCATCAGGGCAAATACGGGCGGTTGGGAGCGGCTGAGATAATAGGTACGGTTGCCGTTCGGGATATGGCCGTAGCGTTCAATCAGCCACGCAAAGTTATCCGCCATACACTTCAGCAGATCGTTACGGCCACTCTCCGCCAGCCCAAGCATGGAGAAGTACGAATCCCAGTAGTACGTCTCGCTGAATCGCCCGCCTGGTACGATATACGCCTGCGGCAACGCCAGCAGGGACGACCAGGGAATATGATCCTGCGGTTCGCGCGTCAGCACGGGCCACAGATTATCAATGTGCTCTTTCAGGGAGAGACCTGGATCGGAGACATATTCTGTACCGTAGGTTTCCGGCATCCAGAAGTGGTTCTCCACAAAGCGTGCCAGGTCAAAATCGCGATGACGACGCACTTTTCGGTAGCGGATCAGGATATCCAGCGGGTCCATTTTCGGCGCGCAGTCGGGAAACGTTTTGCTGTCCGCAAACAGCCGCGTCGACTGCACGTGCTCGAAGAGTTCAAGATAGCGATCGGCGGGCGTCAGGGCGTCGGAGGCGGGTAGCCCCTCGATCATTTCGGGTTCCGGCTCCGCCTCAATCATTTCATCCAGTTTCAACTCGCAGGGATCGGTCTCGTAGCGCAGCTCTTCTGCAATCTCGAACTCGATGTTCTCGGTAGCCTGTAGTTTCTGGTTGAACATGGTGATAAGGACCTCCGGTTGTGTGTTCAAAAGACAGGTTTTTCCGGGCGTCTTATAAGCGTAGACATTCGCTTCGGTAGTTGGGGAGGGATATGTGCGGTAGATCACTCTTTTCGGAGCATTCGTTTTGCAACGATTTATGAATGTGAATAAAAAAAGCCCCTCCTGAGAGGGGCTTATGCATTAACGCATGGTCACAAACTCTTCCGCCGCAGTCGGGTGGATCGCTACGGTGTTATCGAAATCTTTCTTCGTTGCACCCATCTTCAGCGCCACGGCAAAGCCCTGCAGGATTTCGTCCATACCGAAACCGATGCCGTGGATACCAACAATCTTCTCTTCCGGGCCTACACACACCAGCTTCATGCGGCACGGCTGACGGTGAGAGGTGACGGCGGTATACATCGCGGTAAACGCCGATTTATACACTTTCACCTGGTCGTCGCCATACTGCTCGCGCGCCTGCGGCTCGGTTAAACCGACGGTGCCGATTGGCGGGTGGCTGAAGACCACGGTTGGGATAAGGTTGTAATCCAGATGCTCGTCCGGCTTGTTGTTAAACAGGCGCTCGGAAAGACGACGGCCCGCCGCAACGGCTACCGGCGTCAGCTCAACGGCACCGGTGTTATCGCCGACCGCGTAAATGCCCGGTACGCTGGTGTTCTGGAACTTATCAACGACGATGTAGCCTTTATCGTTGGTTTTCACGCCCGTTACAGCCAGGTTGAAGTTATCGTTCGCCGGTTCACGACCAATCGCCCAGATCAGGCAGTCGACGGTCTGGCTGCGGCCATCTTCCAGCTCAAGCGTCAGGCTGCCGTCCGCATTTTTCACCACCGCTTTTGGCACGGCATTAGTGTGCAGGGTCGGGCCTTCGGTGTTCATCACTTCAACCAGGGTGTCGACAATCAGCGGGTCAAAGCTGCGCAGCGGCGCGTGTTTACGCACAAACAGGTGCGCTTCCGCCCCCAGGCCGTTAATCACGCCGGCCAGTTCCACCGCGATGTACCCCGCGCCAACAACGGCAACGCGTTTTGGCAGGGCTGGCAGCTCGAAGAAACCGTCGGAGTCGATGCCGTATTCCACGCCCGGGATGCTCGGGTGGCTCGGACGGCCGCCGGTAGCGATCAGGATGTGATCGGCGGTGATCGTCTCACCGTTCACTTCGATCGTTTTCGCGTCCACAAAGCGGGCGAAACCGTGGATAACGTCGACGTTATTCTTGCCCAGCACGTTGTCGTACGAGGTGTGAATACGGTCGATATAAGCGGTACGGCTGGCGATCAGCTTGTCCCAGTCGAAGTTATTGATGGTGGTGTCAAAGCCATAATCCGGACCGTACATATGGATAGCTTCGCGGATTTGCGCCGCGTGCCACATCACTTTTTTCGGTACACAACCCACGTTCACGCAGGTGCCGCCCAGCGCTTTGGCTTCAATCAGCGCACACTTCTGGCCGTACATGGCCGCGCGGTTGATCGAGGCGATGCCGCCGCTGCCGCCGCCGATTGCGATGTAGTCATAATGCTTAGTCATAGCTTTTATCCTTAATCGTGAATTGCCGCGATTGTATACCTGAAATCAATAGTTTCCACCGATGGCTGCGATTACTCCGGCACGATCCAACTGACGGTGGCGTGGCCTGTACCCGCAGGTACCAGCGTTTTGTGCAGCCACGGCAGCACGTTGTTCATCTGCGCTTCGAGCTTCCACGGCGGGTTGATCACAATCATGCCGGAAGCGGTCATGCCGCGCTGATCGCTGTCCGGGCGTACCGCCAGCTCAATCTGCAGGATTTTGCGGATGCCGGTCGCTTCCAGATCTTTGATCATGCGTTTGATTTGCGCGCGCAGCACCACCGGATACCACAGGGCGTATGTCCCGGTGGCGAAGCGTTTGTAGCCTTCGTGGATACCCGTCACCACCGCCTGATAGTCGGTTTTGATTTCGTACGGCGGGTCGATCAGCACCAGGCCGCGACGGGAGACCGGCGGCAGCCTGGCTTTCAGCTGCTGGTAGCCGTCGGCTTTTTCCACGCGGGCGCGATTATCTTTCTGGAATTCAGAACGCAGCAGCGGGAAGTCGCTCGGGTGCAGCTCGGTCAGCTGGATGCTGTCCTGCTCGCGCAGCAGCTGGCGGGCAATCAGCGGGGAGCCAGGGTAGTAGCGCAGCTGGCCGTTGCGGTTGAAGTGGTTCACCACGCCGATGTACGGCTCCAGCTCGGCGGGCAGGTCGTCCTGCTGCCAGATGCGGGCGATGCCCTCAAGGTATTCACCGGTACGCTCGGCATGCTCGCCGCTCAGCTGATAACGGCCCGCGCCCGCGTGGGTGTCGAGATAAAGAAACGGCTTCTCTTTCTCTTTGAGCGCTTCAATGATCAGGCTCTGAACGGTGTGTTTAAGGACGTCGGCGTGGTTGCCAGCGTGGAAGCTGTGGCGATAACTGAGCATGGGTAATGATATTCCGCTGAATTGACGATTTGCCACAGTTTACAGCAGAACGGTGCAGATTACCCGTAGGCCCGGTAAGCGCAGCGCCACCGGGCTCTTTTCGACAACGTCCGGCATTGAAATCCTCTACACTTAACCCCATTACAGAAAACAATGTGCACAGCGCCGGATGCGCGCTTCATTCACCTATTTCAACAGGACAGCGTTTATGACCAATCCATTACTGACGCCTTTTTCGTTGCCGCCGTTTTCTAAAATCCTCCCTGAGCATGTGGTTCCAGCCGTAACGCAATCGCTGGACAACTGCCGCGCGGCGGTAGAACGCGTGGTTGCGCAGGGCGCGCCGTACACCTGGGAAAATCTGTGTCAGCCGCTGGCCGAAGTGGACGACGTGCTGGGGCGTATCTTCTCCCCGGTCAGCCACCTGAACTCGGTAAAAAACAGCCCGGAGCTGCGCGAAGCCTACGAGCAAACCCTGCCGCTGCTTTCTGAGTACAGCACCTGGGTTGGACAGCACGAAGGGCTGTACAAAGCCTACCGCGACCTGCGCGACGGCGACCACTATGCCGAACTGAACACGGCGCAGAAAAAATCGGTTGATAACGCCCTGCGTGATTTTGAGCTGTCCGGGATTGGTCTGCCAAAAGAGAAGCAGACCCGCTACGGTGAAATTGCCGCGCGCCTGTCCGAGCTGGGCAACCAGTACAGCAACAACGTGCTCGACGCCACCATGGGCTGGACGAAGCTGATTACCGACGAAGCGGAGCTGGCGGGTATGCCGGAAAGCGCGCTGGCGGCGGCAAAAGCCCAGGCCGAGGCGAAAGAGCAGGACGGTTTCCTGTTAACGCTGGATATCCCAAGCTATCTGCCGGTGATGACCTACTGCGACAATCAGGCGCTGCGTGAAGAGATGTACCGCGCGTACAGCACCCGCGCCTCCGATCAGGGGCCGAATGCCGGTAAGTGGGACAACAGCCCGGTAATGGCGGAAATCCTTGCCCTGCGTCACGAGCTGGCACAGCTGCTGGGCTTTGAAAACTACGCCGATAAATCCCTCGCCACCAAAATGGCGGAGAACCCGCAGCAGGTGCTCGACTTCCTGACCGATTTGGCGAAACGCGCCCGTCCTCAGGGTGAGAAAGAGCTGGCCCAGCTGCGCGCCTTCGCGAAAGCGGAGTTCGGCGTGGACGAGCTGCAGCCGTGGGACATCGCCTACTACAGCGAAAAACAGAAACAGCACCTCTACAGCATCAGCGACGAGCAGCTGCGCCCGTACTTCCCGGAAAACAAAGCCGTTAACGGCCTGTTCGAAGTGGTGAAACGCATCTATGGCATCACTGCGAAAGAGCGTACCGATATCGACGTCTGGCACCCGGACGTGCGCTTCTTCGAACTGTACGACGAGAAAAACGAGCTGCGCGGCAGCTTCTACCTCGATCTCTACGCGCGTGAGAACAAGCGCGGCGGGGCGTGGATGGACGACTGCGTGGGCCAGATGCGTAAAGCCGATGGCTCCCTGCAGAAGCCGGTCGCTTACCTGACCTGTAACTTCAACCGTCCGGTGAGCGGCAAGCCTGCGCTCTTCACCCACGACGAAGTGATCACTCTGTTCCACGAGTTCGGTCACGGTCTGCACCACATGCTGACCCGTATCGAAACCGCAGGCGTAGCCGGTATCAGCGGCGTGCCGTGGGATGCGGTCGAGCTGCCAAGCCAGTTTATGGAAAACTGGTGCTGGGAGCCGGACGCGCTGGCGTTTATCTCTGGCCACTATGAAACCGGCGAACCGCTGCCGAAGGCGCTGCTGGATAAAATGCTGGCGGCGAAAAACTACCAGGCGGCAATGTTCATTCTGCGTCAGCTGGAGTTCGGCCTGTTCGACTTCCGCCTGCACGCCGAGTTTAGTCCGGAGCAGGGCGCGAAAATCCTCGAAACCCTGGCCGAGATTAAAAAGCAGGTTGCCGTTATTCCAGGGCCAACCTGGGGCCGCTTCCCGCATGCCTTCAGCCACATCTTTGCAGGCGGCTACGCAGCGGGCTACTACAGCTACCTGTGGGCCGACGTGTTGGCGGCGGATGCCTTCTCTCGCTTCGAAGAGGAGGGGATCTTCAACCGCGATACCGGCCAGTCGTTCCTCGACAACATCCTGACCCGCGGCGGTTCTGAAGAGCCAATGGTGCTGTTCAAACGCTTCCGTGGCCGCGAGCCGCAGCTGGATGCGATGCTGGAGCATTACGGGATCAAAGGCTGATTGTTACGTGAAGATCTGCTTAGTGGATGAAACAGGCGCCGGAGACGGCGCCTTATCTGTTCTGGCGGCCCGCTGGGGGCTGGAGCACGATGAAGATAACCTGATGGCGCTGGTGATGACGACAGCGCACCTGGAATTACGCAAGCGCGACGAACCGAAGCTCGGCGGGATTTTTGTCGACTTTGTCGGCGGCGCGATGGCGCACCGGCGCAAGTTCGGTGGCGGTCGCGGCGAGGCGGTGGCTAAAGCGGTTGGCATCAAAGGGAGCTATCTTCCGGACGTGGTGGACGCCACGGCGGGGCTGGGGCGCGATGCCTTTGTGCTGGCGTCTGTCGGCTGTCACGTGCGGATGCTGGAACGCAATCCGGTGGTCGCTGCGCTGCTCGACGACGGGCTGGCGCGCGGCTACGCGGACCCGGAAATCGGCTCGTGGCTACAGGAACGCCTGCAGTTGATCCACACCTCCAGCCTGACGGCGCTGACCGACATCACCCCGCGACCGCAGGTGGTCTATCTGGACCCGATGTTCCCGCATAAGCAGAAAAGCGCGCTGGTGAAGAAAGAGATGCGGGTGTTTCAGTCGCTGGTAGGGCCGGATTTAGATGCAGATGGCCTGCTGGAGCCTGCTCGTCAGCTTGCAACGAAGCGGGTGGTGGTGAAACGGCCGGACTATGCGCCGCCGCTGGCGGACGTTGCCACGACCAATGCGGTGATCACCAAAGGGCACCGGTTTGATATCTACTCAGGCACGCCGGAATAAAAAAAGCCGGGTGGCGGCTTCGCCTTACCCGGCCTACATTTAGTGCCGCTTGTAGGCCCGGTAAGCGTTAGCGCCACCGGGCTTTTTTGCACTTACTCGTCTTCTTCGTCACGCAGCGGAACAATCAGCATATCCACGTGAACGGTGTTAATCAGCTGGCGCGCAGAAGACATCAGCTTGCTCCAGAAGTCCTGGTGATGACCGCATACCACCAGGTCCATATCGTATTTCTTAATCGCATCAACCAGCACCTGGCCCAGATCGCCGCTACCGCTTAAGGTTTCAGTGATCGGATAGCCCGCGTTGGTGGAGAGTTCGCTCAGGGCGTGGTGAGTCTCTTCGGAGATGCGTTTCTGCATATCGCCAAGGTTTACGTCGATCAGACCGGTGTAAAGGTCGGAGTAGTTCACATCAACGTGAATCAGCGAAACTTTCGCGTTGTAGGGACGTGCCATGGATACCGCTTTATCAACCAGCACTTTGCTCTCCGGGGAGAGGTCTACCGCGATGAGAATGTGTTTGTAAGCCATAGTGTTACTCCTTCCTTAAGTTATCGATGACTAAAAGAGAATGCCGTCGTCTGATACTTTCATTACGGCCCAGTTAAACATATTTTTCAAGCTTTGGTGTTGATAACGATTAACCTTGTGGCAAAAAAATTAACGGATCTCCTACACTATTTAATGAACCGTTCGGATATGAAAACGCGAACCGGATCGACTTTTGGTCATTCTTTCACTGAACTGTCTGTCAGGGCATTGGAGTGCGGTTGCTCAGAAGCCTTGCTTCGTGGGCGGACGCCGGGGAGGATGTATGATTAGCACCGTCGCATTGTTTTGGGCGTTATGCGTAGTTTGCATAGTGAATATGGCGCGCTACTTCTCATCGTTACGTGCGCTGTTAGTGGTACTTCGTGGTTGCGATCCGTTGCTTTATCAGTATGTGGACGGTGGAGGGTTCTTCACCTCGCATGGACAGCCCAGCAAACAGATGCGTCTGGTGGGATACATCTACTACCAGCGTTACCGCGATCACCACGATGAAGAGTTTATCCGTCGTTGCGAGCGTCTGCGTCGTCAGTTCATTTTGACCAGCGCCCTGTGCGGGCTGGTCGTGGTCAGTATGATTGCATTGATGATTTGGCACTGAGCATAAAAAAAGCGGGTCAGTTTCCTGGCCCGCTTTTTTATCGCCTTCAACCGATTAAATCAGCTTCAGCGAAATCCAGTACAAACCGCCAGACAGCAGGATGGATGCCGGGAGTGTAAACACCCAGGCCATCAGAATGTTGGTCACGGTTTTGCGCTGCAGACCGCCGCCGTCAACAATCATGGTACCTGCCACGGACGAAGAGAGTACGTGGGTGGTGGAGACTGGCATACCGGTGTAGCTCGCCAGACCGATAGAAACCGCCGCCGTCATCTGCGCAGACATACCCTGCGCATAGGTCATGCCTTTCTTACCGATCTTCTCGCCGATGGTGGTCGCCACACGACGCCAGCCAATCATTGTACCGATACCCAGTGCCAGCGCGACGGCCATGATGATCCAGATTGGCGCGTACTCAATGGTATTGAGCATATCGCTTTTCAGTTTCTTCAGCAGACGTTTGTCGTCAGCATTCACTTCTGGCAGCTTCGCGACTTTATCCGTCACGTCAGAGATGCAGAGCATAATGCGACGCAGCTGACCACGCTGTTCAACAGCCAGTTTGTCATAGCTTTCGATGTCGCCCAGCATGCCTTTGGCACGTTCCAGCGCGTTAATCGCGTTTGCCGGATGGCAGTGGAACTCGCCCGGCGCGGTGGTGGCACCCGCTTCAGGAGACGGAATCAACTGGTCAACGCCGGTCGCTTTCTTCAGCAGCGCAGGATGCTGCTGGAAGTAAACTTCGACGTTGTTAATCGCATCACGGGTACGGGTGATTTCGTAACCGGAGGCGTTCATGTTGACCACGAAACCCGCCGGTGCGACGCCAATCAGTACCAGCATCACCAGGCCAATCCCTTTCTGACCATCGTTCGCGCCGTGAGAGAACGCCACGCCGATAGCGGAAATGATCAGGGCAATACGCGTCCAGAATGGCGGCTTTTTCTTGCCGTCTTTCTTCTCACGCTCTGCTGGCGTCAGGTGGATACGCGCACGTTTTTTCGTGTTGCTCCAGTAGCGACGCAGGATGAAAATTAATCCACCCGCAACCACCAGACCCACGATAGGTGAGATGATCAAAGAGCCGAAAATCCCCAACACTTTCGGGATGTTCAGCGCATCAACAACGGACGTCCCGGTCATCAGGGCATTGGTTAACCCGATACCGATAATCGCGCCGATGAGAGTGTGAGAACTGGATGCAGGCAGGCCGAAATACCAGGTACCGAGGTTCCAGATAATGGCAGCAAGCAGCATTGAGAACACCATAGCAAGGCCATGGCCAGAACTAACGTTGAGAAGCAGATCCGTTGGCAGCATATGCACGATCGCATACGCAACGCTCAGTCCGCCCAGGAGGACACCGAAAAAGTTAAATACCGCCGCCATAACAACCGCAAGCTGCGATCGCATTGCGCGAGTGTAGATAACCGTTGCTACTGCGTTTGCAGTGTCGTGGAAGCCGTTGATCGCTTCGTAAAACAGTACAAAAACCAGAGCAAGCAATAATAAAAGCCCGGTATGTAAATCCAGGCCGGCAAACAAATGTAGCATAGGACGTTACGCCATTTTGAGGACATGAACGCGGCGCATTATCCAGGACAAATGCACGGCGGGCAAAGTGAAATATAGACTTTTTTTGACATACCACCTGATTTGAGAAAAGCGCCCGAAAGGATAATCTTTAAATATCAATGAAATGGCTTTGTAATATCTTTTTGCGCTGGTGTGACCACAGAGGAAACTTTACAATCCGCGGCAGTTAACGAAGAGGATTTTGACGTGGAAAGGTTTGATGCCGTGGTAATTGGCGCCGGTGCGGCGGGTATGTTTTGTGCGGCGATGGCCGGACAGGCGGGTCGTCGCGTACTGCTGCTGGATAACGGCAAAAAGCCTGGCCGCAAGATCCTGATGTCCGGCGGCGGGCGCTGCAACTTCACCAATCTTTATGTCGAACCCGCGGCCTATTTGAGCCAGAATCGCCATTTTTGTAAATCCGCGCTGGCGCGTTATACCCAGTGGGATTTTATCGATCTGGTCGGCAAGCACGGCATTGCGTGGCATGAGAAGACGCTGGGCCAGCTGTTCTGCGACGACTCCGCGCAGCAGATTGTCGATATGCTGGTGGCCGAGTGCGAGAAGGGTGGCGTGACGATGCGCCTGCGCACGGAAGTGCTGGAGGTCGCCCGCAACGAGCAGGGTTACACGCTACAGCTGAACGGTGAAACCGTCAGCGCAGACAGCCTGGTGATCGCCAGCGGCGGCCTGTCGATGCCGGGGCTGGGTGCTTCCCCGTTCGGCTATAAGATTGCCGAACAGTTTGGCCTGAAAGTCTTGCCTACGCGCGCCGGGCTGGTGCCGTTCACGCTGCATAAACCGCTTCTCGAACAGCTTCAGACGCTGTCTGGCGTGTCCGTCCCCTCGGTCATTACCGCCGAAGACGGCACCGTGTTCCGTGAAAATCTGCTCTTTACCCATCGCGGTCTCTCCGGCCCGGCGGTACTGCAAATCTCCAGCTACTGGCAGCCGGGAGAGTTTGTCACGGTTAATCTGCTCCCGGACAGCGATCTGGATGCCTTCCTCAACGAGCAGCGTACCGCGCACCCGAATCAAAGCCTGAAAAATACCCTGGCAATGCAGCTGCCAAAACGTCTGGTGGAATGTTTGCAGGTGCTGGGGCAGATCCCGGATGTGTCGCTCAAGCAGCTTAATAGCCGGGAGCAGGAGCTGCTGGTTGAGACGCTGACAGCCTGGCGCGTTCAGCCAAACGGCACGGAGGGTTACCGCACCGCAGAAGTGACGCTGGGTGGGGTCGATACGAATGAACTCTCTTCCCGCACCATGGAAGCGCGTAACGTGCCGGGGCTCTATTTTATTGGCGAAGTGATGGACGTCACCGGCTGGCTCGGCGGATACAACTTCCAGTGGGCGTGGGCAAGTGCCTGGGCATGTGCGCAGGCGCTGGCTGAAAAGAACGGTTAATATTGATTTTTTAGAGTGCCGCTCTTTTAAAGGCACTCTTTTTCTCTACTGGCTCCGGCCAGTCTGCATGGTGCTGTGTTTTGCCTCTATAAAAGGGTTGTGTATGTCTGCTGCTCATCTCGGTTTCCCGACGGAAACCGTTGTTGTCTTTGTCGTAATGGCCGTTGGGGCGATGTTTATCGACCTCTTTATGCACCGTCACGATAAACCTGTCTCGCTGAAAAGCGCGGCGATGTGGTCCGTTTTCTGGTTCTCGATGGCGATGGCGTTTGCCGGGTTCTTGTATATCCACCACGGTGCCGAAATGGCGAGCCTGTTCCTTACCGGTTACGCGCTGGAGGAAGTTCTCTCCATTGATAACCTGTTCGTGATGATGGCGATCTTCGCCTGGTTCGGCGTGCCGGATAAATACCGTCACCGTGTGCTCTACTGGGGCGTGCTGGGGGCGATTGTTTTCCGCGGCATCTTTGTGGCTATCGGCACCAGCCTGTTAAGCCTGGGACCGTACGTTGAGGTCGTTTTCGCACTGGTCGTCGGCTGGACGGCGGTGATGATGCTCAGGCGCAATGAAGAGAGCGATGAAGTTGAAGATTACTCCGATCATCTGGCTTATCGTCTGGTAAAACGCTTTTACCCGGTCTGGCCGAAAATCAGCAGCCACGCGTTTATCCTGACGCAAAAAGAGGTGGACGCTGAGCTGGAGAAGCCAGAAAACCAGGACGTCATGGTTGGCCGCGTGAAGAAAGCGAAGCGCTACGCGACGCCGTTACTGCTCTGTGTGGCGGTGGTGGAACTCTCGGACGTGATGTTCGCCTTTGACTCCGTACCGGCCATTATCGCGGTGAGCCGCGAACCGCTGATTATCTACAGCGCCATGATGTTCGCTATCCTCGGCCTGCGTACCCTTTACTTCGTGCTGGAAGCGCTGAAGCAGTATCTGGTGCACCTCGAGAAGGCTGTGGTGCTGCTGCTGTTCTTTGTGGCGTTCAAGCTGGGTCTGAATGCCACCGATCACTTCTGGCATCACGGTTACAGCATTGGCGCGACGGCCAGTCTGTTTGTGGTATTGGGCGTGCTGGCGCTGGGGATTATTGCGAGCGTGATGTTCCCTGGGAAACGTACTGCCTGATACACCGTTTTTCTCCCTCTCCCTGTGGGAGAGGGTCGGGGTGAGGGCACCAGACCGCACCTAACCCTTAATCGGTGAATTCCGACGCTTGCGCGGATGATGGAAGTGACGCCAGTGTGGATCCTGCGCTGCCGCCAGCAGTTCGTGGTCACCACGGGTATCACCCCAGGCGCGCAGGTGGTAGGTATTGAGATCGCCGTAGACCTTTTCCAGCCTCGCCACTTTCTGTGCACAGCGGCAGTTATTGCCGGTGATACGTCCGGTCAGCTTCCCGTTTTTCACTTCCAGCTGCGTACCAATCAGCTTAATGCCGAGCTTATCCGCCCACGGCTGAAGCACCAGTGCCGGGGAGGCGGAGCAGATAGTCACTTCCGCACCGGAATTCACCTCAGCCGCAACGGCTAAAACCCCTTCAGGGCGCATCAGCTTGTTCCAGTATTTTTCACAAAAGGCTTCCGCCTGCTGACGTAACCAGTGTTCGTCCACCCCTGTCAGGAACGTTTTGATCAACACCTCTTTCAGCTCATCACGCGTTAGCTTGCGGCGGACGCAGTGGAGCGTCGGTAACGCCATCCGCACCAGCCGTCCCGCAAAGTAACGCTTGCCAAAGGCAAAGCGCAGGAAAGGGATAAAGCTGTCGTGATGCGTCAATGTTCCATCAAAGTCAAAGACAGAGAGCACGTGGGATTTGGCCACGGCGTCGTCGGCAATCATATTGGTCATAAATACGTCTTAGCTGAAATACACATTCTGCTCACTAGTTTACCTGCTTTACCTTCATAGTCCTCATAGCAGGCCTCATTTTTTCTCGAACTTGTGGCCTGACGTGTTAAACGATGTCATCCACCACGCCACCATCGACACGCAGTGCTGCGCCGGAAGTGGCGGAGGCCTGCGTCGAACAGACATACACCACCATATTCGCCACTTCTTCCACCGTCGCGGCGCGCTGAATCACCGAACTGGGGCGATTAGCCATCACAAACTCTTTCGCCAGTTGCTCCAGCGATTTCCCGGTTTTCTCGATCTCGTCTTTCATCATCTCGGCAAAACCGTCAGACATCGTCGGTCCTGGCAGGACGCTGTTAACCGTGACGCCGCTTCCGGCCACAAATTTCGCCAGCCCGCGCGCCAGCGAGAGCTGCGCCGTTTTGGTCACCCCATAGTGGATCATATCCACCGGAATATTGCAGGCCGATTCGGACGATATAAACACCACGCGCCCCCAGCCTTTCTGTACCATGCCGGGCAGCAGGGCGCGGGAGAGGCGCACGCCGGACATCACGTTGGTCTGCCAGTAACGCTCCCAGGTGTCATCGTCGGTGGAGTAGAAATCCTGCGGGCCGTAAATCCCCGCGTTGTTGACCAGAATGTCGACGTTCGTGGCCACGTTCAGCAGCGCGTCCACCCCTTCCGGTGTACTGAGATCGGCAATGGCCGCCCGCACCTGCACGCCGGGCACGACCTGCTGGAGTTGCTGAATACCCTTGTTCACCGAGTCCATGCTGCGGCCATTCACAATCACTTCCGCACCACTTTCAGCCAGCCCTCGGGCGATAGCGAACCCAATCCCGCCGGTTGAGGCGGTCACCAGCGCCACTTTCCCCGTAAAATCGATTTTCATGCTCCGCTCCTTGTGGTTTTAACGTTCAGACCTTAAAGCGTAGCAGGTGAGGATGACGGCTCCTGTTTAAAAAGGTGCAGCAGGGTGTCCACCTGCTCGTCCAGCGGGCTGAGCGAACGTTTAACGATGAGGTGCAGCGGCGTCGCGCGGCGTACGCCGTGGCTGAGCGGCAGCGCTTTCAGAACGCCTTGTTCCAGCTGCGTTTGAATACGCTCTTCCGGCAGCCAGCCGTATCCAACCTGGTTCATCACCGCTTCGATAGCGGCATCAATGGTGGAAAATGTCCAGGATCCGCCAGCAGGACGGGCAGCCGGCTGGCTGTCCGCAATTTGGATCAGCGGCCACGGGCGCAGCAGTTCATCGTTCAGCGGTGCATCAAGTGCAAACAGAGGGTGCGCGTGATGGGCAACGGCGACAAAGTCGATATTCATCAGCCATTCGCCCAGTCCGGTAATGTCCTGGCGGCGGGTGAGGATCATCACGTCGGCTTCATCATTCAGCGCATCGTCGCGGCTGTTTTCCAGCACTTCGGTAAGCCGCACCTGCGTTTGCGGATAGCGCTGCTGGAACTGCCGCAAAATGGCGAACAGGCGGCGACGCGGGAAAATACTGTCGACCATGAGGTCGAGGCGGGTCCGCATGCCGCTTTGTAGCGTCGCGGCGCGCGTCTCGACGTATGAGAACGCCTTCAGCAGCGGTTTAACCTGATTCAGTAACAATTCCCCTGCGGGGGTGAGCACGGCCCGTCTTCCCTCCGCCATCAGCAGCGCCACGCCCAGGCGCTCCTGCAGCAGCGACAGGTTATAGCTGACCGAAGACTGGCTGCGGTGGGTCTCTTCCGCTGCTTTCGCAAAGCTGCCCGCCTCCACCACTCTCTCCAGCAAAGCCCATTGTTCGAGCGTCGTCTTGTGCATAATCAATCTAAAATTTGGATGAATTTGATTCAAACATAGCGTTATTCATTCGTTTTTTGAAGGAATAAGATCGTCTCATCAAAACAAAGGAGACATCTTATGAACACTTTCGACAAACATGATTTAAGCGGCTTCGTCGGCAAACATCTGGTTTATACCTACGATAATGGCTGGAACTATGAAATTTATGTCAAAAATGAAAACACCCTCGACTACCGTATTCACAGCGGCCTGGTTGGCAACCGCTGGGTGAAAGATCAGCAGGCGTATATCGTCCGCGTTGGGGAGAGCATCTATAAAATCTCCTGGACCGAGCCAACCGGCACCGACGTGAGCCTGATTGTGAACCTGGGCGACAGCCTGTTCCACGGCACGATCTTCTTCCCGCGCTGGGTGATGAACAATCCGGAAAAAACCGTCTGCTTCCAGAACGATCACATTCCGCTGATGAATAGCTATCGCGATGCGGGCCCGGCATATCCAACCGAAGTGATTGATGAATTTGCCACTATTACTTTTGTTCGCGACTGCGGTGCCAACAATGAGAGCGTTATTGCGTGTGCAGCCAGTGAACTTCCAAAAAACTTTCCTGATAATTTAAAATAAGCGCGACAATTAACTAAAAAGAAAAGTTCCCGGTTCATTTCATATTTATTCGAAATGGCCGGGAATTTTTTGTTTGTTGATGTTTGGTTTAGATAAAAAGCGCGTTAGCGGTGAACGTAATCAAAAAATAAATAATTCATAATTTAATAAGTCTTTGTTTATTAATTAATTTTAGTCGTTTGGTTATTCCTCTTTTTCGCTATCTTAATTTTTCCCTAAGAAATGAACGTTACCTTGAGATGAGTTTATGGTTCGTTGAAATAAACGCGTCGGCATTTGGTTAATATCAAATAGTTGCCTTACACATCTCAAGGAAATGAATAATGCGTGATTTTTTGCCTTTTTCCCGTCCTTCAATGGGCGCTGAGGAAATTGCCGCAGTGCAGGCGGTATTAACCTCCGGCTGGATCACCACCGGGCCGAAAAATCAGGCGCTGGAAGACGCGTTTTGTACGCTTACGGGAAACCGCCATGCGATTGCCGTCTCCTCCGCCACGGCGGGGATGCACGTCACCCTGATGGCGATGGATATCGGTCCCGGCGATGAGGTGATTACCCCCTCCCTGACCTGGGTGTCGACGCTGAACATGATCGTGCTGCTGGGCGCCACGCCGGTGATGATCGACGTCGACAAAGAGACGCTGATGGTGACGCCTGAATTGGTCGAGGCCGCCGTTACGCCCCGCACGAAAGCCATTGTGCCGGTGCATTATGCGGGCGCGCCGTGCGATATCGACGCCATTCGCGCCGTCGCTGAACGCCACGGTATTCCCGTCATTGAAGATGCCGCGCATGCCGCCGGAACCTACTACAACAACCGTCACGTGGGCTGGCAGGGCACGGCCATCTTCTCCTTTCACGCCATCAAAAACATGACCTGCGCCGAAGGTGGCCTGGTGGTGACGGATGACGCACAGCTGGCACAGAAAATCCGCAGCCTGAAGTTCCACGGTCTGGGAGTAGATGCGTATGACCGCCAGACCCACGGCCGCGCGCCGCAGGCGGAGGTCATCACCCCTGGCTTCAAATACAACCTTGCGGATATCAACGCCGCGCTGGCGCTGGTGCAGCTGGGCAAGCTGGGCGAGGCGAACAAGCGCCGTCGCGACATTGCCGACCGCTACCGACTCGAACTCGTGGATACCCCTTTCAAGCCGCTGGGCATCCCGGCCTGGCCGCATCTGCACGCCTGGCACCTGTTTATTATTCGCGTGGATGAGGCCCGGTGCGGCATCTCGCGCGATGCCCTGATGGCCGCGCTGAAAGAGCAGGGCATCGGGACGGGTCTGCATTTCCGCGCGGCCCACACGCAAAAATATTACCGCGAGCGTTTTCCGGAGGTGTCGCTGCCGAACACTGAATGGAACAGCGCGCGCATTTGTTCTCTCCCTCTTTTCCCGGACATGACCCATGACGACACAACCCGCGTCATTACCGCGCTCCATCAGCTTGCAGGACATTGATATGTTCAGCGCGCCGCCCGTTCAAAAAGTCTCCGTGGTGATCCCGGTCTACAACGAACAGGAGAGCCTGCCGGAGCTGATCCGGCGCACAACCGCTGCCTGCGAGACGCTCGGTAAGGCATATGAAATTCTGCTGGTGGATGACGGCAGTAGCGATGACTCCGCAATGATGCTGACCGACGCCGCACAGGCGGAGGGGAGCCACATTGTTGCCGTGCTGCTCAACCGTAACTACGGCCAGCACTCGGCAATCATGGCCGGGTTCAGCCATGTGACGGGCGACTTAGTGATTACGCTGGATGCTGACCTGCAAAACCCCCCGGAGGAGATCCCGCGTCTGGTTGCCAAAGCCGATGAAGGCTACGACGTGGTCGGCACCGTGCGGCAAAACCGTCAGGACACCCTCTTTCGCAAGCTGGCGTCACGCACCATTAACCGGCTGATCCAGCGCACCACCGGTAAAGCGATGGGCGATTACGGCTGCATGCTGCGCGCCTATCGCCGCCACATCATCGACGCCATGCTGCACTGTCACGAGCGCAGTACCTTCATTCCGATTCTGGCGAACACCTTTGCCCGTAAAGCGACGGAGATCCCGGTGCTGCACGCCGAGCGCGAGCACGGGGAGTCAAAGTACAGCTTTATGCGTCTGATCAACCTGATGTACGACCTCATCACCTGCCTGACCACCACGCCGCTGCGCCTGCTGAGCGTTTTCGGCAGCGTTATCGCGCTGGCCGGGTTTGCGCTTTCCGTTCTGCTGGTCGTGCTGCGGCTGGCCCTTGGCCCGCAGTGGGCGGCGGAAGGGGTCTTTATGCTGTTTGCCGTGCTGTTCATGTTCATCGGCGCCCAGTTCATTGGTATGGGCCTGCTCGGTGAATACATCGGCCGTATTTACAACGATGTTCGCGCGCGTCCGCGCTACTTTATTCAACGGGTTGTCCGTCAGGAACACACCGCATCTCAAGAGGAAAAACACCCATGAAAGCTGTCGTCTTCGCCTATCACGATATGGGGTGCTCGGGCACGCAAGCCTTGCTGGACGCGGGCTTCGACATTACTGCCATCTTCACGCATCCGGACGTGGCTGGAGAAAACCATTTCTTTGGCTCGGTGGCGCGTATTGCGGCTGAACACGGTATCCCGGTGTACGCCCCGGACGACGTGAACCACCCGCTGTGGGTGGATCGCATTCAGAAACTCGCGCCGGATGTGATTTTCTCGTTCTATTACCGCAACCTGCTCAGCGACGCGATCCTGAGCGTGGCAGACAAAGGGGCGTTCAACCTGCACGGCTCCCTCCTGCCAGCCTACCGTGGCCGTGCCCCGCTGAACTGGGCGCTGGTTAACGGTGAAACGGAAACCGGCGTAACGCTGCACAAAATGGTGCGACGTGCCGATGCGGGCGGTATCGTGGCGCAGCAGAAAGTGAGCATTGACGCCGATGAGACGGCGCTGGAGCTGCACCGCAAGCTCTGCACCGCCGCGCAAAGCCTGCTGCGCGACGCGCTGCCGACGATCCTTCAGGGAACCTTTACCGAAACCGCGCAGGATGAAAGCAAGGCCAGCTGCTTCGGTCGCCGCACGCCGGAAGATGGCCGTCTGGACTGGAACAAACCGGCGCGTCAGCTGCACAACCTGGTGCGCGCCGTGACCGACCCGTGGCCGGGGGCGTACAGCTTTGCGGGCGTGAGTAAATTCATCGTCTGGAAATCCCGCGTGCGTGACGACATCCCTGCCGCCAAACCGGGCACCGTCGTTTCGGTCTCCCCGCTGATTGTGAGCTGCGGCGAGCAGGCGCTGGAGATCGTCACCGGACAAACCGACAGCGGCCTGTACGTTCAGGGAGCGCAGCTGGCGCAGTCTCTGGGGCTGGTGGCGGGGGCGCTGATCACCAGCGCGCCGGTGGTGGCGCTCAAACGGCGCACGCGCGTGCTGATCCTCGGGGTGAACGGGTTTATCGGTAACCACCTCACCGAGCGCCTGCTGAAAGACGACGGCTACGAGATCTACGGTCTGGACATTGGATCCGATGCGATCGGTCGTTTCCTCGGTAATCCGCGCTTCCACTTCGTCGAAGGGGATATCAGCATCCACTCGGAGTGGATCGAATACCACATCAAGAAATGCGACGTGGTGCTGCCGCTGGTGGCGATTGCCACACCGATTGAGTACACCCGTAACCCGCTGCGCGTGTTCGAGCTGGATTTCGAAGAGAACCTGAAGATTATCCGCGACTGCGTCAAATACGATAAGCGCATCATCTTCCCGTCCACCTCTGAGGTGTACGGCATGTGTACCGATAAGAACTTCGACGAGGACACCTCCAGCCTGGTGGTCGGGCCGATCAACAAACAGCGCTGGATCTATTCCGTCTCCAAGCAGCTGCTGGACCGCGTGATTTGGGCCTACGGCGAGAAAGAGGGGCTACGCTTTACACTGTTCCGTCCGTTTAACTGGATGGGGCCGCGTCTGGATAACCTGAACGCCGCGCGTATCGGCAGCTCCCGCGCCATCACCCAGCTGATCCTGAACCTGGTGGAAGGGTCGCCTATTAAGCTTATCGAAGGCGGCAAACAGAAACGCTGCTTCACCGATATTAGCGACGGCATCGAAGCGCTGTTCCGCATCATCGAAAACAAAGACGGCCGCTGCAACGGGGAGATCATCAATATCGGCAATCCGGACAACGAAGCGAGCATCCGCGAGCTGGCTGAAATGCTGCTGGCAAGCTTTGAACGCCATCCGCTGCGCAGCCAGTTCCCGCCGTTTGCCGGGTTCCGCGAAGTGGAGAGCAGCAGCTACTACGGCAAAGGCTATCAGGACGTTGAGCACCGCAAGCCGAGCATCCGCAACGCGAAGCGCTGCCTGAACTGGACGCCAACCGTGAAGATGGAGCAGACCATTGATGAAACGCTCGACTTCTTTCTGCGCACCGTGGAGCTGTCGGAACAGGCATCATGAAAAAAGTCGGTTTACGCATTGATGTCGACACCTTTCGCGGCACCCGCGACGGCGTCCCGCGGCTGCTGGAACTGCTGAGCAAGCACGGCGTGCGTGCCAGCATTTTCTTCAGCGTCGGGCCAGACAACATGGGGCGTCATCTGTGGCGCCTGGTTAAACCGGCCTTTCTGCTCAAAATGCTGCGCTCGCGCGCGGCATCCCTCTACGGCTGGGATATTTTGCTGGCGGGGACCGCCTGGCCCGGCAGGCGCATCGGGGCGGGGAATGAAGCGATCGTCTGTGAGGCGGCGCATCAGCACGAAGTGGGGCTTCACGCCTGGGATCATCATGCCTGGCAGGTCTGGGCGGGCATCTGGGATATTCCGCGCCTGGAACAAGACGTTGAGCGCGGCGTGCAGGAACTGGAGGCGATTACCGGCCAGCCCGTGCGCTGTTCCGCCGCGGCGGGATGGCGTGCCGACCAGCGCGTGGTGAAAGCCAAGGAGACCTTCGCCTTTCGCTATAACAGCGATTGTCGCGGTACCGCCCCGTTTTTACCGCTGTTAGGGAACGGTCGCACCGGTACGGTTCAAATTCCGGTTACGCTTCCGACCTGGGATGAAGTGGTCGGGCGCGACGTCAGTGCCGCAGGGTTTAACCGCTACATACTGGACTGCATGCATCGCGATGAGGGTACGCCGGTCTACACTATTCACGCCGAGGTAGAAGGGATCGCGTATCAGCATGATTTTGATGCGCTGTTGACGATGGCTGCCGCCGAGGGCATTCACTTTTGCCCGCTCAGCGACATGCTGCCAGACGATCTCA
Source organism: Enterobacter mori (assembly GCF_025244905.1). Lineage (NCBI taxonomy): Bacteria > Pseudomonadati > Pseudomonadota > Gammaproteobacteria > Enterobacterales > Enterobacteriaceae > Enterobacter > Enterobacter mori. Next base: position 4,467,696 of record NZ_CP104285.1, on the reverse strand, counting down.
GCACCTTGCCCGTCGGCAAAATTGTGCGCAATGAAATGGCCGGTCGGGAAGGCTGGCTTGGCTATCAACAAACCGTGAGCCCGGTATCATGAAAGCAGCCCGTTATGGCTTAGCGCTTCTCGCACTGTTTATTGTTTACTACGTTATCCCGGTCGATCTCCGCCTGTTGTGGCAGCCGGACGAGACGCGCTACGCGGAAATCAGCCGTGAAATGCTCGCCTCGGGCGACTGGATTGTGCCGCATTTTCTCGGCCTGCGTTACTTTGAAAAGCCGATTGCCGGTTACTGGGTTAACAGCATCGGGCAACTGCTGTTTGGACACTCCAACTTTGCCGTGCGCGCCGGGGCGATCTTCTCCACCGGGTTGACGGCGCTGCTGGTCATCTGGCTCGCCTGGCGCCTCTGGCAGGATAAGCGGGTGGCGATTTTCTCCGGCCTTATCTTCTTAACGCTGTTCCTGGTTTATGGCATCGGCACCTACGCCGTGCTGGATCCGATTATCGCCCTGTGGCTGGCGGTGGCGATGTGCAGCTTCTGGCTGGCCGCACAATCGAAAACCGTGGCCGGAAAAGCGGGGGGCTACGTTCTGCTGGGGCTGGCCTGCGGCATGGGCGTCATGACCAAAGGCTTCCTGGCGCTGGCGGTCCCGGTGATAGGCGTGCTGCCGTGGGTGATTGCGCAGAAACGCTGGAAAGAGGTGCTTGTTTTCGGCTGGCTGGCGATCCTGAGCTGCGTGCTTATCGTCCTGCCCTGGGGGATGGCGATCGCCCAGCGCGAACCGGATTTCTGGCGTTACTTCTTCTGGGTGGAGCATATTCAGCGTTTCGCCCAGAGCGATGCCCAGCATAAAGCGCCGTTCTGGTACTACCTGCCGTTTCTCGTCGCGGGGAGTCTGCCATGGCTGGCGCTGCTGCCGGGTGCACTGCGCCTCGGCTGGCGTGAGAGGAAAAATGAGGGGGCGGGGCTCTATCTGCTGGGCTGGGTGGTGATGCCGCTGCTGTTCTTTAGCATCGCCAAAGGCAAGCTGCCCACCTATATCCTGCCGTGCTTCGCGCCGCTGGCTATCCTGATGGCGCGCTACGCCTGCACGATGGCGGAAAAAGGGGCCCGCGTGCTGCGCGTCAACGGCGGCATCAACCTCGCGTTTGGCGTTATCGGCGTGGTGGCGGCGCTGGTGGTGTCGCCGTGGGGACTCGCTAAACATCCGGTCTGGACACCGGTTGAACTGTACAAAGTCTTCTGTGCCGTGGTCGCTTTTCTTATCTGGGCCGCGGTGGGCTGGTTTACGCTGAAGCAGAGCGCGCAGCGCTGGTGGCTCGCGGCACTCTGTCCTGCCGGTCTTGCGCTGCTCATTGGTTTTGCCATCCCTAACCTGGTGGTGGATTCCAAACAGCCGCAGTCGCTGGTGGATACCGTGCGCATGCCGCTGGAGGAGAGCCGGTTTGTGCTGGCAAACAACGTTGGCGTGGCGTCGGGGCTGGCGTGGGAACTGAATCGTCATGACATCATTCTTTTTGGCCAGACCGGGGAGCTGAAATATGGCCTCGGTTACCCGGATGTGAAAGGACGGTTTGTGAGCAATGGCGACATCGCACAATGGCTTGAAGCGCATCGTCAACAGGGGCCGGTATCACTGGTGATCCTGCTTTCAAAAAACGATGACATAGCCCGCGCCGGGCTGCCAAAACCGGACAACCTGACGATTCAGGGGCGTCTGGCCTACCTGCAATATCTGCCGCAATGATGGCCTGGATCTGGCTGGTACTGGCAAGTCTGCTGAGCTGCGCAGGGCAGCTGTGTCAGAAACAGGCAACCCGGGCGAAGGGCGCTCAGCGGGCTGTCCTGTGGCTTGGGCTGGCCTTGTTGACGCTTGGCTGCGGGATGCTTGCCTGGCTGGTGGTGTTGCAGCATCTGCCCGTCGGCGTGGCTTACCCTATGCTGAGCCTGAACGTTGTCTGGGTCACGCTGGCGGCGAAAGTCGTCTGGCATGAGTCTGTCCCGTCACGCCACTGGCTGGGCGTCGGGTTGATTATCGTCGGGATTATCCTGCTGGGAGGAAGCCTGTGAAGGGGGCATATTGGGCGTTATGCAGCGTGGTGTTGGTCAGCGTGGCGCAGCTGGTGTTGCGCCACGCCATGGTGACGCTGCCGCCGGTGAGTGACGCCTTTTTTGCTGCACTCTGGCACACCGCGCCCGGGACGGGAACCTTGATGCTGGGTCTCACTGGCTATGTCGCCTCGATGGGCTGCTGGTTTCTGGCCCTGCAGCGCATGGCGCTCAGTAGAGCCTATGCCCTGCTGAGCCTCAGCTACATTCTGGTGTGGGGTGCCGCCGTTTTGCTGCCCGGCTGGGGAGAACACTTTTCCTGGCGCGGGCTGGCGGGCGTTGGCTTGATTATTCTCGGCGTGCTGGTAATTTTCCCGCCAGCCCGTCGTCAGCCGGATGGATCAAATCTGCCGTAAGCGTGAAGGGCGTAGTGGTGCAAACAGCCAGGCTCAGAGAGCCGATCTGGCAGTCACTGACGAAGTGGAGCGCAGTGGCGGTGCTGTCGATGCTGACAATTTGCCAGGAATAGGCGCCGCGCTGCTTCACGATGGCGCCTTTTCGGGTCCAGAGACGCCAGAAAGCGGCAAGCTGCTGCCCTGGGGGAGCCGTTTCCAGCTCCGCGTGTTCGGCATTGCTGAACACGGCATTGGCCAGCGTACGCCAGTTATCTTGCGGACGGATCTGCTCTATAGAACAGCCTACATCGCCTTCATCGCTGATAATCAATGCAATATCATCTTCACAGTAGCTCACGCTGAACCACAGCGGATAGTCTCCGGCGAAGCCGGGTTTACCCTCATTGCTATGGATAATCTCGGGCAGCGGCAGTGGCGCAAACAGACGGGCCAGAATGCCGTGCTCAGCCAGCCAGCGAGTGCGCCGCGCGTCATCAGGCGCGTGGCGAGAGAGGGCTTCTGCCCAACGATCGGTGCTCAGCGAGGAGATCTTTCCCAGTAAAACCTGGTACATGTAACGTCTGGCCTTCAGTCAAAACAGAGAGAGAGCGACAAAGTTTCGCAGCGAAACCATTACTATAATCCATTGCCCCCGTTAATAGCTAACCGTGCAAGGGATTAGCCCGGCAACCGGCTTTTTGGTCGACCTGGACCCAGCAGAATGGCGAGTTTACTGCCGCCTTTGGTGGTCTCCATCCAAATTTTACAGACGCTGGTGAGCGGCACCGACAGCAACATCCCGACGGGACCCAGCAGCCAGCCCCAAATCAGCAACGATAAAAACACCACCAGCGTCGACATGCCCAGGCGGTGGCCCATCATGCGCGGCTCGAGAATATTCCCCAGCACCATATGCACGACAAGGAAAAGCGCCCCGACCAGCATGCATTCGTAAAACCCGTTAAACAGGAAGGCCTGGACCATGGGCGGCACGGCGGAGAGCACCGCGCCAATGTTGGGCACGTAGTTTAACAGAAACGCCAGCACGCCCCACATCAGCGCAAACTGCACGCCCATTAACATCAGCCCCAGCCAGACAATGATCCCGGTCCACAGGCTTAATAACGTTTTCAGCGCCAGATATTTGGTGACGCCCTTTAATGCGCGGTGCAAACCGGCAATGTGAATTTGCGGATTGTTCAGTGCAAAGCGCAGTTTGTAGGGCACGTGGCGAACTTCGAACAGCATAAACACCACCGTCATCACCAGCAGCAGAATGCTGGCCATCGCACCGGAAAGACCGGTCATCAGCGTGGTGGCGTAGGTCATCACCTTCTCTGAATCCATCCGGCGCAGCATCCGTTCTGGCGAAATATGCAGGTTGATAAACGGCATCATCTCCTGCAAATCAACCAGCTTGCGGGTCAGTGCTTTGTTGTATTGCGGCAGCATGGTCGAGAATTCACTCAGGGAGGCTGCCAGCACGCCAAACAGCGCCGTGAGAACGATCAGCATGACGATGACGACGATAGTAATCGCCACCGGACGGCTGACGCCGCGGCGTAAAAACCAGGTCACCAGCGGGTTGAGCACAATGGCAAAAAAGAGCGCCAGCAACAGCTGAACGATGATATCAGCCGCAGCGTGGATACCTGCCAGGATCACGACCAGACAGGCGAGTTTTAACAAAATGTGAAGTCCTGCTTTATCGGGCGGGCTGGCTGTCATACGAATTCCTTTTTCGGGGGGCTTGTTTATTGTAGTGCGCCGGATCCCCTTCGTCTGGGGTGTTACTCTGAAAGTCACTGCTGATTTTCATCTCTCTTCATGGTAATAGTGAAACACTGTTGCAAAAATCCAGGTTAAACCCATGCCCGAACCTTCCGCCGAACCGGCACTGAGCGGAGTGCGCCTCAATCTGCGCATTGTTTCTGTTGTGATTTTTAACTTCGCCAGCTATCTGACGATTGGCCTGCCGCTGGCGATCCTGCCGGGCTACGTTCACGACGTAATGGGCTTTAGCGCCTTCTGGGCCGGGCTGGTCATTAGCCTGCAATACTTCGCGACGCTGATAAGCCGTCCGCACGCGGGACGCTACGCCGATCTGTTTGGGCCGAAGAGCATTGTCGTCGTGGGGCTGTGTGGCTGCTTTCTGAGCGGGCTGGGTTACTTTCTGGCGGCCACCGCCAGCCAGTGGCCGCTGGTCAGTCTGGTGCTGCTGTGCCTGGGCCGCGTGATTCTGGGGATCGGGCAAAGCCTGGCGGGTACCGGGTCAACGCTCTGGGGCGTGGGCGTCGTCGGCGCATCGCACATCGGACGGGTGATCTCCTGGAACGGGATTGTCACCTACGGCGCCATGGCGATTGGCGCGCCGCTTGGCGTGGTGTGCTACGCCTGGGGCGGGCTGTACGGCCTGTCCCTCACCATTATGGCGGTCGCGCTGCTGGCGATCCTGCTGGCGCTGCCGCGCCCGAAAGTGAAAGCCAGCAAGGGCAAGCCGCTGCCGTTTCGCGCGGTGCTGGGGCGCGTCTGGCCCTACGGCATGGCGCTGGCGCTGGCCACCACTGGCTTTGGTGTGATCGCCACCTTCATCACCCTGTTTTACGACGCCAAAGGCTGGGACGGCGCGGCCTTTGCCTTAACCCTGTTTAGCTGTGCGTTTGTCGGCGCGCGTCTGCTCTTCCCGAACGGCATTAACCGTCTGGGCGGGCTGAATGTAGCGATGATCTGCTTTGCGGTCGAAATCGTCGGGCTGTTGCTGACCGGGATCGCCGCTGCGCCGTGGATGGCGAAAATCGGCGTCTTTCTCGCGGGGGCGGGCTTCTCACTGGTCTTCCCGGCGCTGGGCGTGGTGGCGGTGAAAGCCGTGCCGCAGCAAAATCAGGGGGCCGCGCTCGCCACCTATACGGTGTTTATGGATATGTCGCTGGGGATCACCGGGCCGCTGGCAGGGCTGGTGATGGCCTGGGCTGGCGTGCCGGTTATCTATCTGGCGGCGGCAGGACTGGTGGTGCTGGCGCTGATGCTGACGTGGCGGCTAAAAAAATGGCCCCCGGAGCACGCACCGGAGGCCACGTCATCCTCGTGAAAGATTACTGAATCACGAGGGTGTTAATGATGTTTTCTGCGGCAGTCTGCGCTTTCTGCTGGTCTTCCGCAGGCAGCGTGATCTGCAGGGTCAGCAGTTTGTTATCGACTTTACCCAGCACCACGGAAGAGTAAGCGGTCTGGCCTTTCGCAGAGATAATGCTGTCCAACTGTTGCAGCGTGTGGCCTTTGAGTTCGATAGACTTATTGGTCACCACCTGAAGCTGCGGGTCACGGCTACGCTGCTGATCTTCCAGACGTTTGGACAACACGCTCAGCTCTTCAGTGGTGTCGTCACCCACAATCACAATCACCGCTTTCTGACCGGTTGCGTCGGAATACACGTGCATGTTGTTCGCCTGGGTACCCAGCTTGCCGCTCTGATCGGTCATATCCGCAGGCAGAGAGAAACTGAGTTTTCCGTCCAGCAGGCTTACCGGCTGCCCGGTTGCGTTGCTCTCTGCGGACGCGCCCTGTGCAGGCGTTTTGGTATCGCTGTTATCACAGGCTGCAAGGCCAACAACCAGCAGGCCAATCCCGACATATTTAACCAGATTGCGCATTGACTTCTTCCTTTCGATAAACGGCCATAACGGCTCATTCGCTCATCTTATCACAACTGATAAAGCGAACCTTTAACCTGCCTGCAATGCGGTGATTTCAGATTTATCTGCCAGCCTTCTCAGCAGCATATTCAGCAGCACGCCGTACATCGGCAGGAAGAACACAATGCTGATAAGCACCTTGAAGCAGTAATCCACCAGCGCGATTTCCATCCAGTGTTCGGCCATAAAAGCATCCGGGCTGCGCCAGAAGGCGATGAAGAAGAAGGCCAGCGTATCGCTCACGTTACCGAACAGCGTGGAGGCCGTCGGCGCCATCCACCAGCGGTGATTTTGACGCAGGCGGTTAAACACGTGAACGTCGAGGATCTGCCCCAGCGCGTAGGCCATAAAGCTGGCGGCGGCGATACGGGCGACAAAGAGGTTGAAGTGCGTCAGCGCCTCAAAGCCCTGCCAGCTTCCCATGTAGAACAGGGAAGAGATCACATACGACACGAACAGCGCCGGGAGCATCACCGCAAAAATGATGCGACGCGCCAGCGGTGCGCCAAAGATTCGCACGGTCAGATCGGTGGCGAGGAAAATAAACGGAAAACTGAACGCGCCCCAGGTGGTATGGAAACCAAAAATGGAGATCGGGAGCTGCACCAGATAGTTGCTGGAGGTGATCACCAGCAGATGAAAAAGCGAAAGCCAGAACAACGCTTTTACGCGCTGCGATTGAGAAAACTGCGTCATATTGTGACCTTTTTATACGTTGGGGTGAGGGAACCCAATAAAAACCGCCGCATGATACTGCTTTGACGGGACTTTGCAATGGCTAATTTTCACGCAACCGTTAACCTGGTTTGCATTGGCGGCAACCGGGCGTAAACTACAGCCGTTTTATTTTGATCGAGAAGACCATGACCGACCTGTTTTCCAGCCCAGACCACACCCTTGACGCCCAGGGCCTCCGCTGCCCGGAGCCGGTAATGATGGTGCGCAAAACCGTGCGCAATATGCAGACCGGCGAAACGCTGCTGATCATCGCTGACGATCCGGCCACTACCCGCGATATCCCCGGCTTTTGTACCTTTATGGAGCATGAGCTGGTGGCGCAAGAAACGGACGCGCTGCCGTACCGGTATGTGATTCGTAAGGGTTGAGTGCGGCCTGATGCCCTCACCCTGACCCTCTCCCACGGGGAGAGGGAAAAACTTTCTAAACCATCGTTTCAAATTTTCGCGCTTTTGTGAGGCGCTTCACCTCCGCTTTTCCAGCCGTAGTCTAATTTTTAAGCGTATAAAAATAAAACGCCGTTTTAACGCTTATCTCACTACCCTGGAGTTGACCCGATGAAAACGACCCTCAAGCCGTTACTGGCCGCGCTGTGTCTGTCTGCTTTTGCCTGCACCGTTTCTGCTCAAACCATCAAAGCTGCCGATGTTCATCCCGAAGGCTACCCGAACGTGGTGGCGGTTCAGCACATGGGTGAAAAACTCAAACAGCAAACCGACGGCAAGCTGGAGATCAAAGTCTTCCCCGGCGGCGTACTCGGGGATGAAAAGCAGATGATTGAGCAGGCGCAGATGGGTGCCATCGACATGATCCGCGTCTCAATGGCACCAGTTGCCGCCATCCTGCCGGATATCGAAGTCTTCACGCTTCCGTACGTGTTTCGCGATGAAGACCACATGCACAAGGTGATCGACGGGGATATCGGCAAGCAGATCGGCGACAAGCTGACCGCGAACCCAAAATCACGCCTGGTCTTCCTCGGCTGGATGGATTCCGGTACCCGCAACCTGATCACCAAAGAGCCGATCGTTAAACCGGAAGACCTGAAAGGGAAGAAGATCCGCGTGCAGGGTAGCCCGGTGGCGCTCGCCACGCTGAAAGACATGGGGGCGAACTCGGTCGCGATGGGCGTGAGCGAAGTCTACAGCGGCATGCAGACCGGCGTGATCGACGGCGCGGAGAACAACCCGCCAACCTTTATCGCCCACAACTACATGCCGGTCGCCAAAAACTATACCCTCAGCGGCCACTTCATCACTCCGGAAATGATCCTCTACTCAAAAGTGAAATGGGACAAGCTTAGCGCCGACGAACAGCAAAAGATACTGACTCTGGCCCGCGAAGCGCAGTTCGAGCAGCGCAAGCTCTGGCAGGCCTATAACGACCAGGCACTGGCGAAAATGAAGGCGGGTGGGGTGCAGTTCCACGACATCGACAAAACGGTGTTTATCAAAGCCACAGAGCCGGTGCGCGCCCAGTATGGCGACAAGCATCAGGATCTGATGAAAGCCATCGCTGACGTCCAGTAAAACGGAGTACGTATGTCCGAACTCTACCTGAAGTGGATGGACCGTCTATACCTGCTCGCCATGACCGTGGCGGGTATCTCGCTGCTGGTGATGACGATAGTGATCCCGATTGGCATCTTCTCGCGCTACGCGCTCAACCGCGGGGAGTCCTGGCCGGAGCCGATCGCCATTATCTGCATGGTGACCTTTACCTTTATTGGTGCGGCGGTGGGGTATCGCGCCGGGTCGCACATCGCGGTAAACATGCTCACCGACCGGCTGCCCGAGGCGCTGAAAAACCTCTGCGCCCGCGTGGTCGACCTGCTGATGCTGCTGATCTCCGCCCTGATGTTCTGGTACAGCCTCTGGCTGTGCGTCGACCTCTGGGAACAGCCGGTCGCGGAATTCCCGCTCCTGACCTCTGGCGAAAGCTATCTGCCGCTGCCGGTCGGATCGGCGATTCTGATCCTGTTTGTTGTTGAACGCCTGCTGTTTGGCTCGCAGGAAAACCGTCCCGTCGTGCTCATCGGCAACCACAGTTAGGGGTGAACAATGGATGCATTCGTTTTGTTATTCACCCTCGCCATTCTGCTGGCGCTGGGGATGCCGGTGGCTTTCGCCGTCGGGTTAAGCGCCGTGGCGGGGGCGTTGTGGATTGATCTGCCGCTGGAGGCGCTGATGATCCAGATCACCAGCGGGGTGAACAAGTTTACCCTGCTGGCGATCCCGTTCTTCATCCTCGCCGGGGCGATCATGGCGGAAGGGGGCATTGCCCGACGGCTGGTGAATTTCGCCTACGTGTTTGTTGGTTTTATTCGCGGGGGGCTGTCGCTGGTGAACATTGTCGCCTCAACGTTCTTCGGCGCGATTTCCGGCTCGTCGGTGGCAGATACGGCCTCTATCGGCAGCGTGATGATCCCGGAGATGGAGAAGAAAGGTTACCCGCGCGAATATGCGGCGGCGGTGACGGCCAGCGGTTCCGTGCAGGCGATTCTGATCCCGCCCAGCCACAACTCGGTCATTTACTCGCTGGCCGCGGGGGGGACGGTTTCTATTGCCACGCTGTTTATCGCGGGCGTGCTGCCGGGACTGCTGCTGGGCGTGAGCCTGATGGTGCTCTGTCTATGCTTCGCCCGCAAGCGCGGCTATCCGAAAGGGGACAAAATCCCTTTCTGGCAGGCGCTGAAAATCATGCTGGATGCCCTGTGGGGGCTGATGACGGTCGTGATCATCCTCGGCGGGATATTGTCCGGCATCTTCACGGCAACCGAATCCGCCGCCGTGGCCTGCCTGTGGGCGTTCTTCGTCACCATGTTCATCTACCGCGATTATAAGTGGAGCGAACTGCCGAAGCTGCTGTGCCGGACGGTGAAAACCGTCACCATCGTGATGATTTTGATTGGCTTTGCGGCGGCATTTGGTGCGGTGATGACCTACATGCAGCTCCCGACCCGCATCACCGAGTTCTTCACCTCGCTCTCCGATAACAAGTACGTGATCCTGATGTACCTCAACATCATGTTGCTGCTGATTGGCACGCTGATGGACATGGCGCCGATCATCCTGATCCTGACCCCGGTGCTGCTGCCGGTGACCAATTCGCTGGGGATCGACCCGGTGCATTTCGGGATGATCATGATGGTGAACCTGGGGATCGGGCTGATCACCCCGCCTGTCGGGTCGGTGCTGTTTGTGGCGAGCGCGGTGAGTAAGCAGAAGATTGAAACCGTGGTGCGCGCCATGCTGCCGTTTTACGGCATGCTTCTGGTAGTGCTGGGGATGGTGACGTACATTCCGGCGATTTCATTATGGTTGCCGAGGGTGTTAGGGATGCAGTGACGCCGTTTTTTTTGCCGGGTGGCGGCTGCGCCTTACCCGGCCTACGGTTTGGAGATGTTGTAGGCCCGGTAAGGCGCAGCCGCCACCGGGCGTTTTTACCGGCGGCGCAGCAGCCGCAGCGCGTTCGCCGTCACCAGCACCGTTGCACCCGTATCCGCCAGCACCGCCAGCCAGAGGCCGGTCATGCCGAGCAGGGTGGTCACGAGGAATATCCCTTTCAGCCCCAGCGCAATGCCGATGTTCTGGCGGATGTTGGCCCGCGTCGCCCGCGCCAGGCCAATCATCTGCACCAGCCCGGTCAGGCGGTTGTGGGTCAGCGCCGCATCCGCCGTCTCCAGCGCCACGTCGGTTCCGCTGCCCATTGCAATGCCGATGGTGGAAGCCTTCATCGCAGGCGCATCGTTAATGCCGTCACCGACCATCGCCAGCGGGGCGAATGCGTTCAGTTCCGTGACCGCGCTGACTTTATCCGCGGGCAGCAATCCGGCCTTAAATTCCAGCCCCAGTTCACCGGCAATTGCCGCCGCCGCACGCGGATTATCGCCGGTCAGGATCACGCCCTGTACGCCAAGCTGATGCAGCGCCGTCACGGCCTCTTTGGCGTCATCGCGCAGGGTGTCGCGCAGTGCCAGCATCCCTTTCGCGACGCCGTCCTGCATGACGGTCACGACAGTTTGTCCGGTCTGTTCTAACGCCTCAACCTCTGGGGTAGAAGACTTGCCCGCCGCGACAATCAGCACCTTTTTACCGTCAACGGTGGCCTCAATCCCCGACCCAACCAGCGCCCGCTGTGCCGTTGACGCCTGAATAGTCAGCCCGCGCGACTGCGCTTCACGCACAATCGCCTGCGCGAGCGGGTGAGTGGAACCTTGCTCAACGGCGGCAGCCAGCGTAAGCAGTTCGTCTTCACTGATGTCCTGCGGATACACGCCGGTGACCTGCGGCTTGCCGACGGTCAGCGTGCCGGTTTTATCGAACGCGATATGCTGAACCTGGCTCAGCTGCTCCAGCGCCGCGCCGCCCTTAATCAGCGCGCCGCGACGTGCCGCCGCTGCCAGCCCGGAGGTAATCGCCGCAGGCGTGGAGATCACCAGCGCGCAGGGGCAGCCGATCAGCAGCAGCGTCAGGCCTTTATAAAGCCAGCCTTCCCACGGCGCGCCGAAGAACAGCGGTGGAACCACCGTAACCATCAGGGCAACCAGCATGATGGCGGGCGTGTAAATCCGGCTGAAGCGGTCGATAAAACGCTCTACTGGCGCGCGGCGCTCTTCAGCCTCTTCAATCAGTTTCAGGATACGGTCAATGGCGCTGTCGCCGGGTTCAGAAAGCACGTTAAGCTGCACCAGACGGTCGACGCTGGTGGCGCCAGCAGGCACTTTTTCACCTGCCGCGCGTTCTACCGGAATGGATTCCCCGGTCAGGGCGCTCTCGTCGAAGCTGGCGGTGGCGGTAACAAGCGCACCATCGGCGGGTAAACGACCACCCGCGGCGACTTCAATCACGTCTCCGGGACGCAGAGTATTAATCGCCACCGTTTCGCGATTGCCGTTATTTACCCGTGTGGCGGTTTCAGGTTTCAGCGCCATCAGCGCGCTGACTCCTTTACGCGCCCGGCTGGCCGCCCAGCCCTCGAGCCGTTCGCCGATCAGGAACAGCAGCAGCACCATCGCCGCTTCCGCCGTCGCGCCGATGAACAGCGCGCCGATAGCTGCCACGCTCATCAGCGTTTCAATGGCAAACCAGCTGCCGCTTTTCATCAGGCGCAGCGCCTGGCGGGCAATCGGGAACAGCCCGACCAGCGTGGTGGCGATAAACGCCAGATTGCCGAGCGGGTGGTCAATCTGCTCCAGCCCCCAGCTCAGGGCCATCATGATGATGAGCGAAATGAGCGGCAGGTTTTCTTTCAGGGAGGAGGTTTTTTCAACGGGGGCCGTTTCGCTACGCAAGGTATAACCCGCCTTGCTGACGGCGGCTTCCACCTGTTTGCTTACGTCGCTTTCGGCGCTGACCAGCAGTTTTTCGGTGGCGAACAGCACCTGGACGCGGCTGACGCCCGGCACCTGCTTGACGGCGTTTTCGACTTTACGCGCGCAGGCCGCGCAGTCCATGCCGTTGACGACCCAGCTGTAGCGATTGCCGCTTTCAGGCAGCATTTCAGTTTGCGTTTCGCACGCCCCCTCGCAGCAGCAGTCGTCTTTCGGCGGAACCGGGCTGAGCTTAAGTGCCGAGAATTGTGGAACTTTTTTAGACGTTTCTGGAGTCGACATGGCAGTCTCCGGTAATGATAATTTTCTCATTAACCGCAGCATACACTCTGGAGTCGACTCCAGAGTCAAGACTTATTTAAATATACAGCGAACGCACGATCAGGAAGTGCCCGGCAAAGTAGCAGGCAGCGGCAATCGCGTTATCCGCACGGAAGCGGCGACGATAGTGGCTGCCCAGCCAGACGATATTCCCGATGAGCAACAGCGCCGCGCCGAAGAAGGCGGACATCGCCTGAGACGTCGGACGGAAGAACCACAGCTCGCCTGCCAGCCACACCATCACCAGCGTCATGGCGATAAAGGTACAGACCGGCAAACGCATCTCTTCCAGACGCGACCAGATCACCGCAATCAGCAGCGCGCCTATCACCAGCAGCACCAGCGGCAGCGGCCAGAAGAAGGAGAGCGTCATCTGGCTGGCAAAGTAGATGGTGTAAAGCAGATGTGACAGGAAGAACGCACCGACGGCATAGAGCAGGCGCTGACGGGGGAGCAGAGTCAGCGCATCGCCTATCAGGGACGCACACAGCCCGGCGAGGACCAGATAGCTGACGGCGTTGAACATCGGCGCTTGCCAGGCTAACAGCAGCAGGAGCAGCAGCGTGACGGGTTTAAAAAGCCAGCGCTGCCAGGTAGGGCCACGATACGACGCATCGACAAAAAGCCATGCGGACAAACAGACGGCGATAAATGACCAAAGCATATTAACTCCCTGTATCTGTTGAGGCTGAATAATCAGTTTCTGATCCAGTGTAGTGACGCGGGCGGGCGTTTGGCAATGACGGGGAAGGCAAGGTATCCTGAATTCCGCATAATCTGATGGGATTTTTCAATGAGCAAGATGCCGCTGTTTTTCATTATCGTGGTGGCGATTATCGTCATTGCCGCCTCGTTTCGTTTCGTGCAGCAGCGCCGCGAGAAGGCGGATAACGACGCCGCGCCGCTGATGCAAAAGCGCGTGGTGGTGACGAACAAGCGTGAGAAGACGATTAACGATCGCCGCTCGCGCCAGCAGCAGGTGACACCTGCGGGCACAGCAATGCGCTATGAAGCGAGCTTTAAGCCGGAAACGGGCGGGCTGGAGGTGACCTTCCGCCTGGAGGCGCAGCAGTACCATCAGCTGACGGTGGGAGAGAAAGGAACGCTGAGCTACAAAGGGTCGCGGTTCGAAGGTTTTACGCCTGAATAAGGCGCGATCGGTTCCCTCTCCCTGTGGGAGAGGGTTAGGGTGAGGGCAACAGGCCGCACCTTACTTCTTCACCTGCGCCTTAAACTTCTTCATCCACACCAGCAGCTCAAACACGCCGAAAATAAATACGCGCAGCTGCTGCCAGCCCGTCATCTGCGGGCCGTCTTTCGGCAGGCCGTTCTTCAGCATCACCATCTGCAGGGCGTGCATAAACGACGTGAAAATCAGCGCCACGTTAACGAAAATGTTCATCGGGCGCGGGAACGGGTGCACCAGGTTTAAAATCAAAAATGCCCAGACGCCCAGCATCAGCAAACGTCCCAGGTTAATCAGTACCGGCATCGGATCCTCCTTGTGCCTGACGGTGATACAGACGATAAGCAACCTGACCGGCGACCTTTTCGCGGTGCAGATCCCAGTGCGCGGGCACCGGCGGCAAACCGTTCTCCACTTCGCTTTCTACATAGATTAGCGCGTCATCCGCCAGCCAGCCGTTTTGCTCCAGCAGGGATAACGTCTCTTCCAGCAGCCCCTTGCGGAACGGCGGATCGACGAACACCACGTTGTGCGGTGTGCCCTGTTGCGCGAGGAAGCTCAGCGTGTTGGTGTTGACCACTTTGGCGTTGCTCGCCTTCAGCGTCGCCAGATTTTGCTGCAGCGTCTGCGCCACGCCGCGCTCCATCTCCAGCAGCGTGGCGCTGGCGGCATAGCGCGACAGCGCTTCAAGCCCGAGCGCGCCGCTTCCGGCGAAGCAGTCCAGGCAGTGGGCGTCTACCATTGACGGGGCGAGCCAGTTAAACAGCGTCTCGCGCACGCGGTCGGTAGTGGGGCGTAAACCGGGGCTGTCCGGCACCGGTAATTTCCGGCCTCGCCACTGACCGCCGATAATACGAATTTGACCGGCCGGGGCGCGGTTGGGTTTCTTCATCTCAGGAAAGCTCTGTTAACAATTGGCCTGCGATTGCGGGCGGTGATGTCAATTAAGTAAAGTGTTAGACTATTTCATCATTTTTTTAGCTTACATGTATATAGCGCCGCGAGGAGTGTAGTCGCAGATGGCAAAACAAAAAAAACGTGGCTTCTTTTCCTGGCTGGGCTTCGGTGAAAAAGAGCAAGAAACAGAACAGAAAACCGAAGAACAACAAGCCGTTGAAGAGCAGTCGCAGGCTGAAACGCCTGTAGAAACCGCCGCGGTTGTCGAAGCGGAAGAAACGGCGCACAGCAAAGAAGAGATTGAATCCTTTGCTGAAGAGGTGGTTGAGGTCACTGAACAGGTTCAGGAAAGCGAGAAGCCAGAGCCGGTTGTCGTCGAAGAAATTACCCACGCGCCGCAGGCCGTTATTGAGCACGAAGAGCTGCCGCTGCCGGAAGAGGTAAAAGCCGAAGAGGTTGCTGCCGAAGAGTGGCAGGCCGAAGCGGAAACCGTTGAAATTGTTGAAGCAGTGGAAGAAGAAGCGGCACTCGAGCCAGAGCTGACCGACGAAGAGCTGGAAGCCCAGGCGCTGGCGGCGGAAGCCGCAGAAGAAGCGGTTATCGTCGTGCCGGTGGAAGAGCAGGCCGAAGAAGAGATCGTTCAGGAGCAGGAAAAACCGACCAAAGAAGGTTTCTTCGCGCGCCTGAAGCGTAGCCTGCTCAAAACCAAAGAAAACTTAGGTTCCGGATTTATCAGTCTGTTCCGCGGCAAGAAGATCGACGACGATCTCTTTGAAGAGCTGGAGGAACAGCTGCTGATTGCGGACGTCGGCGTGGAAACGACCCGTAAGATCATCGCCAACCTGACCGAAGGGGCGAGCCGCAAACAGCTGCGTGATGCCGAAGCGCTGTACGGCCTGCTGAAAGACGAGATGGGCGAAATTCTCGCAAAAGTTGATGAACCACTTAATATTGAAGGCAAAACGCCATTTGTTATTCTGATGGTTGGCGTGAACGGCGTGGGTAAAACCACCACCATCGGCAAGCTGGCGCGTCAGTTCGAGCAGCAGGGCAAATCGGTGATGCTGGCGGCGGGCGATACCTTCCGTGCGGCGGCGGTTGAGCAGCTGCAGGTCTGGGGTCAGCGCAATAACATCCCGGTGATTGCCCAGCATACCGGCGCGGATTCCGCATCCGTGATCTTCGACGCCATCCAGGCGGCGAAGGCGCGTAACGTGGACGTGCTGATTGCCGATACCGCAGGGCGTTTGCAGAACAAATCGCACCTGATGGAAGAGTTGAAGAAAATCGTCCGCGTCATGAAGAAGCTGGACGAAGACGCACCGCATGAAATTATGCTGACCATTGACGCCAGCACCGGACAGAACGCCATCAGTCAGGCGAAGCTGTTCCATGAAGCGGTAGGACTGACGGGGATCGCGCTGACCAAGCTGGACGGCACCGCCAAAGGCGGGGTGATCTTCTCCGTTGCCGATCAGTTCGGCATTCCTATCCGTTACATCGGTGTAGGCGAGCGTATTGAGGATTTGCGTCCGTTTAAGGCGGACGACTTTATTGAGGCATTATTTGCCCGAGAGGACTAACAATGATTCGCTTTGAACACGTCAGCAAGGCCTATCTCGGTGGGAGACAAGCGCTGCAGGGGGTAACGTTCCATCTGCAGCCAGGCGAGATGGCATTCCTGACCGGCCATTCCGGCGCGGGGAAAAGTACCCTGCTCAAGCTTATCTGTGGGATCGAACGGCCCAGCGCCGGGAAAATCTTTTTCAGCGGCCACGAAATTAGCCGCCTGAAAAACCGCGAAGTGCCGTTCCTGCGTCGTCAGATCGGCATGATTTTCCAGGATCACCACCTGCTGATGGATCGCACCGTTTTTGATAACGTCGCTATCCCGCTGATTATTGCCGGCGCCAGCTACGATGATATTCGCCGTCGCGTCTCTGCGGCGCTGGATAAGGTCGGGCTGCTGGACAAAGCGAAGAACTTCCCGATCCAGCTGTCCGGCGGTGAGCAGCAGCGCGTGGGCATCGCCCGTGCGGTGGTGAACAAGCCTGCCGTACTGCTGGCGGATGAACCAACCGGTAACCTGGACGATGCCCTGTCCGAAGGGATTTTGCGTCTGTTTGAGGAATTCAACCGCGTAGGGGTCACGGTATTGATGGCGACGCACGACATCGGGCTCATTTCCCGTCGTTCGTACCGCATGCTGACCCTGAGCGACGGGCATTTGCACGGAGGCCACGGTGAACAAGCGTGATGCAATGAACCAGATTCGGCAGTTCGGGAACCGGTTTGACCGTTTCCGCAAGCCGCAGGGCGGCGGGGACGGCAATCGTAATACGCCAAAGCGTGCGAAAGCCGCGCCGAAGCCAAACTCCCGCAAGACCAACGTGTTCAACGAGCAGGTGCGCTATGCCTTCCAGGGGGCATTGCAGGATCTGAAAAGTAAACCGCTGGCGACGTTCCTGACGGTGATGGTGATTGCCATCTCCCTGACGCTGCCAAGCGTCTGCTACATGGTCTATAAGAACGTCAACCAGGCGGCATCGCAGTATTATCCGTCGCCGCAGATCACCGTCTATCTGGATAAAGCGCTCGATGATAACGCGGCGGCGCAGGTGGTCGGGCAAATTCAGGCCGAACAGGGTGTCGAGAAGGTGAACTATCTCTCGCGCGATGAAGCGCTGGGCGAGTTCCGCAACTGGTCAGGCTTTGGCGGCGCGCTGGATATGCTGGAAGAGAACCCGCTGCCCGCCGTGGCGGTGGTGATCCCGAAACTCGATTTCCAGGGCACCGATTCGCTGAATACCCTGCGTGACCGCATCACCCGTATCAACGGGATTGATGAAGTGCGCATGGACGACAGCTGGTTTGCCCGCCTTGCAGCCCTGACCGGGCTGGTGGGGCGCGTGTCGGCGATGATTGGCGTGCTGATGGTGGCGGCGGTATTCCTCGTCATCGGTAACAGCGTGCGTCTGAGCATCTTCGCCCGCCGCGATACCATCAACGTGCAGAAACTGATTGGCGCAACGGATGGTTTCATCCTCCGTCCGTTCCTCTACGGCGGCGCGCTGCTCGGTTTTTCCGGCGCATTTCTTTCACTGATATTGTCAGAAATTTTGGTGATGCGGCTTTCCTCTGCCGTGACTGAAGTGGCGCAGGTTTTCGGAACGAAGTTTGATATCAGTGGCTTAGGGTTTGATGAGTGCCTGCTGTTGCTGCTGGTGTGCTCCATGATCGGCTGGGTAGCCGCATGGCTGGCGACGGTTCAACATTTACGCCACTTTACTCCCGACTAATAAAAGCGTGATATAATCTTTCCCTGCACCGAGATGTTCGCTCTGCAGGGAAAGCGTCCCTGTTGTCTCTTCCCCTGTTATCATCTTCATGTCACATTTTGTGCGTAATTTATTCACTGTTGCACCTGGAACTTGTGGATAAAATCACGGTCTGATAAAAGTGTGAATGCTAATCTCGCTGCTCAAACGCTTTGGCATGGTTGTTGCCTGATGGGGACAGCCTGGACCAGAAGAAACATTGAGAGGAATGAATGACCAAAGAAATGCAAACTTTAGCTTTAGCCCCTGTTGGTAACCTGGAATCTTACATCCGGGCTGCGAACACCTGGCCGATGTTAACGGCCGAGGAAGAAAAGGAGCTTGCTGAAAAGCTGCATTACCAGGGCGATCTGGAAGCAGCTAAGACGCTGATCCTGTCTCACCTGCGCTTTGTTGTTCACGTTGCTCGTAACTACTCGGGCTACGGCCTGCCGCAGGCGGACTTGATTCAGGAAGGTAACATCGGCCTGATGAAGGCTGTACGTCGCTTCAACCCGGAAGTGGGTGTGCGACTGGTCTCCTTCGCCGTGCACTGGATCAAAGCAGAAATTCACGAATACGTCCTGCGTAACTGGCGTATTGTGAAAGTCGCCACGACGAAAGCGCAGCGCAAACTGTTCTTCAACCTGCGTAAAACCAAGCAGCGTCTGGGCTGGTTCAACCAGGATGAAGTGGAAATGGTGGCGCGCGAGCTGGGCGTATCCAGCAAAGACGTGCGTGAGATGGAATCCCGCA
Source organism: Enterobacter mori (assembly GCF_025244905.1). Lineage (NCBI taxonomy): Bacteria > Pseudomonadati > Pseudomonadota > Gammaproteobacteria > Enterobacterales > Enterobacteriaceae > Enterobacter > Enterobacter mori. The sequence goes on along the minus strand of NZ_CP104285.1, from coordinate 4,449,016 downwards.
TGGCCGCGCAGGACATGACTTTTGATATGTCCTCCGACGACGACGCATCCGACAGCCAGCCAATGGCACCGGTTCTGTATCTGCAGGATAAAACCTCTAACTTTGCCGACGGCATCGAAGAGGACAACTGGGAAGATCAGGCCGCGAACAAGCTGACCTATGCGATGGAAGGCCTCGACGAGCGTAGCCAGGATATTATCCGTGCCCGCTGGCTGGACGAAGACAACAAGTCCACGCTGCAGGAGCTGGCCGACCGCTACGGCGTCTCCGCGGAACGTGTCCGTCAGCTTGAAAAGAACGCCATGAAAAAACTTCGCGCCGCTATCGAAGCGTAATCTAAGCGAAGTACACCGAGAACCCCTGGATGAGAGTCCGGGGGTTTTGTTTTTTTTGCGCCCGCTCTGGCGAATTCCCTCCCCCTGGCAAACACTTACTGATGCGCTAAGCAGGCGACTTTCTCAGGGGGACTGGGTGAAAAATAACGAACTGAATGACCGGCGTTTACAGGCAACGCCGCGCGGCATCGGGGTGATGTGTAGCTTCTATGCCGATAAAGCCGAAAACGCCACGGTGTGGGACGTGGAAGGCAACGAGTACATCGACTTCGCCGCCGGGATCGCAGTGCTGAATACCGGCCATCGCCATCCAAAAGTCATTGCCGCCATCGAAAAACAACTCCATGCCTTCACCCACACGGCCTACCAGATTGTGCCGTATGAGGGCTATGTCGCGCTTGCCGAACGCATCAACCAGCGCGTGCCGATTGACGGTCCCGCCAAGACCGCCTTCTTCTCGACGGGCGCAGAAGCGGTTGAAAACGCGGTCAAAATTGCCCGCGCATATACCAAACGCCCCGGCCTTATCACCTTTGGCGGCGCCTTCCATGGCCGCACCTTTATGACCATGGCGCTGACCGGCAAGGTCGCACCTTACAAGCTGGGGTTCGGCCCGTTCCCCGGTTCGGTGTATCACGCGCAGTTCCCTAACGATCTGCACGGCGTCAGCACGGCGGAAGCGTTAAAAAGCCTGGAACGCATCTTTAAAGCGGATATCGCACCCGACCAGGTGGCGGCCATTATCCTTGAACCGGTTCAGGGGGAGGGCGGTTTCAACATTGCGCCCGCCGATTTTATGCAGGCGCTGCGCGCCCTGTGCGACACCCACGGGATTTTGCTGATTGCCGACGAAGTCCAAACCGGCTTCGCCCGTACCGGCAAGCTATTCTCGATGGAAAACCACTGCGTGAAGCCCGATCTGATCACCATGGCGAAAAGCCTGGCGGGCGGGATGCCGCTCTCGGCGGTGTCGGGTCGTGCTGAGGTGATGGATGCGCCTGCGCCAGGTGGGCTGGGGGGTACCTACGCGGGGAACCCGCTGGCGATTGCGGCGGCGCACGCCGTGCTGGACGTGATTGACGAAGAGGATCTCTGCACCCGCGCGGCGCACCTTGGCCACCATCTGGTAGAGGTGCTGAATAAAGCGAAGGATGGCTGCCCGTATATTGCCGACATTCGTGCGCAAGGCTCGATGGTGGCGGTGGAGTTCAACGATCCGCAATCCGGGCAACCGTCTCCGGAATTTACCCGCCGGGTGCAGGAGCGCGCATTGAACGAAGGGCTGCTTCTTCTGAGCTGCGGTGTCTACGGCAACGTCATTCGTTTCCTCTATCCGCTAACTATCCCTGAAGTACAGTTCCGTAAAGCGCTGGACATTATCTCCGCGTCGCTGACACGTTAAAGCCACATGCCCGGCGAAAATGCCTGCCGGGCCTATCATATATTCATTTCAAATTAGCTATTCCAAAATCATAAAAATCGGGTATGTTTTAGCAGAGTATGCTGAAAAAGCGCGGACAGCACACCTATAACTGACATAAAGCGCTGCACAACAACATCACAACAATCGTAATAACCATAATAATGGGGAATCTCAGGATGAACATGAAGGGTAAAGCGTTACTGGCAGGATGTATCGCGATGGCATTCAGCACCATGGCACAGGCAGATATCAAAGTTGCTGTGGTTGGCGCGATGTCCGGTCCAGTGGCACAGTACGGCGACCAGGAGTTTACCGGCGCTGAGCAGGCGGTTGCAGACATTAATGCTAAGGGCGGCATCAAGGGCGAAAAACTGCAGATCGTAAAATATGATGATGCCTGTGACCCGAAACAGGCGGTCGCGGTGGCGAACAAAGTGGTGAACGACGGGATCAAGTACGTTATCGGTCACCTGTGCTCTTCTTCTACTCAGCCCGCCTCTGACATCTACGAAGATGAAGGCATTCTGATGATCACCCCGGCTGCGACCGCGCCGGAACTGACCGCGCGTGGCTATAAGCTGACTCTGCGCACCACCGGTCTGGACTCTGACCAGGGCCCAACCGCGGCGAAATACATCGTTGAAAAAGTGAAGCCGAAGCGCATCGCTATCGTTCACGACAAGCAGCAGTACGGTGAAGGTCTGGCGCGTTCAGTGCAGGACAACCTCAAGAAAGCCAATGCCGACGTGGTATTCTTCGATGGGATCACCGCCGGTGAAAAAGACTTCTCCACCCTGGTGGCGCGTCTGAAGAAAGAGAATATTGATTTCGTTTACTACGGTGGCTACCACCCGGAAATGGGCCAGATCCTCCGCCAGGCGCGCGCTGCGGGTCTGAAAACCCAGTTTATGGGGCCGGAAGGTGTGGCGAACGTTTCCCTGTCTAACATTGCGGGTGAATCAGCCGAAGGCCTGCTGGTGACCAAACCGAAAAACTACGACCAGGTCCCTGCGAACAAAGCTATCGTGGATGCCATCAAGGCGAAGAAACAGGATCCAAGCGGCGCGTTCGTCTGGACCACCTACGCGGCGCTGCAGTCGCTGCAGGCGGGCCTGAACCAGTCAGCCGATCCGGCTGAGATTGCCACCTGGCTGAAAGCGAATTCCGTCGACACCGTGATGGGGCCGCTGTCCTGGGATGAGAAGGGCGATCTGAAAGGCTTCGAGTTCGGCGTGTTTGACTGGCATGCTAACGGCACGGCGACTGACGCAAAATAAACGCAAAAAGGCAACGCAAGTTGCCTTTTTTAATGTTTTCGCTCTCTCCCCGTGGGAGAGGGCCGGGGTGAGGGCATCAGGCCGCACAGATCAGGCCGCACCCATCAACTCTGGCGCTTCTCCCACCCGTTTGCCTGCGCCGTAAACCCTAACGCCTGCATAAACGCCGCCATCACGCTGCGGTCTTCCACGCCCACGTCGGCCATCCACCATGAGGTCACGCTCGGGTTTTCACGGATGACTTCTTCAATTAAATACTGTCCGACCCCGCGGCGGCGGGTGACGTCGCGCACGCGCAGGGAGTCCAGCGCCCCTTCCGTGCCGCTCAGCGTTACGCGAACGGCGGCCAGCAGACGCTCGTTAAAGCGCGCGGCATAGATACGGTGATTTTCGTCGACGGCCAGCGACGAAGGGGAATATTCCGGCCAGATCTTGCCCAGGTCGATATGATCCTGGTCGCTAAAGGTCACCAGACGCACGATAGTCAGTTTCATTAGCTACTTGTCCAAATCAGGTTGAGTGGGGCCAGTGTACTCAATTTATTTGCTCAGGTGCTTTCTCTTTTTATTCCCGTTAACCAGGTGATTAGTTTTTTGGCAACGCATTGCGCAGTTCGAAAACACATGGATCGAAAATTAAGCAGAATTTTAACCTGAAAGGCAGTGATTTATTCGGCGCTTTGTACCGTTATTTTATGCTGCAAACTGCACTTTTATTTGTTTATCTCTGCCCGAATTCAGAATATTATCTTTGCTTAATCGCCTGAAAAATAGAGATATTAGTCTGGTTTTTGACAAAAAACCGCGCTAAACCATTAAAGGCACTGGTAAAAATAGCGTTGTTCATTAAAAGTACAGAATGCTTTTTAACCATAATAAAACAAAATATATACACGACATCACGAATGGGGATTCAGAGATGAAAAGGAACGCGAAAGCAATAATCGCGGGAATGGTCGCACTGGCAATTTCGCAGGCGGCTATGGCGGATGACATAAAAGTTGCTGTGGTCGGTGCGATGTCCGGTCCTGTTGCCCAGTGGGGTGATATGGAGTTCAACGGCGCACGTCAGGCCATCAAGGACATCAATGCCAAAGGCGGCATCAAAGGCGACAAGCTGGTGGGCGTGGAATATGACGACGCCTGCGATCCAAAACAGGCCGTCGCGGTTGCCAACAAAATCGTCAACGACGGTATCCAGTACGTCATCGGTCACCTGTGCTCATCGTCCACGCAGCCCGCGTCTGATATTTACGAAGACGAAGGCATTCTGATGATCACCCCTGGCGCAACGAATCCTGAGCTGACCCAGCGTGGCTATCAGCACATCATGCGTACCGCCGGTCTGGACTCCTCCCAGGGGCCAACCGCCGCGAAATACATCCTCGAGACCGTCAAGCCACAGCGTATCGCCATCATTCACGATAAGCAGCAGTACGGCGAAGGCCTGGCGCGCTCCGTGCAGGACGGCCTGAAAAAAGGCGGCGCGAACATCGTCTTCTTCGACGGCATTACCGCTGGTGAGAAAGACTTCTCCGCGCTGATTGCCCGTCTGCAAAAAGAAAACATCGACTTCGTTTATTACGGCGGCTACTACCCGGAGATGGGCCAGATGCTGCGCCAGGCGCGCGCCACCGGCCTGAAAACCCAGTTTATGGGGCCAGAGGGCGTGGGCAATGCCTCCCTGTCAAACATCGCGGGCGATTCTGCCGAAGGCATGCTGGTCACGATGCCAAAACGCTATGACCAGGATCCGGCCAACAAGGCTATCGTAGAGGCGCTCAAGGCGCAGAAGAAGGATCCGAGTGGTCCATATGTCTGGATCACCTACGCGGCAGTGCAGTCTCTGGCAACCGCGCTGGAGCGTACCGGCAGCAAAGAGCCGCTGGATCTGGTGAAAGATTTAAAAGCACACGGGGCGAACACCGTGATTGGGCCGCTGAACTGGGATGAGAAAGGCGATCTGAAGGGATTTGAATTTGGTGTCTTTAAGTGGCACGCCGACGGTTCGTCCTCGGCCGCCAAATAACTATCCCACCGCCCGGCTCACCGGGCGGGTATAAAAAGGTTTGCATATGTCCGAGCAGTTTCTCTATTTCCTGCAGCAGATGTTTAACGGCGTCACGCTGGGAAGCACCTACGCGCTGATCGCCATCGGCTACACGATGGTTTACGGCATTATCGGCATGATCAACTTCGCCCACGGCGAGGTGTACATGATCGGTAGCTACGTCTCCTTTATGATCATTGCCGCGCTGATGATGATGGGCATCGACAGCAGCTGGCTGCTGGTCGCCGCCGGGTTTGTCGGCGCGATTGTGATTGCCAGCGCCTACGGCTGGAGCATCGAACGCGTGGCCTACCGGCCCGTGCGCAGCTCCAAACGTCTGATTGCGCTGATCTCCGCCATCGGGATGTCCATCTTCCTGCAAAACTACGTCAGCCTGACCGAAGGCTCGCGCGACGTGGCGCTGCCAAGCCTGTTTAACGGCCAGTGGATTGTGGGAGCCAGCGAAAACTTCTCTGCCTCTATCACCACCATGCAGCTGGTTATCTGGATTGTGACCTTCCTGGCGATGCTCGCCCTGACCATTTTCATCCGCTACTCCCGGATGGGACGCGCCTGCCGCGCCTGCGCGGAAGACCTGAAGATGGCAAGCCTGCTTGGCATCAACACCGACCGCGTGATTGCCCTGACCTTCGTGATCGGCGCAGCGATGGCGGCGGTGGCAGGCGTGCTGCTCGGCCAGTTCTACGGCGTAATTAACCCGTACATCGGCTTTATGGCCGGGATGAAAGCCTTCACCGCAGCGGTGCTGGGCGGTATCGGCAGTATTCCGGGCGCGATGATCGGCGGCCTGATCCTGGGCGTGGCGGAAGCGCTTTCCTCGGCGTACCTGAGCACAGAATATAAAGACGTGGTGTCGTTTGCCCTGCTGATTCTGGTTCTGCTGGTGATGCCTACCGGTATTCTGGGTCGTCCGGAGGTAGAGAAAGTATGAAACCGATGCATTTTGCAATGGCGCTGCTCTCTGCCGCCATGTTCTTCGTGCTGGCGGGCGTCTTTATGGGCGTCCAGTTAGAGCTGGACGGTACTAAGCTGGTGGTGGATACCGCCGCTGATATTCGCTGGCAGTGGGTCTTTATCGGCACCGCCGTGGTGTTCCTGTTCCAGCTGCTGCGTCCGGTCTTCCAGAAGACGCTGAAAAACGTCTCCGGGCCGAAATTTGTGCTGCCCGCTATCGACGGTACGACCGTGAAGCAGAAGCTGTTCCTCGTGGCGCTGCTGGTCGCTGCCGTAGCCTGGCCGTTTGTGGTATCGCGCGGGACCGTGGATATCGCCACCCTGACCATGATCTACGTGATTCTGGGTCTCGGTCTGAACGTGGTGGTGGGGCTCTCCGGCCTGCTGGTGCTGGGCTACGGCGGCTTCTACGCCATCGGTGCCTACACTTTTGCGCTGCTGAACCACTATTATGGCCTCGGCTTCTGGACCTGCCTGCCGCTGGCGGGGCTGGTCTCTGCCGCCGCGGGCTTCCTGCTCGGCTTCCCGGTGCTGCGCCTGCGCGGTGACTACCTGGCGATTGTGACCCTGGGCTTCGGCGAAATCGTCCGTATCCTGCTGCTCAACAACACCGAAGTGACCGGCGGCCCGAACGGCATCAGCCAGATCCCGAAACCGACCTTCTTCGGCCTGGAGTTCAGCCGTACCGCCCGTGAAGGTGGCTGGGACACCTTCAGCAACTTCTTTGGCATCAAGTACGACCCGTCCGACCGCGTGATCTGGCTCTATCTGGTGGCGCTGCTGCTGGTGGTGATTACCCTGTTCGTGATCAACCGCCTGCTGCGCATGCCGCTGGGCCGCGCGTGGGAAGCGCTGCGCGAAGATGAAATCGCCTGCCGCTCCCTGGGCCTGAACCCGACCCGCATCAAGCTGACCGCGTTCACCATCAGCGCCGCGTTTGCCGGTTTCGCTGGAACGCTGTTTGCCGCGCGTCAGGGCTTCGTCAGCCCGGAATCCTTCACCTTTGCCGAATCCGCCTTCGTGCTGGCGATTGTGGTGCTCGGCGGGATGGGCTCGCAGTTCGCCGTTATCCTGGCGGCCATCCTGCTGGTGGTCTCGCGCGAGCTGATGCGCGACTTTAACGAATACAGCATGCTGATGCTGGGTGGTTTGATGGTGCTGATGATGATCTGGCGTCCGCAGGGTCTGCTGCCGATGACGCGTCCACAGCTGAAGCTTAAGAATGTGGAAGCGAAAGGAGAGCAGGCATGAGTCAGCCATTATTATCCGTTAACGGTCTGATGATGCGTTTTGGCGGCCTGCTGGCGGTCAACAACGTGAATCTGGATCTGCACAAGAAAGAGATTGTCTCCCTGATTGGTCCGAACGGCGCGGGGAAAACCACCGTGTTTAACTGCCTGACCGGCTTCTACAAGCCGACGGGCGGCACCATCATGCTGCGCGACCAGCACCTGGAAGGGTTGCCGGGCCAGCAGATTGCCCGCATGGGCGTGGTGCGTACCTTCCAGCACGTGCGTCTGTTCCGCGAGATGACGGTGATTGAGAACCTGCTGGTGGCACAGCATCAGCAGCTCAAAACCGGGCTGTTCTCCGGTCTGCTGAAAACCCCGGCCTTCCGCCGCGCGCAGGATGAAGCGCTTGACCGCGCCGCCACCTGGCTCGACCGCATCGGCCTGCTGCAGCACGCCAACCGTCAGGCGAGCAACCTGGCCTACGGCGATCAGCGTCGCCTTGAGATTGTGCGCTGCATGGTGACGCAGCCGGAAATCCTGATGCTCGACGAACCGGCGGCAGGCCTCAACCCGAAAGAGACCAAAGAGCTGGACGAGCTGATTGCCGAGCTGCGCGATCATCACGACACCACCATTCTGCTGATTGAGCATGACATGAAGCTGGTGATGGGCATTTCGGACCGTATCTACGTGGTAAACCAGGGCACACCGCTGGCGAACGGCACGCCGGAAGAGATCCGCAACAACCCGGACGTGATCCGCGCATACCTTGGTGAGGCATAAGATGGAAAAAGCGATGTTAACGTTCGACAAGGTCAACGCGCACTACGGCAAGATCCAGGCGCTGCACGACGTCAGCCTGCACATCAATCAGGGCGAAATCGTCACCCTGATCGGGGCCAACGGGGCGGGTAAAACCACGCTGCTCGGTACCCTGTGCGGCGACCCGCGCGCCACCAGCGGGCGGATTGTGTTCGATGGTAAAGACATTACCGACTGGCAGACCGCCAAAATCATGCGTGAAGCGGTGGCGATTGTCCCGGAAGGGCGTCGCGTGTTTTCCCGCATGACGGTGGAAGAGAACCTGGCGATGGGCGGGTTCTTCGCTCACCGCGATGAATACCAGACCCGCATCAAGTGGGTGTACGAACTCTTCCCGCGCCTGTTGGAGCGCCGCATCCAGCGTGCGGGCACCATGTCCGGCGGTGAGCAGCAAATGCTGGCGATTGGCCGCGCGCTAATGAGCCAGCCGCGTCTGCTGCTGCTGGATGAACCATCGCTCGGTCTTGCGCCGATCATCATCCAGCAGATTTTCGACACTATTGAACAGCTGCGTAAAGAGGGGATGACCATCTTCCTCGTCGAGCAGAACGCCAACCAGGCGCTGAAGCTCGCGGATCGCGGTTACGTGCTGGAGAACGGCCGCGTGGTGCTGGAGGATACCGGCGACGCGCTGCTGGCAAACGAGGCGGTGCGGAGCGCGTATTTAGGCGGATAGGTAAAAGCAAAAAGGCAACGCAAGTTGCCTTTTTTAGTGTTTTCTCCCTCTCCCTGTGGGAGAGGGCCGGGGTGAGGGCACCAGACCGCACCCAACCCTCTAACACCCTTCACACAACCATCATCCCCCTGACGCCTGGCTGTCACTTATCTGTAAACAAACAGTTATTTTTCTGTCATTCGAGCATGTCATGTTACCTCGCGAGCATAAAACGCGTGATATCGCGCATCCGGCACAATAAGAGAGATGACAATGACATCGTTACGACACACAGCTTTGGGTCTGGCAATCGGTCTGGCTTTTGCGACGAACGCAATGGCTGTGACCACCATTCCGTTCTGGCATTCCATGGAAGGGGAGTTGGGTAAAGAGGTTGACTCCCTGGCGCAGCGTTTCAACGACACCCACCCGGATTACAAAATTGTGCCGGTGTACAAAGGCAACTACGAGCAGAGCCTGAGCGCGGGCATCGCCGCCTTCCGTACCGGCAACGCGCCCGCCTTGTTACAGGTTTATGAAGTGGGTACCGCGACCATGATGGCCTCTAAAGCTATCAAACCGGTCTACGAAGTGTTCAAAGACGCAGGCATCAACTTCGACGAATCCCAGTTCGTGCCGACCGTTTCTGGTTATTACACCGATTCCAAAACCGGCCATCTGCTGTCGCAGCCGTTTAACAGCTCCACGCCGGTGCTGTACTACAACAAAGACGCCTTCAAAAAAGCCGGTTTAGACCCGGAGCAGCCGCCTAAAACCTGGCAGGACCTGGCGGAGTACACCGCGAAGCTGAAAGCGGCGGGGATGAAGTGTGGCTACGCCAGCGGCTGGCAGGGCTGGATCCAGATTGAAAACTTCAGCGCCTGGCACGGCCTGCCGGTTGCGACCAAAAACAACGGTTTCGACGGCACCGATGCGGTACTGGAGTTCAACAAGCCGGAGCAGGTGAAGCACATCGCGCTGCTTGCCGATCTGAACAAGAAGGGTGACTTCAGCTACTTCGGGCGTAAAGACGAATCCACCGAGAAGTTCTACAACGGCGACTGCGCCATTACCACCGCCTCGTCCGGCTCGCTGGCGGATATCCGTCACTACGCCAAATTTAACTACGGCGTGGGCATGATGCCGTACGACGCCGACGTGAAGGGCGCGCCGCAGAACGCCATCATCGGCGGCGCGAGCCTGTGGGTGATGCAGGGCAAAGACAAGGGCACCTACAAAGGTGTAGCCGAGTTCCTCGACTTCCTGGCGAAGCCGGAAAATGCCGCCGAATGGCACCAGAAGACCGGCTACCTGCCGATCACCAAAGCCGCGTATGACCTGACCCGCGAGCAGGGCTTCTACAGCAAGAACCCGGGGGCGGATATCGCCACGCGCCAGATGCTGAACAAGCCGCCGTTGCCGTTCACCAAAGGCCTGCGTCTGGGCAACATGCCGCAGATCCGCACTATCGTGGATGAAGAGCTGGAAAGCGTGTGGACCGGGAAGAAAACGCCACAGCAGGCGCTGGACGCTGCGGTAGAGCGCGGGAATCAGCTACTGCGCCGCTTTGAGCAGTCGACGAAATCGTAAAAAAATGCCCGGTGGCGCTGCGCTTACCGGGCCTTCGGGTTAATGCGGCCTGATGCCCTCACCCCAACCCTCTCCCACGGGGAGAGGGAGAAAACCAAAACCGCCACCCGGCATTGTTCAGGAATCTAATCTCAATGTCCTCATCCCGTCCGGTGTTTCGTTCCCGCTGGCTGCCGTACCTGCTGGTCGCGCCGCAGCTGGTCATCACCGTTATTTTCTTTATCTGGCCTGCGGGCGAAGCGCTGTGGTACTCGGTACAAAGCGTCGATCCGTTCGGGCTCTCCAGCCAGTTTGTCGGGCTGGACAACTTCACCGCGCTGTTCCACGACAGCTACTACCTGGACTCCTTCTGGACGACGATGAAGTTCAGCGCGCTGGTTACCGTCAGCGGCCTTTTAGCCTCGCTGTTCTTCGCCGCGCTGGTGGACTACGTGGTGCGCGGCAGCCGTATTTATCAAACGCTGATGCTGCTGCCTTACGCCGTGGCTCCCGCCGTCGCCGCCGTATTGTGGATCTTCCTGTTTAACCCGGGGCGTGGGTTGATTACCCACTTCCTGGCCGAACTGGGCTACGACTGGAACCACGCTCAGAACAGCGGCCAGGCCATGTTCCTGGTGGTGTTTGCCTCGGTGTGGAAGCAGATCAGCTACAACTTCCTGTTCTTCTTCGCCGCGCTGCAGTCCATCCCCCGTTCGCTAGTGGAGGCCGCCGCCATAGACGGCGCAGGCCCGATCCGCCGCTTCTTTAAGCTTTCGCTGCCGCTGATCGCCCCGGTGAGTTTCTTCCTGCTGGTGGTTAACCTGGTATACGCCTTCTTCGACACTTTCCCGGTGATCGACGCGGCGACCGCGGGTGGTCCGGTGCAGGCGACAACGACGCTTATCTATAAGATCTACCGCGAAGGGTTTGCAGGGCTGGATCTCTCGGCCTCCGCCGCGCAGTCCGTGGTGCTGATGTTCCTCGTCATCATCCTCACGGTGGTGCAGTTCCGCTATGTCGAAAGTAAGGTGCGCTACCAATGATTGAGAACCGTCGCGGGCTGACGATTTTCAGCCACACCATGCTGATTTTAGGGATTATCATCATCCTGTTCCCGCTGTACGTGGCCTTTGTGGCCGCCACGCTGGACACCAAAGCGGTGTTCGATACGCCGATGACGCTGATCCCAGGCGGGCACCTCTTCGAGAACATGAAGACCATCTGGACCCAGGGCGTGGGCGCTAACAGCGCGCCGTTCTGGCTGATGATGCTTAACAGCTTTATCATGGCGTTTGGCATCACCGTGGGCAAAATCACGGTGTCGATGCTCTCGGCCTTCGCCATCGTCTGGTTCCGCTTTCCGTTGCGTAACCTCTTCTTCTGGATGATCTTCATCACCCTGATGCTGCCGGTTGAAGTACGTATCTTTCCGACGGTGGAGGTGATTGCCAACCTCAAGATGCTCGACAGCTACGCGGGGTTGACCCTGCCGCTGATGGCCTCGGCGACCGCCACCTTCCTGTTCCGCCAGTTCTTTATGACCCTGCCGGACGAGTTGATTGAAGCGGCGCGCATCGACGGTGCGTCGCCGATGCGCTTCTTCCGCGACATCGTGCTGCCGCTGTCGAAAACCAACCTCGCGGCGCTGTTTGTGATCACCTTTATCTACGGCTGGAACCAGTATCTTTGGCCGCTGCTGATTATTCAGGACGTCAACCTCGGCACCGCCGTGGCGGGCATCAAAGGTATGATCGCCACCGGCGAAGGCACCACCCTCTGGAACCAGGTGATGGCGGCAATGCTGCTCACCCTTATCCCACCCGTAGTCATTGTTTTAGCCATGCAGCGCGCGTTTGTCCGCGGCCTGGTCGATAGCGAGAAATAAAATGGCAGGTTTAAAACTTCAGGCAGTCACCAAAAGCTGGGACGGCAAAACCCAGGTTATTCAGCCGCTGACGCTCGACGTGGCGGACGGGGAATTTATCGTGATGGTCGGCCCTTCCGGCTGCGGCAAATCGACGCTGCTGCGCATGGTGGCGGGGCTGGAGCGCGTGACGTCCGGGGATATCTGGATTGATCGCCAGCGCGTCACCGAAATGGAGCCGAAAGACAGAGGCATCGCGATGGTGTTCCAGAACTATGCCCTCTATCCGCACATGAGCGTGGAAGAGAATATGGCCTGGGGGCTGAAAATCCGCGGCATGGGCAAAGGTCATATCGACGAGCGCGTCAAAGAGGCGGCCCGCATTCTGGAGCTGGACGGCCTGCTCAAGCGCCGCCCGCGCGAGCTCTCCGGCGGCCAGCGCCAGCGCGTGGCGATGGGCCGCGCCATCGTGCGCGATCCGGCGGTATTCCTGTTCGACGAGCCGCTGTCAAACCTCGACGCCAAGCTGCGCGTGCAGATGCGGCTTGAGCTACAGCAGCTGCACCGTCGTCTGAAAACCACCTCCCTGTACGTGACCCACGATCAGGTCGAAGCCATGACCCTCGCCCAGCGCGTAATGGTGATGAACAAAGGTATCGCCGAGCAGATTGGCACACCCGTGGAGGTGTACGAAAAACCGGCTACCCGCTTTGTGGCGAGCTTTATCGGCAGCCCGGCCATGAACCTGCTGGAAGGGCGCATCAGCAGCGCGGGCACGCACTTTGAGCTGGAAAGCGGGATGGCATTGCCGATCAACTGGTACTATCGTGGCTACGCCGGGCGTAAGATGACGCTCGGTATCCGCCCGGAACATATCGGTTTAACCTCTCAGGCGGACGGCGGCGTGCCGCTGGTGATGGACACGCTGGAGATGTTGGGTGCAGATAACCTGGCGCACGGGCGCTGGGGCGAACAAAAAATGGTGGTGCGCTTGCCGCATCAGGAGCGCCCTAAAGCTGGCAGCACGCTGTGGCTACACCTGCCGGAAAACCATCTGCACCTGTTTGACGGTGAAACAGGACAACGAGTATGAGCAACTGGCCTTATCCCCACGTCGTCGCCCACCGCGGCGGCGGTAAGCTGGCGCCGGAAAATACGCTGGCGGCGATTGACGTTGGCGCGCGCTACGGTCACACGATGATCGAGTTCGACGCCAAGCTGTCGAAAGACGGCGAAATTTTCCTGCTGCATGACGATAACCTCGAACGCACCAGCAACGGCTGGGGCGTGGCGGGTGAACTGCCGTGGCGCGATCTGCTGAAGGTAGACGCCGGAAGCTGGTACAGCGGCGAATTCAAAGGCGAACCGCTGCCGCTGCTGGCGGAAGTGGCCGATCGCTGTCGCCAGCACGGCATGATGGCCAATATTGAAATCAAACCGACCACCGGCTCCGGGCCGTTGACGGGTAAAGTCATTGCGCTGGCCGCACGCGAGCTGTGGGAAGGGATGACCGCGCCGCTGCTGTCGTCGTTTGAAATTGACGCGCTGGAAGCGGCACAGGCGGCCGTACCGGAACTGCCGCGCGGGCTGCTGCTGGACGAGTGGCGCGAGGACTGGCGCGAGCTGACCACCCGCTTAGGCTGCGTATCTATCCACCTGAACCACAGGCTGCTGGACGAAGCGCGGGTGAAGATGTTGAAAGCGGCAGGTCTGCATATTCTGGTTTACACCGTCAACAGGCCCCAGCGTGCAGCCGAACTGCTGCGCTGGGGCGTCGACAGCATTTGTACCGATGCGATTGACCGCATCGGCCCGAACTTTAGTTCTGCGGATTAAGCATACTGCCGTTCGACTGCGGCGGCAGCATATGCTGCTGACCGCTGTTCAGGGTTGACCCCCCACCTAACATCCCGCCGTTTTTATTCGGCAGCGGCTGCTCGCGTACCTGACCCTGCTGGATGCGCTGGGTATTGGCGTTCATCTGGTTTTGCAGGCTCTGCTGCTGCATTTGGGTTTGCGTTTTCAATTGTTGATTAAGCATCCCTTTCTGCTGCTGTTGCTGGCTCATCATCTCCGTTTGCATCCGCTGCTGGCTGGGAATGACGTAACCCGGCTGGTTCGGGTTGTTCATGGTATTGAGTGGCTGTGCGAGCGCGGCAAAGGGAAGCAGTGCCGTAAGAATCATCAAGCGTTTCATCGTCATCTCCTCCTTTTGAGGTTTCTCTTAAGTTTACCCCGATTTCACCATGACGATGATTTTTTAGGAGTTGTGAACCAGGCTTAAGCGGGGAGTATGGACCCTTTCACCTGGAGAACAATAATGATGAAACCAACGTTTTTGCGCTGGGTAGCGATCGCTGCGCTGATGGCCGGCGGCACATTTGGCGTGGCGGCCAACCCGCCCGCGGCACCGCCTGTTTCCTACGGCGTGGAGGAAGATGTTTTCCATCCCGTGCGGGCGACGCATGGCATGGTGGCCTCGGTTGACGCGCTGGCCACCCAGGTGGGCGTCGATATTCTCAAACAGGGTGGTAACGCGGTGGATGCAGCGGTTGCGGTAGGGTACGCGCTGGCGGTCACGCACCCGCAGGCGGGTAACCTCGGCGGCGGCGGGTTTATGATGCTGCGCACCAAAGACGGGAAAACCACCGCCATCGACTTCCGCGAAATGGCGCCCAATCAGGCCTCCCGCGATATGTTCCTTGACGAACAGGGCAACCCGGACAGCAAGAAATCCCTGACCTCGCACCTCGCCTCCGGCACGCCGGGAACCGTTGCCGGCTTCTCGCTGGCGCTGGAAAAATACGGCACGCTGCCGCTGAACAAAGTGGTGCAGCCTGCTATCAAACTGGCGCGCGACGGCTTTGTGGTGAACGACGCCCTGGCGGACGATCTCAAAACCTACGGCAGTGAAGTCATTCCCAAACACGAAAACAGCAAGGCGATCTTCTGGAAAGAGGGCGAACCGCTGAAGAAGGGCGATAAGCTGGTGCAGAAGAACCTCGCCAAAAGCCTGGAGCTGATTGCGGAGCAGGGCCCGGACGCCTTCTATAAAGGGGCGATTGCCGATCAGATTGCCGACGAAATGCAAAAGAACGGGGGGCTTATCACCAAAGCGGATCTGGCGGAATACAAGGCGGTGGAGCGCGAGCCGATTAGCGGCACCTACCGCGGGTATGAGGTCTTCTCCATGCCACCACCTTCCTCCGGCGGCATTCACATCGTGCAGATCCTCAATATTCTTGAGAACTTCGATATGCACAAGTTCGGCTTCGGCAGCGCGGACGCTATGCAGGTGATGGCGGAAGCGGAAAAACGCGCCTACGCTGACCGCTCGGAATATCTCGGCGATCCGGACTTCGTGAAGGTGCCGTGGCAGGCGCTGACCAACAAGGCCTATGCCAAATCGATTGCCGATGAGATCGACATCAACAAGGCTAAGCCGTCGAGTGAGATCCGTCCCGGCAAGCTGGCGCCGTACGAGAGCAACCAGACCACCCACTTCTCGGTGGTGGATAAAGACGGCAACGCGGTGGCGGTGACTTATACCCTCAATACCACCTTTGGTACAGGCATCGTGGCGGGCAACAGCGGCATTCTGCTGAACAACGAGATGGATGACTTCTCTGCTAAACCGGGCGTACCAAACGTCTACGGGCTGGTCGGCGGCGATGCGAATGCGGTCGGGCCGAAGAAGCGCCCGCTGTCGTCCATGTCGCCCACCATCGTGGTGAAAGACGGCAAAACCTGGCTGGTGACCGGCAGCCCGGGCGGGAGCCGGATTATCACGACCGTGCTGCAGATGGTGGTGAACAGCATCGACTTTGGGATGAACGTCGCCGAAGCGACCAACGCGCCGCGTTTCCATCACCAGTGGCTGCCGGACGAGCTGCGCGTGGAAAAGGGCTTTAGCCCGGACACCATCAAGCTGCTGGAACAGCGCGGTCAAAAGGTGGCGGTGAAAGAGGCGATGGGTAGTACCCAGAGCATTATGGTGGGGCCGGACGGCGCGCTGTTTGGGGCGTCGGACCCGCGTTCGGTGGATGATTTGACGGCGGGGTATTGATTGTTCCCCTCACCCTAACCCTCTCCCCATAGGGGAGAGGGAATTGCACGGTGCGGTCATTTCCCCCTCGCCCCTATGGGGAGAGGGCCGGGGTGAGGGGGTGTTTTACTTCATCCGCGCCATATAATACGCATCCACATACTCGCCGTTGCGCAGAGCAAATTTCCTGCCGGTCCCTTCGATTTCAAAACCAAAATTTTTATAGAGGGCAACAGCCGCGGGGTTATCGGCAAAGACCGTCAGTTCGATACGTTCAATGCGTAACCAGTTGTCACACAGGTTGATCATTTCGCTCATGAGCCTGCGGCCTACGCCGCGTCCCTGCATATCCGCAGCCACGCTAATGCCGAATGTGGCAACATGGCTGCGACGCGGGTTTTCCATCACGTCCAGCGCCATATGTCCAATGACGCGCTGGTCCAGACAGGCAACAAGATGGCGCCGGCCTGGTTTTGTCACAACGCGTTCGTGCCACATTTCCATAGAAGGATGAGGGAGCTGTAGCGTGTCGTGATACACATCAGGATGCGACATGATGTCACGTAAAGCTTCTGCATCGCTGGGTTCGATGTGGCGTATCACTATCTCACTCATTCCTTGTTCCTCAGTCAGTTAAAAGTCCCTTCCAACATCAGTGACTTTAAAATTTGAGTCAACCGCTATTTTTTGCAAAAAGTATTGGACAAGTGCGAATGAGAATGATTATTATTGCTCTGCATTCAGGAAGACCTCCTACGGGAACCTGAAAGCACGACATTGCTCACATTGCTTCCAGTATTACTTTAGCCAGCTTTTAGCTGGCTTTTTTTTGTCTTTTTTCTCCCTCTCGCCGTGGGAGAGGGCTGGGGTGAGGACAAAATTTGCGCTATGGTTGCACTCAGTAACCTTCCAAAAGGACTGAGCCATGACGCTGCATTGTGCATTTATTGGATTTGGCAAAAGCACCACCCGCTACCATCTTCCGTATGTTCTCAACCGTAAAGACAGCTGGCATGTAGCCCATATCTACCGTCGGCGCGCAAAGCCGGAAGAGCAATCTCCGCACTATTCCCACATTCATTTCACCAGCGATCTTGATGAGGTGTTAAACGATCCGCAGGTCAAACTGGCGATCGTCTGTACCCATGCCGACAGCCATTTCGACTACGCGAAACGCGCGCTTGAAGCGGGTAAAAACGTGCTGGTGGAAAAACCGTTCACCCCGACCATTGCTGAAGCTAAGGAACTCTTTGCGCTGGCGAAAAGCAAAGGACTGACCGTTACGCCGTATCAGAACCGTCGCTTTGACAGCTGCTTCCTGACAGCGAAAAAAGCGATTGAAAGCGGCAAGCTCGGCGACATCGTGGAAATCGAAAGCCACTTTGATTACTACCGCCCGGTGGCGGAAACCCAACCCGGCCTGCCGCAGGACGGTTCGTTCTATGGTCTTGGCGTGCACACCATGGACCAGATCATCTCCCTGTTTGGCCGCCCGGATCACGTGGCGTACGACATCCGCAGCCTGCGCAATAAAGCCAACCCGGACGATACCTTTGAAGCACAGCTGTTCTACGGCGACCTGAAAGCCATCGTCAAAACCAGCCATCTGGTGAAAATCGACTATCCGAAATTTATCGTTCACGGCACCCGAGGCTCGTTTATCAAGTATGGCATCGACCAGCAGGAGACCAGCCTGAAGGCCAATATCATGCCGGGCGAACCGGGCTTTGCAGCGGATGATTCCGTAGGCGTGCTGGAGTACATGAACGACGAGGGCGTGACGATCACGGAAGAGCTGAAACCGGAAACCGGTGACTATGGCCGCGTCTATGATGCGCTGTATGAAACCCTCACCACCGGCACGCCGAATTACGTCAAGGAATCTGACGTACTGACCAACCTTGAAATCCTCGAACGGGCCTTCGAACAGGCCTCTCCTGCCACGATAACCCTCGAGAAATAAGCAAAAACGGCTCCTCTGCGCTTGTTCATAATTTTTGAACAGAGGAGTCAATTTTCACCCTCTATGATCCCAGACCGTTTGCGTCCACACTTACTCCATCGAAACGAACTGAGGGTGAAAACAATGATCTACTTACGCAAAGCAAACGAACGTGGTCACGCGAATCATGGCTGGCTGGACTCATGGCATTCATTCTCGTTTGCCGACTACTACGACCCGAACTTCATGGGCTTCTCCGCACTGCGCGTGATTAACGACGACGTGATTGATGCTGGCCAGGGCTTCGGTACCCACCCGCACAAAGACATGGAAATCCTGACCTATGTGCTCGAAGGTGCCGTGGCGCACAAAGACAGCATGGGTAACGAAGAGCAGGTTCCGGCCGGTGAGTTCCAGATTATGAGTGCGGGTACCGGGGTGCGTCACTCTGAGTACAACCCGAGCAAAACGGAAAAACTGCACCTGTATCAAATCTGGATCATTCCAGAAGAGACCGGCATCACGCCGCGCTACGAGCAGCGCCGCTTCGACGCTAAACAGGGCAAACAGCTGGTGCTGTCCCCGGATGCGCGTGAAGGTTCCCTGAAAGTGCATCAGGATATGGAGCTGTACCGTTGGGCGCTGGCAAAAGACGAACAGTCTGTGCATCAGATTGCCGCCAACCGCCGCGTCTGGATCCAGGTGGTGAAAGGTGAAGTGTCCATCAACGGCACCAAAGCAACAACCGCCGATGGTCTGGCCGTCTGGGATGAGCAGGCGCTCTCCGTGCATGCCGACAGCGAAAGCGAAATCCTGCTGTTTGACCTGCCGCCGGTATAAATAATTACTCAACCTTCCCTTTAAACGGGGAAGGTTGAGCTTTGTCCGTGATAAACTGAGAAAATCTCTCACTTCAAGATTTCTCAGGACGATGAAAAAGAAACGCCCCGTACTTCAGGATGTCGCCGATCGCGTCGGTGTGACCAAAATGACGGTCAGCCGTTTTTTACGTAACCCGGAACAGGTTTCCGTGGCGTTACGTGGCAAGATTGCCGCTGCCCTTGATGAACTGGGTTATATCCCCAACCGCGCACCCGATATTCTCTCCAATGCGACCAGCCGTGCGGTGGGTGTCCTCCTTCCTTCCCTGACCAACCAGGTTTTCGCCGAGGTGTTACGCGGTATTGAAAGCGTGACCGATGCCTTTGGCTATCAGACCATGCTCGCGCACTACGGGTACAAGCCGGAACTGGAAGAAGAACGTCTTGAATCCATGCTTTCCTGGAACATCGACGGCCTGATTTTAACGGAACGTACCCATACCGCCCGCACGCTGAAAATGATTGAAGTGGCCGGTATTCCGGTGGTGGAGCTGATGGACAGCCAGTCGCCGTGCCTCGACATCGCCGTTGGGTTCGATAACTTTGAAGCGGCGCGTCAGATGACGGCGGCGATCATCGCGCGCGGTCATCGCCACATTGCCTATCTGGGTGCGCGTCTGGATGAACGTACTATCATCAAACAGAAGGGATACGAGCAGGCGATGCTCGACGCCGGTTTAACCCCGTACAGCGTGATGGTGGAGCAATCCTCCTCCTATACGTCGGGTATTGAGCTGATGCGTCAGGCGCGACGCGAGTATCCACAACTGGACGGTATTTTCTGTACCAACGATGACCTTGCGGTTGGCGCAGCGTTTGAGTGCCAGCGTTTGGGGCTGAAGATCCCTGACGATATGGCGATTGCCGGTTTCCACGGCCACGACATAGGCCAGGTGATGGAGCCGCGTCTGGCGAGCGTTCTGACCCCGCGTGAACGCATGGGTCGCATTGGTGCAGAACGCCTGCTGGCGCGCATTCGTGGTGAGGCAGTTACCCCTAAAATGTTAGATTTAGGTTTCACCTTGTCACCGGGTGGATCTATTTAATCCGACAAATTTGAAGTAGCTCACACTTATTCACTTCGCGCACGTTTGGATATTGCTTCTCTTTTGCCCCGGCAGGACAATGTTACCGATAACTGTTACCCGTAACAATTGACTGAGGGACACCCTTTGAGCACGACTAATCACGATCACCACGTTTACGTCCTGATGGGCGTGTCCGGTAGCGGTAAATCTGCCGTGGCGAGCGAAGTGGCGCATCAACTCCAGGCTGCGTTTCTTGATGGCGACTTCCTCCATCCGCGCAGCAACATCATGAAAATGGCCTCCGGCGAGCCGCTGAACGACGACGATCGCAAACCGTGGCTGCAGGCGCTGAACGATGCCGCCTTTGCGATGCAGCGTACGAACAAAGTTTCCCTGATCGTCTGCTCCGCGCTGAAAAAAACCTACCGCGACCTGCTGCGTGACGGCAACCCGAACCTCTCCTTCATCTATCTGAAGGGCGATTTCGAGGTGATTGAAAGCCGTCTGAAGGCGCGTAAAGGTCACTTCTTCAAAACCCAGATGCTGGTCACGCAGTTTGAAGCGCTGCAGGAGCCGGGTGAAGATGAGAAAGACGTCTTAGTGGTTGATATCGATCAGTCACTGGAAGGTGTTGTTGCCAGCACCATCGAGGTCATTAATAAAAGGCAGTAAGTTTTGAGTACATTAACGCTTGTTTTGACAGCAGTGGGTTCCGTTTTACTGCTGCTGTTTTTAGTGATGAAGGCGCGCATGCATGCCTTCGTTGCTTTGATGGTGGTTTCTATTGGTGCAGGTCTCTTTTCCGGTATGCCGCTCGATAAAATCGCGGCGACCATGGAAAAAGGGATGGGCGGTACGCTGGGCTTCCTGGCGATTGTGGTCGCGCTCGGCGCGATGTTTGGCAAGATTTTGCACGAGACGGGCGCGGTCGATCAGATTGCCGTCAAGATGCTGAAATCCTTCGGGCACAGCCGCGCGCACTACGCGATTGGCCTGGCCGGTCTGATTTGCGCGCTGCCGCTGTTCTTTGAAGTGGCGGTTGTGCTGCTGATTAGCGTGGCGTTCTCCATGGCGCGCCATACTGGCACCAACCTTGTGAAGCTGGTCATTCCGCTGTTTGCGGGCGTGGCGGCGGCTGCGGCGTTTCTGCTGCCGGGACCCGCGCCGATGCTGCTGGCCTCCCAGATGCACGCTGACTTTGGCTGGATGATCCTGATTGGTCTGTGTGCGGCGATCCCGGGGATGATTATCGCCGGTCCGCTCTGGGGCAACTTCATCAGCCGTTACGTTGAGCTGCACATTCCGGATGACATCACCGAGCCGCACCTGGGCGAGGGCAAAATGCCGTCCTTCGGCTTCAGCCTGTCGCTGATCCTGCTGCCGCTGGTGCTGGTGGGTCTGAAAACTATTGCCGCACGCTTTGTGCCGGTGGGTTCCAGCGCTTATGAATGGTTCGAGTTCATCGGTCACCCGTTCACGGCGATCCTGGTGGCCTGTCTGGTGGCGATTTACGGCCTGGCGATGCGTCAGGGCATGCCGAAAGACCGCGTGATGGAGATTTGTGGTGCCGCGCTGCAGCCTGCGGGGATCATCCTGCTGGTGATCGGTGCGGGCGGCGTGTTCAAGCAAGTGCTGGTGGATTCCGGCGTGGGCCCGGCGCTCGGCGAAGCGCTGACCGGAATGGGCCTGCCGATTGCGGTCACCTGCTTCGTACTGGCTGCGGCGGTGCGTATCATTCAGGGCTCCGCGACCGTGGCGTGTTTAACAGCCGTCGGTCTGGTGATGCCGGTGATTGAACAGCTGAACTACTCCGGTGCGCAGATGGCGGCGCTCTCTATCTGCATCGCGGGTGGCTCGATTGTGGTCTCTCACGTCAATGACGCAGGCTTCTGGCTGTTCGGTAAATTTACCGGCGCCACCGAAGCGCAAACCCTGAAAACCTGGACGCTGATGGAAACCATCCTCGGCACCACGGGTGCGATCGTCGGGATGATTGCGTTTACGCTGCTGAGCTAACGAGGCCGTATGTTGTCGGGTGGCGGCTTCGCCTTACCCGACCTACAAAAAACTCAGGTCCCGTAGGCCGGGTAAGCGTAAGCGCCACCCGGCTTTTTTACAGCGGCACGATGCCTTCCTTTGTGCGCTAACAGCATTTGCGTTAACAGCTGGCAATATCGCCGTAACTGATCCACTTCCGGTTCGAATACCGGCACGTCCAGCGGCAGGTCATCCACCGTCAGGCTGGCTTTTAAATATCCCGGAACAGGTTCAAGCAGCGTAGGCTGGAGCAGTGCGAGGCAGGCTGAGAGCCGTCCGCACAGCACCATCTTCTGTATTGGATCGTCACATTCAACCAGCACGCCGACAAACTGCGAGCAGTTGTCTGCCAGTTCGGTGAAATCAGTGGTGTGATCGAATGGAGTAGTAAATAAAGCGTGAGAAAAGTGAGGGGTAGTCGTCACATGACTGCCTCGAATGAGTGAAGAGACCGCCAAAGGAGGGACCAACCTCACTGGTGGCGGACTGAACGGCGTTGGTCCTACCGGCCTCATCAGCTACCGGCGCGCCTTACGGCGCCACCGTCCAGCCCACCATTGAGGTGTAACTGGCCACGCGATAAAAAAGCGTTTTATCACGGATGAGGATTACAGGGGACCAACCCTGACGCCTGATTTTGCAGGCGCGGCAAGAAGATGCTGCGTTGGGGGCGGGGTGGCAAGAGAGGCTCTGGAAGGCGGCTCGCAAAACGAATGAATATTTAAAATTTTTGCGGCCACAGACCTCAGTGACCGTATGTGTGTCGGGTGGCGCTTACGCTTACCCGACCTACAAAAAACTCAGGTCCTGTAGGCCGGGTAAGCGTAAGCGCCACCCGGCTTTTTTACATCCTAACCTTTCATCCACGCCCGAATTCCGTCCAGGAACATTTGCGTCGCCATCATCACCAGAATCAGCCCCATCAGGCGCTCCAGCGCGTTCACCCCTTTCTCACCCAGCAGGCGCAGGAAAAGCGATGACTGCAGCAGGATGATAAACGTCCCGCCCCAGGCAATCAGCAGGGCAATCACCAGATGGCTCATCTGGTTCGGATACTGATGCGACAGCAGCATCAGCGTCGCCAGAATGGTTGGCCCGGCGACCAGTGGAATCGCCAGCGGCACAATAAACGGCTCTTCACCCGCAGGCAGGCCGCTGCTGCTGCCTTCGGCGCTCGGGAAAATCATCTTAATGGCAATCAGGAACAAAATTATCCCGCCGGAAATGGAGACCGTTTCCGCGCGCAGGTTCAGGAATGCGAGGATCTTCTCCCCGGCAAACAGGAAGATAAACATTACCAGCAGGGCGATGAGCAGCTCGCGGATCATGATCGCCCGGCGGCGCTTCGGCTCGGTGTGCTTTAACACCGACATGAAAATCGGCAGGTTTCCCAGTGGATCCATTATCAGGATCAATAAAACCGCCGCGGAAATGATTTCACTCATGTAAATTATCCCTGAAACTCTCTATGGTTATTATGATAATTAGCTGTATTTCTGATTGCCGGGCAATCATCGATTAATTTCGCTTGCGACTTTGGCAGCATTTTGTAATGTGAAGCATATCCCAGTTCAATACTGGCTTGCACAATCAGCACACACCCTCAGCAGGAAAAAAATGCTATGAAAAACGTTGGTTTTATCGGCTGGCGCGGTATGGTCGGCTCTGTACTCATGCAACGCATGGTTGAAGAGCGCGATTTCGACGCCATCCGCCCGGTCTTCTTCTCCACTTCCCAGCTCGGCCAGGCTGCCCCGTCCTTTGGTGGTACCACAGGCACGTTGCAGGATGCTTACGATCTGGAAGCGCTGAAGGCACTCGACATTATTGTGACCTGCCAGGGCGGCGATTATACCAACGAAATCTATCCAAAGCTGCGTGAAAGCGGCTGGCAGGGCTACTGGATTGACGCAGCCTCTTCGCTGCGTATGAAAGACGATGCCATCATCATTCTCGACCCGGTGAACCAGGGCGTCATCACCGATGGCCTGAACAACGGCGTAAAAACCTTTGTTGGCGGTAACTGTACCGTCAGCCTGATGCTGATGTCCCTCGGCGGCCTGTTCGCGCAGGATCTGGTGGAGTGGGTCTCCGTGGCGACCTACCAGGCCGCGTCCGGCGGCGGCGCGCGTCATATGCGCGAGCTGCTGACCCAGATGGGCCAGCTGCACCACAGCGTCGCGACCGAGCTGGCAAACCCGGCGTCCGCGATTCTTGATATCGAACGTAAGGTCACTCAGCTGACCCGCAGCGGCGAGCTGCCGGTGGATAACTTCGGCGTACCGCTGGCCGGTGGCCTGATCCCGTGGATCGACAAACAGCTGGATAACGGCCAGACCCGCGAAGAGTGGAAGGGCCAGGCTGAGACCAACAAAATCCTCGCGACCGCGAACACCATTCCGGTTGACGGTCTGTGCGTGCGTATCGGCGCGCTGCGCTGCCACAGCCAGGCTTTCACCATTAAACTGAAAAAAGATGTGTCTATTCCGACCGTGGAAGAGCTGCTGGCTGCACACAACCCGTGGGCGAAAGTGGTGCCAAACGATCGCGATGTCACCATGCGTGAACTGACCCCGGCCGCCGTGACCGGCACGCTGACCACGCCGGTTGGTCGTCTGCGCAAGCTGAACATGGGGCCAGAGTATCTCTCCGCGTTCACCGTCGGCGATCAGCTCCTGTGGGGGGCCGCCGAACCGCTGCGCCGCATGCTGCGCCAGCTGGCGTAATAATTTGTTAACTACCGGGGGTGATTTTCACCCCCTTTTTTTGCGTACTACATGGAGTAACACGCGGATGTCTTATTTTTTATCAGGAGTCATTTAGAGCGTTGGCTATGCTTTAAGGAAGAGTCATTTCTTACCTGAGGTTCGAACGGAGCAGAAAGGATGCACATATTTGTGCTGTCCCGTTCAGGTCACATTAAAAGTCGTCCCGGAGCGCGTAAAAAGGACGACATAAAAAACAGGATGAATACCATGTCCGATCGTGTGGATAGAGACGTGATTAATGCGCTTATTGCGGGTCATTTTGCTGACCCCTTTTCTGTGCTTGGGATGCACCGAACGGAGGCTGGACTGGAAGTTCGGGCGCTGTTGCCGGATGCCACCGAAGTCTGGGTGATTGAGCCCAAAACCGGCCGCAAGGTCGGTAATCTGGAATGCCTCGATTCCCGTGGCTTCTTCTCGGGTGTGATGCCCCGTCGTAAAAACCCTTTTCGCTACCAGCTTGCCGTCATCTGGCACGGCCAGCAGAACCTGATCGACGACCCTTACAGCTTCGGCCCGCTCCTTAAAGAGATGGATGCCTGGCTGTTGTCCGAAGGGACTCACCTGCGTCCCTATGAAACGCTGGGCGCTCACGCCGATACCATGGACGGTATTACCGGCACGCGCTTTTCCGTGTGGGCACCGAATGCCCAGCGGGTTTCCGTTGTCGGGCAGTTCAACTATTGGGATGGCCGTCGTCATCCGATGCGCCTGCGCCGTGAAACCGGCATCTGGGAGCTGTTTATCCCCGGCGCGCAAAACGGCCAGCTCTATAAGTTTGAGATGATCGATGCCAACGGCAAGCTGCGTATTAAAGCTGACCCGTATGCCTTTGAAGCGCAGATGCGCCCGGATACCGCATCGCTGATCTGTGGGCTGCCGGAGAAGATCGTCCAGACGGAAGAACGCAAGCAGGCCAACCGCTTCGACGCGCCAATCTCCGTCTATGAGGTGCATCTCGGCTCCTGGCGTCGCCACACCGATAATAACTTCTGGCTCAGCTATCGTGAGTTGGCCGATCAGCTGGTGCCGTACGCCAAATGGATGGGCTTTACTCACCTTGAGCTGCTGCCGGTTAACGAACACCCGTTCGACGGAAGCTGGGGCTACCAGCCTACCGGGCTGTATGCGCCAACGCGCCGCTTCGGCACGCGCGATGATTTCCGCTATTTCATCAATGCCGCGCATGCCGCCGGGCTGAACGTGATCCTCGACTGGGTGCCCGGCCACTTCCCGTCTGATGATTTCAGTTTATCGGAATTTGACGGCACGAAGCTGTACGAGCACAGCGACCCGCGCGAAGGCTATCACCAGGACTGGAACACGCTGATCTATAACTACGGTCGCCGTGAAGTAACAAACTTCCTGGTGGGCAACGCGCTGTACTGGATCGAGCGCTTCGGTATTGATGCCCTACGCGTCGATGCGGTGGCGTCGATGATCTACCGCGACTACAGCCGCAAAGAGGGAGAGTGGATCCCGAACGAGTATGGCGGCCGTGAAAATCTGGAAGCCATTGAATTCCTGCGCAGCACCAACCGCATTCTCGGCGAGCAGGTGGAAGGTGCGGTGACGATGGCGGAAGAATCCACCGACTTCCCCGGCGTCTCGCGTCCACCGTCAATGGGCGGTCTGGGGTTCTGGTACAAGTGGAACCTGGGCTGGATGCACGACACGCTTGACTATATGAAGCTCGACCCGGTTCACCGTCAGTATCACCACGACAAGCTCACCTTCGGGCTGCTCTATAACTACACCGAAAACTTTATGCTGCCGCTGTCGCACGATGAAGTGGTGCACGGCAAAAAATCCATTCTTGACCGCATGCCGGGCGACGCGTGGCAGAAGTTTGCCAACCTGCGCGCTTACTACGGCTGGATGTTCGCTTTCCCGGGCAAGAAGCTGCTGTTTATGGGCAATGAATTCGCTCAGGGCCGCGAGTGGAACCACGATTCCAGCCTCGACTGGCACCTGCTGGAAGGCGGTGATAACTGGCATCACGGCGTACAGCGTCTGGTGCGCGACCTGAACCTGACCTATCGCCACCACAAAGCGCTGCACGAGCTGGATTTCGATCCGTACGGCTTCGAGTGGCTGGTGGTGGACGATCGTGAACGTTCGGTGTTTGTCTTTGTGCGCCGCGATAAAGCGGGCAATGAAATTATCGTTGCCAGCAACTTTACGCCGGTGCCGCGCGAACATTACCGCTTCGGCATTAACCAGGCGGGTAAATGGCGCGAAATACTGAACACCGATTCCATGCATTATCACGGCAGCAACGCGGGTAACGGTGGTCTGGTGCAGAGCGATGCACTCGAAAGCCACGGGCGGCCAAACTCATTGAGCCTGACGCTGCCGCCGCTTAGCACCATCTGGCTGGTGCGGGAGGGGGAATGACGCAGCTTACGGCAGGTAATCCCGAACCGCTCGGGGCGCGCTTTGACGGGAAGGGGGTGAACTTCACGCTCTTTTCTGCGCACGCGGAGCGGGTAGAACTCTGTGTGTTTGACGGGGAAGGTAACGAGCACCGTTACGATTTACCCGCGCGCACGGGGGATATCTGGCACGGTTATCTGTCCGGCGGGCGTCCGGGCATGCACTATGGTTTTCGCGTTCACGGCGCATGGGAGCCTTCACAGGGGCACTGGTTTAACCCGGCGAAGCTGTTGATTGACCCGTGTGCGCACCGCGTGGACGGCGAGTTTAAAGACGACCCGATATTCCACGTCGGCTACGGTGAGCCCGACCACCGCGACAGCGCGCCGCTCGCGCCAAAAAGCGTGGTGGTGAACGACCTCTACGACTGGGAAGACGATGCCCCGCCGCGCACGCCGTGGGGCAATACCGTCATTTACGAAGCGCATGTGAAAGGGCTGACGTATCTGCACCCGTCGATCCCCAAAGAGATACGCGGCACTTATAAAGCGCTCGGGCATCCGACGCTGGTTGCCTACCTGAAGCACTTAGGGATCACCGCGCTGGAGCTGCTGCCCGTGGCGCATTTCGCCAGCGAGCCGCGGTTACAGCGCCTTGGGCTGAGCAACTACTGGGGTTACAACCCGCTGGCGATGTTCGCCCTTGAACCCCGCTATGCCGCCGATCCTGAAAAAGCCCGGGACGAGTTCCGCGATGCGGTGAAGGCGCTCCACGCGGCGGGCATTGAGGTCATTCTGGACGTGGTGCTCAACCACAGTGCTGAAAGCGATCTCGATGGCCCGACGCTCTCGCAGCGCGGAATTGATAACCGTAGCTATTATTGGATCAGGGAAGATGGTGATTACTACAACTGGACCGGCTGCGGTAACACCCTCAATCTCAGCCATCCGGCGGTGACGCATTATGCGTATGAGTGCCTGAAATATTGGGTAGAAACCTTCCATGTCGACGGTTTTCGTTTCGACCTGGCCCCCGTAATAGGGCGCACGCCAGCGTTCAGCCAGCAGGCGCCGCTGTTTGAGGCAATCAAAAATTGCCCGGTGTTGTCGCAGGTGAAGCTGATTGCCGAGCCGTGGGACATTGGTGAGGGCGGCTATCAGGTGGGAAATTTCCCGCCGCTGTTTGCCGAGTGGAACGATCACTACCGCGATGCCATCCGCCGCTTCTGGCTGGCGCGCGATCTGTCGTTGGGGGAATTCGCAGGACGTTTTGCCGGTTCCAGCGATCTCTTTAAGCGCGACGGCAAACGTCCGTCGGCCACCATCAACCTGGTGACGGCGCACGACGGTTTCACGCTTCGCGACTGCGTTTGTTTCAATCAGAAACACAATGAGGCAAACGGTGAGGAGAATCGCGATGGGACTAACAATAACCATAGCTTTAACCATGGTATAGAAGGGTTAGGCGGAAGTCTGGATGTGATCGAGCGGCGACGCGCCAGCGTTCACGCGCTGCTGACGACGCTTTTGTTGTCGCAGGGCACGCCGATGCTGCTGGCGGGCGACGAGCACGGTCACAGCCAGCACGGCAACAACAACGCCTATTGCCAGGATAACACCTTAACCTGGCTCGACTGGGGAGAAGCAAACAGCGGGTTGACCCATTTCACCGCGGCGCTGATCCACCTTCGCCAGCAAATCCCGGCGCTTACCGCCGACAGCTGGTGGGAAGAGGGCGACGGCAACGTTCGCTGGCTGAATAAAGACGCGCAACCGCTGAGCGCGCAAGAGTGGCAACACGGCATAACCTGTCTGCAAATCCTGCTGTCGGATAAGTGGCTGGTCACGCTGAACGCGACGGATGACGTCGCAGAGATTGTTTTACCTGACGGGGAGTGGCGAGCCGTTCCCCCCTTTGCCGGAGTGGATAATCCGGTTGTTATGGCTGTCTGGCACGGGCCTGCGCACGGAGTGTGCGTATTCCAAAGATGATAAAAAAGGAGTTAGTCATGGTTAGATTAGAGAAGAACGATCCGTTAATGTTGGCGCGCCAGCTACCATTAAAAACTGTTGCCCTGATACTCGCGGGCGGGCGTGGAACCCGTCTGAAAGATTTGACCATCAAGCGCGCCAAACCGGCCGTTCACTTTGGTGGTAAGTTCCGCATTATCGACTTTGCGCTCTCCAACTGCCTGAACTCAGGCATTCGCCGCATTGGCGTCATTACTCAGTATCAGTCGCACACGCTGGTGCAGCATATCCAGCGCGGCTGGTCGTTCTTCAGCGAAGAGATGAACGAGTTTGTCGATCTGCTCCCGGCGCAGCAGCGCGTTCACGGGGAAAACTGGTATCGCGGCACGGCGGATGCGGTGACCCAGAACCTCGACATCATTCGCCGCTACAGTGCGGAATACATTGTCATCCTCGCGGGTGACCACATCTACAAGCAAGACTACTCCCACATGCTCATTGACCACGTCGAAAAAGGGGCGCGCTGCACCGTGGCGTGTCTGCCGGTGCCCGTTGCTGAGGCGACGGCGTTTGGTGTGATGCACGTGGATGCCGACGACAAGATTATCGACTTTGTTGAAAAACCGGCGAACCCGCCGACCATGCCAGGAGATGACACCAAATCGCTCGCCAGCATGGGGATCTATATCTTTGATGCAGAGTACCTTTATGAGCTGCTGGAAGAAGACGACAAAGACGAAAACTCCAGCCACGACTTCGGTAAAGACATCATCCCGAAAATCACCAAAGCTGGCATGGCGTATGCACATCCTTTCCCGCTGTCCTGCGTACAGTCAGACCCGAATGCGGAACCTTACTGGCGCGACGTCGGTACGCTGGAAGCTTACTGGAAAGCGAACCTCGACCTGGCGTCCGTTACGCCTGAACTGGATATGTACGACCAGAACTGGCCGATTCGCACTCATATGGAATCGCTGCCGCCCGCGAAGTTCGTGCAGGACCGCTCCGGCAGCCACGGCATGACGCTGAACTCGCTGGTTTCCGGCGGGTGCATTATCTCCGGCTCCGTGGTGGTGCAGTCCGTGCTGTTCCCCCGCGTGCGTGTAAATTCATTCTGTAATATCGACTCGGCAGTCCTGCTGCCGGATGTCTGGGTAGGGCGCTCGTGTCGTCTTCGCCGTTGCGTGATCGACCGTGCCTGCGTCATCCCTGAAGGGATGGTGATTGGTGAAAACGCGGAAGAAGATGCGCGTCGCTTCTACCGTTCTGAAGAGGGGATCGTGTTAGTCACACGGGAAATGTTGCGGAAGCTGCAAATCAAACAGGAGCGATGATGCAGGTTTTACACGTATGTTCTGAGATGTTCCCGTTGCTGAAGACGGGCGGGCTGGCGGATGTTCTTGGCGCATTACCGGCGGCGCAAATCGCCGGTGGGGTGGATACCCGAGTCCTATTGCCCGCCTTCCCGGATATCCGGCGTGGTATTCCTGATGCAAAGGTCGTTACCCGCCGTGAAACCTTCGCCGGACGCATCACCCTGCTGTTTGGACATTACAATGGCGTAGGGATTTACCTGATCGACGCGCCGCACCTATACGACCGACCGGGCAGTCCGTATCACGATACGAACCTGTTCGCCTATACCGATAACGTGCTGCGCTTTGCGCTGCTCGGCTGGGTGGGGGCGGAGATGGCCGTCGGGCTGGACCCATTCTGGCGACCGGATGTGGTACACGCGCATGACTGGCACGCCGGGCTTGCTCCGGCCTATCTGGCGGCACGTGGTCACCCGGCGAAATCGGTCTTTACCGTACACAATCTGGCGTACCAGGGCATGTACTATGCCCATCATATGAATGACATCGATCTGCCATGGTCGTTCTATAACATGCACGGTCTGGAGTTTAACGGGCAGATCTCGTTCCTGAAGGCGGGGCTGTACTACGCCGATCACATCACGGCGGTGAGTCCAACCTACGCGCGTGAAATCACCCAGCCAGAGTTTGGCTACGGTCTGGAAGGGCTGTTACAACAGCGCCACCGTGAAGGCCGTCTGTCGGGCATTCTGAACGGCGTGGATGAAAAGATCTGGAGTCCGGATACCGATCTCCTTTTGGCTGCACGCTATGGCCGCGATTCGGTGGAAGACAAAGCCGAAAACAAACGCCAGCTGCAAATTGCGATGGGGCTGAAGGTGAACGACAAAGTGCCACTGTTCGCCGTGGTCAGCCGCCTGACCAGCCAGAAAGGGCTGGATTTGGTGCTCGAAGCGCTACCAGGATTACTGGAGCAGGGCGGTCAACTGGCGCTGCTCGGCGCGGGAGACCCGGTGTTGCAGGAAGGTTTTCTTGCCGCCGCTGCGGAACATCCGGGGCAGGTGGGCGTGCAGATTGGTTATCACGAAGCGTTCTCGCACCGCATCATGGGTGGGGCTGACGTCATTCTGGTGCCGAGCCGCTTTGAACCCTGCGGCCTGACGCAGCTCTACGGCCTGAAATACGGCACGCTGCCGCTGGTACGCCGTACGGGCGGGCTGGCGGATACGGTGTCCGACAGCTCTCTGGAAAATCTGGCGGACGGTATCGCCAGCGGCTTTGTTTTTGAGGACAGTAATGCCTGGTCGCTGCTTCGCGCGATTCGGCGTGCGTTCGTCTTGTGGTCCCGTCCATCGCTGTGGCGTTACGTACAACGTCAGGCGATGTCCATGGACTTTAGCTGGCATGTCGCGGCGCAGTCCTACCGCGACCTTTATCAACGCTTGATGTAACGAGGCGAAGTTACTGATATGAATGCTCCATTTAGCTACTCTTCACCCACGCTCAGCGTTGAGGCGTTAAAGCACTCCATCGCCTACAAGCTGATGTTCACCATCGGGAAAGATCCGGTTATCGCCAACAAACACGAGTGGCTGAACGCCACCCTGTTTGCGGTGCGTGACCGTTTAGTCGAACGCTGGTTGCGCTCCAACCGCGCCCAGCTCTCACAGGAAACGCGTCAGGTTTACTACCTGTCGATGGAATTTTTGATTGGCCGCACCCTCTCCAACGCGCTGCTGTCGCTCGGTATTTATGACGACGTAAAAACCGCACTGGAAGAGATGGGGCTGGATTTAGAAGAGCTGATCGACGAAGAGAACGACCCCGGCCTCGGAAACGGCGGTCTGGGACGTCTTGCCGCCTGCTTCCTCGACTCGCTGGCGACGCTGGCGCTGCCGGGCCGCGGGTACGGCATTCGCTACGATTACGGTATGTTCAAGCAGAACATCGTTGATGGCCGCCAGAAAGAGTCCCCGGATTACTGGCTGGAATACGGCAACCCGTGGGAGTTCAAGCGTCACAACACGCGCTATAAAGTGCGCTTTGGCGGGCGTATTCAGCAGGAAGGGAAAAAATCCCGCTGGGTCGAAACCGAAGAGATCCTCGCCGTGGCCTATGACCAGATCATCCCCGGCTACGACACCGACGCCACCAACACGCTGCGCCTGTGGAATGCCCAGGCCAGTAGCGAGATCAACCTCGGTAAATTTAACCAGGGCGACTACTTTGCGGCAGTGGAAGATAAAAACCACTCCGAGAACGTGTCCCGCGTACTGTATCCGGACGACTCGACCTACTCGGGCCGCGAGCTGCGCCTGCGTCAGGAGTATTTCCTCGTCTCCTCGACGATTCAGGACATCCTCAGCCGTCATCACCAGCTGCACAAAACCTACGCCAATCTGGCGGAGAAAACGGCGATTCACCTCAACGATACGCATCCTGTGCTCTCCATTCCGGAACTGATGCGCCTGCTGATCGACGAACATAAGTTCAGCTGGGATGACGCCTTTGAAGTGACCTGTCAGGTGTTCTCGTACACCAACCACACGCTGATGAGCGAAGCGCTGGAAACCTGGCCGGTGGATATGCTCGGCAAAATTCTGCCGCGCCATCTGCAGATTATCTTTGAGATCAACGACTACTTTCTCAAGACCCTGCAGGAACAGTATCCGAACGATACCGGCCTGCTGAGCCGTGCGTCGATCATCGATGAATCCAATGGTCGCCGCGTGCGCATGGCCTGGCTGGCGGTGGTGATCAGCCACAAGGTCAACGGGGTGTCCGAGCTGCACTCGAACCTGATGGTGCAGTCGCTGTTTGCGGACTTCGCGAAGATCTTCCCAACGCGTTTCTGTAACGTGACCAATGGCGTCACGCCGCGCCGCTGGCTGGCGCTGGCGAACCAGCCGCTGTCTGACGTGCTGGATGAGAATATCGGCCGCACCTGGCGCACCGATTTGAGCCAGCTGAGCGAGCTGGAACAGCACATTGATTTCCCGACGGTGAATAAAGCCGTGCGTGAAGCCAAGCTCCTCAACAAGAAGCGTCTGGCGGTCTGGCTGGCGATGCATCTGAACGTGGTGGCGAACCCGAAAGCGCTGTTCGACGTGCAGATCAAACGTATTCACGAGTACAAACGCCAGCTGATGAACGTGCTGCATGTGATCACGCACTACAACCGTATCAAGGCCGACCCTACGGCTGACTGGGTGCCGCGCGTGAAAATCTTTGCCGGTAAGGCGGCCTCCGCTTATTACATGGCGAAGCACATCATTCACCTGATTAACGACGTGGCGAAGGTGGTGAACACCGATCCGGACATCGGCGACAAGCTGAAGGTGGTATTCATCCCTAACTACAGCGTGAGCCTGGCGCAGCTGATCATCCCGGCGGCGGATCTCTCAGAGCAGATTTCCACGGCGGGGACGGAAGCGTCCGGCACCAGTAACATGAAGTTTGCCCTGAACGGCGCGCTGACCATCGGCACGCTGGACGGCGCGAACGTCGAGATGCTGGAGCATGTGGGGGCGGAGAATATCTTTATTTTCGGTAATACCACGGAAGAGGTGGAGGAACTGCGCAGGCAGGGCTACAAACCGCGTGAGTATTATGAAGAGGATGAAGAGCTGCGACAGGTGCTGACCCAAATCGCGACCGGGTTGTTTAATCCTGAAGAGCCGGGACGCTACCGGGACCTGGTGGATTCGCTGATTAACTTTGGCGACCACTACCAGGTGCTGGCGGATTATCGCAGCTACGTGGATTGTCAGGACAGGGTGGACGAGCTGTACCGTCAGCAGGAGAAGTGGACCATCACCGCGATGCATAACATCGCCAATATGGGGTATTTCTCGTCTGACCGGACCATCAAGGAGTATGCCGAGACGATCTGGCATATTGATCCGGTGCGGTTGTAAAAACAAAGCCCGGTGGCGCTGCGCTTACCGGGCCTACGGGATCGAGTAGGCCGGGTAAGGCGGAGCCGCCACCCGGCTTTTTTCAATTAAGACGCTAGCGACAGCTCACGCTTTCCCGCATGCTGCTGCAACCACTGCGCCACGCGAGACTGCTGCTCGGCGTTGAGCCACATCCCTTCTTTGGTACGACGCCAGATGGCGTCATCCAGGCAGCGAACCCACTCATGCTCGACCAGATAACGCAGCTCGGCTTCGTACAGCTCGTGACCGAAATGCTCGCCCAGATCGGCTAGCGCTTTCGCGTCACCCAGGAACAGCTCGGTATTGCTGCCGTATGTGCGGGCATAGTGGCGCGCCATGCCTTCGGTGATGAACGGGAAACGACGGCGCAGCTTCGCGGCGTAATCATCGCGATTATCGCCGATATCACCGCCAGGCAGGACCGCGCCTTTGGTCCACGACGGGCCAATGCCTTTGTAGTACGGGGCCAGTTTTTCCAGCGCGTGCTCGGCCAGCTTGCGATAGGTGGTCAGCTTGCCGCCAAACACCGACAGCAGCGGCGTCTGGCCGTCTACGTCGTGAATATCAAGCGTGTAGTCGCGGGTGATGGCCTGCGGCGAGTCAGATTCGTCATCGCACAGCGGACGCACGCCGGAGTAGGTCCAGACCACGTCATCACGCGCCAGCTGCTTCTTAAAGTGCGCGTTATACACTTTCAGCAGGTAGTTCACTTCGCTCTCGTCGATTTCGACGTTTTTCGGATCGCCTTTGTACTCCACGTCGGTGGTACCGATGATCGAGAACTCGTCCATCCACGGGATGACAAACACGATGCGTTTATCTTCGTTCTGCAGAATGTAGGCCTGCTTTTGGGTATGCACGCGCGGCACCACAATGTGGCTGCCCTTGATCAGGCGAATGCCGTACGGGGACGGCAGGTGCATGCCGTCATCGAAGAACTGCTTCACCCACGGGCCGGTGGCGTTCACCAGACCGCGTGCTTTCCAGCTGAACTTCTCGCCGGTATCCACGTCTTCCGCTTCCACAATCCACAGACCGTTTTCACGACGCGCGGCGGTGGCGCGGGTACGGGTTTTCACCTCACCGCCTTTTTTCTCCACCATCTGCGCATTCGCCAGCACCAGACGCGCATCGTCCACCCAGCAGTCGGAATATTCGAAACCGCGCACGATTTCAGGCTTAAGGACCGATTCTGAGCCAAAACGCAAACCGTTCGAACCCGGCAGGCTGGTGCGCTTACCCAGATGATCGTACATAAACAGACCGATTCGGATCATCCACGCCGGACGCAGGTGCGGGCGATGGGGCAGGCGGAAGCGCATCGGAATAGCCAGATGCGGGGCCATTTTCAGCAGCACTTCGCGTTCGGCCAGTGCTTCGCTGACCAGGCGGAATTCGTAGTGTTCCAGGTAGCGCAGGCCACCGTGAATCAGTTTGGAGCTGGCGGACGAGGTCGCGCAGGCGAGATCGTTAGCTTCCAGCATCAGTACGGATAAACCGCGTCCTGCGGCATCGACCGCAATACCGGCACCGTTGATGCCACCGCCTATCACAATCAGATCTTTGGTTTCCATAACACCCTCACGCACTTTCGTTAAAGCTCAGAAATGTTCGATATCGCTCATAATAGCAAAGGAACGCGCTTTTGGTAACATCAAAAAAACAATTTAGAGTGATATGGATAACATAATGGCGTTTACCCGCCGCCAGGACGTACACTACGGGGTAAAATCGCATTCTCCCTCTCCCGTGGGAGAGGGCCGGGGTGAGGGCACCAGACCGCACCTAATCTGAACACTGTAAAGAGAACACCATGGATCAGTTTGAATGTATTAACGTTGAAGAAGCCCACCAGAAGATGCACCAGGGAAAAGCGGTGCTGGTGGACATCCGCGATCCGCAAAGCTTTGCTATGGGCCACACGCCGGGCGCGTTCCATCTCACCAACGATACGCTGGGCGCGTTTATGCGCGATAACGACTTCGAGACGCCGGTAATGGTCATGTGCTACCACGGCAACAGCAGCAAAGGCGCAGCGCAGTATCTGCTTCAGCAGGGTTACGATGCGGTGTACAGCGTCGACGGCGGCTTCGATGCCTGGCATCGTCATTTCCCGGCAGAAGTGGAATACGCTTTTGAGCGCTGATCCCGCTATACTGTCCCCTTTTGTGTGGAAATAAGCGACGACCGCCATGTTGATGATTACCTCCTTTACCAACCCGCGCGTCGCCCAGGCGTTTGTCGACTATATGGCGACGCAGGGCGTTATCCTGACTATTCAACAACATACCCAGACTGACGTTTGGCTGGCCGACGAGAGCCAGGCCGGGCGAGTAAACGAGGAGCTGGCGCGTTTTCTTGAGAACCCTGGCGATCCACGCTATCTGGCAGCAAGCTGGCAATCCGGCCACACCGGCAGCGGGTTGCACTACCGTCGTTTTCCCTTCCTTGCCACCATCCGCGAACGCGCAGGGCCGTTCACGCTGCTGCTGATGGCGGCCTGCATCATCGTCTTCATTATGATGAACGTGGTGGGCGACCAGAGCGTGATGATTGCCCTGGCGTGGCCGTACGATCCGTCGCTGCAGTTTGACGTCTGGCGCTACTTTACCCACGCGCTGATGCACTTCTCGCTAATGCACATCCTCTTTAACCTGCTGTGGTGGTGGTATCTCGGTGGTATCGTGGAGAAGCGGCTCGGCAGCGGCAAACTGATCGTTATCACCATTATTAGCGCCCTGCTGAGCGGCTATGTGCAGCACAAATTCAGCGGCCCGTGGTTCGGCGGATTGTCGGGCGTGGTGTACGCCCTGATGGGCTATGTCTGGCTCAGAGGTGAACGCGACCCTGAAAGCGGCATCTATCTGCAACGCGGTTTGATAACCTTTGCGTTAATATGGCTAATTGCCGGATGGTTTGATCTGTTTGGTATGTCTATCGCCAACGGTGCGCACGTCACCGGGCTGGCCGTGGGGCTGGTGATGGCGCTGACCGACACGCTTCATGCGCGAAAACGAACATAATTCTCAGGGATAATTGATGAAACAAACACAACGTCATGACGCCATTATCGAACTGGTAAAAAAACAGGGATACGTCAGCACTGAAGAGCTGGTTGAGCAGTTTGCCGTTAGCCCGCAAACCATCCGTCGTGACCTGAACGACCTGGCCGATCAAAACCGCATTCTGCGCCACCACGGCGGCGCGGCGCTGCCGTCCAGCTCGGTCAACACCTCCTGGCATGACCGTAAAGCCACGCAGACGGCAGAGAAAGAGCGCATTGCCCGCAAAGTTGCCAGCCAGATCCCGAACGGGGCGACGCTGTTTATTGATATCGGCACCACGCCGGAAGCGGTGGCCCATGCGCTGCTGGATCACGAGAACCTGCGCGTGGTGACCAACAACCTGAACGTCGCCAATACCCTGATGCAGAAAGACGATTTCCGCATCATCCTCGCAGGCGGTGAACTGCGCAGCCGCGACGGCGGGATTATTGGCGAAGCGACGCTCGATTTTATCTCTCAGTTCCGCCTCGACTTCGGCATTTTGGGGATCAGCGGCATCGACAGCGACGGCTCGCTGCTGGAGTTTGATTATCACGAGGTGCGCACCAAGCGCGCGATTATCGAGAACTCCCGCCACGTGATGCTGGTGGTGGACCATTCCAAGTTTGGCCGTAATGCGATGGTGAACATGGGCAGCATCAGCATGGTGGATGCGGTCTATACCGACGTGATGCCGCCAGCGGGCGTGATGCAGGTGATTAAAGATAATAATTTGCAGCTGGAATTGTGTTGATTGTTTGCTGCCTATAGGGGGAGGGGCTGCTCTGTCAGGCGGCCGAAGCGGTCACAGGTCATGCGGGTACCGCCGTATTTCAGTAGGCGGTTGCCCGTGGCATCCTAGGGGAAACCGTCTTCCGGCTGGGCGTCAGGATGGTGGTGGGGCAACTCAGCATGTAGCAGTTGATCTGTGTCATCATAACAGTAGCGAGCAGCGATCTGCTTCTGGTGCTCGGTTATCAGCCGGTCAATGCGGTCGTATTGCCAGGCCCGGCAGGTGTTAATGGTTCAGGAGATAAAATGGACACTTGAGAAAGCATCATCCAAATCTTATAAATAAAAATTTCGCATATCATAAGATAGTTTCTTTATATGCTTCAGGTGCGATACGCCATACAGTACCGTTGGGAAGTTGAGGCAAAAATAAAAAACCTCCTAAATATTTGTGTTCAAACAGGGATGATTGCTTACCATCTTTGTCATCGAATTCATCATAGCCATAATAATATTTTTCATAATCAGGTAGACACTTTATTTCATCCAGACTACATCCAATAAAGATTTCTATGAATATTAATAAATCGATCTTATGAATATCTGTTGACCACCAAATCCATCCTTCACCTTGTCCAACCATTCCTAATGGCTCAAATTCAATGTTAATAAAATAAGTCTCTAAATTTTGCTGTGAATTATGAAAACTAAATGAAACAACTATTTTATTAAATTCTTCATTCAATATCTCCCGATAGATGCATTTCCCTATATATTTTTTAATTGCTTTTGACATAACTATTCACCCTTTATAAGAATGGCAGGTTTCAATCTTATACTAATACTATCCCGCAATGTTAAATTATAGTGTGCATTGTATCTATGTTTAGTTGGGCCACTAGAGTGGACTTCAATTGTATTGTTGGGATCAGCTTTATTGATCAAATTTCCACGGTA
This sequence comes from Enterobacter mori, assembly GCF_025244905.1. NCBI lineage: Bacteria > Pseudomonadati > Pseudomonadota > Gammaproteobacteria > Enterobacterales > Enterobacteriaceae > Enterobacter > Enterobacter mori. Next base: position 4,409,784 of record NZ_CP104285.1, on the reverse strand, counting down.
TGCTTCTGAAGGATCGAAAGTTCCGGGGATATAATCACCTCCTCCTCCCGGCTTTAATTCGGGCATATGATCAAGGATATCTCTTGCTTCCTCGACACTATTGACTGTAATGTCCTCACCCTTTCTCAATTTTTCGATCTGTTTATCCCTATTCGGATTGGAGTTATTGAAGTCAGGTACAGGCGGTGCAGGATCCTTAACAGAGCTATTTTCAAATCCAGTTGCATCTATCTTAAACAACCCCAGCGGAACAACCCACCCAACCGGATCCCCGTCCGCATACGCATACCCGTTCAGCCAGCCAGCCAGCCCCTCCGGGTCAGGCGTGATATACCGCCCGTGATGCGGGTCGTAGTAACGATGCAGATTGTAAAAGAGCCCAGTCTCGCGGTCTTCTTACTGGTCCGGCAGGCGCAAGTTATTGTCGCCATGCCCGCCGGTCAGGCCTCTTTCGCGAAGTTACTCCAGTATTCTCGGTGACTCAGTATTCTGATAGTCCATCCGAGCGCAGAATAGTTTGTTAGTTGTACAAACTGGAGCTATGAAGTTATCCGTAGATATTCATAAGTTCACTGATTAATTTTATGTCATCTTCGATCAGATTTTTTTAGATAAATGACAGATCTCATAATGAACATGCCTCATAGGTATACAATACTTATTTTCTTGAATTGATTTCATGATTCTTTCAATATCACTTGCTTCTGAAAGGTATTTCTTAAGCAATTTTAAAATGACAATCTCTGCTTCCTCTCTTTTTTCAAGATTCATATCTACTCCGGAATGATATAAAGTGAGTGAAATTTTATTTCGCGTCGATCTGCATGAAGTTGCACTGCCATTCCCGACCCAAATTCAGGATATGCCATTGCAAAAGGTTCTAATTTCCCAGACGCCGGATCGTCTCCTCCCCAAAAAGGTATTCGAACCCTGGGAATTCCTTTTTCATAGAGTTGTAATGTATCAAAGACTCCAACTAATCTTGCGTCACTCCATGCAGGAGAGACTTGATAAGCATCCCGTGCAGCTCTTCCTGAAACATATTTTTCAAACCCTATATATGTTGATGCCGCAGACATGCCGCTGAAAGTTTCCTCTACACGATTGTTTACACTTCCTTCATCATCCAGATATCGCATATATCTATACCCAGTCGAAGGAGGGTCGCTTCCGGCCCGTCAGGTCCTACATAAAAATCAGGTCGATCTGTATTTTCAAAACCATTTTTATCAAATGGCGATAACCCCAGCGGATCAACACACCCAACCGGATCCCCGCCCGCATACGCATACTCGTTCAGCCCTCCCGCCAGCCCCACCGGATTAGGCGTGATATACCGTCCGTGGCGCGGGTCGTAGTAACGGTGCAGATTGTAAAAGAGCCCGGTCTCGCGGTCTTCGTACTGGCCCGGCAGGTGAGCAAGCAAGGTTTCATCCCTGAGGTTAGCCCAGGCGAGCCGCTGTGCCAGCCAGAGCGTTTTCCCCGCCGTGTCCATCAACTGGCCATCAACGGTTTAGTCTGTGCTGGCATTTATACTTGTCCACAATGGCAGCATATTCGGTATTAAAACATTCACTTCGACGACATAAATATTATTTTATATATTTTTGGGGATTGTCTCTTACTTGTTTCAAAAAATAATTTAATTTATTTTTGTCGTGAATAAGCTCCATGCTTTTACTCAAACTTAAGGGTATCTTTACTTCAAACAGTGCGGAGCTACCACACATTACATTAATGTGTCTGCCCACATTATCTTCGATAATTTCGTAGTTATATGGTTCTGAAATAATTATTGGCATCAATATTTCCTTTCTGTGTATGAGCCCTTGGGAATACTGTCTACAACGCCTGCGCGTGGCGGACGGCGTCATGAGGGTCTGCCGGTGCAGGGTGCGCCGCCCCCGGCTGTCGTACCGGTACTGGTGCAGCAGGTCGTTGCCCTGCTGCCAGGTACTGAGTCGCGTTTTGCCGTCGTACTTTACTGGGCGGAACAGGTGGTTAAGAACGCGCTGGTTTATTGGACTGAAAGGATGTGGGGGATCAAAATAAAGACCGGGAATATTTAATTATCTCCGGTCCTTATTTTGATGAGTCTAGAGATACTAATCCATTAATGATTCAGTCTTTATTATAGCGTCCCAAGACTTATTGTAAATAAATTCAATTTGTTTTTCACTATGTCCTAACGCTTGCCAGGTTGCACTAATTGCAGCACATTTCATTGCAAAAAAATCAGTATCTGAAACAGATTCAATTAAGTTTGAAATTATAAAAGATGCTGTTTTTCCTCCAGCCTCAACATGCTTACTGTAAGCATACAATATTCCACTGTTAATATAATTACCATATTCTTTTTTATAAAATCCTACATATGGAATATTTGCCCATGTTATAGATTCATCGTTATATTCAATAGCTTCAATTTCTATGCAAGCATATGAACATCGCCCATTTTTATGTTTTAAAAATTTAGATGAATGTTTCATGCTTTTTTCATCGATAAAATAAAGAAAATACTTTTTGAAAAAAAGAATTCATCACCAATACCTGCGCCTCTAATGATATGATCATACCCATCAAGTTCCGGCAGAGCATTACCTAATGCAGAATATTTAGATAACCAGTCATCCTGAGCGTCATCAAATAGTTTTCTTAAGTCCATGGTATGGAAATCATTATAATTGGTTCTAGATATATTAACTTCGATTATATTTAATTCTGTATCATCTACCCAAGGTCTTTTTTTTAACCATGTTAAATAATTTTCTGCATCATCGAGGCTGCTCCATGTATATAATCCTTCACCAAAATGGACTTCAGTTGGTTTATTAGGCCACGGTTCATCTCCGCCTAAAAGTTGTTCAATGCGCCCTTTACTTTGGACTGAATAAAAAGATTTTTGTCCATCTGATTTTGGCAAATCCGGCAGTAGCCCCAGCGGATCCACATATCCGACCGGATTGCCATCAACGTACGCGTACGCATTCAGCCCCCCAGCCAGCCCCACCGGGTCTGCACAAATGTACAGTCCCGTTTCGCAATCATAGTATCAGAACTGGTTATAATACAATAAAAAAACTGGAGAAATGAAAAGGATTTTCCCGACATTGTTTTTATTTTCTTAATGAACCGACCCATTTTTTATAAAAATCAATTTGCTCATCTGGAGTTTCAGCAATATTCTTGTCATCAAAATCAAAAGTGTGCACTATATTGTCTCTGGCCGCTTGTTTCCCTATAACAAGCTCATATGCAACCATCCCTTGAGACATCTGCCTGGCCATACTCGACGGATAGACATTTATCTTTGCTCCCTTACATAAGAACTTAATATAAGGTGCTTTTCTTCTGAGTTCAACAAGACAAGAAAAATAATCATTCCCTTCAGATATGATACAATTTTCTCCGTTATTATAAAAGAACTCTAATCTGCATATTGAATCTACTTCTTTTAGTCGAATTTCGGCTCTTTCATTAATGCCGTTGTTTATTATATCAATTATCTTAATATCTTCTTTCATAACACTCAATACCTGTTTGGATTCAATATAGTATAGTTTCCCCAACTACCATCCGCATTGACTGGTGTAGCACCAAGAACATCTTCTGGTTTTATCCCCCTGGTACAGCTATTTCCGCTTCTCTAGTGAAAGGTGAGTCCGCACCTAATGCCTTATTAATATCAATGCCATTACTAGCTCGAGTATAATATACGTATCCATCTTTACTTCCGTAGCTAGTAGCAAATTCTGTAGCTATATTTCTATCTGGCGTGGTACTGATAAAATTACTTGGTGGATTATCGCTGTCAAGGGCATGTAAAAATAAATCATCACTGTCACCTTTAGGTTTAAATCCATCTCTGAATATCTCATCGGGAGATCTTCTATTATCTCCACGATAAGTAATTATATCACCCTTACATAACCCAAGCGGATCTATCCATTTCAGCGGATTTGGTACGTATGTGTACTGGTTAAGCCCACCCTTCAACCCTATCGGGTCCGGCGTGATATACCGCCCGTGGCGCGGGTCGTAGTAACGGTGCAGATTGTAAAAGAGCCCGGTCTCGCGGTCTTCATACTGGCCCGGCAGGCGCAGGCAGTTATCTGTCCCCTCAGCCAGCCAGGTTTCCTCCCTGAGGGTACCCCAGGCGAGCCGCTGTGCCCGCCAGACCGTTTTCCCTGCTGCGTCCGTCAGCTCAACGGGCGCGCCGGTGGTGTCCGTGCCGTACCACCACACCTGCGGAGTCTGCACCAGAGCATGGTGGTGCGTCTGCGCCAGCGGGGTCCAGCTGCCGGGGTGATAAATATAGCCCCGGTAGTCCCGTCTGCCGGAGAGCATTTCACCGGAGAGGCGGGAGCCGTGCCAGAAAAAGTACCGCGTTTCCCCGTGACCGGTCTTTGATGTGCGCCGGTTAAGAACATCATAAGTATACGTGACCTGCTGCCCGTCGGGCAGCTCGCTGCGTACCAGACGGTGACGGCAATCATAGTGATGGCGGGTGACGCCCCGGAAGCCGTGCTGCTCAGTCAGGCGGCCGAAGCGGTCATACGACATCCGTGTGCCGCCGTATTTCAGCAGGCGGTTGCCGGTCACATCCTGCTGCGCCTGGCCGGGATGCCAGACGCGGTTACCCGTGGTGTCCCAGGTGAATCCCTCTTCCGGCTGGTCCTCCGGACGCTGGTGCGGCAGCTCAGCCTGCAGCAGGCGGCCAGCGTCATCGTAGTGATAGCGTCGCGGGTCATCGCCGGTAATGTCCGTCAGCCGGCCGTCAGGGGAATACTGAAACGCCTGCGCGTGGCGGACGGCGTCATGGAGGGTCTGCCGGTGCAGGGTGCGGCGCCCCCGGCTGTCGTACCGGTACTGGTGCAGCAGGCCGTTGCCCTGCTGCCAGGCACTGAGTCGCGTTTTGCCGTCGTACTGCCAGCGGGCGAGGAGGGTGTCGCCGAGATGCAACTGCGTCAGGCGTCCGGCGTCATAGCTGAACTGCTGCCACTGTCCGTCGGGCTGCATCACGCCGCTCAGGCGGCCCAGTTCATCGTAACGGTAGCGGGTGGTGGCCCGCTCCTGGTACTCCGCCGTCAGGCGCCCGAAGCGGTCATACTGCCAGGCCAGGGAGGAGGAGGCGTCTTCAGCTTCAGTCAGTCGTCCCGCGGCGTCATAGCGGCGGCGCAGGGTCTCCCCGTCCGGAAGGGTGGTGCAGACCAGATGCCCGCCGGGGGCATAGTCATACGTGGTCACCCACGGCGTGGCGCTGTGGTCGCTGCCGTATTCCCGCTTCTCTTTCAGCCGCCCGGCCCGGTCGTATGACCACTGCGTTTTCACCCCGTCGAAGCGGATTTCCTCACACAGCAGGCCGTCTTCCTGGTAGCGCAGGCGGTGGGACTCCCCCTTCTGGTTAATGATTTCGCTAACCTGCAGGTGCACATTATCGTAGCGGTACTGTAGTGAGGTGCCGTCCGGCAGGCGCTTGCGGGTTAACAGATGCAGCGGGGCATCGTAGTCATAGTGCGTGACCCGGCCCGCTTCATCCTCATGACGGGTGACTTTTCCCCAGGCGTTGTAACGCCAGTGCGCGGCCGTGCCGTCGGGGTGCGTCAGGCTGAGCAGATGGCCGGCGGCGTTATATTCATAACGGGTGAGGCTGCCGTACTCGTCCTGAACGGTGGCGGGATGAACGCAGCTTCCGCGGTAGGTATACTGACGCGTTCCGCTGCGGCGCGTTTCAGACTCGCAGCGGCCCAGCGCGTCGTAGCGAAAGCGGCGAACGTCGCCATCGGGAAGAATAACCTGCGTGATGCATCCCTGCGGGGAGTACTGCCAGCGGGTGCTCAGGCCATCCGGGGTGATGGCCTCCGTGATGTCCCCGCAGGCGTTGCGCCGATACTGCCAGACCAGGGCGTCACGACCGTGCCCCTGCTGTTTTCTGACGACCGCGCCGTTCAGCCAGGCGTAACGCACACTCTGACCGTCCGGCAGCGTGACCAGGTTCAGCTCACCCGTTTCGCTGTAAAAATAGCGCGAGGTGTCGCCTTCACCGTTGATAAAGGCAGTACACAGGCCGGCCTCATTATATCGCCACTGTTTTTGCGCCCCGGAGGCGCTGACCTCAAGGGTCTGCAGGCCGGTTTCATTGTGCTCATGGGTTTGCTGCGAGCCGTCGGCGCGGGTCAGGGTGACGCGGCGGGCGGCGGTGTCGTAAGCGTAGCGCGTATCCAGCTGCGCAAAGTTGCCGTACTGCCGGGTGCAGCGGGCCTGACCGTCGACGTCCTCCCACTCCCAGTGAAACTCCGCGCCGCCGGCGAGTCGGCGCGAGATAATCACGTTATCCGGACGATAGCGGTAATGCTCCGTCTCGTCAGAAACATTGCGCACGGAAATTAACTGGCCGCTGTCGCTGTAGCCGTAGCGGGCGAGGATATGTTCCGTCTGCCAGCCCTCGCCGTTATTGCGATTGAACTGACGTCTGACTTCCGATATCAGCGGAGCGGTCGCGGAGGTGTACACGAAGGCGAGCCGCCAGCCCGCGCTGTTACTGAGCGAGGCCAGCCGCCCGGAAGGGTCACAGCCCACGTGCAACTGGTTGCCGTACCGGTCCTGAATCACGCTCAGCCTGGCCGTGTCGCCGTCGCGAATAAAAATATACTCCAGGCCGTTACCTCTGCTCAGGGCATAGCCGTCCCGGAGGGGCAATCCGTTTACCCGGGCAGGGCCGAGCGTGGCGCGACCGGTGAGGTTCAGAATGTGGGGGGCGCTCTCATCCGGCAGGGGAAAGACGGTGGTACGGTGCTCATCGTCGCGCCACTCCACGGTATCGCCATGAAACGTGAGCGTATGCGCGAGGCTGTGGGTCCAGCCGTGCCCGAGCGGACCGTTAATGCCGGCGGCTGTGGAGCGGTAAAAGCGTCGCCAGGTAAAGGCGGGGAGGCCCGGGAGTGTGCCGTCTTCAATGGCGAGCAGCTCTTCGCCGTTCAGGAGCGAAACCGGGTCACCATCGGTGGGGGTATCTTTATGAGGAGGCGTGTTTTTACCATCCGGCCCCCTGCCGGACTGGTTGTGCGGCTTTATTTCGATACCGAGTGCCGTCTGGTGGGTGTGCTGATAGTCTGCGTTAAAGGAGATGTTTTCGGGGCGTGCCGGATCCCTGCTTAGTTCAGCGCTGTAACTTTTTTTTGTATTGAGATGACCCGCGTTCGGAATGCTGGCGGTCATCTCCAGGTGATGGGATGATTTGAGGGCTGTACGTATATCATCGAGCAGGGAATTTATTTTAAATGGAAATCCTTTTGCCATTTTTGTTGTCCTTGAGGATTATATTTTGGGAATATCAGAAGTCGTGGCAAACCCGCTCAGGTTGTCCAGGCCGTCAACCAGATATGTCATTATTCCTGCGGGTAGAATTAAATTAAGGATCACCATAATAAGTATCTGTCCAAATGCTTCTCCAATCGTATCAACAATCAGTTGCGGAGTGAGAAGGCTTATAAAGTGCAGTAAGGTCTTACCGACGATGTAGATAAGAATTTCATCGCTTAGCATCATAAGCGTATCCGATATTTGTTTTGTGCCATTTTCGATTTGCTTCTGAAGTTCCTGTAAACCTTCTGCTGAAATATATTTACTGAGCGCATCCAGATTACAGTTTGTTATCCAGTCCCAAATCAGTTTTACCGTATCGTACAGTGCCATTATCTGGCTGAGCATCCCTGTGACAATATGAGACACGGCCTGAACCCCATCCAGATTAGGATTTTTTGCCCATTCCTCCCAGGCCGGATTTAGCTCATTGTCCCACGTTGTTTGTAACCAGCTTGCACATGCATCGGCCACGCTGCGATAAGACTCCACGAGCTGGTTAATCATCTCATCGCTGATGTCTGAGTTAATCACAAGCGCAAATTCATAACCTGCTTCACAGGCAGGAATGTTCAGGATGGCTTGACCCCGTGCGTCAAATTTCTGCACAGACCCTACAGGTGTTCCTCCATTAATATTTATGCTCCGCCATTCCTGAAAACCAAGAGCGTTGACATCCTGAAAAAACGCTCCCCGATAGCGTACCGGATTTGCATTCTTTTTTTGTTCTGCGGAAAACTTTAAAATCTGAAACTGCATGTCTGGGATTGGAATAAATTTCGCGGCTTCAAAGGCATGTGTCAATGTGACCGTTTTTCCCGTATTTTTACTGCATTCCATCCAGGAACCGATTTTTTTCTTTTCTGTATTTTCTGTGGTTAATACCATATCACCTGATTTTATCTGCTGCTCCATATCCAGCAGACTACCCCAAAATTGATTTTTATTATCTGAGCGGTAGTTAGTTATCGAATTTTTGATATCAGTAATCGCACTTTGAAATTTCTCATTGGCTTCAGATAAAATATGTTCGGGTGAATAGGGAACGGTAATGTAAATCAGCTTTCCCGAGGGGGAATAGCCAGGGTAAGTGTAACCGTATGCCATTTTTATGTCCTGTCCAGTTCTGACATCACAATACTCAGCCAGTCATTCTTGCTGCACACTTCTGGCGTCAGCAATTGACCTAAACGTCTCGTAAGTTGTTTTTCTGGCCAGTTTAAAATGCGTTCAGGATAAACCTCACTTATTACTTTCAGGGCATTTAAAACGAATGGCATATTGTTTGAATGATTCATTGTATCAATTAAATTTTGAGGGATTGACAATGGGAAGCGGTGTTGCGGCACGCTCTCTGGAGACGTTGTGAGATGATGTGTCTTACCATTCAGCCAGTAATCAGAAAATGCGGGCAGTATTTTTCCCCATTCTTCACCATAAAAATTGACATGATGCGAAAAAAAACCGGCATCCCAGTAGCGAAAGAAAACGGTATTGCCTTCAGGCATGTTAACCTGCATAAGGTTTCGGAGCTGGGCAGCGATCTTCTCCGTCGATAACGATGAGTTGCCCAGCCAGCCCCAGCCACGATGATTTGCAGACTCTTTTTCGACCCAGAGGAGGAAGCGGCTGTACCGTGCCACGGGAACCAGCACAGGCATAACAGCACGCCATTCGGCATAACGAGTATTGCTGTAGAGGCCAAAAGGCGTCGCCGAACCATCATATTTATACCAGGCTTTTACGCCATGAGCGCCGTTTGTATTGGCCAGAATGGCAAAAAGAGAACCAGAAGAGAGGGACTGAATCCATTTATCTACTGAAATCCATGACGTAATCTCAGTATTAATAGAAGGCTTATTTATATTCATAATAAATATGGCTACCGCACTGGGTATTTATGAGGGGATAGTGTTTCTGCGGAGGGGTAAAGTCAACGGCGAGGAAATGTTTTCGGAATTTTAATATATTAAATATTGATCGTTGTGATTAATTTATAATTGCTGGGAATGGTTTTTTTCATTAAAAATAAAAAGTGCGAGGCTATCGCACTTTTTATTTGAGAAAAAAATTAAACACCGTACCCCATCATCTTCAACAGCTGCTGCGCATGCTGTACCGCATCCTGTCGATGCGCCACACCCAGCTTCTGATACAGATTACGGATATGCGTTTTGATGGTGGTCGCCGCGACCGCCAGCTCACCGGCAATCTGCTCATTGCTGTAGCCGGAATAGATCAGCCCGAGAACCTGCCATTCACGCTGGGTGAGCGGGCTGGTGCGGATAAGTTCAGGGACTTCCGGGTGGTTCAGCAGACGTTCTACAAAGTTCTCATCGAAATGGGCGAACTTATGGCGATGGTGCTGGTTAATCTCGCGCAGAATACGCTGAGCGCGATGCTGATCCAGTTCCGGCAGCGTATTGAGCTGAATAAGCTGGCGCAACTGCTGCGCCATGACTTCACCTTCAATGACAAAGTGGCTGACAAACCCGGTGCGGTTAGCCAGCTGTAGGGCTTCCAGCAGCACGCGCTGAGCGTCATTTTTACGCCCAGCCTGCCAGTAGAGCTGGTTCAGCAGCAGCAGGTTGCGGTTCAGGTCGCTCATCAGCCGCAGGCTGCGTGCGTTTTCGTTTAACTCTTCCAGCACGATCTCGGCCGGTTCAAACTCACCCAGCAGGATCTGCGCGCGGGCAATGTTCCGCCACTGGCTCTGCAGGAAGTGGTTGTTGGCAAATTCCGGTTTCGGCGTTTGACGCAGCCAGTTGGCGGCGGACTTTTTATCGCCGATCATCTGCCAGTAAATCACCCGAACCTTATCGGCGTTTGACACCCAGTCGCTGTGATACTGACCGTTGCCGAGCAGGTTCTCCAGGCGGTTAAGGTGGTTGCGGGCATTATCCAGATCCCCACGCGCCAGCGAACACTGGACCAGCAGCGCCAGACACTGCAACTGCTGCTGCGGCTGGAAGCTGGAGAGTACGTCTACACCCTGACGGGCGCAGCTTTCGGCCTCGTCCAGACGCGACCACGCCCACAGCAGCTGAGCGCGAATACGCAACAGGAACTCGTGCATCGGCAGCTGTTCCAGGTGCTGTTCACGAATCAGCTGGAACGCTTTTTCCTGATTTTCCCAGGCGGCCTGCAGGAACCCCTGCGCAAATAAAATCTCGCTCTGTTGGATCAGGCTCCACAGCGCGTAGTGCCAGACATCATGACGACGCGCCATCTGTTCGGTTTGCTGCATCAGTGAAAGCGAGCGGGTGAGGTCGCCCTTACAGTGCAACACTTCGCCATGCACCGAAGTCGCCACAATGCGGCTGTAGAAGTTTGCCAGCGGCAGTTCATCCAGCGCGACCATCGCCAGGCGTTCTGCCTCTTCCGGATCGCCGTCGTTGATCGCCACCTGAGCACGCAGGGCGTTAAACTCGCCGTGCAGGGTGGCATCCATTTCACTTTCCATCTCCTGCTCGGCACGCGCCAGCAGGGTGTTAACTTCGCTGTAGCGATGCTGGCTCTGCATCAGCCAGGCCTGCAGCAGCACCAGACGCGGGTTCTCCAGCAGGCTTTCCCACGGCAGCGCTTTTAACGACTCTTCAAGCAGCGTCAGCTCGCTGTGGTTGAACAGGCCCCATGCATGGTTGAGAAGGATATCGCGCAGCATGCTGGCATCACCGGCGGCCAGCGCGTGGTGGATGGCCTCGCTCGGGAAGCCTTGTGCCATCCAGCTTTCCGCAGCGGCGCGGTGGATCTCCGGAAGGTCAACCGCCAGTTCCCACTGACATCGCTGGCGCAGGAAGCTGCCAAACAGCGGGTGATAGCTAAACCACTCGCCGGGGTCGTCCATACGTGTCAGAAACAGCCCCTGACGTTCAATCTCTTCAAGCTGTAGCTGGCCGTTCTCACAGCCGGTGACGCGCACAATCAGCGCATCGTTCATGGAACGCAGCAGGGAGCTCTTCAGCAGGAAATTACGGGTAGAGGGATCGACGCTGTCCAGCACCTCATCCACCAGATAATCAGAAAGGTGGCTGGCGTTGATACCCGCCAGACGCCGCGCAGACTGATGCGCCGGACTGTTGTTTTGCCGGGCAGAGAGCGCGATAAGCTGCAGCGCCGTGGCCCAGCCCGCGACATCATCACACAGGCGGCTGCTTTCGGCGGCCTCAATCGGCGAGGTCAGGCGGCAGTCAAAGAACTGTTTCGCTTCCTGGTGGGTGAAGGCCAGCTGTTGGCTGCCCACTTCGAGAAGCTGATCGCGCACGCGCAGGTTGGCAATACCCAACTGCGGCAGGTTACGTGACAAGACAACTAAGGTCAGGTTTTCTGGCTGATGGCGCAGGAAGAAGCGCATCGACTCGTGGATCACCGGGTTTGTGATCAGATGATAATCATCAATCACCACATATAGCGGGCGATGCCATTCGGCCAGTTCGATAAACAGCTGTGAGAAAAGGGAAGACAGGCTGGCGTACTGGCGCTTTTGCACCATCACCTCACTGGCGACACAATGCCCATTGGTGGCCTGTTGGATGGCGGCAATCAGATAGCTGGCAAAACGCTCTTGCTGGTTATCACCCTCGTCGAGGGAGTACCAGCCGAGATCGCTTTTACCTGCGGCCCATTGTGAAATGAGCGTTGTTTTTCCATAACCTGCAGGGCTCGTAACCAGCGCCAGTCGGAAATTATGCGCGCCGGAAAGTTTAGCCAGCAGACGCTCGCGGACCACTGTATGGTCAAGACGAACCGGGCGACTTAATTTAGACGGAATCAACATAGGTTTCACTTCACTGTGGGGAACGAGAGATTTTATTTTTTTTGCGCTTCGTAATTAATGGATATAAGGTCGGCCAATAAGTTAACTATTGCAAGTTATGTCTGGATTTGGTGGCTGTGAATTTGCACTCTGTCACAAAACATTCAGGCAGATGATGGAACTTTCTGGAAAGGTCTTTGACGCCCCGTCAATGCTGGCTTGTATGGCTGTGTTGCGGCTGCGCTGAAACTGGTTTCAGAAAGGGATAGTAACGTTAAATGTAATATACTCCTGGTAAAGTTAAGGGCGATTAATAATCTCCACAGTTATTACCCGATTGCAGAAATATTATTGTACGTAAGCAATTATTTCTGCGTGGAATAATTTCTTGCGGAACTGCATTTCATTTTTTTGACACTCTTCCAGGATATCTTTTCACCTGCCGTTCACACTTACAGAGTGGCCTCGATCACACTTTTATGCTCATCCCCGCTACTCCTCCCTGCCTAATCCCCCACAGGAGGAGGAAGAGGCGGAATGAGCCAGGCACACTAGCGCCAACATGTGTTTTCTTTCTACAGGATGCCAATTCCCTATGTCACAGCCTACTTTCAACAAAGCTCAATTCCAGGCTGCCCTGACGCGTCAGTGGCAGCGTTTTGGCCTTCGTGCTGCAAACGAGATGACGCCTCACCAGTGGTGGCAGGCGGTGAGCGGTGCGCTCGCAGAGCAGCTGGATGCTCAACCGGTGGCGAAGCCTGTTAAGGGCCAGCGTCACGTGAACTACATCTCGATGGAATTCCTGATTGGCCGCCTGACCGGCAACAACCTGCTGAACCTCGGCTGGTATCAGGACGTCGGCGATGTGCTGAAAGAACACGACATAAACCTGACCGACCTGCTGGAAGAAGAGACTGACCCGGCGCTGGGGAATGGTGGTCTGGGTCGTCTGGCGGCCTGCTTCCTTGACTCTATGGCAACCGTTGGTCAGTCCGCGATTGGCTATGGCCTGAACTATCAGTATGGCCTGTTCCGTCAGTCGTTCGCCGACGGGCATCAGATGGAAGCACCGGATGACTGGCATCGCAACACCTACCCGTGGTTCCGCCACAACGCGCAGCTCGATGTGCAGGTCGGCATTGGCGGGAAAGTCACTAAGCAGGGGCTCTGGGAACCGGCGTTCACCATTACCGGTGAAGCCTGGGATCTGCCGGTGCTCGGCTACCGTAACGGCGTGGCGCAACCGCTGCGCCTGTGGCAGGCGAAGCATGCGCATCCGTTTAACCTGACCAAATTCAACGACGGCGATTTCCTGCGCGCCGAGCAGCAGGGTATCGACGCCGAGAAGCTGACGAAAGTGCTCTACCCGAACGACAACCACCTGGCGGGTAAAAAGCTGCGCCTGATGCAGCAGTACTTCCAGTGCGCCTGCTCCGTGGCGGACATTCTGCGTCGCCATCACCTGGCGGGCCGCAAGCTGGCGCAGCTGGCGGACTTCGAAGTGATTCAGCTCAACGACACGCACCCGACCATTGCCATCCCGGAACTGCTGCGCGTGCTGATCGACGAGCATCAGCTGAGCTGGGACGACGCCTGGGCCATCACCAGCCGTACCTTTGCCTACACCAACCACACCCTGATGCCGGAAGCGCTCGAGTGCTGGGATGAGAAGCTGGTGAAAACGCTGCTGCCGCGTCATATGCAGATCATCAACAAGATTAACGACCAGTTTAAAACCCTGGTGGATAAAACCTGGCCGGGCAACAAAGCGGTCTGGGCGAAGCTGGCGGTGGTTCACGACAAACAGGTGCGCATGGCGAACATGTGCGTAGTCAGCGGCTTTGCCGTTAACGGCGTGGCGGCGCTGCACTCGGATCTGGTAGTGAAAGATCTGTTCCCGGAATACCACCAGCTGTGGCCGACCAAATTCCACAACGTGACCAACGGCATCACGCCGCGTCGCTGGATCAAGCAGTGCAACCCGCTGCTGGCTGGCCTGCTGGACAAGACCCTGAAGAAAGAGTGGGCCAACGATCTGGACCAGCTCATCAATCTGGAAAAACAGGCTGACGACGCGAAATTCCGCGAGCAGTACCGTGCGATCAAGCTGGAGAACAAGGTTCGCCTGGCAGAGTTCGTGAAAGTGCGTACCGGGATTGAGATCAACCCGAATGCCATTTTCGATATCCAGATCAAACGTCTGCACGAGTACAAACGCCAGCACCTGAACCTGCTGCACATTCTGGCGCTGTATAAAGAGATCCGCGAGAACCCGCAGGCCGACCGCGTGCCGCGCGTGTTCCTGTTCGGTGCGAAAGCGGCGCCGGGCTACTACCTGGCGAAAAACATCATCCTCGCCATTAACAAAGTGGCGGAGGCTGTCAACAGCGATCCGAAAGTGGGCGACAAGCTGAAGGTGGTGTTCCTGCCGGACTACTGCGTCTCGGCGGCTGAAATGCTGATCCCGGCGGCGGATATCTCCGAGCAGATCTCAACCGCAGGAAAAGAAGCCTCCGGCACCGGCAACATGAAGCTGGCGTTGAACGGCGCGCTGACCGTCGGTACGCTCGACGGGGCAAACGTCGAAATCGCCGAGAAGGTCGGTGAAGAGAACATCTTTATCTTTGGCCATACCGTGGAAGAGGTGAAAGCCATCAAGGCCAAAGGCTACGATCCGGTGAAATGGCGTAAGAAAGACAAAGTGCTGGATGCTGTGCTGAAAGAGCTGGAAAGCGGCAAATACAGCGGCGGTGACAAGCACGCGTTTGACCAGATGCTGCACAGCATGGACAAACACGGCGGCGATCCGTATCTGGTAATGGCTGACTTTACTGCCTACGTTGAAGCGCAAAAACAGGTCGACGTGCTGTATCGCGACCAGGAAGCGTGGACCCGCGCGTGCATCCTGAACACCGCCCGCTGCGGCATGTTCAGCTCTGACCGCTCAATCCGTGATTATCAGGCCCGTATCTGGCAGGCAAAACGCTAAGGAAGCGCGATGGAGAGTAAACGTCTGGACAGTGCCGCGCAGGCGGCGGGGATCAGCCTCAGTTACATCAATGCGCACGGCAAACCGCAGTCTATTGGCGCCGACACCAAAAGACGTTTGCTGGATGCCATGCACAAAGCCGACGCGAAAGCGTCGGTTGCACCAGTGCCGAACGTGAAGGTATTCACCGCAGGCAAAAAGATGCCGCTGGCGGTGGAGGGGCGCGGCGAGTTTAGCTGGCTGCTCACCACCGAAGAGGGGCATCAGCACAAAGGCCACGCTACCGGTGGCAAAACGCTTAACCTTCCGGCGAAGCTGCCGGAGGGCTATCACACCTTAACGCTCACCCAGGATGACCTGCGTTTCCACTGTCGGGTGATCGTCGCACCAAAACGCTGCTACGAGCCGCAGGCGTTGCTCGAAGGTAAAAAGCTGTGGGGCGCCTGCGTGCAGCTCTATACGCTGCGTTCGGACAACAACTGGGGCATCGGGGATTTTGGCGACCTGAAAAAGATGCTGGTGGATGTGGGCGAGCGCGGCGGCGCGTTCATCGGCCTCAACCCGATCCACGCGCTTTATCCGGCGAACCCGGAAAGTGCCAGCCCGTATAGCCCGTCGTCCCGTCGCTGGCTGAACGTGATTTACATCGACGTTAACGCGTTAGATGACTTCAAAAACAGCAAAGAGGCGCAGGCGTGGTGGAACCTCAGTACCACGCAGCATGCGCTGAAGCAGGCGCGTGACGCCGACTGGGTGGACTACGCCACCGTCACCGCGTTGAAAATGGCGGCACTGCGTCTGGCATGGAAAGGTTTTGCGAAGCGCGATGACGAGCAGATGACGGCCTTCCGTCAGTTTGTCACCCAGGAGGGCGAGAGCCTGTACTGGCAGGCGGCGTTTGATGCGCTGCACGCGTATCAGGTGAAAGAGGACGAAATGCGCTGGGGCTGGCCGGTCTGGCCGGAAGCGTATCAGTCCGTCGACACGCCTGAAGTGAAAGCCTTCTGTAAAAAATATGCCGATGAAGTGGACTTCTACCTGTGGCTGCAGTGGCTGGCGTACAGCCAGTTTGCCGCCTGCTGGCAGGTGAGCCAGGGCTATAAAATGCCGATCGGTCTGTATCGTGACCTGGCCGTGGGCGTGGCGGAAGGCGGTGCGGAAACCTGGTGCGATCGCGAGCTTTACTGTCTGAAAGCCTCCGTCGGCGCGCCTCCGGATATCCTTGGCCCGCTCGGTCAGAACTGGGGATTGCCGCCGATGGATCCGCACGTCATGGCGGCGCGCGCCTACGAGCCGTTTATCGACCTGCTGCGCGCGAACATGCAGAACTGCGGGGCGCTGCGTATCGACCACGTGATGTCCGTGCTGCGTCTGTGGTGGATCCCTTACGGTGAAACGGCC
Organism: Enterobacter mori; assembly: GCF_025244905.1. Lineage (NCBI taxonomy): Bacteria > Pseudomonadati > Pseudomonadota > Gammaproteobacteria > Enterobacterales > Enterobacteriaceae > Enterobacter > Enterobacter mori. Next base: position 4,393,276 of record NZ_CP104285.1, on the reverse strand, counting down.
GATCACGGAGCGTACGTGCAGTACCCGGTTGACGATCTGCTGTCGATCCTGGCGCTGGAAAGCAAGCGTCATCAGTGCATGGTGATCGGTGAAGATCTCGGTACCGTGCCGGTGGAAATTGTCAGCAAGCTCCGCGACAGCGGCGTCTACTCCTATAAAGTGCTCTATTTTGAAAACGACCATGAGAAAACCTTCCGCGCGCCGAAAGCGTACCCTGAACAGTCAATGGCAGTCGCGACGACGCATGACCTTCCTACGCTTCGTGGCTATTGGGAAAGCGGCGACCTGACGCTCGGTAAAACGCTGGGACTGTATCCTGATGAAGAGGTTCTGCGCGGCCTGTACCAGGATCGCGAACTCTCCAAACAGGGGCTGCTGGATGCGCTGCACAAGCAGGGCTGTCTGCCGAAACGCGCCGGACATAAGGCATCGTTGATGTCGATGACCTCCACGCTTAACCGTGGTTTGCAGCGTTATATTGCTGACAGCAACAGCGCCCTGCTGGGCCTGCAACCGGAAGACTGGATTGATATGGCGGAGCCGGTGAACATCCCGGGCACCAGCTATCAGTACAAGAACTGGCGTCGCAAGCTGTCCACAACGCTTGAGAAGATGTTTGCCGATGATGGGGTGAACAGGCTGATTAAGGATTTGGACAAGCGCAGAAGGGCGGTGGGTAAGAAGCGGTAGTTTCACCCTCACCCTAACCCTCTCCCAGAGGGAGAGGGAATAGAATGTAGGCCGGGTAAGCGTCAGCGCCACCCGGCTTTTTTTTATCAGACCACCATATTCAGCAGCAGCACCCCGACCAGACCACACACCGAAATAATGGTTTCCAGCGCGGACCAGGACTTGATGGTTTCACCGATAGTCAGGTTGAAGTACTCCTTGAACAGCCAGAAACCAGGGTCGTTAACGTGAGAGAAAATCACGCTACCGGAACCGACCGCGATAACCATCAGCTCAGGGCTTACGCCCGTGGTCGCAATCAGCGGGGCAACGATACCGCCTGCCGTGATGGCCGCAACGGTTGCAGAACCCAGCGCGATACGCAGAACGGCGGCGATAAACCATGCCATAAACAGTGGGGAAAGGTTGGTGGCATGCATCATGGACGCGATGTATTTGTCCACGCCGCTGTCGACCAGAACCTGCTTGAACGCACCGCCACCGCCGATGATCAGGAGCATCATGGCAATGATTTTGATGGAAGAGGTCAGCGTGTCGTTGATCTGATCCATCGAGCGGCCACGGTTCAGACCGAAGGTGAACATCGCGATCAGCACCGCAATCAGCGTGGCCATCACCGGGTCACCCAGGAACTCCGCAACGGGCAGAAACGCGTGACCTTTTGGCAGAACCATCTCAGCGACAGCACGCATCGCCATCAGTATCACCGGCACCAGAGAGGTCCAGACGCTGACGCCAAAGCCAGGCATCTCTTCTTCGGTGAAGGTTTTGGCGCTGTACAAACCTTCCGGAATCGGCTTATCAATGCCTTTCAGGAAGCGGGCATAAACCGGGCCTGCCAGAATCACGGTTGGGATCGCCAGAATCGTACCGAACAGCAGTGTTTTACCCATATCCGCGTGGAAGATGGTGGCGATAGCGGTTGGACCCGGGTGCGGCGGCAGGAAGCCGTGGGTCACGGACAGCGCTGCAGCCATTGGCACACCGACATACAGCAGCGGGATGTTTGCCGCAGCGGCGATGGTGAACACCAGCGGCAGCATCAGCACGAAGCCCACTTCATAGAACAGCGCGAAACCGACGGTAAAACCGGTTAACACCACGGCCCACTGAATGTGCTGTTTACCGAATTTGGCAATCAGGGTGGTGGCAATACGCTGCGCACCCCCGCAGTCCGCCAGCATTTTGCCGAGCATGGCGCCGAAGCCCATGATCAACGCCAGGCTGCCGAGCGTGCCGCCGACACCGGCTTTAATCGAGCTGATGACTTTCACCAGCGGCATCCCTTGCATCAGACCGACTGCAAGTGCCACCAGAACCAAAGCGATAAATCCGTTCATTTTGAAACGGATCATCAAGAGCAGTAATAACACAACACCGATAGCGACGATGACTAATGGCATGATTTACCTGGCCTTTGAATTGTTATGGGTAACGTCATTGTTTCAACGACAAATTCCGATTGTCCCAACTGGGAACAGAGCGTTAACGGCACTCATACTGATGCCTGCGAAACCATTAAGTTTAGTCGGCTGTTATAAGGGTGTTGAGTGCCCACGAGAATGATACGGGTAACATTATGTGATTGAGAATCACCCAGGCAGGTAAAATTTAAATTATGAGATGCAGGTCAACATATGGAGGGGAGGTAAAGGCAAAACGGCAACGCATGTTGCCGGTTTTAGTGTTTGTTCCCTCTCCCTGTGGGAGAGGGCAAGGGTGAGGGCATCAAACCGCGCTGTCTTTGTAGGCCCGGTAAGCGCAGCGTCACCGGGCGGTACAGACGGGGACTGAATTAGTAGTAAGAGTGCTCGCCGCGCTGGTGCTCGGTCAGATCGCGCACGCCCTTCAGTTCCGGGAATTCGTTCAGCAGCTGCTTCTCGATCCCTTCCTTCAGGGTCACGTCGACCATAGAACAGCCATTACAGCCGCCGCCGAACTGCAGGATCGCCAGACCGTCTTCCGTGATTTCCATCAGGGTTACACGGCCACCGTGTCCTGCCAGCTGTGGGTTGATCTGCGATTGCAGCAGATACTCAACGCGCTCCATCAGCGGGGCATCGTCAGACACTTTACGCATTTTCGCGTTCGGTGCTTTCAGGGTCAGTTGAGAACCCAGTTGGTCTGTAACAAAGTCGATTTCCGCATCGTCAAGATACGGCGCGCTCAGTTCATCGACGTACGCGGTGAGCTGTTCAAATTTAAGGGCAGTGTCAGTTGCTTCCACAGCGTCCGGAGGACAATACGAGACACCACATTCTGCATTCGGGGTGCCTGGATTGATCACAAACACGCGGATCTGCGTCCCTTCTTCCTGATTTGCCAGCAATTTGGCAAAGTGCGCTTGTGCAGAATCGGAAATACGGATCATAGCTTTGGCCTAATAGTTGACTAAATTACCTGGGTATAATCATACGCCCATTGAAGAAGGGCTACAAGGTACGGCACAGACACCATACCTGAACCGACGCGGCGCCGCTTTGCAAAAGCAGTCGGGAAAGTTCAGCAACGGTACTGCCCGTGGTGACGACGTCATCCACAAGCGCGATATGGAGGCCGTGAACCGGCAATTCAAGGCGGAAGGCATTTTTCAGGTTCCTTTTGCGAAGCCGCGCGCTGAGCTGATGTTGTATTGCGGTTGCCTGCACGCGCCTGAGCGCGGAGGCAGCGTAACGGCATCCAAGCCAGCGGGCGAGCGGACGACAGAGCAGGTCGCTTTGGTTATAGCCGCGCCGCCAGTGACGACGGTGGTGCAGGGGGACATTCATCAGCATGTCGACCCGTGGCAGCGCGCGCGTTCGTCGCGCCTGCAAAACGGCGAGAAGCAGCAGGCGGGCAAGGGGCGTCGCCAGTATGCTTTGGTGGGAAAACTTCAGCGCGTGGATAAGCAGGCTGAGCGGCGGAACATAATTATCCACCGCCACAAGCGCTTGCCACGGCGGCGCTTTTTTCAGGCAGCGGCCACAGGGGATCGCCAGGCTGACCGCCGGTAACCCACATTGCGGACACCCCACGATGCGTCCTTCCAGCGAGCGGGTACAGACGGAACAAATCCCCCACGCGCTGAGCGCAAGCGGCATTCGGCATAGCCAGCACAAGCCGGGCACTGTTAGCATAGGCAACCTCCATGTAAAAAAAGAGAACGATAGCTGATGAAGACGCTGTGGTGGCAGACCGTCGGGACGGGAAATTGTCATCTTGTGCTGCTGCACGGATGGGGACTGAATGCTGAAGTGTGGCGTTGCGTAAGTGAGGAACTCGCCTCGCAATTTACACTTCATTTGGTGGATTTGCCGGGCTATGGCCGCAGCCGCGGCTTTGGCGCGATGTCGCTTGATGAGATGGCGCAGCAGGTTTTGGATGCCGCGCCGCAAAGCGCCGTCTGGCTGGGCTGGAGCCTGGGTGGGCTGGTGGCAAGCAAAATTGCGCTGGATAACCCCGGGCGCGTGAGCGCGCTGGTTACCGTGGCCTCGTCACCGTGCTTTAGCGCGCAGGACGCGTGGCCGGGGATCAAGCCTGAAGTGCTGGCCGGATTCCAGCAGCAGCTAAGCGAAGACTTTCAGCGGACGGTGGAACGTTTTCTCGCGCTGCAGACGATGGGAACAGACACCGCGCGTCAGGACGCGCGCACGCTGAAACAGACCGTGCTTTCGCTGCCGATGCCTGACGTTGAGGTGCTTAACGGGGGGCTTGAGATCCTGAAAACGGTCGATCTGCGTGAACCACTGGCGTCGCTGGCGGTCCCGCATCTGCGTATTTATGGTTATCTGGACGGGCTGGTGCCGCGCAAGGTGGTTCCGCTGCTGGATGACCTGTGGCCGGAGAGCCAATCGCTGGTGGTTGCCAAAGCGGCACACGCGCCGTTTATCTCGCACCCCGGCGAGTTTTGTTCGGCGCTGTCCGGCTTTATTCGCGCAGTGTCCACCACTCCCTGAGGCAGGCTTTCCCTTCCGGGCAACGTTTACAGCTGCCGGACAAACAACCGTCCGGCTCTTCCTGAATACGCTCGGCCTTTCCCATCGCTTCGAGTCTTTCCAGCATGGCATCGATCATCGGCTGGGGCGTATGCAGGCTGAGGCTCAGCTGCTTTGCCTCCATGCGCCCCTGTAACGCCAGTAAATCACGAACCTGAATCAACGACGCCATCTGTTTGCCCCTTAGTGACAGTCGCCAGCCGGGCTGTTGCAGCAGGAGGTCGGGGTTTTACGCGTCGCCAGCAGGTTGATATCAACGCGGCTCCGCGCCCGACGCAGCAGGCCAATCACTATCACGTTAAACAGGATCACCGCCAGGATGCAGACCAGGCTGTAACGCGGGTGCTGGCTGAAGTTTACGGTCTGATAGAACACCGTCGCCAGGGAGTAAGCGATATTCAACCCCCACAGAATGGAGAAGCCCATCCAGCCGCGGCTGGACTCACGGGCAATCGCCCCCATCACCGAGATGCACGGAATGTACAGCAACACGAAGATGAGGTAGCTGTAGGCCGCTGACGCACTGCCGAATTTCTCGCTCATCACGCCCATGGCGCCGGTCGCCATTTCGCCGTCGCCTTTGCTGGCCTCAATCGGGTTCGCCAGCACGCTCAGGCTGAAGGTGTCTTTCAGGCTCTGCCAGGTCTCTTCCACCGCGCCGAGCAGCTCGTCGCCGAGGTGAAACTCCGCCGGGTTAAATTCCGCTTCCTGGATATTCTCGGCGGTGTAAAGGGTGTTCAGCGTGCCGACAACCACCTCTTTCGCCATCGCGCCGGTGAACAGGCCCACGGTCGCCTGCCAGTTATCCTCATGCACGCCAATCGGTTTGAACACCGGCGTGATGACACGGCTGACGGAGGCCAGCGCGGAGTCGTTGATGTTATCTGCCGCTTGCCCGCTCAACGTGAAGCTGTTCAGCGCGCTCAGGAAGATACTGACGATGACAATCACCTTACCGGCGCGCAGCACGAAGCCTTTCAGGCGCTGCCAGGTCTGAATTGCCAGGCTTTTCAGATGCGGTATGTGGTAGACCGGCAGCTCCATCACAAACGGTGACGCTTCACCGCGCATAATGGTGTGCTTCAGCATCAGACCGGTCAGGATCGCCATCACGATGCCGAGCACGTACAGCGAGAAGACCGCCAGCGCGCCCTGCTGACCAAAGAAAGCGGCGGCAAAGACCGCAAAGATGGCCAGACGCGCCCCGCAGGACATAAATGGCGCCATCATAATGGTCATCAGCCGTTCACGCGGTGCATCCAGCGTACGTGCACCCATCACCGACGGCACGTTACAACCGAAGCCAACAATCAGCGGCACGAAGGATTTACCCGGCAGCCCCAGCGCCTGCATCAGGCGATCCATCACGAACGCCGCGCGAGCCATATAGCCGGAGTCTTCGAGGAAGGAGAGGAACAGGTACATCATACCGATCTGCGGTACCAGCGGCAGCACGGTGTTGATACCGCCGCCAATCCCCTGGGCGAGGAAGATGGTCAGCCATTCCGGGAAGTGCAGGGTGTAGCCCAGCCACTGGATACCGTGCACGAAGATCGCCACGGAACCGGCATCAAAGACAGGCTGGAGCGCGCCGCCGATGTTAATGGCGAGCAGGAACATCAGGTACATCACCAGCAGGAAGATCGGCAAACCGAGGAAGCGGTTGAGCACAATCTTATCAACGGCGGCGGTAAAGCGGCTGGGCTCTGCCGTCAGGGCGTTACTGACCACGTCGCAAATCGCGGCGATGGCCTGATAACGGGCATCCGCGATGTGCAGGGCGGGGTCGTCCAGTTCATCGCTAAGGCGTGCGAGCGCGACGTCGAGTTTATCTGCCGCGTCACCGGCATAGGCGCGGCTGTAGATATCACCTTCCAGCATCTGCAGGCCGAGCCATTGACGCTGTCTGACAGGCATGGCGGTGTCCATCTCTTCCGCCAGTTGGCTGGCTTCGCGAAGCAGCGGCTGCGCGTAGTGCACCAGTTCAACGTCGGCGTTGCCTGCATGGCGGTCAACGGACAGCTTCAGGGCGTCAATGCCGCGCCCGCGGGTAGAGACCAGCGGAACCACCGGGCAGCCCAGTCGGGCGGAGAGGGCATCGACGTCGATGCGCAATTTCTGCTTCTCTGCGATATCAAGCATGTTAAGCGCCACGATGCAGGGAATACCCAGCTCAAGCAGCTGCAGCGTCAGATAGAGATTGCGCTCAAGGTTGGACGCATCCACCACGTTGATGAGCATATCCGCGTCGCCGCTCAGAATATAGTGGCAGGCGATCTGCTCATCGAGCGAGGTCTGGGATGAAATCGTGGTGAGCGAATAGGTGCCAGGCAGATCGACCAGCGTGACCTGATTGTCTGTCGTCGTGAACTGGCCTTCTTTGCGTTCAACCGTCACGCCTGCCCAGTTGCCAACGCGCTGGCGCGCACCGGTTAACTGATTAAATAAGGTTGTCTTGCCGGAATTAGGATTGCCAATTAAGCCAATAGTTAATTTTTTCATTGTAATAGACTCACTGAACCGCTGGCTTGTTATTGAGATAACGCTTCGACTTCAATTAAGGCGAGGTCTTTCTTACGTAGTACCAGATTGACGCGTCGGGTTTCGATATGGACAGGGTCGCCCAGCGGGGCCACGCGTACCACCTGGAATGACGAGCCGGGTAGCATGCCTAATGACAAGAGCTTTTGCCGATAGGCAGGGCTAATTTCACGAGTAAAACCGGTAATTTTCCATGCACTGTCTGGAGTGAATTGCATAGCGCCTGATCCCACGAGAGGTTAAATAATCTACACAATGATGATAATGAGAATAGTTTTTATCAGCAATATTAAAACTGTGACGGAATGTTGTTAATCGTATTAATTTGCGGTCAGATTGACCTTGCTCAATATTTATAAAATTGAGGTGGAAATAAAAAGAAGAGTATTTGTTAATGAGGTGATAATTCGTGGTTTAAATATGGATATGCAATCGGTTTCATATATTTCGATATGATTTTATTCCCCTCACCCCAACCCCTCTCCCCAGAGGGGCGAGGGGCTCGATGGGTACCCTCTCCCCTCTGGGGAGAGGGTTAGGGTGAGGGGGGATATTTATTACCTTAGCGTTTCTTCCCCATTGCCGCCGCCAGCGCATCCATCATCGCGCTGTTGCCCGCAGGCTGTGCGTCACGTCCGCGCGGTTTTGCCGCTTTGGCCGCTGGACGCTGCTGCTCGCGGCCACCGCCGTTGCCGCCGCGGCGCGCGTTGGTTTCGCCCGGCTGCTCGTCCAGGCGCATGGTCAGGGCGATACGCTTGCGCTGCAGATCCACTTCCAGCACTTTCACCTTCACGATGTCGCCCGCTTTGACCACGGTGTGCGGGTCTTCAACGAACTTGTCGGCGAGGGAAGAAATGTGGACAAGGCCATCCTGGTGCACGCCGATATCCACAAACGCGCCAAAGTTGGTGACGTTGGTGACCGCACCTTCCAGTACCATGCCGGGCAGCAGGTCGTTCATGGTCTCCACGCCGTCAGCAAAGGTCGCCGTTTTGAACTCAGGACGCGGATCGCGGCCCGGTTTTTCCAGCTCTTTGATGATGTCGGTGACCGTCGGTACGCCGAACTGTTCGTCGGTGAAATCCGATGCTTTCAGGTTACGCAGCGCGCTGCTGTCGCCCATCAGGTCTTTCAGCGCCTGTTGGGTTGCGGCCAGAATGCGCTCCACAACCGGGTAGGCTTCCGGGTGAACGGTAGAGGCATCGAGCGGGTTATCGCCGTGGTTGATGCGCAGGAAGCCTGCGCACTGTTCAAAGGCTTTTGGTCCCAGACGGCTCACCTTCAGCAGCTGCTGACGGTTCTGGAACTGACCGTTCTCATCGCGCCAGGAGACGATGTTCTGCGCCATCATGCGTGTTAAGCCCGCCACGCGGGTCAGCAGAGGAACGGAGGCGGTGTTCAGGTCCACGCCGACGGCGTTTACGCAGTCTTCCACCACCGCATCCAGCTTGCGCGCCAGCTGCGTCTGACTCACATCGTGCTGATACTGGCCTACGCCGATGGATTTCGGGTCGATCTTCACGAGTTCGGCCAGCGGATCCTGCAGGCGGCGTGCGATAGAAACCGCGCCGCGCAGGGAAACGTCCAGGTCCGGGAACTCCAGCGCCGCCAGCTCGGACGCGGAATAGACGGATGCGCCCGCTTCGCTGACGATCACTTTCTGCGCCGTCACTTTCGGGAACTGTTTCTGCACGTCGAGATAGAAACGTTCGGTTTCGCGTGAGGCCGTACCGTTGCCGATGGCGACCAGTTCCACGTTGTACTTCTCGCACAGCGCCGCCACCACGACGGCGGCTTTTGCTGCCTGACCGGTGTGCGGGTAAATGGTGTCGGTAGCGACAAGCTTGCCGGTGCCGTCAACGACGGCAACCTTCACGCCGGTACGCAGGCCCGGGTCGAGGCCCATGGTCGCGCGCAGGCCGGCCGGGGCGGCCATCAGCAGGTCGTGCAGGTTACGGGCGAAGACGTTGATCGCTTCGTCTTCGGCGCGCTCGCGCACGGTGCCCATCAGCTCGGTTTCGAGGTGCATCAGCACCTTGATCCGCCAGGTCCAGCTCACCACGCCTTTACGCCAGCTGTCCGCCGGGGCGTTGTTCAGGCGCAGGCCGAGGTGACCGATAATGATCTGCTCGCAGTGGCTCTCTTTCGGCGGCTCGTCAAACTGCGGGTCTGCATTCAGGGAGAGCTGGAGCACGCCTTCGTTGCGGCCGCGGAACATCGCCAGCGCGCGGTGCGACGGCGCGGTAGAAATCGGTTCGTGATGATCGAAGTAGTCGCGGAATTTCGCGCCTTCTTCCTCTTTGCCCGCCACCACGGTAGAGACGATGTGGGCGTTTTTCCACAGGTAATCACGCACTTTGGCGAGCAGGGCGGCGTCTTCAGAGAACCGCTCCATCAGAATGTAGCGTGCGCCGTCGAGGGCGGCCTTGGTGTCCGCTACGCCTTTATCAGCGTCGATAAATTTGGCCGCTTCGGTTTCCGGGTCGTGAGAAGGCTCGTTCCACAGCAGGTCGGCCAGCGGCTCAAGGCCCGCTTCAATCGCAATCTGCCCGCGCGTGCGACGCTTCGGTTTATACGGCAGATAGAGATCTTCTAATTCTGTTTTGCTCAGGGTGCCATTGATGGCGTTTTCCAGCTCGCTGGTCAGCTTGCCCTGTTCGCCGATGGATTTCAGGATCGCCTGACGACGTTCTTCCAGCTCGCGCAGATAACCCAGACGTGTCTCCAGGTTACGCAGCTGTGTGTCATCCAGACCACCGGTGACTTCCTTACGATAGCGTGCAATAAACGGCACGGTGTTCCCTTCATCAAGCAGGCGAACGGCAGCTTCTACCTGTTCGGCTCTGGCCTGAATATCACCCGCAATAATGCGGCAGAGCGAATCTTTCATCATGGCTTTATCATCTGTTGAGTCGAAAAATCAGGGGATAGTTATACGGGCTGACACGGCAAAATGCCAGCCGGGGAGGGCGCTCTCGGACTATTTAACGTACTCGATTTCGTTCACGTACCAGCTGGCTTCGCCGGAAGGGGTCTGAACGACGGCCAGATCGCCCACTTCCTTTTTCAGCAGCGCGCGGGCCATCGGGGAGTCGATGGAGATGTAATCCTTACGACCAAAAATTTCATCGTAGCCAACAATACGAAACCGCAGGGTGTTGCCGTCATCGTTTTCGATTTCAACCCACGCGCCGAAGAATACTTTGCCCTCCTGTTGCGGGGAGTAATCGACAATTTTCAGGTTCTCAAGGCACTTTGTCAGGTAGCGAACCCGGCGGTCGATCTCACGCAGTCGCTTTTTATTGTACTGGTAGTCCGCATTTTCGCTGCGATCGCCCAGGCTTGCGGCCCAGGTCACCTTTTTGGTCACTTCAGGACGCTCTTCGCGCCACAGGTAATCCATCTCTTTTTTGAGTTTCTCGTACCCTTCGCGGGTGATCAGGGGCGTTTTCATGGTGAAGCCTTTGCTGCCGGTTTACTGTCTTGCGCACAATACGTAGCTCACAGTGTAACAGACAGGATTAATAATGATTTATGTGATGAAATGAGCAGATAAGCTGCTGTTAAATATGCTTTGTAACAATTTCGACTAGAATTTATACCAGAATTAGCTGGTCGAATACGTGCACTTTTTTAGAATACGCTGTTACAAAGACTATCCGAACCTTTGGGAGTACACACAATGCAAGAGAACTACAAAATTCTGGTCGTGGATGACGACATGCGCCTGCGCGCGCTGCTTGAGCGTTATCTGACCGAGCAGGGCTTCCAGGTTCGTAGCGTCGCGAACGCTGAGCAGATGGACCGTCTGCTGACCCGTGAATCTTTTCACCTGATGGTGCTCGACCTGATGCTGCCTGGCGAAGACGGGCTTTCCATTTGCCGCCGTCTGCGCAGCCAGAGCAACCCGATGCCGATCATTATGGTGACGGCGAAGGGCGAAGAGGTTGACCGTATCGTGGGCCTCGAAATCGGCGCGGACGACTACATTCCAAAACCGTTTAACCCGCGCGAGCTGCTGGCGCGTATTCGCGCTGTGCTGCGCCGTCAGGCGAACGAACTGCCTGGCGCACCGTCACAGGAAGAAGCCGTCATCGCCTTCGGCAAGTTCAAGCTGAACCTCGGCACCCGTGAGATGTTCCGTGAAGACGAGCCTATGCCGCTGACCAGCGGTGAGTTTGCCGTCCTGAAAGCGCTGGTCAGCCACCCGCGTGAGCCGCTCTCCCGCGACAAGCTGATGAACCTGGCGCGCGGTCGCGAATACTCCGCAATGGAACGCTCCATTGACGTGCAGATCTCCCGCCTGCGCCGCATGGTGGAAGAAGATCCGGCGCATCCTCGCTATATTCAGACCGTATGGGGTCTGGGCTACGTGTTCGTGCCGGACGGCTCTAAAGCATGAGGCGAATGCGCTTCTCGCCGCGCAGCTCGTTTGCCCGCACCCTGTTACTGATCGTCACCCTGCTGTTCGTCAGCCTGGTGACGACCTATCTGGTGGTGCTGAACTTTGCGATCCTGCCGAGCCTCCAGCAGTTTAATAAGGTCCTTGCCTACGAAGTCCGTATGCTGATGACCGATAAGCTGCAGCTGGAGGACGGCACGCAGCTGGTTGTTCCCCCGGCGTTTCGTCGTGAAATCTACCGTGAGCTGGGCATTTCGCTCTACTCCAACGAAGCGGCAGAAGACGCTGGCCTGCGCTGGGCGCAGCACTACGAATTCCTCAGCCAGCAGATGGCGCAGCAGCTTGGCGGCCCGACGGAAGTGCGCGTTGAGGTCAATAAGAGCTCACCGGTTGTCTGGCTGAAAACCTGGCTCTCACCCAACATCTGGGTGCGCGTCCCGCTGACCGAAATCCATCAGGGCGACTTCTCGCCGCTGTTCCGCTACACCCTGGCTATCATGCTGCTGGCGATAGGCGGCGCGTGGCTGTTTATCCGTATCCAGAACCGACCGCTGGTCGACCTGGAGCACGCGGCGCTGCAGGTCGGTAAAGGGATTATTCCCCCTCCGCTGCGCGAGTATGGCGCCTCAGAAGTGCGCTCGGTAACGCGCGCCTTTAACCATATGGCGGCAGGCGTGAAGCAGCTGGCGGATGACCGTACGCTGCTGATGGCGGGCGTCAGCCATGACCTGCGCACGCCGCTGACGCGTATTCGTCTGGCGACGGAGATGATGGGGGAAGAGGACGGTTACCTTGCCGAGTCCATTAACAAGGACATCGAAGAGTGTAATGCCATCATTGAGCAGTTCATCGATTACCTGCGTACCGGGCAGGAGATGCCGATGGAGATGGCTGACCTGAACGCGGTGCTGGGCGAAGTGGTGGCGGCGGAAAGCGGCTACGAGCGTGAGATTGAAACTGACCTTCAGGCCGGGGAAATTCAGGTGCGTATGCACCCGCTCTCCATCAAACGTGCAGTGGCGAACATGGTGGTCAACGCGGCCCGCTACGGCAACGGCTGGATTAAGGTCAGCAGCGGCTCTGAGCTCAACCGCGCCTGGTTCCAGGTGGAAGACGACGGTCCGGGCATCAAGCCCGAGCAGCGTAAGCATCTGTTCCAGCCGTTTGTGCGTGGCGACAGCGCGCGCAGCACCAGCGGAACGGGCTTAGGCCTGGCGATCGTGCAGCGAATTGTGGATAACCATAACGGGTTGCTGGAGATTGGTACCAGCGAGCGGGGAGGGTTGAGCATTCGCGCCTGGTTGCCGGTTCCGGTCACGCGGGGGCAGGTGAAAGAGAGTTGAAAAAAGGGTGGCACTAGCCACCCTTTTTTGTAGGTCGGGTAAGGCGAAGCCGCCACCCGGCAAAATGCGGTCTCTGCGGTCTGATGCCCTCACCCCGGGCCCTCTCCCACGGGGAGAGGGAGAAAACATTAAAAAAGGCAACTTGCGTTGCCTTTTTGCTTTTACCTTGGTCCCGCGCTCACCAGCGCAGCACCCGCCGGGGTATCGGTATACTTCTCGAAGTTCTCGATAAACAGCTTCGCCAGCGATTCCGCCTTCTCGCGCCACTGCTCCGGCGAACCGTACGTGTTGCGTGGGTCGAGGATATGCGTATCCACACCCGGCAGCGACGTTGGGATCGCCAGGTCAAACATCGGCAGCGTGAAGGTTTCGGCGTCGTCCAGAGAACCATCCAGAATGGCGTCGATAATCGCACGGGTATCTTTGATAGAGATACGTTTGCCGGTACCGTTCCAGCCGGTGTTCACCAGGTACGCCTGCGCGCCGGATGCCTGCATGCGTTTTACCAGCACTTCAGCGTACTGCGTCGGGTGCAGCGACAGGAAGGCTGCGCCGAAGCAGGCGGAGAAGGTTGGGGTTGGCTCCGTCACGCCGCGTTCGGTACCCGCCAGCTTGGCGGTAAAGCCCGAGAGGAAGTGGTACTGCGTCTGGCTGGCGGTCAGGCGGGAAACCGGCGGCAGCACGCCGAACGCATCCGCCGTCAGGAAAATCACCTTCGTGGCATGACCCGCTTTCGACACCGGCTTCACGATATTGTCGATGTGGTAGATCGGGTAAGAGACGCGGGTGTTTTCCGTTTTCGACGCATCGTCGAAGTCGATGGAGCCGTCGGCACGTACGGTGACGTTTTCCAGCAGCGCGTCGCGACGGATCGCGTGGAAGATATCCGGCTCGGCCTCTTCAGACAGGCGAATGGTCTTCGCGTAGCAGCCGCCTTCAAAGTTGAATACGCCGTCGTCATCCCAGCCGTGTTCGTCATCACCAATCAGACGACGTTTTGGATCGGTGGACAGGGTGGTTTTCCCGGTGCCGGAAAGACCGAAGAATACCGCCACGTCGCCTTTTTCACCGACGTTAGCCGAGCAGTGCATGGAGGCGATACCGCGCAGCGGAAGCAGGTAGTTCATGACCGAGAACATGCCTTTCTTCATCTCGCCGCCGTACCAGGTACCGCCAATCAGCTGGATACGCTCGGTCAGGTTGAAGGCAACAAAGTTTTCGGAGTTCAGGCCCTGCTCTTTCCACTGTGGATTCGTGCATTTCGCACCGTTCATCACGATGAAATCCGGGGTGAAGTCCTGCAGCTCTTCGTCGGTCGGACGAATAAACATGTTTTTCACGAAATGCGCCTGCCAGGCCACTTCGGTAATGAAACGCACGGAAAGTCGGGTGTCGGCGTTAGCGCCGCAAAAAGCGTCGACAATGAACAGGCGCTTGCCGGAGAGTTGGTGAGTGACGAGCCCTTTCAGATGCTGCCAGGTCTCCGGGGAGAGCGGTTTGTTGTCGTTCTTCCCTTTGCCCTTATCAGCCCACCACAGCGTATCGCGGGTGGTTTCGTCTCGGACGATATACTTATCTTTCGGCGAACGACCGGTAAAAATACCGGTATCGACGGCGATAGCACCAAGGTTTGTCAACACACCTCGCTCGTATCCTTCCAGTGCTGGATTGAGCTCTTCCTGATACAGCGTATCGTAATCGGGGTTGTAGACCACTTCCTGGACGTCGTGAATACCATAAGCCTTGAGATCTTGCGGGGTTAAACCATTAACACGCATATCACTGCTCCTTAGCCAATATGTACTGCCTGAAATTGTAGGGTTTTTCTGGGGTTGTTAACCGCGACGGGGCTCATAGATTTACGTATCTGGACAAAACCCTTACTAACGGAAAACGCTGCGACTCCAGTCACAGGGCGGGCAGATTATCGCAGGAATCGCTTTTTGGTTGGGGAAAATGTTCTTAAAAGGTTAATTGCTGGTGAATTTAACCGGAAGAATGTGAATGTAATCGCATACATGTAGGAAAATTACGTAAGAGTTACATTATGAAAACGATTCAGCTTGGGGAGGTTTTCCCCCTCACCCTAACCCTCTCCCCACAGGGGAGAGGGAACTCATACACCCTCTCCCCTGTGGGGAGAGGGTAGGGTGAGGGGTGAAAGAGGTTTAGTGAACCTGCGGGTCCGCCGGGGAGGCGTTATTGCGGATTTCGGCGATATCCATCGAATTGAACACGTAGTGCGTACCGCAGTAGTCACAGTGCATATCGATTTCACCGTCTTCTGCCATGATGCTGTCGATCTCTTCATCCGGCAGGGTTTTCAGTGCCCCAGCGCAGCGTTCGCGTGAGCAGGTGCACTTAAACTCCACCGCCTGCGGGTCGTAAACCGTGACTTCTTCTTCGTGGTACAGACGCCACAGCACGTCTGTCGCCGACAGGTTGAAGAGCTCTTCCGCTTTGACGGTTTCGGTCAGGGTCGCCAGGTGTTCGAAATCATTGGTCTGTGCATCCTGCGCAGGCAGAACCTGCAGCAGCATACCGCCCGCAGCAGGCTGGCCGTCCACTTCACCGGTGCGGATGAACAGACGCGTTGGCAGCTGTTCAGAACGCATGAAGTAGTCTTCCAGGCAGGCTGCCAGGGTGTCGCCTTCCAGACCGACCACGCCCTGATAGCGCTCACCTTCCTCCGGGGAGATGGTGATCACCAGGTAGCCATTGCCCACCAGCGTTTTGAGATCAGCATTTTCAGGGACTTCGCCCTGAACGCGCGCCACGCCGCGCATCTGCTGCTGGTTGTTGCCGTTGATCACCGCCAGCGTCATCGGGCCATCACCCTGCAGCTGCACGGTGATATCGCCAGCGAATTTCAGCGTGGCGGTCAGCAGGCTGGTGGCAACCAGCAGTTCGCCCAACAGGGTTTTCACCGGCAGCGGGTAGTTGTGGTTTTCCAGAATCTGTTTCCAGGTTTCGGATACGGTGACCAGCTCGCCGCGCACGGCGAATTGTTCAAACAGATAGCGGTGTAATTGGTCGTGTTGGGCCATTTTCATCTCTCGTGCGGGTGAGGGTTACTCGGTCTCACCGTGTTTAAATTTCATCAGATCGCGGCGCTCTTTTTTATCCGGTCGCCGGTCCGGGTGAGGCATCGTCAGCGCGTTCATTTTGCGCGCCAGCGCGGTTTTCTCACGCTTTTCAATGCTTTCAGCCGTCTCTTCATAAAGCAGTGTGGCTTCGGTTGCGGGACGTCGCTGTTCGGTAATGGCTTTAATCACTACCGTTTTTTCATCATTACCCTGGCGCAGCGTTAAGGTGGCATTCAGCTCAACCAGCTTGCTCGGCTTGCTGCGCTGACCGTTGTAATGCACTTTGCCGCCGTCAACCATTTCACGGGCAAGGGCACGCGTTTTATAAAACCGGGCCGCCCATAGCCATTTATCCAGTCTTACCCCATCAGAGGGTTTTTCTTTCATGGCGTCTCCTTCACGGTGAGTGAGGGGATCATCCGGCGATAGTCGTTCAGCCCCGGATGCCGCAGGTAGCTTTTTTCAGCCAGTCCGGAATCAGGATTGGTCACGCCCAGACAATAGCGAATGCCAAACGTCGCGGCGGCATCCAGAATCGGCTCGCTGTCATCAATAAACAGCGTACGTTCCGGCTGCAAACCGGTCTCTTCCGCCACCGCATGCCACAACCGCTGATCCTCTTTCGGATAACCAAATGTGTGGGTGGAAAGTAATAAATCAAGGTGTGACGCCAGACCCGTATGCTCCAGCTTCACGGCCAGATTATGAGGATGCGCGTTAGTCAGCAAAATACGGCGCTTGCCGCTGGCTTTCAGGGCATCCAGGAACGGCACCGTATCGTCGCGCAGCACGGCGCGTGGTCCCTGGGCGGTGGTCATGGCACAAATATCCAAACCGAGGCGCTCGCTCCAGTAGTCCAGACAGTACCAGTTTAGCGTATGCTGCACGGCGCTATATTGCGAACGAATGAATTCCTGCGCTTCTGCCGGAGAGATACCCTGCTGCTCGCCATAGGTTTCCGGCACCAGCTTTTGCCAGAAAAAGTTATCAAAGGCGAGATCGAGCAGCGTGCCGTCCATATCCAGCAGGACGGTATCGACCTCCTGCCAGGCAATATCAAGATGCATTTAGGGGAACTCCAGCCAGAAGAAACGTGCGCGACAGGGTAGCACAACTTGCCGCGCAGTGACGTTATCCGATCAGGCTCTCAGAGGATGAGATGAGCTTAGGATTGAGGCAATTATCGTAATACTGCTGAATCTCAGCAAGCCGGGTGCGCGAACGTTGATAGCGGCGCAAGGCCATAAAGCCGTTCCAGAAAATGCATGCCAGCATCGCCATCATCAGCAGGGATGTACCGATATAACGCCACAATCCTGCGCTATCCGGCATCCGGTGTAGGTCGACATGGCGTGTGCCATTGGCGTCTGTGAAGATACGTGTGACGATCCCTTCCGCACTGAACGGCGTTTGCATCAGCATCTGAGCAAGGCGCTGGAACTCTCCCCACTGCTCCTGAGCCGGGTAGTCATATAACGCAACTTGCGGATAAGGCTGATCAACCAGATCGCTCCCTTCATCGCTGACAATCACAAAGCCGCCCGGTGCCGGGCTGTTTAACGCCTGGGCTGCTCGGGTGGTTTCGCGCATCACAAACGGCGCGGTGGAGGTGGCGACGAGGTTATCCAGAGATTCGGCGCTGACCGGACGCAGCAGCACGTTGACACCGTCCAGGCGTCCTGCTTCGGCGCGTTTCACCAGTGCATCCCAGTCCTTGCTGTTCCCGAGATTCACCAGTGCATTTTTAAGCCGCACGCACTCGTCCTGGGCAGAACACAGGTCCTCTGTTTTCAGGACGATTTCACCAAAGTCGTCCAGCAGTACCATGCCAGATTTCTGAATTGCCGAGCGCAGGGCAGGGCTAACGCGCGAATCGTCATCCGGTTTTGGATGCAGCTGGCGGCTGACCGTCTCGGTGAGCGCCGTGGCTTTATTCACGACGTCGGATTCAGGCAGCGGCAGCGGAGGCGCATCGTTCCAGATAATTTGCGAACAATCAAACGGCATAAACGGCGAGCTTTGACGTGTGCTCCATGCGCCGGGCGCATGGATGTTACACATTCCGGTCCCTTGCAGACGCAGCGTATCCCCCACGCGTATGCCGGCGTCTTCCAGTTGCTTCACGCTGGTGGCTTCAACCGTTTGCGCCCCTTTAATCCATGACAGGGTGAACTTAATGGGCATATCCAGCGGCACGAAAAGTAGCAGCATCGCAAAGACCAGCGCTGCGCCGCCAGCAATGACCGTGCTGCGAAGCCAGTGCTGAAGCGGGAAGTTTTTCACTTCATCGTGCAGGGACAGATAACGACCCTGACGCACCACATGGCGGTCGAGGTAGATATCGATATCGGTTTTATGCCCTAAATCCTGGGCGATCCACGGCTGCCAGTGGCGCGGATAGATAAGGTCGATAATACCGAGCGAGATATTATTGAGGTGTTCCTGATCGCTTTCGCCGAAGAGACCCCAGCGCTTTGGCGTTCCACGCAGGCAGTGAATTTCACGCAGCGACGTTTTCGTCGGAGGGGCAAACAGCCCCCACAATCCGGCCGCCAGGAGCAGGATTGCGCCGCCAGCCAGCCAGGGAACAAAAACATCTGGCGTGAGCAGGCAGAAGAAAAAGAGCAGGAATGCCGCAACGATCAGCACCGCTTCACGAATACCATCCGGACGGCTTAAGGCGTACTCTTCATGCGTCTCCTGACGAATGTTCAACAGTTCAATCTGCTCTGTCTCTTCACCGCGAATACTGGCCTGCTTTGAACTGGCGCGTTCCAGCGCGAAGCGCGGCGCTTCGTGCACGTACTCATTGAGGTGATGGCCGTTTAGCGAGATAACCAGCGGCAGGGAGTCGGTATGAATCAGCTCTACGCTGTTTTCATCATTAATGTACTGTTCCCAGAATGGCGGCAGATGGACCTCGACAGAATCCAGGTAATAACGCCATTTGTTGGGATCGTCAGTGGTAATGCCGTAACGGGTGATCGAGCGCGTCACGCAGAGCACGGTGTCGCTTTGTGCGTTAAGATTGAGGGAGACCGGCGCAGTACTGGCACCCGTTGGCCCCGGCGACTGCTGGGCGCGGTTCAGATTATCGAGGTAGTGTTCAACGGCGCTGCGTTCTTCAGGCGCGAGCTTACGTGTCGTCGCACCCGCAAAAGCGTTTAAAAAGGGCAGTCGATATCGACGCTGTACGCGACGCCTGTACGCCCACCCTGCAACCAGCGCGGCGGCCAGCATAGCAGCGAGAACAATCAAAATGGTGCTCATGCTTTCCCCATCTTACTTATCTTACAGGTGTAGTCAGTAGCACCTTTAACATGAATGAGAGTCTGTGGTTGGCTATCGGCAAGTATGGAGTCGAACTTGAGCATTCTGAAGCGCATCCCAGTGACCGATGATAATAGCAAAGCCTGTGATGGCGCGATATCAGCAAATTCCTGGAAACATTTCAACCTCTTGACATTTGTTTTGAATTAAGGATTGATTCCAGTTACGTTGCATAAATGTAAATAAAGTACAATTGACATTGCCCAAACCGTGCGGCATATCGCACAATAACGCCAGTTCACACAGCAAAGACCCGTCAAGATGAGCAAACCACTACAAAAACCCACCATTCTGAGCGTTGAAACCGTCGCTAAATCGCGCCTGTTTAATGTGGAAAGTGTGGACCTGGAGTTCAGCAACGGTGTGCGTCGCGTTTACGAACGTATGCGCCCCTCTTCGCGTGAAGCGGTGATGATTGTCCCCATCGTTGACGATCATCTGATCTTGATCCGTGAATACGCTGTAGGAACTGAATCTTACGAGCTTGGATTCTCCAAGGGACTGATCGATCCGGGCGAGACCGTTTTCGAAGCCGCGAACCGTGAACTGAAAGAAGAAGTCGGTTTTGGCGCGAATGAGCTGTCGTTCCTGAAAAAACTGAGCATGGCACCGTCCTATTTTTCCAGCAAAATGAATATCGTGGTGGCGGAAGATCTCTATCCAGAATCGCTGGAAGGGGATGAGCCAGAGCCGCTGCCGCAGGTTCGCTGGCCGTTAGCGCACCTGATGGATCTGCTGGAAGACCCTGACTTTAATGAGGCTCGCAACGTGAGCGCGCTGTTCCTGGTCCGCGAATGGCTGAAGGGGCAGGGGCGACTGTAGGCCATAAAAAAGCCGGGTGGCAGCTTCGCCTTACCCGGCCTACATTTCTTTGCCCGGTTTTACCGGGCATTTTTATGCTTAAAACAGCTCGTGCGTTTCGCCGTTATCGATAATTTCTGTTCCCACCTCATGCACTGCCTGCCTGGTTGGCTGCGTGCCTTCGATGAAATACTCTTCACGACTGTTACCGCCATTGGCGAGCTGCCCGGTGTTGCGGTCAATGTTGACCGTCACAATGCCCGGCGGAGGCGTTAGCGGCTGCTCCGGCACGCCTTCCAGAACGGATTTCATGTAGGCATCCCACGCCGGTTGCGCACTCTTCGCGCCGCCTTCGTAACCGGAGATCTGATCTTTGATCGCGCCGGAGGCCGTGGTACGACCCAAATCGCGACGGTGATCGTCAAAGCCGATCCAGACAGAGGTGACCACACCCGGTCCGTAACCGGAGAACCATGCATCTTTCGAGCTGTTAGTGGTCCCCGTTTTTCCGCCGATGTCGCGGCGCTGCAAATCACGTCCGGCACGCCAGCCGGTGCCTTGCCAGCCCGGTTCACCAAAGATATTGGTATTCAGCGCGCTCTTAATCAGGAACGACAGCGGCGTGTTGATCACGTGTGGGGCATACTCCTGCGCACCGGTCTGGGCAACCAGCGCCTGGTTAGCCTGCTCCAGCTGAGGCTGTGGTACCGCTGAATTCTGCTGTTCCTGAGAAATGGCGACATCTTCCATGTCTTTGTTTTCAAGTACGTTGGACTTCTGCGTATCGCCGTAAATGACCGGAATATCGCACTCTGCACAGGCGATTTTCGGTTTCGCCTCGAACAGCACGCCGCCCTGATCATTCTCAATTTTACTGATGAAATACGGATCAATCAGGAATCCACCGTTTGTCATTACCGCATAACCGCGCGCAACCTGAAGCGGCGTAAAGGACGCGGAGCCGAGCGCCAGCGATTCGGTATGGACGATATTCTGCGCCGGGAAGCCGAAGCGCTGCAGATACTCTGCCGCATAGTCGACGCCCATGGCGCGCATGGCGCGAACCATCACCACGTTTTTCGACTGTCCCAGACCCTGACGAAGACGGATTGGGCCTGCATATTGCGGTGGGGAGTTCTTCGGCTGCCAGTCAGAACCCGCACCGGCATCCCAGCGGGAAATCGGTACGTCGTTGAGAATACTGGCGAGCGTCAGCCCTTTATCCATCGCGGCAGTGTAGAGGAACGGCTTGATGTTAGAGCCAACCTGACGCAGCGCCTGAGTGGCACGGTTAAATTTGCTCTGGTTGAAATCAAACCCGCCGACCAGCGCCATCACCGCACCGTTTTGCGGATTAATGGAGACGAGCGCGGAGTTAACGTCTGGCACCTGTGCCAGCCACCACGCATCGCCCACCGGGCGAACCCAGATTTGCTGACCCGTCTGCACCGCGTCCGTCACTTTGCGCGGCGTCGGGCCTTGCAGCGTGTCAGAGCGATACGGACGGGCCCAGCGGATCCCATCCATACGCAGCGAGACGGAAGTGCCGTCTGCCAGCAGTGCGATGGCTTCCTGCGGATCGGCCTGCGTAACGACGGCTGGCAGCAGCGGGCCATAGGTTGGCAGTGTTTTCAGCGAGTCGGTGATTTTCTTGCTGTCCCATGCGCTTTCGCCCACTTTCCACAACACGTTCGACGGGCCGCGGTAGCCGTGGCGCATGTCGTAATCCATCACGTTGTTACGCACTGCCTGCTGTGCCGCCTGCTGAACTTTGCGGGTCACCGTGGTGTATACGCGATAGCCGTCTTCATAGGCCTTCTCGCCATAGCGGTTCACCATCTCCTGACGAACCATCTCGGTGAGATACGGTGAGGAGAAGGCGATTTCCGGCGCATGGTAGTTGGCGTCGATAACATCGCTGCGTGCCTGGTCGTACTCGGCCTGGCTGATGTAGCCTTCGCTCAACATACGCGACAGCACCACGTTACGACGCGCAGTTGCACGGTCCATGGAGTAGAGCGGGTTGAACGTGGAGGGCGCTTTTGGCAGACCGGCGATGGTCGCCATTTCGCTCAGCGTGAGTTGTTCTACCGGCTTACCGAAGTACACCTGCGCAGCAGCGCCAACGCCATAGGCGCGGTAACCGAGATAAATCTTGTTGAGGTAAAGCTCAAGGATCTCGTCTTTGCTCAGCAACTGCTCGATGCGGATCGCGAGGAACACCTCTTTGATCTTACGCGTCAGCGTTTTTTCAGGGCTGAGGAAGAAGTTACGCGCCAGCTGCTGCGTAATGGTACTGGCCCCCTGAGAGGCATGACCGGAGAACAACGCAATGCTGGCGGCGCGGAAAATCCCCACCGGATCGACGCCGTGGTGCTCGTAAAAACGGCTGTCCTCGGTGGCGATAAAAGCGTTCACCATCACGGGAGGAATTTGTTTCAAGGTCAGCGGGATACGGCGTTTTTCGCCATATTGCGCCATGAGCTCGCCATCGGCGCTATAGACCTGCATTGGGATCTGGAGCCGCACATCACGAAGCGTGGCGACATCAGGTAGCTGCGGCTCAATATATTTGTACAAACCATAAATCGAGCCTGCTCCCAGCAGAATGCAACAGACTGCAAGGATCAATAAATACTTTACGAACTTCACCGGAGATTTCCCATCTGGTTTCACTTGGGCAGTTTCTAAACAATCGCGCGGTAGTATAAAGGCAAGCCTGATTCATTGATATAGCCGTCACTCTGACGGGCGATAAGGAGATCGTGAAGTATGGCTTTCAAAACCTGGCAAACGGGCATTCATATTCAACAAGATAGGGTGCGCATCGTAGCGCTGACCAAAGAAAAGTCAGGGTGGCGTTTACGGCGCTGGTGGGCTGTTTCTCTGGCAGACGGCATTATCCGCGACGGGAAAATTCTCAAGCCAGAACACCTGGTTGCCGCGTTACGCGACTGGCGGCGGGCGTTGCCCCATTATCACCGGGTATTCCTCTCATTTCCCGCTGCGCGCACGTTGCAACGGTCACTGCCGCGCCCGTCCATGGCCCTTCGTGACAGCGAGCAGGTTTCCTGGGTGGGTTCCACGCTGTCCCGGGAGCTGGAGATGTCCACTGACGGGCTGTGCTTTGACTATGTGGAGGACACGTTCAGCAACACATTTCATGTTACGGCGGCGCAAAACAACGAAGTCGATGCCCTTTTGTTGTTGGCAAAAACGCTGCGCTTGCGGTTAGCGGCTATCACGCCGGATGCAGGCGCGTTAGGGAATCTCCTCCCTGCCGTTGCCCCTGCTCAGTGCGTCGCCTGGCGGGATCGGCACCAGTGGCTGTGGGCGATGCGCCACCAGTGGGGACGGCGCTACGCCACAGAAGCGAAAGATGTCACCGAGCTGGCGGCCCTGCTTGCGCTCTCTTCTGATGACATCGTGCAGTTCGATGCCACACGTGACCCCTGGAAACTGCTGGTCAGCTGCCAGCCTCCCTTACCCGAGTGCGGTGCTGATTTTACCGTCGCGCTGGCGTTGGCCATGAGTGAGGTGCCTGAATGAGCACGGCGAATTTTTTACCGTGGCGACAGCAGCGCCGGATGCGCTGCCTGCGCTTCTGGGGCGTGCTGTTTATCGCTTCGTTGCTGGTGACGTTCACCGTCGGGCTTGGCCTGCGGATGAACCATGACGTGAAGCTGCGTGGGCTACAGAGTGAACTGGCGGGAATCAACGCGGTGCAGCAAATACTGAAAACACGTCAGCGCCCCTCTGCACCCTCAGCAGCGACTGGGGTGGAGTCTCGGCCCGTCGCATGGCAACCGGCACTGGAGTCACTCTCTGCCGTGATGCCAGCACAAGCCTGGCTTTCAGCGTTACGTTATCAACCGCCTGTGCTTACGGTGAGCGGTTATGCCTCGGCCCTCCCGGCACTTGCGGCCATGACGGATGCGCTGAAACAGGTGGCAGGGTTCAGCCTCGGGTCTGCTGGTGAATTGCAGCAGGATAGACAGGGCCGCTGGGTGTTCACTTTTCAGCTTAAGCGCCGGGGGTAGGCCGTGGAACAACGTTTGCAACGCTGGGTAGAAAGCCGCTCTTCTGTGCGGGTGAGTTGCTGGTGCGTGCTGTCCGGGGTTATTGCCGTGGCGGTATGGGGGCTTTTGGTCCGGCCCGTCGGGTTGAAGTGTGAAGAACTCGAGGCGTTATCCATTCGCGCCAGGCAATTGAACGCCGCGTTGTGGCCTGGGGCCGGACGGCAACCCGTGGCGCCAGCCCAGCGCGAGATGCCGCCCGTTCAGCCCTTCTCGCCGCTGGATTTTCAGGAGATGAGAACCGCGCTGGTGCACTGGAAACCGCAGCAGAACGGCGGGGAACTGGTGCTGGATGCGCTATGGTCAGATGTCCCTGCGCTGTTTTCCCGTCTGGCGCAGCAGGCGGTGAGCGTGAGGGCGTTTAGCCTTGCACCTGAGGGCTCAACGCTACGCCTGAGCCTGCAACTGGAGAGCGATCATGCGCAGTAAGGTGCGCTATCTGATTCTCTGTTCGCTGCTGTTTCTGACTGGAATGCGCGATCCCTTCCAGCCTCCGGAGGATAGCTGTGCGGCTGGACAGCTCGCCCGGTGGCGATATCAGGGAATGGTGAGTGGCAGCGCGGATACCGGCATTTTGCGCGACGGGCAACAACGCTGGCACCGCGTGAAAAGGGATGAACGTTTACCGCCTGGCTGGCGGGTGAGCAAGATGGATCAACAACAGCTGACCGTGGATGTGGGTGACCTGTGTGAACCGACGCAATGGACATGGCAACGAGAAGGAACGAATAAAAGTGACATTAAGGATATTGCTGTTACTGCTGGCGCTCAGCCAGCCCCTGTGGGCCGCAGCGCCAAAACCCGTCACCCTCGTGGTGGATGATGTCCCTGTCGTACAGGTGCTGCAGGCGCTGGTGGCGCAGGAGAACCGTAATCTGGTGATATCACCAGATGTGACGGGCTCGCTTTCGTTGAATTTAACGCGCGTGCCCTGGCGACAGGCGCTGCAGACGGTGGTGACCAGTGCCGGGCTGGTCCTGCAGGAAGACGGCGGCATCTTTTATGTCCACACTGCCGCCTGGCAGCGCGAGCAGCAGGCACGTCGGTTGCTTGAGGCTCCGCTCGTCTCACATAGCATTCCGTTCACCTGGGCGGATGCCGGAGACGTGCAAAAAAACGCCGAAAAGCTCCTGAGCCCGAAGGGTAGTTTATCCGTCGATAAGCGCACAAACCGCCTGTGGGTGCGGGATAATCAGAGCGTCGTGGACGTGCTAAAGCGTTGGGCGGAGCAGATGGACCTGCCCGTTGAGCAGGTGGAGCTTTCGGCCCATATCGTCACCATTAACGAAAAAAGCCTGCGAGAACTGGGAGTGAAATGGAATCTCGCAGAGGCTACGGAGGCCGGTAAGGTGGGGCAGGTCACGACGCTCGGGGCAGATCTGTCGGTCGCCGATGCGACCACGCACGTCGGGTTTAATATTGGGCGCATCAACGGCAGGCTGCTGGATCTGGAACTGTCGGCTCTGGAGCAAAAACAGCAGGTGGATATTATCGCCAGTCCACGGCTGCTGGCGTCCCATATGCAACCGGCCAGCATCAAGCAGGGCAGCGAAATTCCGTATCAGGTTTCCAGCGGCGAGAGCGGCGCGACCTCCGTGGAATTTAAAGAGGCCGTGCTAGGAATGGAGGTCACACCGGTGGTGCTGCCAGGAGGGCGCGTACGTCTGAAACTTCACATCAGCGAAAACATGCCGGGTCAGGTGCTTCAGCAGGCCGATGGCGAAACGCTGGCAATTGATAAGCAAGAGATAGAAACGCAGGTGGAGGTAAAAAGCGGAGAAACGCTGGCGCTGGGCGGCATTTTCTCGCAAAAGAATAAAACCGGCAGCGATAGCGTGCCGGGGCTAGGGCAAATCCCCTGGATTGGGCAACTGTTCCGTCACGACGGCAAAGATAACGAGCGGCGCGAGCTGGTGGTGTTTATTACGCCACGCCTGGTCGGTATTCATTAACAGGTAACGATCCCCGCAATGATTTTGCATTCAGTTTGTTGCAGATGTTTGACGTGGGGCATGAATTAGCATACAAGGAGTACCGATTTGAGTTGGACTTACCTCTTATTACCTTATGCGTCTGGTGTGGTGATTTAATCAGTTGCCAAACAAGCCGGAGTATTGAGATAATTTTTAGTCTGACTCTCGCTCTATTGCATATGAGGTTTCAGTTCATGTCCTGCTACGCTGGGTGTCTGCGAAGCGGGGATTACCATTAACGAATAGTCTTAGTAGTACCGAAAAAATGGCAGAGAAACGCAATATCTTTCTGGTTGGGCCTATGGGTGCCGGCAAAAGCACTATTGGGCGTCAGTTAGCTCAACAACTCAATATGGAATTTTACGATTCTGATCAAGAGATTGAGAAACGAACCGGAGCGGATGTGGGCTGGGTCTTCGATGTAGAAGGCGAAGAAGGTTTCCGTGACCGAGAAGAAAAAGTGATCAACGAACTCACGGAAAAACAGGGCATTGTGCTGGCAACTGGCGGCGGCTCTGTTAAATCTCGCGAAACCCGCAACCGTCTCTCCGCCCGTGGTGTAGTGGTCTATCTTGAGACAACTATCGAAAAACAACTGGCACGTACGCAGCGTGATAAAAAGCGCCCGCTGCTGCAGGTTGAAACGCCACCACGTGAAGTTCTGGAAGCCCTGGCAGGCGAACGCAATCCTCTGTACGAAGAGATTGCTGATGTGACCATTCGTACTGACGATCAGAGCGCTAAAGTGGTTGCAAACCAGATTATTCATATGCTGGAAAGCAACTGATTCTGGCTTTATATACACTCGCCTGCGGGTAAAAGCATTTAAGGTGGATGTCGCGTCATGGAGAGGATTACAGTTACTCTCGGGGAACGTAGTTACCCTATCACCATCGCGGCTGGTTTGTTTAACGACCCAGCTTCCTTCTTACCACTGAAAGCGGGTGATCAGGCGATGCTGGTCACCAATGAGACACTGGCTCCGCTTTATCTCGACCGCGTGCGCCACCTGCTTGAGCAGGCGGGCGTGAAGGTCGACAGTGTGATTCTGCCCGATGGCGAGCAGTATAAAAGCCTGACGGTGCTTGATACCGTCTTTACCGCACTTCTGCAAAAACCGCACGGTCGCGATACGACACTGCTCGCCCTCGGCGGCGGTGTTGTGGGCGATCTCACTGGCTTTGCGGCCGCCAGCTATCAACGTGGCGTGCGCTTTATTCAGATCCCAACG
The DNA here is from genome assembly GCF_025244905.1 of Enterobacter mori. NCBI lineage: Bacteria > Pseudomonadati > Pseudomonadota > Gammaproteobacteria > Enterobacterales > Enterobacteriaceae > Enterobacter > Enterobacter mori. The sequence continues at coordinate 4,365,829 of NZ_CP104285.1, read as the reverse complement.
ACCCTGCTGTCGCAGGTCGACTCTTCTGTTGGCGGCAAAACTGCAGTCAACCATCCGCTCGGTAAAAACATGATTGGCGCGTTCTACCAGCCGGCATCGGTGGTGGTGGATCTCGACTGTCTGAAAACCTTACCTGAGCGTGAGCTGGCGTCTGGTCTTGCAGAAGTGATCAAATACGGCATTATTCTTGACGGTGAGTTCTTCATCTGGCTGGAAGAGAATATGGATGCCCTGCTACGCCTTGACGGGCCTGCGTTGGCGTACTGTATTCGTCGTTGTTGTGAGCTGAAAGCAGAAGTCGTTGCAGCAGACGAGCGCGAAACGGGCTTACGTGCTTTACTGAATCTGGGGCATACGTTTGGTCACGCGATCGAAGCTGAAATGGGCTACGGCAATTGGCTTCATGGCGAAGCGGTCGCGGCCGGTATGGTCATGGCTGCGCGTGCGTCTGAGCGCCTGGGTCAGTTCAAACCGGAAGAGACGGCGCGCATTATTGCGCTGCTTGAACGTGCCGGGTTGCCAGTGACAGGGCCGCAGGAGATGTCTGCGCAGGCGTATCTACCCCACATGATGCGCGATAAAAAAGTATTGGCAGGTGAGATGCGTCTGGTACTCCCGCTTGCAATAGGGAAGAGTGAAGTGCGCGGCGGAGTGCCGCACGATGTCGTTCTTGGCGCTATCGCTGATTGTCAGCAGGCGTAACAACTAGAAAGGTCAGGCCACTGTTACCGGTGGTCGTTTAGCTTCAGGTAAATGCAAAGTCGTTGGCATAAGCCTTTGAGTGGGGTGTTAAATGGATGAATTCAAACCAGAAGACGAGCTGAAACCCGATCCCAGCGATCGTCGTACTGGTCGTTCTCGTCAATCTTCAGAACGTGATAACGAGCCGCAGATCAACTTTGACGATGTTGATCTGGATGCAGACGATCGTCGCCCTTCACGCAGTCGTAACGCGCGTGATGAGCGAGAAGAAGAGGATTATGAGTCCGAAGAAGATTCAATGGACGAAGAGCCTGTAGAGCGTCGCCCGCGTAAACGTAAAAAAGCGGTAGCGGCAAAACCGGCTTCCCGCCAGTACATCATGATGGGGCTGGGCGTTCTGGTACTGCTGCTGCTGATTGTCGGCATTGGTTCCGCGCTGAAAGCACCCTCAACGAATTCAGCAGATCAGACGGCTTCTACTGAAAAGAGCATCAATCTGTCAGGTAACGATGCGACCGACCAGGCAAACGGTGCGCAGCCAGCGCCGGGTACCACGTCTGCAGAGCAGACTGCGGGTAATACAACGACTCCGCAGGATGTGTCTTTGCCGCCAGTCTCTTCTACCCCGACCGAAGGGCAGGCACCTGCTACGCCAGAGGGCCAGCAGCGTGTAGAGGTTCAGGGCGATCTGAACAACGCATTGACGCAGCCTCAGAACCAGGATCAGATGAACAACGTGGTGGTCAACTCTACGCTGCCAACTGAACCTGCAACCGTCGCGCCGATTCGCGGTAGCAATGCACAATCGCAAGCAACGGCAACCGCGCCGACAACGGAAACCAAGCCGCGCCAGACGCAGACTGCACCGCGTCATGAACGCAAACAGGCCGTGATTGAGCCGAAGCGTGAAAGCAAGCCGCAGACTGTGGCTAAAGCGCCTGAAGTGAAAGCGCCCGCACAGACCAAACCTGCAGTGAGCGAGCCGGTGAAAGCGCCAGCGGCGACAGCAGCGCCAAAAGCGACAGCAACCACAACGGCACCTGCAGCGACGGCAGCACCTGCTGCAACGGCAACCACTTCCAGCGCAGCAGCAGGTAAAACGGCAGGCAACGTAGGCTCTCTGAAGTCTGCGCCATCCAGCAACTACACCCTGCAACTGAGCAGTTCGTCTAACTATGACAACCTCAACGGTTGGGCGAAGAAATCAAATCTGAAAAACTACGTTGTTTATCAGACGACCCGCAACGGGCAGCCCTGGTATGTGCTGGTGAGCGGTGTGTATGCTTCTAAAGATGAAGCGAAACGCGCCGTTGCAACACTGCCCGCTGATGTCCAGGCGAAGAACCCGTGGGCGAAGCCGATTCATCAGGTGCAGGCCGATCTGAAGTAATGTTTAAAGCGCAGGATGCTGTCGGAGCTTTCTCCACAGCCGGAGAAGGTGTAATCAGTTAGTCAGCATGAAAAAAAATCGCGCTTTTCTGAAATGGGCAGGGGGGAAATACCCCCTGCTCGACGATATTAAAAAGCACCTGCCGAAAGGCGAGTGTCTTATCGAGCCCTTCGTGGGCGCTGGATCGGTATTCCTGAATACCGATTTTTCTCGTTATATCCTGGCGGATATCAACAGCGACCTTATCAGCCTCTATAACATTGTAAAGCTGCGTACCGATGAGTATGTGGAAGAGGCGCGGAAGCTGTTTACCCCGGAGAACAACCATCCTGACGTCTACTATCAGTTCCGCACTGAGTTTAATCAGAGCCAGGATCCGTTCCGTCGCGCGCTGTTGTTCCTCTACCTCAACCGCCATGGCTACAACGGCCTGTGCCGGTATAATCTGCGCGGTGAATTCAACGTGCCGTTTGGTCGCTACAAGCGTCCTTACTTCCCGCAGGATGAGTTGTACCACTTTGCTGAAAAAGCGCAGAATGCAGAATTCCACTGTCTCTCCTATGAGGAGTGCATGGAGCTGGCTGGCGTAAACTCGGTCGTTTACTGCGATCCGCCTTACGCCCCGCTCTCTGCTACGGCGAATTTTACCGCTTATCACACCAACAGCTTCAGCCCTGCCGAGCAGGCGCGTCTGGCGGAGATGGCGGAAAAGCTGGTCAGAAAAAGAATTCCGGTGTTAATTTCGAATCACGATACCCCTGATACGCGCGAATGGTACAAAGCCGCGAAGCATTTTCAGGTCAAGGTGCGGCGTAGCATTAGCAGCAACGGCGGCACACGTAAAAAGGTGGACGAACTCCTGGCTCTTTATCGCCCCTGAGCCGTTTTGCCCGCCGGTAAATACATTTCAAGGAGATGCGGATGAAACAGTTTTTGATTGCTCCCTCAATTCTGTCGGCCGATTTTGCCCGCCTGGGTGAAGACACCGCCAACGCACTGGCGGCTGGCGCGGATGTCGTCCATTTTGACGTTATGGATAACCACTACGTTCCCAATCTGACCATCGGTCCTATGGTGCTCAAGGCGCTGCGTAGCTACGGTATTACCGCACCGATTGACGTGCACCTGATGGTGAAACCGGTTGATCGCATCGTGCCTGATTTCGCCGCTGCGGGAGCCAGTATCATCACTTTCCACCCGGAAGCCTCCGAACACGTTGACCGCACGCTGCAGCTGATCAAAGAGAACGGCTGTAAAGCGGGCCTGGTCTTTAACCCGGCTACGCCGCTGAGCTATCTCGACTACGTGATGGATAAGCTGGACGTGATCCTGCTGATGTCCGTTAACCCGGGCTTTGGTGGCCAGTCCTTCATTCCTCAGACGCTCGATAAACTGCGTGAAGTGCGCCGTCGTATTGACGAGTCAGGTTACGATATTCGTCTGGAAGTGGATGGCGGTGTGAAGGTCAATAACATTGGTGAAATTGCGGCTGCGGGCGCGGATATGTTCGTTGCAGGCTCAGCTATTTTCGACCAACCAGATTACAAAAAAGTCATTGATGAAATGCGCCGTGAACTGGCGAAGGTAAGTCATGGATAAATTGCAGGCAACCCGGGGTATCGCATTTGACCTCGACGGCACGCTGGTCGACAGCGCGCCTGGCTTAACGAGCGCCGTCGATCAGGCGCTGTATGCTCTGGAATTACCCGTTGCGGGCGAAGAGCGCGTGGTGACGTGGATTGGCAACGGCGCTGATGTGTTGATGGATCGCGCCCTGACCTGGGCTCGTCAGGAACGTGCATCGCAGCGTTCTGCACAGGGTAAACCGAGCGTCGATCACGCCGACATTCCTAAAGATGAGCAGCTGCGTATTCTGCGTAAACTGTTCGATCGTTTCTACGAAGAGACCGTTGAGGAGGGCAGCTTCCTGTTCCCGGATGTTGAACAAACGCTGAGTGCACTTCACGCCAAAGGCATCCCGCTGGGGCTGGTGACGAACAAGCCGACGCCGTTTGTCGCACCGCTTCTGGAAGCGCTGGATATCGCGAAGTATTTCTCCGTGATTGTGGGCGGCGACGACGTGCAGAACAAAAAGCCGCACCCGGAACCGCTTCTGCTGGTGGCAGGAAAATTATCCTTAACGCCTGCGGAGCTGCTCTTTGTCGGTGATTCCCGTAATGATATTCTGGCTGCCAGAGCGGCAGGCTGTCCTTCCGTGGGATTAACCTATGGCTACAACTACGGTGAAGCCATCACGCTGAGTGAGCCGGACGTCGTGTTCGACCACTTCAAAGATTTGTTGCCCGCACTCGGGCTTTCGCACAGTGAACATCAGGAATTGAATAATGACTAAGCCCATCGTTTTTAGTGGCGCACAGCCTTCAGGTGAATTGACCATTGGTAACTACATGGGTGCGTTACGTCAGTGGGTCAGCATGCAGGATGACTACCATTGCATTTACTGCATCGTGGATCTCCATGCGATTACCGCGCGTCAGGATCCTGAGAAGCTGCGCAAAGCCACGCTGGACACCCTGGCGTTATATCTGGCCTGCGGTATCGATCCAGAGAAGAGCACTATCTTCGTTCAGTCTCACGTGCCAGAGCACGCACAGCTGGGCTGGGCGCTGAACTGTTACACCTATTTCGGCGAGCTGAGCCGCATGACCCAGTTCAAGGACAAATCCGCGCGCTACTCTGAAAATATCAACGCCGGTCTGTTTGACTATCCGGTGCTGATGGCGGCTGACATCCTGCTGTATCAAACCAACCAGGTGCCGGTGGGTGAAGACCAGAAGCAGCACCTGGAACTGAGCCGCGATATTGCCCAGCGCTTTAACGCGATCTACGGCGACGTTTTTAAAGTGCCAGAGCCTTTCATTCCAAAATCTGGCGCGCGCGTGATGTCGCTGCTGGAGCCGACCAAGAAGATGTCCAAGTCTGACGATAACCGCAACAACGTTATCGGCCTGCTGGAAGATCCGAAATCCGTGGTGAAAAAGCTCAAGCGCGCGGTCACCGATTCCGACGAGCCGCCTGTTGTGCGCTACGACGTGCAGAACAAAGCGGGCGTGTCCAACCTGCTGGATATTCTCTCCGGTGTCACCGGTCAGAGCATTCCTGAGCTGGAGCAGCACTTCGAAGGCAAGATGTACGGCCACCTGAAAGGTGAAGTGGCAGACGCCGTTTCCGGCATGCTGACCGAGCTTCAGGAGCGCTATAACCGCTATCGCAACGACGAAGCCTTCCTGCAGAAGGTCATGAAAGAGGGCGCGGAAAAAGCCAGCGCGCGCGCATCCGAAACCCTGAAAGCGGTGTACGAAGCGATTGGGTTTGTCGCGAAACCTTGAGTCTGCTTGCCGGGTGGCGCTAACGCTTACCCGGCCTACGGGACCGTGTAGGTCGGGTAAGGCGGAGCCGCCACCCGACAAAAAACCGCTCCGCACCAACAAAAAAACCGGGAAATCCCGGTTTTTTTACGCCTGTAAAACGCTTACTGCTGAGCTGCCGGGCCGCAGCCACCGATGATCTTCGAAATGGAGATCGCCGGGTGCAGCAGGTAATCGTAGCTGCAGTTATTTTTGGTGTTTTGAACGTGACCGGTGCAGGCGGTCAGAGTCGATAACAGGCCAACCAGAACGGCGGCTTTTGCCAGTTTGAACATACGCATTCCTTGTCTTAAAAACGAAAATTGGATGTAACACGAGGGAATAAATGGAAAAGTTCCATTTCGGGGCGGTATGTTATCGACAGCCGTAAGAAGGGAGTAGTCCGGTTAAAGACTACTCCTGGAAGAGAGAGTATGCGTTAGTGATTAGAGAACCAGTTCAGCTTTTCGCGTAGCTCAACCACGCGACCGACAATAATCAGCGCCGGGCTTTCAACCTGTTGCGCCAGTTCGCCCAGCTGCGTCAGCACGCCATCGACCACGCGCTGCGTAATAGCGGTACCGTTTTCCACCAGCGCAACCGGCATATCAGCCTCCATGCCATGTTCCAGCAGTTTGGCCTGAATCGTCGCGGCCTGATTGAGCCCCATGTAGAACACCAGCGTCTGCTTTTCGGCGGCCAGATTATGCCAGTCCAGCTCGCTGCCGGTTTTCAGGTGGCCCGTCACCAGACGCACACTCTGGGCGTAATCGCGGTGGGTCAGCGGAATGCCAGAGTAGGCTGAACACCCGGACGCCGCCGTAATACCCGGCACCACGGAGAAGGGAATGCCCGCGTTGCACAAGGTTTCCAGCTCTTCGCCGCCGCGTCCAAAGATAAACGGATCGCCACCCTTAAGGCGCACCACGCGCTTACCTTTTTGCGCTTCACGCAGCAGGATCTGGTTGATCTCCTCCTGGGGCACGCAGTGGTAGCCAGCACGCTTGCCGACGAAAATGCGGTCTGCGTCGCGGCGCACAAGATTCATGATGTCATCGGACACCAGGCGATCGTAAACCACGATATCGGCCTGCTGGATCTGCTGCAGCCCTTTCAGCGTCAGCAGGCCCGCATCGCCGGGTCCGGCGCCCACCAGCACCACTTCACCGCGATGATCCAGCGGTTCGCTCAGCAACTGTTCGGTCGTTTCTTCAACGGCTTTCGCGTCCTGATTTGCCAGCGACTGTGCCAGCCTGTCGTTAACAAAGAATTTCTCCCAGAAGCGGCGACGCTCGCCCACGGTCAAGTAAGTTTGCTTCACGCGGGCGCGAAGCTGCCCGGCGTAATGGGCTATCTGACCAAGGTGCTGGGGCAGCACGGCCTCCAGTTTTTCCCGCAACAGGCGGGCGAGAACCGGCGAGCGTCCACCGGACGACACTGCGATCATCAGCGGTGAACGGTCGATAATTGACGGCATGATGAAGCTGGCCTCTTTCGGCGCATCCACCACGTTACAGAAGATGCGGCGCGCTTCGCAGGCGTCGCTGACGCGCTGGTTCACTTCATCGTTATCCGTTGCGGCAATGGTCAGCCAACAGGTATCCAGCAGGGATTCATTAAACTCACCCTGTTCCAGCGTGAGCATCCCTTCCTGAGCCCAGACCTCAAACTGTGGGGCGAAGTCGAGGGCGTTGACGGTGAGTCGGGCGCCAGCCTCTAACAGCAGGCGCGCTTTGCGTTCAGCCACGTCGCCGCCGCCCACGAGCAGGCAGTCGCGGTTGCGTAATTGACAAAAAATCGGCAGGTGATCCACGACGTTACCTCGCAGCATTCATGGAGGGGGTAATAATTGACGTCAGGATAACAGCAGGAATCGTACAGAACATACGGTTTTTCCTGCCGTTACCCATAAGGGGTCATAAGCTTTTCGTATTGAAAAGGCAGGGGATTAGCCTTTCAATTGTACCTTGCCGTCCTTCACGCGGGCGTCGTAGTGCTTCACGAAGACACGTTCATCCTCCATGCAGCGTCCGTCAGTTAAGCTGAAACGCTGCTTTTTCAACGGGCTGGCGACCCACAGTTCGCCCTGATGTTCCGCGATGATGCCGCGGGACAGGACGCTGGCCTCGAAGAACGGGTCGATATTGCTGATGGCAAAAACCTGTTCATCGTGGCGAGGACGGAAAATGGCGACCTGCTCGTTGCCCAGCAGCGCACATACGCCGGTGGCGGGGATAATGTCGTCAATCTCGCAAATATTTATCCACTGGCTCATGCGTTCTCCTCCACCAGCGTCACTGGGATGCGTTCATACGGCGTTGCCGGGCGATGCTGTTCACGCTCTGGCACTACCTGTACGTTCGGGTCGCGCTGGGTGCTGTTGATAAAGTGTTTGAAGCGCGTCTGCGCCGCAGGCGTGTTCACGGTTTCAGTCCACTCGCAGATCACCGCCTCGCGCAGGCGAGCCATTTCGGCTTCCAGCTGTTCGTTCAGGCCCAGCTTGTCGTCGATGATGACGGACTTCAGGTAGTCGATGCCGCCTTCCAGGTTATCCAGCCAGGAGGCGGTACGGGTCAGCTTATCGGCGGTACGGATGTAGAACATCATGAAGCGGTCGAGATACTGAATCAGCGTGTCGCGATCGAGATCCGCCGCCAGCAGGTCCGCGTGGCGCGGCTTCATCCCGCCGTTGCCGCACACATACAGGTTCCAGCCTTTCTCGGTGGCGATGATGCCCACGTCTTTACCCTGTGCTTCTGCGCATTCGCGGGTACAGCCGGAGACGCCAAACTTCATTTTGTGCGGGGTGCGGATGCCTTTGTAGCGGTTCTCCAGCTCCACGCCGAAGCCTACGCTGTCGCCGACGCCGTAGCGGCACCAGGTGCTGCCCACGCAGGTTTTTGCCATGCGCAGCGCTTTGGCGTACGCGTGGCCGGTTTCAAAGCCCGCTTCAATCAGCTGACGCCAGATTTCCGGCAGGTCGTCTTTCTGTGCGCCAAACAGGCCGATACGCTGGGAGCCGGTGATTTTGGTGTACAGGTTAAATTCGCGCGCAATACGGCCCACGGCCACCAGCCCTTCCGGCGTAATTTCGCCACCGGCGGAACGTGGAATAACGGAGTAGGTGCCGTCTTTCTGGATGTTGGCCAGGAAGTTATCGTTGGTGTCCTGCAGCGGCGTATGCTCGGGCTTGAGCACGTACTCGTTCCAGCAGGAGGCCAGCAGGGAGCCGACGGTCGGTTTACACACTTCACAGCCGTAGCCCTGGCCGTGCTTCGCCAGCAGTTCGTCGAAGGACCTGATGCCCTCCACGCGGATCAGGTGGTACAGCTCCTGGCGAGAGTAGGAGAAGTGCTCGCACAGGTTGTTGTTCACTTCGATGCCCTGTTTCGCCAGCTCGGCGTTCAGCACCTGAGTCACCAGCGGAATACAGCCGCCGCAACCGGTACCGGCTTTGGTTTCCGCTTTCAGCGCCGCAACGGTGTGGCAGCCTTTGTTGATGGCAGAGATCAGCATGCCCTTGGTGACGTCGAAGCAGGAGCAAATCTGCGCGCTGTCCGGGAGTTTATCCACGCCGATAGACGGCTTGCCGCTGGAGGCATGCGCCGGGAGGATCAGCGCGTCCGGGTTTTCCGGCAGCTCAATGGCGTTCAGCACCAGCTGGAGCAGGTTACCAAAGTCGCTGGTGTCGCCCACCAGCACCGCACCGAGCAGGGTTTTATTATCCTGGCTGACGATGAGGCGTTTGTAGACTTCTTTGCTTTCGTCGAGGTAGACGTAGCTGCGGGCGTTCGGGGTACGACCGTGCGCATCGCCAATACCACCCACGTCCACACCCAGCAGCTTCAGCTTGGCGCTCATGTCGGCGCCAGTAAACGCGTTTTCGCTGCCGAGAATGTGGTCAACGGCGACCTGCGCCATTTTGTAACCCGGCGCCACCAGGCCGTACACGCGGTTATTCCAGCTGGCGCACTCGCCGATGGCGTAGATATCCGGATCGGAGGTTTGGCAGGAATCGTTAATCATGATCCCACCGCGCTGCGCAACGGCCAGACCGCACTGGGTCGCCAGCTTGTCGCGCGGACGAATACCGGTGGAGAAGACGATAAAGTCCACTTCCAGCTCGCTGCCGTCGGCGAAGCGCATGGTTTTGCGCGCTTCGGTGCCTTCCTGAACGATCTCTTTGGTATTTTTGCTGGTGTGAACCTTCACGCCCATGCTTTCGATTTTACGACGCAGCTGGTCACCACCCATGTGGTCCAGCTGTTCAGCCATCAGCATCGGGGCAAATTCGATAACGTGGGTTTCAACGCCGAGGTTTTTGAGCGCGCCAGCCGCTTCCAGACCCAGCAGGCCGCCGCCGACCACCGCGCCGCGGCGGCTTCGACGGGCGCAGGATTCAATGGCGTTGAGGTCTTCAATGGTACGATAAACGAAGCAATCTTGCGTTTCCGAGCCTTTGATCGGCGGGATCCACGGATACGAGCCAGTCGCCATGATCAGCTTGTCGTAAAAAACCGTGCGCCCGGCGCTGGAGTGGATCACTTTTTCCTGACGGTTGATGGTGATAGCGCGTTCGCCCACCAGCACTTTCACACCATGCTTCTCGTAGAAGCCTTCACGCACCAGAGAGAGCTCTTCAGCGGTATGATGGGAGAAGTAGGAAGACAGGTGCACGCGGTCGTACGCCTTGCGGGGTTCTTCACAGAACACGGTAATATCGAACTGCTCAGCATCGGCTTTATCGAGAAGATCCTCAATAAAGCGGTGGCCGACCATGCCGTTACCGATGATAGCGAGTCTGACTTTGCTCATTATTGCCTCGATTTCTTTTCTATTACTGCCTACCTTAACGATTCAGCAGGGGCACTTATTGATGCAAATCAAATACGCCTTCACCTACCCATAAGGTGGTATATGACTGATTTGTCAGTATTTTTATAAGTTATGGAATTTGCTGGCTTTTCGTATTCGTTGATTTTGTGTACAAAATAGAGTGCGTATTTTGAAAATGCGTACTCCTAAATATCAGCCGTGTTTTTCGGGAGAAAGGTATGTCTACAACACCGCTTTGGCTTGTCCAGAATGTTCGCTTACCGGGTCGGGAAGGGCTGTGGCAAATCGCCATCGAGAACGGTCGTTTTGGTGATATCACGCCAATGGATGATACCCATGCCGAAAGTTATGAAATCCTGAATGCGCGCGGCGGGCTGGCGATCCCGCCGTTTATTGAGCCGCATATCCACCTCGATACCACCCAGACCGCAGGTGAACCAAACTGGAACCAGTCCGGCACCCTCTTTGAAGGTATTGAACGTTGGGCCGAGCGTAAGGCGCTGCTTAGCCATGAGGATGTGAAAGCGCGCGCCTGGAAAACGCTGAAGTGGCAAATTGCCAACGGCATTCAGTTCGTCCGCACCCATGTAGATGTCTCTGACCCGACGCTCACTGCCCTGAAGGCGATGCTGGAGGTGAAGCAGGAGGTGGCTCCGTGGGTGACGCTGCAGATCGTCGCGTTCCCGCAGGAAGGTATTCTCTCTTACCCGAACGGCGCGGCGCTGCTGGAAGAGGCGTTAAAACTGGGGGCCGACGTAGTGGGGGCGATCCCGCACTTCGAGTTCACCCGCGAGTATGGTGTACAGTCGCTGCACATCGCTTTTGAGCTGGCGAAGAAGTATGACCGACCGCTGGATATCCACTGCGATGAAATCGACGACGAACAGTCGCGGTTTGTCGAGACGGTGGCAACGCTTGCGTATGAAGCAGGTATCGGCCCGCGCGTGACGGCCAGCCACACCACCGCCATGCACTCCTACAACGGCGCTTACACCTCGCGGCTCTTCCGCCTGCTGAAAATGTCGGAGATTAACTTCGTTGCTAACCCGCTGGTCAACATCCACCTGCAGGGGCGCTTTGATGACTATCCGAAGCGCCGCGGCATCACCCGGGTGAAAGAGCTGCAGGAAGCGGGCATTAACGTCTGCTTCGGTCATGACGACGTCTTCGACCCGTGGTACCCGCTCGGGACCGGCAACATGCTGCAGGTGCTGCATATGGGGCTGCACGTCTGTCAGATGATGGGCTATCCGCAAATCGACAGCGGCCTGAATCTGATCACCCACAACAGCGCCCGTACCTTTGGCCTGAGCGATTACGGTATTGCGACGGGGAACCCGGCAAACCTGATTATCCTGCCTGCGGAGAGCGGGTTTGAAGCGGTGCGCTGCCAGGTGCCGGTGCGCTGGTCGATTCGTCAGGGACGCGTGATTGCCACGACGCAGCTGGCGCAGACCTGGATCCAGATGGATATCGGGGGAGAAGAGGTGAGCTTTGCCAGAAACAGCCCCTCTGCCGAGCGCAAAGGGGCGTAGAAATTAGTGAGACGCCGCTGCGACGTTGTGCTGGCGGTGGCGGGTCACGAAGCCCAGAACGAAGCACATGATGAACACCACGGCATACAGGCCGTTCGCGGTGTGCAGCGCCGCCAGCGGGCCGCTGTGGGCCACAATCGGGCCAGTGACCACGAAGGTCAGCATGGTGCCGATGGTGCCGCAGGTCAGCACGAAGTTAACCAGCTTCGGCGAAGCCACTTTGGTCTGCAGGGAGCCCAGGGTGATGATAGAGGTATAAATCGCGCTGGAGAAGAAGCCCAGGGTCATAATGAACCACGGCATATTGTCCGGGGAGCCGTTGATGAACAGATACATCAGCACGGTTGCCAGGCCCGCCAGCACCGTCAGGATGCGCTGCAGGTCGAAGAAGCGAAGGATGAAGCTAAAGGCCCACATGCCGAACATGTAAGACATCCAGAAATCGCTCACCAGTTTACCCGCATCGTTCAGGCTCATGCCCAGACCTTTGGCGTATTCCGGTACCCAGGAGATAAAGCCCAACTGGCCCAGGATGTAGCACAGGGCGGCGATGGAGAGGAACAGTACGCCGATGCCCCACTTTTCTTTCGCAACGGGCTCTGCGTTGGTTTGCGCTTTCTTGCCCAGCACCGGGAATTCACAGCCGAAGGTCAGAATAAAGATCGCCACGTAGACCAGGCCGATGCAGGCATACACCCAGTACCACTCGATGCTGCGTGCCAGCAGAACGGCCGCGACCATCGGGAAAATCATTCCGGCCATGCTGAAGAAGGAGTCGGTAAACAGCAGGCGCGCGCCGCGCTGGCGGCCTTCATACATATGGGTAATCAGGAACGTACCGATCGACATGGTGATCCCGCTGACCAGACCGAGCACAAACATCGCGGCGGAGAAGAGGGCGATGCTGTGGCTCAGCATCAGGCCCGCCACGGCGGCGACCATCAGCACAAAGCCAAAGCGCAGCTGGGTTTTTAGCGGTACGATTTCCATCAGCCAGGCATTCAGGAAGATAGAGATCAGGATCCCCGCGTTGAGGAAGGTAAAGGTGTTACTCATGCTGGAAACGGGCAGCTGGAAGTAGTCTGCGATATTTCCCATCACCATCCCGGTGACGATCACCAACGCGCCGGTCAGGGCGTAGGAGAAGAAGCTGATCCATGTGAGCTTGATGCGATTGCTGTTAGTCATGTCTGGCCTGTTCAGAAAAAGAAAAGCGCCCGGGAGGCGCTGAGAGCGGGCAGATTTTAGACATTAAAGTGATCCATTCATATCTTTTAAGAGAAATTAGAAGTTCATTACATGTTTTTGTGTGATCTCGATCACACAAAGTGGCGCTGAAGCCAACCGTTTGCGTGGTTACAACTGTTTCAATTTCGTAAAATTAGGTAAAAGGCTGGTCTCCGTTCATACTGCTCTTTAGAATCAAGCCATTCGCTTTTTATACTGCGCTTTGTTAAGGAATTCTCATGCTCAAATCAACACTGGCGGCTGTTGCAGCTGTGTTTGCTCTTTCTGCCGTTTCCCCTGCTGCGCTGGCAGCCAAGGGGGACCCTCACGTCCTGCTGACCACCTCTGCCGGGAATATTGAGCTGGAACTGAACAGCCAGAAAGCCCCTGTTTCGGTGAAAAACTTCCTCGACTACGTGAACAGTGGGTTTTACAACAACACCACTTTCCACCGCGTGATCCCGGGCTTTATGGTGCAGGGCGGCGGCTTCAACGAGCAGATGCAGCAGAAGCAGCCAAACCCGCCGATTAAAAACGAAGCGGACAACGGCCTGCTGAACAAGCGCGGCACTATCTCAATGGCGCGTACCGCAGACAAAGATAGCGCGACCAGCCAGTTCTTCCTTAACGTGGCGGATAACGCCTTCCTCGACCACGGCCAGCGTGACTTCGGCTATGCGGTCTTCGGTAAAATCGTGAAAGGGATGGACGTGGCCGACAAGATTTCTCAGGTGCCGACTCACGACGTCGGCCCGTATCAGAATGTCCCGTCAAAACCGGTCGTTATCCTCTCCGCGAAAGTTCTGCCGTAATTCTTCTGAACGCGGGTTTCTTCTGCCCGCGTTATGTCGCCCTCCCTGCGAAAGCGCGTTTTGCTGCTTATACTTGTGGCAAACGGACTATTCAGGGAGGCGTTAAGTGAAAAAACTCACCGACAAGCAAAAATCCCGTCTCTGGGAACAGCAGCGTAGCGTCAATTTGCAGGCCAGTTGTCTCCTTGAAAAAGGTCATGGTCCTTCCGCGCCCCACATCGAGATGCTGGAGCTTGGGCCATCCGCGCCCGGGTTGCCCCATCTGTGCCTGATTCACCGCCATCTGTATCACAGCGAGATGAAGCGGGCAGGCGAATTCCGTACCGACGATATTTTTAAGGGTGACATTCCCTTCTGCCATTTCGAGTACATCGAGAAGATGGGCAACGAACTGATGGCGGCGCTTGAAAGCGAAAAGTATCTTGTGGGTCTTGAGAAGGCGGCTTTTGTTGACCGGGTTAGCCACTACTACTGTGAAATCAATATGCTGCATCCCTTTATGCGCGGCAACGGTATTGCCCAACGCGTTTTCTTCGAGCAGCTGGCACTCCACGCGGGTTACGCGCTGGACTGGCGGGATATCGATCCCGAGCAGTGGGTGGCGGCTAACCGAAGCGGCGCGATGGGCGATTTGACCGCGCTGAACGCTATCTTTGCCAAAGTAGTGAGCGAAGCGTGGGAATCTGAGTAGAATAGGGCGGCATTTTTTTCGGGAGCCGCCATGATTCTGCTGATTGATAACTACGATTCCTTCACCTGGAACCTTTACCAGTATTTTTGTGAACTGGGTGCAGTGGTGGTTGTCCGCCGTAATGATGACCTCACTCTGGCCGATATCGACACGCTGGCCCCGCAGAAAATCGTGATTTCGCCGGGGCCGTGTACGCCCTCGGAATCGGGCATTTCTCTGGATGTTATCCGCCACTATGCAGGCAAACTGCCGATTCTGGGCGTCTGCCTGGGCCATCAGGCCATTGCCCAGGCGTTTGGTGCCGCCATCGTGCGCGCCGCCAAAGTGATGCACGGTAAAACCTCTCCAGTCACCCACACGGGCACTGGGGTATTCACGGGGCTCAATAATCCGTTAACCGTGACACGCTACCATTCCCTGGTCATTGACCCGCCGACGCTGCCCGACTGCTTTGAGGTGACCGCCTGGAGCGATACTCAGGAGATCATGGGGATCCGTCACCGCGAGTGGGATCTCGAAGGCGTGCAATTCCACCCGGAAAGCATCCTCAGCGAGCAGGGGCACGCGCTGCTGGCAAATTTCCTCCATCGCTGAATATCTGTTGCCTTGTTGTGATTTTTTATGCATATTTTGTGATTATATTTTCACAATCACTGTGACATAAAAATGGATGGTCATGACATGGCAACTGAACAACCCGCAATTACCCGTGCAACATTTGATGAAGTGATCCTGCCGATTTATGCACCGGCTGAATTTATCCCGGTGAAGGGGAAAGGCAGCCGCGTCTGGGATCAGCAGGGTAAAGAGTATGTTGATTTCGCGGGCGGGATTGCGGTGACGGCGCTGGGCCATTGCCATCCTGCACTGGTGGAGGCGCTGAAAACCCAGGGCGAAACCCTGTGGCACACCAGCAACGTGTTCACCAACGAACCGGCGCTGCGTCTGGGGCGTAAGATCATCGATGCCACCTTCGCGGAACGCGTGCTGTTTATGAACTCCGGCACCGAGGCCAACGAAACCGCCTTTAAGCTGGCGCGCTACTACGCCACTACGCGCCACAGCCCGTACAAAACCAAAATCATTGCCTTCCATAACGCCTTCCACGGACGCTCCTTCTTTACCGTCTCCGTTGGCGGCCAGCCGAAGTATTCCGACGGCTTCGGCCCGAAACCGGCAGACATCGTCCACGTGCCGTTTAACGATCTGCACGCCGTGAAAGCGGTAATGGACGACCACACCTGCGCGGTGGTGGTCGAGCCTATTCAGGGCGAAGGCGGCGTGACGGCAGCGACGCCGGAATTCATGAAAGGGCTTCGCGCGCTGTGCGACGAACATCAGGCGCTGCTGGTCTTTGATGAAGTGCAGTGCGGAATGGGGCGTACCGGGGATCTGTTTGCCTACATGCACTACGGCGTGACGCCGGACATCCTGACCAGCGCCAAAGCGCTTGGCGGCGGTTTCCCGGTGAGTGCGGTGCTGACGACGCAGGAGATTGCCTCAGCGTTCCACGTCGGCTCTCACGGCTCTACCTACGGTGGCAACCCGCTGGCGAGCGCCGTGGCGGGTGCCGCGTTTGATATTATCAATACGCCTGAGGTGCTGAACGGCGTTAGCGCGAAGCGTGAGCTGTTCGTGGAGCATCTCCAGCGGATTAACGATGAATATGATGTTTTCAGCGAGATCCGCGGCATGGGGCTGCTGATTGGCGCCGAGCTGAAGCCGCAGTTCAAAGGCCGCGCGCGTGATTTTCTGCACGCCGCCGCCCACGAAGGTGTGATGGTGCTCAATGCCGGACCGGACGTGATGCGCTTTGCGCCGTCGCTGGTGGTGGAAGAAAAAGATATTGAAGACGGGTTAACCCGCTTTGCCTCGGCGGTCGGGAAGATCGTTCGGGGATAACCTCATTGCCCGGCGGCGCTGCGCTTGCACGGGCCTACAAAACCGTAGGCCGGATAAGCGAAGCGTCATCCGGCAAAATTAGTACGGCGTTCGTTTCAACACGCGCGTTAACCAAATCCCGTGATGCGGGCGCTGACGCCATGCCACCGACGAAATGGTGTGCATGGTGTTCAAATGCCCCAGAACGCGCTGCAAATGCTGCTCCAGGGTGCTCATCGGCCCATGGGTCAGCGTTTCAGGCGCCTCCAGAATATTCGAATCCCCCGCCTCGCCCGGCGAGTCATACTCCAGACGCTGCTGGCATCTCTGCAACGCAATTTCACACGACTGCAAATAGCGCTGGGCCAGATCCGGCGTCAGCATCGTGTGCTCGCGCGCCAGCGTGGTCATGGCGTTAATGTGCTCGACGATAAACTGGCTGTGCGTCACCCAGAGCTTCATGTCTGCAAGATAGTGCGAGTTAAACCCCGGCTCCTGCATGGCCTGGTTGAGCGAGTTAAACAGGGCGTTGTGCGCCTGGTTGACCTTCATCCGCTGATACGCCAGCGGGGAGGGCTGCGGGTCGTCGCTGAGGATCAGGCGAATGGCCTGCTGGTCGGCTTCCAGCGCGTCATGGGCGTTCTGCCTGAGCAACCCGCTCTGCCACTGCGGCCACAGCCAGACCATGCCGCCGAAGGCAATCAGGCAGCCAATCAGCGTATCGACCAGACGAGCCACGATAAATTGTTCGCCGTTGAGCGTGAGCAGCTGCAGTGTGTACACCGCCGTGACCGTAAAGCCCACCATCGCCCAGCCGTAATTTTTACGGATGATCAGATAGCTCACCATGGTGATCGCCAGCATCCCGACCAGCGTATAGCCTTCCGGCACGTGGAAGTGAAGCGTCACGCCCGCAATAATCAGCCCGGCTAGCGTTCCGCCAGCCCGGTGGAAGATACGTACTCGCGTGGCCCCGTAGCCGTTCTGTGTGACAAACAGCACGGTCATTAAAATCCAGTAGGGTTTCGGCAGGTGCAGCGCCATGCCCATCAGGCTGGCAATGCTCAGCATCACGCTTATCCGCGCCGCGTTGCGCAGGGCGGAGGATTTCAGTGACAGATAGCTTTTGAGCGCGGGCAGCAGCGGCAGACGTTTCTGCTTATCCGCCATAAGGTCACGCGGATAAAGCGGACGCTGAGTACGCAACACGCGGGCGATGCGGCTGAAGTGCCAGGCGGCAAACTGGCCGACCGGGTTATCCGCGTGCTGACGGGCAATTTTCTCCAGCGCGCCGAGTTGTTTGTCCATGTTAAATCGCGTGGGGTAGCGGTGATAGAGAATATCGTCAGCCAGTACCCTCAGCCGCGCTGCGACGGTCTGGGCGTTCCAGCGGATCACCGCTTCGGCATGGCTACGCTCCACCAGCTTTTGCACCTCCTGCGGGTGGTGAAGGCTGACGGAGATATGCTCCTGCAGGTCCAGCCCTACCTGGAAGGTGCGCAGCAGCCGTTTGTATTCGTGGTTCTTGTTGGCGGCAAGCATGTGCAGCTGCTGGTAGCACTGGCTTATCAGGTCGACAACCTTTTGCTGGCGCGTCAGCAGCGGCGGCAGAGATTTCTCCGGGTCGGTATGCTGGGTGAGCAGGGTGTATTTGGCTTCGCAGTAATCCGCAAGCTGCACATAGAGCAGGCTCAGGGATTCACGCAGCGGCTGTTCCCGCCACAGCCAAAACCAGAACCAGTTAAACACCCCGTACCAGAGCGTGCCAAGGGCGTAGATCAGCAGCGGCTCCCACACCGGCATATTCCCGGCGAGGCTCAGGGTGAAGATAGCCGCAATCAGCGAGGCGGGCAGCAGGCGCGCATGCAGCGAACTGATTTCCGCCGTCACGCCAAGCGTCATCGCCAGCACGGTCAGGATCAGCGGCAGCGGGATATCACGGGCAAGCAGGAGCTGTACGGCGAGACTACAGCCAGCAAACAGGCAGCCACCGATGATCAAACGTTTGAAAAAGCGCTTATGCGGCGTGTCCAGACCGGCAATGTTGCAGCAGGCGGGAACGAGGGAAAACAGCAGACCTTGCTGGAGGTGTCCGAGGATCAGCCCTATGGCCACAGGAAGGCACAACACCAGCGTTTGTCGCAGTGCGTAGTTAACTTCCGGGTGATAGATCAGCCTGCGCCACATGGGGAGTAGAGACAAAAACGGCGTGACACCTTGCGATGGCACGCCGTTTAAGCGGAATTAACGCGTTCCGTAAACCACGATGGTTTTACCGTGGGCGGAGATCAGGTTTTGATCTTCCAGCATTTTCAGGATACGGCCCACTGTTTCACGGGAGCAACCGACGATTTGACCAATTTCCTGGCGGGTAATTTTAATTTGCATGCCGTCAGGGTGGGTCATGGCGTCTGGCTGTTTCGCCAGGTTCAGCAGTGTCTGCGCGATACGACCGGTCACGTCCAGGAAGGCGAGGTTACCCACTTTCTCAGACGTCACCTGCAGACGGCGCGCCATCTGTGAAGAAAGACGCATCAGGATGTCAGGGTTAACCTGAATCAACTGACGGAATTTCTTGTAAGAAATTTCAGCCACTTCACATGCTGTCTTTGCACGAACCCAGGCGCTACGTTCCTGGCCCTCTTCAAACAGGCCCAGTTCACCGATGAAATCGCCCTGGTTCAGATAAGAAAGGATCATCTCTTTCCCTTCTTCATCTTTGATCAGCACTGCCACCGAGCCTTTAACGATGTAATACAACGTTTCCGCTTTTTCACCCTGGTGAATCAGCGTGCTCTTTGATGGGTACTTATGAATGTGGCAATGAGACAAGAACCATTCGAGAGTCGGGTCTGTTTGCGGTTTGCCAAGCACCATGCGCTGTTATCCTCTGTTATAAGCTGTCACCAGAGTCATAAGATGCATCCGGACTCTGGGGTTGCAATCGAATTCTTACCCATACCCTGGGAAGTCGGCTACCGTAACGTTTCGCAGCCAGTAAAGTTTGATGTCCTCTGCATACATGTGTAACGTCAATGTATTACTGTAGCATCCAGAGTGTTTTAGCATAGCTTTCGCCGCGTGTCTCCTGGTGTCTCGCTTCAGCATGATGCAGGTCGCCTTCCATTGCGAGAAATGTAACGCACGCGTAATCTGTCACCAAAAATGCAACGTTGGAGTTTAAGAATATGCAAGCGCGCGTGAAGTGGGTTGAAGGTTTAACGTTCCTGGGCGAGTCCGCGTCAGGACACCAGATTTTGATGGACGGTAACTCCGGCGATAAAGCCCCAAGCCCAATGGAAATGGTGCTGATGGCAGCGGGTGGATGCAGCGCAATTGACGTGGTGTCGATTCTGCAAAAAGGTCGTCATGATGTGACCGATTGCGAAGTGAAGCTTACTTCCGAACGTCGCGAAGAGGCGCCACGCCTGTTCACCCACATTAATCTGCACTTTATCGTGACCGGGAAAGAACTGAAAGATGCCGCAGTATCACGCGCCGTAGACCTTTCTGCGGAGAAGTACTGCTCAGTGGCGTTAATGCTGGAAAAAGCGGTAAAAATCACCCATTCGTATGAAGTGATCGAGGCATAATCTTTTGGCGGGTGGCGCTTCGCTGACCCGCCCTACAAAAGCACGAACGTAGGCCCGGTAAGCGCAGCGCCACCGGGCAAAACAACTCACGCAATCTGCTTCCCTTCCATCAGTCGCTGGACCAGCGGCGTCATAATTAACTCCATCGCCAGCCCCATTTTTCCGCCCGGCACCACCAACGTATTCATGTGCGAAATAAACGAGCCCTGCAGCATCGCCAGCAGCCAGGGGTAATCAATGCCTTCGAGATTGCGGAAATGGATGACGACGAAGCTCTCATCCAGCGACGGGATTGTTTTGGCCGCAAACGGGTTGGAGGTATCCACCGTCGGCACGCGCTGGAAGTTGATGTGGGTGCGGGAGAACTGCGGCGTCAGGAAGTTGATGTAGTCCTCCATGGAACGCACGACGGAATCCATCACCGCTTCGCGAGAATGCCCGCGCTCGCTCATGTCACGCGTCAGCTTCTGGATCCACTCAAGGTTAACAATCGGCACCACGCCGACCAGCAGATCCACGTGACGCGCGACGTCGTGTTGAGGTGTGACCACGCCGCCGTGTAGCCCTTCGTAAAACAGCACGTCCGTCGGCTCCGGCAGGGGTTGCCACGGGGTGAATGTCCCCGGCACCTGGTTCCAGGGAACGGCTTCGTCGTAGGTGTGCAGATACTTGCGGGACTGCCCGGTACCGCTTTGCCCGTATTCGCGAAAGGTTTGCTCCAGCAGGCCGAAATCGTTGGCTTCCGGGCCGAAATAGCTGATGTGTTTGCCCAGATCGCGCGCCTTGCGGATGGCCATGTCCATTTCCGGGCGCGTATAGCGGTGAAAGCTGTCGCCCTCCACTTCTGCCGCCTGGAGATTCAGCTGTGCGAAAATCTTGCGAAATGCGAGGCTGGTGGTGGTGGTTCCCGCACCACTCGAGCCCGTAACGGCAATAACCGGATGTCTGGCAGACATAGCAACTCCCTGACTGGAAAGGTTTACAGATCAGCCGTGAAACGCGTTGCGGGGCATGATATTGACCGTCTCATGCAGTTCGGACCACACCAGCACCACGTCGCCGCTTTTCAGCTGGCGCTTAACATCGCTGACCTTTTGTTCGAGCGAACGTTCTTGTTCACCATAATCGGTGCCTTCACGTAATACAAAGCTTTCAATCAGATTATCGAGCGTTTCGGGAGCGAGATCCTGCCAGGGGATAATCATTTTTTACCGTCCAGAAAAGAGGTGAGCCAGTCAGGGATGCGGGTTTCCAGCCACATTTTCGGCCTGCGCAGCGTGCCGCCAACAAAGCCGACGTGCCCGCCGTACTCGGTGAGCTGATACTGCACGTTGGCCGGTAAATGCTCCGGTGCCGGAATGGAGTGATGATCCATAAACGGATCGTCTTTGGCGTGGATGATTAGCGTCGGCGTGGTGATTTGATTCAACAGCGGCATGGCGCTGCACTGACGGTAATAGTCAATCGCATCGGCAAAACCGTGGATCTTCGAGGTGATCAGATCGTCAAACTCGCGCAGACGCTTCACGCGCTTGAGCTGCTGCAGGCTAACCGGCAGCGTGTCCGGGTAGGCCTTCAGCTTGCGCGCGGCGTTGGCCTTCAGCAGGTTGAGCAGGTAGCGCTGATAGACGCGGGAAAACCCTTTTTCCATATGGTAGCTGCACTGCTCGAGCATAAAGGGAGCGGAGACAATAACAGCGGCATCCAGCGGCACCGCATTACCTTCTTTCGCCAGCAGGCAGGCCAGCATATTGCCGCCCAGCGAATAGCCCACCGCCGCCGTTGGCACCGTGCCAAAGTTCTCTCTTAGCCAGTGCAAAAACCAGGTGCCGTCTTCGGTTTCCCCGGAGTGATAAA
The DNA here is from genome assembly GCF_025244905.1 of Enterobacter mori. NCBI lineage: Bacteria > Pseudomonadati > Pseudomonadota > Gammaproteobacteria > Enterobacterales > Enterobacteriaceae > Enterobacter > Enterobacter mori. The sequence continues at coordinate 4,343,937 of NZ_CP104285.1, read as the reverse complement.
TACGCTTCTGGCGATTCGGCTCGCCGCTGCAGCCGCGAAAATGCATCACCACCGCCAGCCAGCCGCGGGCTTTCGCCGCCTCGATTAAACCGTGGGCGTAGGGGCTGTGCAGGCTGCCTTCCAGACCATGAAACACCACCAGGCGAGGTTTGTGTCGGGCCTGCTCCGGCGCTTCGCTCCAGGCGAGATCTAAAAAGTCGCCGTCCGGCAAATCCAGGCGCTGCCAGTGCGGGGTGAACTGCACCTTGCGGCGGATCAGGCGCGGCAGCATGGTTTGCAGGTGGGGGTTAGCCACGCCGCGCATGGGCACGAACTCTGCGCTCTCTTCGGCTGCAATGTCGAAGTCTGATGGAATGATTTGGGTCATAAGGGCGATGCTGATTCTTGTCAGAAATTTACTATACCTTCCGAATTGTACCCCGTTTAGCCTGGATTTCCGAACCATGAACTGATCCCGATCACAAATCTTTACCTTGATTATTACTCTCAGGCTAATGATTCCGCTCTACGCTTAATTGATGCCTTTCTCGCCAGAGCGCAGACTTTACTCAACGTTAAGCAAATCAGAATGATGTGCTGAATCAGGAGGTTAATAATGTTATCTGGGCAAACACCCACCCGGCAATGGAACACACGACGCAGCGAGAAAGCGCGCCGTCTGGCGTCCGTACCGGTGCAGGGCAAAGTACTGCCAACCGGCGATCTTGTCGCCATGCTGGAAAAACTGATCGCCCCGGGCGACAAAGTCGTGCTGGAAGGCAACAACCAGAAGCAGGCGGATTTCCTTTCCCGCTCACTCGCTGAAGTGAACCCGCAAATCGTTCACGACCTGCATATGATCATGCCGAGCGTTGGCCGCAGTGAGCATCTTGATATCTTTGAAAAAGGCATCGCCCGCAAGCTGGACTTCTCCTTCTCCGGGACGCAAAGCCTGCGTATCTCGCAGCTGCTGGAAGACGGTCAGCTCGAAATCGGTGCGATCCATACCTACATCGAACTGTATTCACGTCTCTACGTCGACCTGTCGCCCAACGTGGCGCTGATTGCCGGTTTTAAAGCGGACCGTAAAGGCAACCTCTACACCGGGGCGAGTACCGAAGATACCCCGGCGCTGGTGGAAGCCGCCGCGTTCCACGACGGTATCGTCATCGCACAGGTAAACGAGCTGGTGGAAGACGAGTGCGATCTGCCGCGCGTGGATATTCCAGGCTCCTGGATTGACTACGTGGTGGTTGCCGACAAGCCGTTCTTCATCGAACCGCTGTTCACCCGCGACCCGCGCCTCATCAAACAGGAACATATCCTGATGGCGATGATGGCGATTAAAGGCATCTACGCGGAACACCAGGTGCAGTCCCTGAACCACGGGATCGGCTTTAACACCGCGGCGATTGAGCTGCTGTTGCCCACCTACGGCGAACAGCTCGGACTCAAAGGCAAAATCTGTAAACACTGGACCTTGAACCCGCATCCAACCCTGATACCCGCCATTGAAAGCGGCTGGGTGGAAAGCGTGCACTGCTTCGGCGGCGAGCTGGGGATGGAAGAGTACATCCGCGCCCGTCCGGACGTGTTCTTTACCGGTGCCGACGGCTCTATGCGTTCCAACCGCGCCTTCTGCCAGCTGGCAGGCCAGTACGCGGTGGATATGTTCATCGGCTCCACGCTGCAGGTTGACGGCTACGCCAACTCCTCCACCGTGACCCGCGGTCGTCTTTCTGGCTTTGGCGGTGCGCCAAACATGGGCCATGACCCGCACGGTCGTCGCCACGCCACCCCTGCCTGGCTGAACATGATCACCGAGCCCGACCCGATGCAGCGCGGTAAAAAACTCGTGGTGCAGATGGTGGAAACCTTCCAGGCGGGCGTGAAGCCAACCTTCGTGGAAAAACTCGACGCCGTCGAGGTGGCCAAAGCCTCCGGTATGCCGCTGGCGCCCGTCATGATTTACGGCGATGACGTCACCCACGTGCTGACGGAAGAGGGGATTGCTTACCTCTACCGGGCAAAAGATCTGGAAGAGCGTCGTGCCATGGTTGCCGCCGTCGCGGGGATCACCGATATCGGCCTGGGCGTGGACGCCAAACGCGTGGCGGAACTGCGCCAGAGCGGCAAGGTTGTGTATCCGGAAGATATGGGGATTCGCCGCACCGACGCTACGCGCTCTCTGCTGGCAGCGGGCAGCGTGTCTGACCTCGTGGAATGGTCCGGCGGTTTGTATAACCCACCTGCGAAATTCCGGAGCTGGTAATGAAACTTCTGCCCCAGATTCAGGTTGAAGGCGGTGCCGAATGGCTGGCGCGAACCGCCACGCAGTGTCTGATTGACGAAGCACGGTTAAGCCCGAAGCCCGGTCTGGTGGACAGTCGGGGAAACGGCGCGCACCACGATTTATCGCTTGCGCTGATGGAGCGCTCCGCGCACAGCCTGACCCCCACGTTTCAGGCGCTGGCACAGCAGAGCTGGCAGCGTCCGGCGGACATTGCGCTTCGGCAAACCGTTGGCCGTCTTGGCCGCGAAGGCGAGCAGCAGATGATGGCGGCCACCGACGGGGTTAATACCCATCGTGGCGCGATCTGGGCGCTGGGGTTGCTGGTGAGCGCGGTGGCGATGCTGGGCGGGGAGGCGACTGCGCAAGCCGTCGCGAATACCGCCGCTCAGCTGGCGAAACTCCCGGACGATGCGGCGCCGAAAGTGTTCAGCAAAGGGCTGCGCGCCACGCACCGCTACCGCGTGCCGGGCGCGCGTGAAGAGGCGCAGCAGGCGTTCCCGCACATTATGCAGCGCGCGCTGCCGCAGCTTCGCCTCAGCCGTCTCAACGGCAGCAGCGAAACGCATGCGAGGCTCGACGCGCTGATGGCGATCATGACGTCACTCACCGACACCTGCGTGCTGTCGCGCGCCGGAATGGAGGGGCTGGAGGCCATGCAGAACGGTGCTCGTGCTGTACTGAACGCAGGAGGATGCGCAACGCCTGAAGGCCAGCAGACGCTGGCGAGCTTAGACCGTCAGATGCTCTCGTTCAACGCCTCGCCGGGCGGTGCTGCCGACCTGCTTGCCGCCACGCTGTTTCTCGACCACGTCGAAACGCCTTATTCAAAGCATTAAGAGGATGTTATGGAAAAAATTACATTGACCGTGCCCGCCAGCCGCGAAGTAAGCGGCAGAGCGCTGGCAGGCGTCGTCGGCTCCGGGGATATGGAGGTGCTGTTCGCCGCCGAACCGGGCCAGACCTTAACCATTGAAATCACCACTTCAGTAGACAACAGCCGTGGTCGCTGGGAGGCGCTGTTTAACCGTCTGCAAACGGTCAGCAGCCTGCCCGCAGGCAAACTGACCATCCACGACTTCGGCGCGACGCCGGGCGTGGCGCGCATTCGTATCGAACAGGTCTTTGAGGGGGTGAGCCATGCGTAATGACAGCAGCTTTATCGAACTAAAAGCGCGCCAGCGCGCGCAGGCTCTGCTGGATGACGGCAGCTACCGCGAACTGCTGGATCCGTTTGCAGGCATTATCTCTCCGTGGCTTGGGCCGCAGGGGATTGTTCCGCAGGCCGACGACGGCATGGTCGTTGCAAAAGGCACCATCAACGGTCAGCCTGCGGTCGTCGTCGCGATTGAAGGCGCGTTCCAGGGCGGCAGCATGGGCGAAGTGTCCGGCGCCAAAATGGCGGCGGCGCTGGAGCTGGCGGCGGAAGATAACCGCAACGGCATCCCGACTCAGGCGGTGCTTTGCCTCGAAACCGGCGGCGTGCGTCTGCAGGAAGCTAACCTCGGCCTGGCGGCGATTGCCGATATCCACGCTGCGATTGTTGACCTGCGCCGCTATACCCCGGTGGTCGGGATTGTTGCCGGGACCGTGGGTTGCTTCGGCGGGATGTCCATCGCCGCGGCGCTGTGCAGCTACCTGATCGTGACCCGCGAAGCGCGTCTCGGCCTCAACGGTCCACAGGTTATCGAGCAGGAGGCGGGCATCGAAGAATACGACTCCCGCGACCGTCCGTTTATCTGGAGCATGACCGGCGGCGAAGTGCGTTATCAAAGCGGTCTGGTGGATGCGCTGGTGGGCGACGGCGTAAACGCGGTGAAAGCAGCCATGAACGACGCGATTGCTAAAGGCGTACCGGCGAAACACCGCACTGATAACTACGACGATTACCTGAACCGTCTGACCCATTTCGACACCCGCAAGCAGGCCGATGCCGAACAGATTAACGCGCTTTTTGCCCGGGAGGTGAAATGATGAGTAATTCAAAAAGCCGTGGCGAGCTCTGGCTGGAAACTCTCGCCCCGAACGCCAAACATATCGAAGGGCTCTGCCCGTCCGTGCAGGCGGCAGACGGTGAGCTGAACGGCGAGGCGGTACGTTTTGTCACCGTAGTGCCGGATGCCCATAACCACTTCCCGCGCGCGGCGCAGGGTGAAGTCGGCCTGCTGGAAGGATGGACGCTGGCGAAAGTGGTCAGCGAAACCGTCGCCGCTGACGCAGACAACGCCGTGAAGCGCCCGATCGTGGCGGTAATCGACGTCCCAAGCCAGGCCTATGGCCGTCGCGAAGAGGCGTTTGGTATTCATCAGGCGCTGGCGGGAGCCGCTGCCGCGTATGCTAACGCGCGTCTGGCCGGTCACCCGGTGATTGGGCTTATCGTCGGCAAGGCGATGTCCGGTGCGTTCCTGGCGCACGGCTATCAGGCCAACCGCCTGATCGCCTTTAACGACAAAGGCGTGCTGATCCACGCGATGGGCAAAGAGTCTGCTGCGCGTATTACCCTGCGTACCGTCGAGGCGCTGGAAAAACTGGCGGCGACCATCCCGCCCATGGCCTACGACATCAGCAACTACGCCACGCTGGGGCTGCTCGCTAACCTGCTGGATATCAGCAACCCGGATGCCCCGTCCGATAACGACCTGGCGCAGGTGAAAGCCACGCTGCAACAGGCCATCAGTGACGCACGTCAGGACACCACCTTGAAAAACCGCCTGGGTGCTGACAACCGCCGCAGCTCGGCTCTCGTACGCGAACGTATGCGAGCAAGCTGGTAAGTAACAAAAGACCTGCCAGAGATGTACCACCCCGTGGGCGCGACCCTTGCGCCCGCGAGGAAGGTTGCATCCTGAAAAATAATAAACATCGCACCAGTGCTAAAACTTTTTTTACTACAGGTGATTTATGACTTACGTAATTGTTCATGCTCTTGCACCGATTTTCGTCATCATGCTGCTGGGATTCTGGGCCGGTAAGGCAAAGATGGTCGATAACAAAAATGTTTCCCTGCTCAATATTTTCGTGATGGATTTTGCACTGCCTGCCGCGCTGTTTAGCGCCACCGTGCAAACGCCGTGGACCGGCATCGTGGCCCAGTCGCCGCTGATCCTGGTGCTCACTCTGGCGATGTGGATCACCTATGCCGCGATCTACTTCCTCGCCACTCAAGTCTTTAAAAAATCCCCACAGGACGCGGCCGTGCTGACGCTGACCGTCGCCCTGCCAAACTATGCGGCGCTTGGCCTGCCGATTCTGGGCAGCGTGCTGGGTGAAGGATCTTCCACGTCACTGTCCGTCGCGGTCTCTATCGCCTGTGGTTCAGTGCTGATGACGCCGTTCTGCCTGCTGATCCTGGAGCGCGAGAAAGCGCGCGCCGAGGGGAATAGCTCCGGTTCAACGCTTTCCATGCTGCCGGTGCTGATGTGGCGCTCCATTAAAAAACCCATCGTGATGGGTCCGCTGCTGGGGGTGATTTTGTCCGCCATCGGCATCAAAATGCCGGAACTGGTGCTTGCCGCGATTAAACCTCTGGGGCTGTCCGCGACCGCTGCCGCGCTGTTCCTGACCGGGGTGATCCTCTCTGCCCGTAAGCTGCAGATCAACACCATGGTGATCACCTCCACCATCGCCAAGCTGCTGATCCAGCCAGCGATTGCCTGGGGTATCGTTTTAATCTTCGGTCTGCACGGTTCCGTGGCGATCACCGCCATCCTGATGATTGCGCTGTCTGCGGGCTTCTTCGGCGTGGTGTTCGGCAACCGTTTTGGCGTGCAGTCGCCGGATGCTGAAGCCGTGCTGCTGTTAAGTTCCGTACTGTGTATCCTGTCGCTGCCGCTGTTTATCTCGCTGACTTCAGGAATGTAATTATGACCACAACATTACGCCCGCACGACCTCATCTGGCTTACCGCGCGCGACGCGCTGGAAGGCATCACCGAATCCTGGGTGGAGGCGGCCTGGCATACCGGCCTGCCGGTCGTGGTGCGGCGTGATGTTGATAATGAAGGCCGTATTCCCGTTGGCGTACGCGGATTGCGTCGCGACCAGCGGGCGGCCGGATGGGTGAAGCCGGAAAACGTGTTGCGCGTGGTTTCGCCCGAGGATCTGAGCGTTGCCGCCGACCTGCTGCGTTCGCCCTTTATAACCCAGCCGCCGGTTCAGGTGGCGCTGCAGCTGGCTCAGCAGGCGTGGCCGTGGACGTGGGGCATTACCGGCAGCACCGGCTACGCGCTGGCAACCGGTATTCCGGTTATTCATGCCGACAGCGATCTTGATCTGCTGATCCGCGCTCCGCAGCCGATTTCCCCCGATGCGTTTATCGCATGGCAGTCGCAGCTGAGCCGCGCGCTGTGTCGGGCGGATACGCAGGTCGATACCTCCGAAGGAGGTTTCGCGCTGGCGGAGTGGCTGCGCGACGGCAAAACGCTGCTGAAAACCCGCCGCGGACCTCGCCTGGTGGCGGACCCGTGGCACAGGGAGGCGTGATGAAAATACTGTTTACTTTTCCGGGGCAGGGCACGCAGCATGAAGGCATGCTGCAAAACCTGCCGGGAGTGGAGCTGGAACAGGCGCGAGAGGTGCTTGGCGCCGTAGTGGATACGCTGGACAGTGCAGACTCGTTAACCCATACCCGTGCGGTTCAGCTTTCGCTGCTGATTGCCGGCGTGGCCTGGGCGCGCGAGCTTGAGCGTCGCGGCGTGTCGCCGGATATCGTCAGCGGGCTGTCCATCGGTGCTTATCCTGCGGCGGTTATTGCGGGTGCGCTGGACTTCGCGGACGCGTTGAGGCTAGTGGCGCTGCGCGGCGACCTGATGGAGCAGGCGTACCCGCACGGCTACGGCCTGACGGCAATCATGGGCTTGACCCTGCCGCAGGTGGAGACGCTGATTGAAGGCACCGGAACCTATATTGCCAACCTGAACGCTGAAACGCAGATCGTGATTGCCGGAACCGATGACGGGATGGCGCAGGTGGCGGCACGCGCGCTGGCGAAAGGGGCGAGCAAGGCCAAACGGCTGTCGGTTAGCGTGCCGTCGCACTGCGCGCTGTTGGCGGAACCGGCGCAAAAGCTGATAGCGGCGTTTGAGTCCGTCACGCTGGCTCGTCCACGCTGCGCCTACCTGAGCGGCAGCACAGGCCGCGTGCTCTGGCAGCCGGAAAAGATAGCCGACGATCTGGCGATGAACATGGCGCGAACGGTGCGCTGGCAGGAGGCGATGATTTCCGCTAACGAACGAGAAGCCCGACTGGCAATTGAGATGCCGCCCGGCGGCGTACTGACCTGCCTGACTCGGCAGGCAGCGTGGGAAGGAGAGACCATTTCGCTGGAGCGCAGCGGGGTGGACGTGGCGGTGCATCTGGCGGGTCGGCTTCTGCGATGAATTTTTTGCCCGGTGGCGGCTGCGCCTTACCGGGCCTACGACTGCACGAACGTAGGCCGGGTAAGACGCAACGCGTCGCCACCCGGCAAAGCATCACGCACTATCCTGCAAGCTGCGCGCATACATCCGCCCTTCGGCGGCTAATGCCCGCAGGCTCGGATCCTGCTCGCGGTTGCGGGCAAAGACAATCGCAATCAACTGCTGCATCTGGTACGGCTCCGCCAGCTTCAGGAGTTGCACCGAATTCTCGTAGACCTTTTTCATCCTGCCCGGCATCAGCGTAAATCCAACCCCCGCCTGCACCAGACTCAGCATCGAGAAGATGTCATTCACGCGGGTGACGATTTCCGGCTCGAACCCGGCGATATGAAACGCTTCCTGAAACCCTGCATACGTGGCGAACCCTTCCGCCAGGGCGACAAATTTCTGGTCTTTGTAATCACGCAAATCCGCGGGCCCGCGTGTATTCAGCGTGGCGGACGCCGGTGCGGCAAGGAAAATATCGTCGTGGAACAGGGGCAGTACTTCGAGGCTGTTACGGTCGATGTCGCTTTCGGAGATGGAGATAAGAATCGCGTCCAGCGAGCCTTCGTCCAGCATGTGCAGCAGGGTGTCGTTGGAGCCCATCGTCAGGTCCATCTCCAGATCCGGACGGCGCAGCTTCATGCCCATGATCAGACGCGGCACGGTTTCCAGGGTGAGCGAGTAGAGCGTCCCGACTCGCAGCCGCCCCTGGCCGATCCCGGCAATTTTGCGCGACTCTTCCAGCCCGCGCTCCATCACCTGCATCACCTCCTGGCAATACTCCAGCAATGTCCACGCGGAGGGGAGGGCAATCAGGTTGCGCCCCTTGTGGGTAAAGAGCGGGCAGCGCACGTTCTCTTCCAGCGTGTGCAGCGCACGGTGCACGCTGACGCCGCTCAGGCCCAGCGTTTCGGCGGTACGCGCGATATTCCCTTTCTCCATAAACGTCATGAAGATGCTGAGCTTGCGGAATGTAATATCGCTCGTGGTATCGAAACGCATAACCCTCCCGATGGTTTAGTCGGCCTGAAGCATGGCTTCCAGCTGTTCCTGCGCGTCCAGCCACGCCATTTCGCACTCTTCGAGGCTAGATTTTGTTTTCGCCTGGGTTTGCAGGCAGTCGGTCAGTTCCGCTTTGCGGCTCTGGTCGTAAAGCCCGCTGTCGCCCAGCTTCTCTTCCACGGTAGCCAGCGTGGCGTTGAGCTTCTCCATCTCTTTTTCGAGACGGGCAATCTCTTTACGCAGCGGCTGCGTCTGGGTGCGCAGCTCCGCTTCACGGCGCTTCTGGTCTTTACGCGACTGCGCGCTGTTGGCGTTATCTTTCGCTGACTCTTCCGGCTGGTTTTCCTGTTTCTGCACGTCCGTCAGCCACTGCTGATAGTCTTCCAGATCGCCGTCGAACGGTTCGACTTTGCCGCCGTGCACCAGGTAGAGATCGTCCGTGGTGGAGCGGATCAGGTGACGGTCGTGCGATACCACAACCAGCGCACCTTCGAACTCAATCAGCGCCTCGGTCAGCGCCTGGCGCATGTCGAGATCAAGGTGGTTGGTGGGTTCATCGAGCAGCAGCAGGTTCGGGCGCTGCCAGACGATCAGCGCCAGCACCAGACGGGCCTTTTCGCCCCCGGAGAAGCGCTCGGTGTTTTCAGTCACCTTATCGCCCTGGAAGCCAAAGCCGCCGAGATAGTCGCGCAGCTTTTGCTCCATTTCCTGCGGTGCCAGACGCGCGAGGTGCTGAATCGGCGATTCATCCGCGCGTAAAAATTCCAGCTGATGCTGGGCGAAGTAACCCAGCTTAATGCCCTTCGCCAGGCCGACTTCGCCACTGACAGGGTTAATCTCGCCCGCCAGCAGTTTGATCAGCGTCGATTTACCGGCGCCGTTACGCCCCAGCAGACCAATGCGCGAACCCGGCACCAGGTTGAGCTTGATGGAATCGAGAATAATGCGGTCGGCATAGCCCGCGCTGACTTTCTCCATCTTCAGCAGCGGGTTCGGCAGGCTTTCCGGCTCGCGGAAGCTGAAGTGGAACGGGTTATCCACGTGCGCCGGGGCAATCATCTCCATGCGCTCCAGCATCTTGATGCGGCTCTGGGCCTGCTTGGCTTTTGAGGCCTTGGCCTTGAAGCGATCGACAAAGCTCTGCAGGTGCGCCACGCGCTGCTGCTGGCTTTCGTACATGGACTGCTGCTGGGCAAGGCGCGTCGCGCGCTGGCGCTCGAAGGAGCTGTAGTTGCCGGTGTACTCGAACATCGTTTGCTGTTCGATATGAATGATTTTATCCACCACCGGGTCGAGGAAGTCGCGGTCGTGGGAGATCAGAATCAGAGTGCCCTGATAGCTCTTCAGCCACTTCTCCAGCCAAATAACCGCATCAAGATCGAGGTGGTTGGTCGGTTCATCGAGCAGCAGCAGGTCAGAGCGGCAGATCAGCGCCTGCGCGAGGTTGAGGCGCATGCGCCAGCCGCCGGAGAAATCGCTGACCGGGCGTTCCAGCTGTTCATTGCTGAAGCCCAGGCCGTGCAGCAGGCTGGAGGCGCGGGAGCGAATGGTCCACGCGTCGATAGCGTCCAGCTTGCCGTGCACGGTGGCGATGGCGTGACCGTCGTTGCGCTCGTTGGCGGCATTGAGCTCTGCCTCGAGCTTGCGGTATTCACGGTCGCCGTCGATAACATAGTCGAGCGCCGGTTCACTCAGCGCAGGCGTCTCCTGGTTTACCCAGGCAAGCTGCCAGTTCCCCGGGAAGGTAAAGTTACCGCCATCCGCGCTAATCTCGTTTTTCAGCAGCGCCAGCAGGGTGGATTTACCGCAGCCGTTTTTGCCGACCAGACCCACTTTTTGGCCCGGGTTGATGGTTGCAGTGGCGTTATCCAGCAGGACGCGCACGCCGCGACGAATTTGTAACGAGGAGAAAACAATCATAGAAGCGCCGTATGTTCCGACTATGTTAATTTGTCATTATGATAATGTAAGGTGTGGGCCATTTTCCCCACCGGGCCGCCATGGTAGCCCAAAACGACAACAATACACAAAAACAGAACCGGGAGGGGAGTGATGTCTCAGACAGCGAAAGTGCTGCTGCTGTATGCCCATCCGGAATCTCAGGACTCGGTGGCGAACCGGGTGCTGCTTAAGCCGGCCACACAGCTCAGTAACGTAACGGTGCACGATCTCTACGCGCACTATCCCGATTTTTTTATCGATATTCCTTACGAGCAGGAACTGCTGCGTCAGCATGACGTCATTGTGTTCCAGCATCCGCTTTATACCTACAGCTGTCCGGCGCTGCTGAAAGAGTGGCTGGACCGCGTGCTGAGCCGGGGCTTTTCCAGCGGGGTGGGGGGCAACCAGCTGGCGGGAAAGTACTGGCGTAGCGTCATTACCACCGGTGAGCCGGAAAGCGCTTACCGTCACGACGGGCTGAACCGCTATCCGATGAGCGATATCCTGCGGCCTTTCGAGCTCACGGCGGCCATGTGCCGCATGCACTGGATGAGCCCGATTATTGTCTACTGGGCGCGACGCCAGCAGCCACAAGAGCTGGCGAGCCACGCCAGAGCCTACGGTGAATGGCTGGCCTCACCGATTCCGGCAGGAGGTCGTTGATGGAAGGATCGAATTTACTCCTCGCCGGGGTGCTGTTTTTATTTGCGGCGGTTGTTGCGGTGCCGCTTGCGGCACGTATCGGTATCGGTGCGGTTCTGGGGTATTTGTTGGCGGGGATCGCCATCGGCCCCTGGGGACTGGGATTCATCAGCGATGTGGATGAGATCCTCCACTTCTCTGAGCTGGGCGTCGTGTTCCTGATGTTCATCATTGGCCTTGAACTGAACCCGTCCAAGCTGTGGCAGCTTCGACGCTCCATCTTCGGCGTGGGGGCGGCACAGGTGCTGTTCAGCGCCGCGATTCTGGGCGGGCTGCTCATGTTGACGCAGTTTTCCTGGCAGGCGGCCGTGATCGGCGGGATTGGTCTCGCGATGTCCTCCACGGCGATGGCGCTGCAGTTGATGCGCGACAAAGGGATGAACCGTAACGAAGCCGGACAGCTGGGCTTTTCGGTGCTGTTGTTCCAGGATTTGGCGGTGATCCCGGCGCTGGCGCTGGTGCCGCTGCTGGCGGGCTCCGGTGACGATCATTTTGACTGGGTAAAAATCTCCATGAAGGTGCTGGCCTTCGCGGGGATGCTGATTGGCGGGCGTTTCTTACTGCGTCCGGTGTTCCGCTTTATTGCCGCCTCGGGCGTTCGTGAAGTGTTTACCGCCGCGACGCTGCTGCTGGTGCTTGGCTCTGCGCTGTTTATGGATGCGCTGGGGCTGTCGATGGCGCTGGGGACATTCATCGCCGGGGTGCTGCTGGCGGAGAGCGAATATCGTCACGAACTGGAAATTGCCATCGATCCGTTTAAGGGGCTGCTGTTAGGGCTGTTCTTTATTTCGGTCGGCATGGCGCTGAACCTTGGCGTGCTTTATACCCATCTGCTGTGGGTGGCCGTGAGTGTGGCGGTGCTGGTGGCGGTGAAAACGCTGGTGCTCTATGTTCTGGCTCGTATTTACGGGCTGCGCAGCTCGGAACGCATGCAGTTTGCCAGCGTGCTAAGCCAGGGAGGAGAGTTCGCGTTTGTGCTGTTTTCTACCGCATCTTCCCAGAAACTCTTCAAAGATGACCAGATGGCGCTGCTGCTGGTGACGGTCACGCTGTCGATGATGACCACGCCGCTGCTGATGAAGCTGGTGGATAAACTCCTGTCGCGCCGGTTTAACCCGGCTGACGATGAAGACGAAGCGCCCTGGGTGGAGGATGATAAGCCTCAGGTGATCGTCGTGGGTTTTGGCCGTTTCGGTCAGGTGATTGGGCGTTTGCTGATGGCGAACAAAATGCGTATTACGGTACTGGAGCGTGATATCAGCGCGGTCAACCTGATGCGTAAATATGGCTATAAGGTCTATTACGGCGATGCCACCCAGCTCGAGCTGCTGCGCTCGGCGGGGGCGGAAGCGGCAGAGTCCATCGTGATTACCTGTAACGATCCGGAAGACACGATGAAGCTGGTAGAGCTGTGTCAGCAGCATTTCCCGCATCTGCATATTCTGGCGCGTGCGCGTGGACGTGTTGAAGCTCACGAATTGTTGCAGGCGGGTGTGAAACACTTCTCCCGCGAAACGTTCTCCAGCGCGCTGGAGCTGGGTCGTAAGGCGCTGATCTCGCTCGGCATGCATCCGCATCAGGCGCAGCGCGCCCAGATGCATTTCCGCCGGCTGGATATGCGGATGCTGCGCGAGCTGATGCCGGTCCATACCGATACGGCGCAGATCTCTCGCGTGCGGGAAGCGCGTCGTGAACTGGAAGAGATCTTCCAGCGTGAAATGCAACAGGAAAGACGCCAACTGGACGGCTGGGACGAATTTGAATAAAGGGTAACGAAAGATGGCTGTACGTAAACGCTTTATCGCGGGAGCAAAATGCCCAACCTGCCAGGCGCAAGATACCCTGGCTATGTGGCGTGAGAATAATATTGATGTGGTTGAGTGTGTTAAGTGCGGCCACCAGATGCGAGAGGCTGACAAAGAAGCGCGCGATCACGTTCGCAAAGAAGAGCAAGTGATCGGCATTTTTCATCCGGACTAGCGATATGCCCTGAGTTTTTTTAAGCTAAAGGGTACACGGGTGCAGATTTCCGCTACAATCTGCGCCAGCAATTTTCCCACGCTCAGGAGATATCATGAAAGTAGCAAAAGACCTGGTGGTCAGCCTGGCCTATCAGGTACGTACAGAAGACGGTGTGTTGGTTGATGAGTCTCCGGTGAGTGCGCCGCTTGACTACCTGCATGGTCACGGCTCCCTGATTTCTGGCCTGGAAACAGCGCTGGAAGGTCATGACGTTGGCGACAAATTCGACGTTGCTGTAGGCGCGAACGACGCTTACGGTCAGTATGACGACAACCTGGTTCAGCGCGTTCCTAAAGACGTGTTCATGGGTGTTGACGAACTGCAGGTTGGCATGCGCTTCCTGGCTGAAACCGACCAGGGCCCGGTGCCGGTTGAAATCACTGAAGTTGAAGACGACCACGTTGTGGTTGACGGCAACCACATGCTGGCTGGCCAGAATCTGAAATTCAACGTAGAAGTTGTTGCGATCCGTGAAGCAACCGAAGAAGAACTGGCTCATGGCCACGTTCACGGTGCACACGGTCACGACCATGACCACGATCACGGCCACGACGGCTGCTGCGGTGGTCACGGCCACGATCACGACCATGGTCACGACCACGGTAAAGGTGGTTGCGGTAACGGCGGCTGCGGTTGCCACTAATTCCGTCATGCGGAAAATAAAAAAGCGGGAGAGTCCCGCTTTTTTTACGCCTCAATAATGAGGTGGTGGCGTCTCTTCAGCCTGAGAGGCGATGTGCGACGACTGCGTTGCCTTCACTTTTTCAGTGAGCAGGCGCATCAGATCGCGCAGTTTTGCCATTTCAAGTTCATGGGCGGTCACGGTCTGGTTAAGCTCTTCGATGGTGATGTCCTGAAAAGCCAGTCGGCTTTCCAGCTCAGCCAGTCTCGCTTCAATCAATGTGTCCTTCATGGTTCACCTCGTCAATTTCACACTCGCCATAATGGGCCTGCGGCGGCGAAGTTTAACTGAGTTTATCCTCAAGTGCAGTATCCATCCCTTTGGCAAGAAACTTATTTAAACAAAAATAGTCTGAAAAGAGACGAGAATCGGGAGAGTCTGTCTGTAGATTTCTTCCGCAACGATTTATAGTACGTCACTCATTTACGTTTAATGCTGGGGTGAGAGTCCCCAGGCCCTGGAGATATGGATGAAATCACTGTTCAAAGTAACGCTGCTGGCGACGACAATGGCTGTCGCACTGAATGCACCGCTGTCTTTCGCTGCTGATACTGCAGCGAAGCCTGCTGCAACTGCAGACAGCAAAGCGGCGTTCAAAAATGACGACCAGAAATCCGCCTACGCACTTGGCGCATCTCTGGGTCGTTACATGGAAAACTCTCTGAAAGAGCAAGAGAAACTGGGCATCAAACTGGACAAAGCTCAGCTGATCGCGGGTGTTCAGGATGCGTTTGCAGATAAGAGCAAACTGTCTGACCAGGAAATCGAACAGACTCTGCAGGCGTTTGAAGCGCGTGTGAAAGGTGCTGCTCAGACCAAGATGGAAGCAGATGCCAAAGACAACGAAGCGAAAGGCAAAGCCTACCGTGATACCTTTGCTAAAGAAAAAGGTGTAAAAACCTCCTCTACTGGCCTGGTGTACAAAGTTGAGAAAGAAGGTACCGGTGATGCGCCTAAAGACAGCGACACCGTTGTGGTTAACTACAAAGGTACGCTGATCGACGGTAAAGAGTTTGACAACTCTTACACCCGTGGTGAGCCTCTTTCCTTCCGTCTGGACGGCGTTATCCCGGGCTGGACCGAAGGCCTGAAGAACATCAAGAAAGGCGGCAAGATCAAGATGGTCATCCCACCGGATCTGGCTTACGGCAAAACCGGCGTTCCGGGTATCCCAGCGAACTCTACGCTGGTCTTTGACGTAGAACTGCTGGACATCAAACCGGCACCTAAAGCGGATGCCAAGGCAGATGCTCCGGCTGACGATAAAGCCGCTGCTGCTAAGAAGTAATGCTGAAAAAAAACCGCCGCCTTTGAGGCGGCGGTTTTTTTATTGTAGGGCAGATATAATTAACACTGGAAAGCGCTATACACGCTGTATTAATTTAGTTGTCCGTGTAGATAATGAGCCTGCCCTGAAAACCTAACGACAGGCTCCTGAAAAGGAGTGTTTTTTTCATGTCCAGGTCGCTTTTAACCAACGAAACCAGTGAACTTGATTTGCTGGATCAACGTCCTTTTGACCAGACCGACTTCGATATTCTGAAATCCTACGAGGCGGTGGTGGACGGGTTAGCGATGCTCATTGGCTCCCACTGCGAAATCGTATTGCACTCCCTGCAAGATCTGAAGTGTTCCGCCATCCGCATTGCGAATGGTGAACATACTGGCCGTAAAATTGGTTCGCCAATCACCGACCTTGCATTGCGTATGTTGCATGACATGACCGGCGCGGACAGCAGCGTCTCCAAATGTTACTTCACCCGCGCCAAAAGCGGTGTGCTGATGAAATCCGAAACTATCGCCATTCGAAACCGTGACCACCGTGTCATCGGTTTGCTGTGCATCAACATGAACCTTGATGTACCGTTCTCGCAAATCATGAGTACCTTTATTCCACCAGAGACGCCAGATGTGGGCTCTTCTGTGAATTTTGCCTCCTCTGTTGAGGACCTGGTGACCCAGACGCTGGAGTTCACCATTGAAGAGGTGAATGCCGATCGCAACGTATCGAACAACGCCAAGAACCGTCAGATCGTACTCAACCTCTATGAGAAAGGGATTTTTGACATCAAGGACGCCATTAACCAGGTGGCCGATCGTCTGAACATCTCCAAGCACACGGTTTATCTCTACATTCGCCAGTTCAAAAGCGGCGATTTCCTGGGGCAAGACAAGTAATGCGTTTTGCGTTAATGGTGACAGGCCCGGCGTATGGCACTCAGCAGGCCAGCAGCGCGCTGCAGTTTGCTCATGCGCTACTTGAGGCTGGACACGAACTGGCGAGCGTCTTCTTCTATCGGGAAGGGGTCTATAATGCGAACCAGTTTACGTCACCGGCGAGTGATGAATTTGACCTTGTCCGCGCCTGGCAGGCATTAAACGAAAAGCATGGCGTTGATCTGCATATCTGCGTAGCTGCGGCATTGCGTCGCGGCGTGACGGATGCGGCCGAAGCGGAGCGTCTCGGCTTGCCAGGGGCTAACCTGCAGCCCGGGTTTTCGTTGAGTGGCCTGGGGGCATTGGCTCAGGCCGCGCTAACCTGCGACAGAGTGGTGCAGTTTTAATGAAGCGTGTCGCGTTTGTTTTTTCGTCTGCTCCCCATGGGAGTGCGTCTGGCAGAGAAGGGCTGGACGCGTTGCTCGCAACCTCCGCATTAACCGAAGATATTGGCGTATTCTTTCTGGGAGACGGCGTATTCCAGCTGCTGGCTGGCCAGCAACCGCAGGCAATTCTGGCGCGGGACTACATCGCGACCTTCAAAGTCTTACCGCTTTACGACATTGAAACCTTCTACGTGTGTGCTGACTCTTTAGCTGCGCGCGGTCTCAATGATAAGACGCCTTTCGTGCTGGATGTAACGTTCCTCCCTGCGGGTGCGCTGCGCGAACAACTCTCTCAATATGATACTGTTCTGACTTTCTGAGGCTGACATGCTGCACACCCTGAGCCGTTCCCCGTGGCAATGTGATATCGACGCGTTACTGAGCATGTTGCGCGAAGGCGATGATTTGCTGCTGATTCAGGACGGTGTGCTTGCGGCGCTTGATGGCAGTCAGTTCGTTGAAATCCTCAGCAGTGCCCCCATATCCATCTCTGCGCTGAAAGACGATCTTGAGGCGCGAGGTCTTGCTGGTCAAATTTCAGCCAAAATTGACGTGGTTGGCTATACTGATTTCGTCAATCTTACTGTGACACACCCCAGTCAAATGAACTGGTGATTTGAGATCGCTGTATATTTCTTGACACCTTTTCGACGTAGCCCTAAAATTTCGCGTCCTCATATTGTATGAGGTCGATTTATTACGTGTTTACGAAGCAAAAGCTAAAACCAGGAGCTATTTAATGGCAACAGTTAACCAGCTGGTACGCAAACCACGTGCACGCAAAGTTGCAAAAAGCAACGTGCCTGCACTGGAAGCCTGCCCGCAGAAACGTGGCGTATGTACTCGTGTATATACCACCACTCCTAAAAAACCAAACTCCGCACTGCGTAAAGTATGCCGTGTGCGTTTGACTAACGGTTTCGAAGTGACTTCCTACATCGGTGGTGAAGGTCACAACCTGCAGGAGCACTCCGTGATCCTGATCCGTGGCGGTCGTGTTAAAGACCTTCCGGGTGTTCGTTACCACACCGTTCGTGGTGCGCTCGACTGCTCAGGTGTTAAAGACCGTAAGCAGGCTCGCTCCAAGTACGGCGTGAAGCGTCCTAAGGCTTAATGGTTCTCCGTTAAGTAAGGCCAAACTGATTTATCTTAATGTCACACTAAACTCTTTGAGTTTTGGACAATCCTGAATTAACAACGGAGTATTCCCATGCCACGTCGTCGCGTCATTGGTCAGCGTAAAATCCTTCCAGATCCGAAATTCGGATCAGAACTGCTGGCAAAATTTGTAAATATCCTGATGGTAGATGGTAAAAAATCTACTGCAGAAGCAATCGTATACAGCGCGCTTGAGACCCTGGCTCAGCGTTCTGGTAAAAATGAACTGGAAGCTTTCGAAGTCGCTCTCGACAACGTTCGCCCAACTGTAGAAGTTAAGTCCCGCCGCGTTGGTGGTTCTACTTATCAGGTTCCAGTTGAAGTTCGTCCGGTCCGTCGTAATGCTCTGGCAATGCGTTGGATCGTTGAAGCTGCTCGTAAACGCGGTGATAAATCCATGGCTCTGCGTCTGGCGAACGAACTTTCTGATGCTGCAGAAAACAAAGGTACTGCAGTTAAGAAACGTGAAGACGTTCACCGTATGGCAGAAGCCAACAAGGCGTTCGCACACTACCGTTGGTAATCCCTTCGGAGTATTAGTCACCAGGCGGGCGCTTCAGAGAAGCCGCCCGCTCTGGGTAACTTAACTGAACGCCTAAAGAAACAAACGAGGAATCAAATGGCTCGTACAACACCCATCGCACGCTACCGTAACATCGGTATCAGTGCGCACATCGACGCCGGTAAGACCACTACTACCGAACGTATTCTGTTCTACACCGGTGTAAACCACAAAATCGGTGAAGTTCATGACGGCGCAGCCACCATGGACTGGATGGAACAGGAGCAGGAGCGTGGTATTACCATCACCTCCGCAGCGACTACTGCATTCTGGTCAGGTATGGCTAAGCAGTACGAACCGCATCGCGTAAACATCATCGACACCCCGGGCCACGTTGACTTCACCATCGAAGTAGAACGTTCCATGCGTGTTCTTGACGGCGCGGTAATGGTTTATTGCGCAGTTGGTGGTGTTCAGCCACAGTCTGAAACCGTATGGCGTCAGGCGAACAAATATAAAGTTCCACGCATCGCGTTCGTTAACAAAATGGACCGTATGGGTGCTAACTTCCTGAAAGTTGTTGGTCAGATCAAAACCCGTCTGGGCGCGAACCCTGTTCCGCTGCAGCTGGCAATTGGTGCTGAAGAAGGTTTCACCGGTGTTATCGACCTGGTGAAAATGAAAGCCATCAACTGGAACGAAGAAGACGCAGGCGTTACCTTCACTTACGAAGATATCCCAGCAGACATGCAGGACCTGGCTGACGAATGGCACCAGAACCTGATCGAGTCCGCTGCTGAAGCTTCTGAAGAGCTGATGGAGAAATACCTGGGTGGTGAAGAACTGACTGAAGAAGAGATCAAGAAAGCTCTGCGTCAGCGCGTTCTGAACAACGAAATCATCCTGGTAACCTGTGGTTCTGCGTTCAAGAACAAAGGTGTTCAGGCGATGCTGGATGCGGTAATTGACTACCTGCCATCCCCAGTTGACGTACCTGCGATCAACGGCATCCTGGACGACGGTAAAGATACTCCGGCTGAGCGTCACGCAAGTGATGACGAGCCGTTCTCTGCACTGGCGTTCAAAATTGCTACCGACCCATTCGTGGGTAACCTGACCTTCTTCCGCGTTTACTCTGGTGTGGTTAACTCCGGTGACACCATCCTGAACTCCGTGAAAGCGGCGCGTGAGCGTTTTGGCCGTATCGTACAGATGCACGCTAACAAACGTGAAGAGATCAAAGAAGTTCGTGCGGGCGACATCGCTGCAGCTATCGGTCTGAAAGACGTGACTACTGGTGACACCCTGTGTAACCCAGATCACCCGATCATTCTGGAGCGTATGGAATTCCCAGAGCCGGTAATCTCTATCGCCGTTGAACCAAAAACCAAAGCTGACCAGGAAAAAATGGGTCTGGCTCTGGGCCGTCTGGCTAAAGAAGATCCATCATTCCGCGTATGGACTGATGAAGAATCTAACCAGACCATCATCGCCGGTATGGGTGAACTGCACCTGGACATCATCGTTGACCGTATGAAGCGTGAATTCAACGTTGAAGCGAACGTGGGTAAACCTCAGGTAGCTTACCGCGAAGCGATTCGCTCTAAAGTTACCGATGTTGAAGGTAAACACGCTAAGCAGTCTGGTGGTCGCGGTCAGTACGGTCACGTTGTGATCGACATGTACCCACTGGAGCCGGGCTCTAACCCTAAAGGTTACGAGTTCATCAACGACATCAAAGGTGGTGTAATTCCTGGTGAATACATCCCTGCCGTTGACAAAGGCATCCAGGAGCAGCTGAAAGCGGGCCCTCTGGCTGGCTATCCAGTTGTTGACATGGGTGTTCGTCTGCACTTCGGTTCTTACCACGACGTTGACTCCTCTGAACTGGCGTTTAAACTGGCTGCGTCTATTGCCTTTAAAGAAGGCTTTAAGAAAGCAAAACCAGTTCTGCTTGAGCCGATCATGAAGGTTGAAGTAGAAACTCCTGAAGAGAACACCGGTGACGTTATCGGTGACTTGAGCCGTCGTCGCGGTATGCTGCGTGGTCAGGAATCTGAAGTAACTGGCGTTAAGATCCACGCTGAAGTTCCGCTGTCTGAAATGTTCGGATATGCAACTCAGCTGCGTTCTCTGACCAAAGGTCGTGCATCATACACCATGGAATTCCTGAAGTATGATGATGCGCCTAACAACGTTGCTCAGGCCGTTATTGAAGCCCGTGGTAAGTAATCCACAGGATTAAAACCTAAGTCCCGTGCTCTCTCCGAAGGGGAGAGCACTATAGTAAGGAATATAGCCGTGTCTAAAGAAAAATTTGAACGTACAAAACCGCACGTTAACGTTGGTACTATCGGCCACGTTGACCATGGTAAAACTACCCTGACTGCTGCAATCACTACCGTACTGGCTAAGACCTACGGCGGTGCTGCTCGTGCATTCGACCAGATCGATAACGCACCAGAAGAAAAAGCTCGTGGTATCACCATCAACACCTCTCACGTTGAATATGACACCCCGACTCGCCACTACGCACACGTAGACTGCCCAGGCCACGCCGACTATGTTAAAAACATGATCACCGGTGCTGCGCAGATGGACGGCGCGATCCTGGTTGTTGCTGCGACTGACGGCCCTATGCCTCAGACTCGTGAGCACATCCTGCTGGGTCGTCAGGTAGGCGTTCCTTTCATCATCGTGTTCCTGAACAAATGCGACATGGTTGATGACGAAGAGCTGCTGGAACTGGTAGAGATGGAAGTTCGTGAACTGCTGTCTCAGTACGATTTCCCAGGCGACGACACTCCAATCGTTCGTGGTTCCGCGCTGAAAGCGCTGGAAGGCGAAGCAGAGTGGGAAGAGAAAATCATCGAACTGGCTGGCTTCCTGGATTCTTACATCCCAGAACCAGAGCGTGCGATTGACAAGCCATTCCTGCTGCCAATCGAAGACGTATTCTCCATCTCCGGTCGTGGTACCGTTGTTACCGGTCGTGTAGAGCGCGGTATCATCAAAGTTGGCGAAGAAGTTGAAATCGTTGGTATCAAAGAGACTGCTAAGTCTACCTGTACTGGCGTTGAAATGTTCCGCAAACTGCTGGACGAAGGCCGTGCTGGTGAGAACGTTGGTGTTCTGCTGCGTGGTATCAAACGTGAAGAAATCGAACGTGGTCAGGTTCTGGCGAAGCCAGGCTCAATCAAGCCACACACCAAGTTCGAATCTGAAGTGTACATCCTGTCCAAAGACGAAGGCGGCCGTCATACTCCGTTCTTCAAAGGCTACCGTCCACAGTTCTACTTCCGTACAACTGACGTGACCGGTACCATCGAACTGCCAGAAGGCGTTGAGATGGTAATGCCAGGCGACAACATCAAGATGGTTGTGACTCTGATCCACCCAATCGCGATGGACGACGGTCTGCGTTTCGCAATCCGTGAAGGCGGCCGTACCGTTGGCGCGGGCGTTGTTGCTAAAGTTCTGGGCTAATTAATTATCCCTGAATAAAAAAGGACGCTTCGGCGTCCTTTTTTGTTTTCTGGCGTTTTGAACCTGTCACAAATTTTCGCATTTTTTGCCTGGTTCCGTTTCGCATCCCGGCGTTTGTGCTATTGTAATCATAACCATTCTCACTTACACTTTGCGCATATTTTGAACGGGAGTTTTTATGTACGTTTGTTTATGTAATGGTGTGAGTGACAAAAAAATACGTCAGGCCGTTCGCCAGTTTCAGCCACAGTCTTTCCAGCAGCTTCGCAAGTTTGTTCCGGTGGGAAATCAATGCGGTAAATGCGTTCGCGCAGCGCGTGAGATTATGCAGGACGAATTGATGCAGATCCCGGAATTCAAAGAGATCGCGTAAGCCCATATCTTTTTTTTGACATCCCTGTAGCCCGATCTACGCTTCAATGAGTGGAAGCGGAGGGACTATATAATGAAAGGTGATGTTAAAATCATAAGTTATCTCAATAAATTATTGGGAAATGAGCTTGTCGCAATCAATCAGTATTTTCTCCATGCAAGAATGTTCAAAAATTGGGGACTGACTCGCCTCAATGATGTTGAATACCATGAATCCATCGATGAGATGAAGCACGCCGATAAATATATTGAGCGTATTTTATTCCTCGAAGGCATTCCAAACTTGCAGGATCTCGGCAAACTGGGCATCGGTGAAGATGTTGAGGAGATGCTGCGTTCCGATCTCAGACTGGAGCTCGAAGGCGCAAAAGATCTTCGAGAAGCCATCGCCTACGCGGACAGCGTCCATGATTATGTTAGTCGTGACATGATGATCCAGATCCTCGCCGATGAAGAAGGCCATATTGACTGGCTGGAGACTGAACTGGATCTCATTACCAAAATTGGCCTACAGAACTACCTTCAGTCGCAGATCAAAGTGGAAAGCTAATCAGGTTTTCCCAGCCAACGCATAAACCCGCTGCCGCCAGAAATGGCCCAAAAGGCAGTGGGTTTTTTAATGTCTGTTTATCAGGCTGCACTAAAGAGAGGATGAGAAGGCACATAAGTGACATCAGCGCGGCGACCAACGCCAGCAGCGGCAATACGTACCAGCCATGCCAGGCGCCCAATGCCGCCAGGTACTTAACATCGCCGTAGCCCATCCCTTCGCGGTGAAAGAAAAACCGATAGCCCCAGTAAATAACGGCAAAGCCAACATATCCTGCCATCGCACCCACCACCGCACTCGGCAGAAAATCAGGATGGATACAGAGCTGAAAGAGCAGGCCCACCCAGAGCAGCGGACAGAGAAATTTATTGGGAAGCAGGCCGCAGCGGATATCTGCATATACAAGAAAGGCAGTCAGCGAAAAATAGAACAGCAGAAAGGGGAGGGTGGTTAACATGGAAAAGGCCTCAACAGGGTTTGAGTGCATCCTCGTTATAATCGTCCTGCCCGACAATCTACAAAAACCACAATTGCGTAGGGGCTCCAGACAAAGATTCGAGAAGGGATACATTGCGTAAAAAGTTGCGAGTTCTTACGCATACCGCGCCTTTAACGCTTAATTTCTAAACGGCACTTGCGTCTTTCTCTGATTTACGTATAATGCGCGGGCTTGTCGTAATTGACGGCTGGTTCGAACTGAACCGGAGTAACTCATTTTGTTACTCAACAATGCTCCCAATTGGGGAGCTACGTAAGAACGGTTACACTCTCCCATCAATCGTAATGGGTTTGAGGAGTAATCATTTTCGTTTATAAAATAATTGGAGCTCTGGTCTCATGCAGAACCAAAGAATCCGTATCCGCCTTAAAGCGTTTGATCATCGTCTGATCGATCAATCAACCGCGGAAATCGTCGAGACTGCTAAGCGCACTGGTGCGCAAGTCCGTGGTCCGATCCCGCTGCCGACCCGCAAAGAGCGCTTCACCGTTCTGATCTCCCCGCACGTCAACAAAGACGCGCGTGATCAGTACGAAATCCGCACTCACAAGCGTCTGGTTGACATCGTTGAGCCAACTGAGAAAACCGTTGATGCTCTGATGCGTCTGGATCTGGCTGCCGGTGTAGACGTGCAGATCAGCCTGGGTTGATCAGGTCATCGAGCGATTGAGAGGTTGATACAATGATTGGTTTAGTCGGTAAAAAAGTGGGTATGACCCGCATCTTCACAGAAGATGGCGTTTCTATCCCAGTAACCGTAATCGAAGTTGAAGCAAACCGCGTTACTCAGATCAAAGATCTGGCTAACGATGGCTACCGCGCTGTTCAGGTGACCACTGGTGCTAAAAAAGCTAACCGTGTAACCAAACCAGAAGCGGGTCACTTCGCTAAAGCTGGCGTTGAAGCTGGCCGTGGTCTGTGGGAATTCCGTCTTGCTGAAGGCGAAGAGTTCACCGTAGGTCAAGACATTAGCGTTGAGCTGTTTGCTGACGTTAAAAAAGTTGACGTAACCGGTACCTCTAAAGGTAAAGGTTTTGCTGGTACCGTTAAGCGCTGGAACTTCCGTACCCAGGACGCTACTCACGGTAACTCCTTGTCTCACCGCGTTCCGGGTTCTATCGGTCAGAACCAGACTCCGGGCAAAGTGTTCAAAGGCAAGAAAATGGCAGGTCAGCTGGGTAACGAACGTGTAACCGTTCAGAGCCTGGACGTAGTACGTGTTGACGCTGAGCGCAACCTGCTGCTGGTTAAAGGTGCAGTTCCGGGTGCAACCGGTAGCGACCTGATCGTTAAACCAGCTGTGAAGGCGTAAGGGGATAGCAATGGAATTAGTATTGAAAGACGCGCAGAGCGCGCTGACTGTTTCCGAAACTACCTTCGGTCGTGATTTCAACGAAGCGCTGGTTCACCAGGTTGTTGTTGCTTATGCAGCTGGTGCTCGTCAGGGTACTCGTGCTCAGAAGACTCGTGCTGAAGTAACTGGTTCAGGCAAAAAGCCATGGCGCCAGAAAGGTACCGGCCGTGCGCGTTCAGGTTCTATCAAGAGCCCGATCTGGCGTTCAGGTGGCGTGACCTTCGCTGCGCGTCCACAGGACCACAGTCAAAAAGTTAACAAAAAGATGTACCGCGGCGCGCTGAAAAGCATCCTGTCCGAACTGGTACGTCAGGATCGTCTGATCGTTGTCGAATCATTCTCTGTAGAAGCGCCTAAAACTAAGCTGCTGGCACAGAAACTGAAAGACATGGCTCTGGAAGATGTGCTGATCATCACCGGTGAGCTGGACGAGAACCTGTTCCTGGCCGCACGTAACCTGCACAAGGTTGACGTACGCGATGCGACTGGTATCGACCCGGTTAGCCTGATCGCCTTCGACAAAGTCGTAATGACTGCTGATGCTGTTAAGCAAGTTGAGGAGATGCTGGCATGATTCGTGAAGAACGTCTGCTGAAGGTGCTTCGCGCACCGCACGTTTCTGAAAAAGCGTCTACTGCGATGGAAAAAACAAACACCATCGTTCTCAAAGTTGCTAAAGACGCGACCAAAGCAGAAATCAAAGCTGCTGTGCAGAAACTGTTTGAAGTCGAAGTCGAAGTCGTTAACACCCTGGTTGTTAAAGGGAAAGTTAAACGTCACGGACAGCGTATCGGTCGTCGTAGCGACTGGAAAAAAGCTTACGTCACCCTGAAAGAAGGCCAGAATCTGGACTTCGTTGGCGGCGCTGAGTAAGTCGGAGGAGTAATACAATGGCAGTTGTTAAATGTAAACCGACATCTCCGGGTCGTCGCCACGTAGTTAAAGTGGTTAACCCTGAGCTGCACAAGGGCAAACCTTTTGCTCCGTTGCTGGAAAAAAACAGCAAATCCGGTGGTCGTAACAACAATGGCCGTATCACCACTCGTCACATCGGTGGTGGCCACAAGCAGGCTTATCGTATTGTTGACTTCAAACGCAACAAAGACGGTATCCCAGCAGTTGTTGAGCGTCTTGAGTACGATCCGAACCGTTCCGCGAACATCGCGCTGGTTCTGTACAAAGATGGCGAACGCCGTTACATCCTGGCCCCTAAAGGCCTGAAAGCTGGCGACCAGATTCAGTCTGGCGTTGATGCTGCAATCAAAGCAGGTAACACCCTGCCGATGCGCAATATCCCGGTTGGTTCTACCGTTCATAACGTAGAAATGAAACCAGGTAAAGGCGGTCAGCTGGCACGTTCCGCGGGTACTTACGTTCAGATCGTTGCGCGCGACGGTGCTTATGTCACCCTGCGTCTGCGTTCTGGTGAAATGCGTAAAGTCGAAGCAGACTGCCGCGCTACTCTGGGCGAAGTTGGCAATGCTGAGCATATGCTGCGCGTTCTGGGTAAAGCAGGTGCTGCACGCTGGCGTGGTGTTCGTCCTACCGTTCGCGGTACTGCGATGAACCCAGTCGACCACCCACATGGTGGTGGTGAAGGTCGTAACTTTGGTAAGCACCCGGTATCTCCGTGGGGCGTTCAGACCAAAGGTAAGAAGACCCGCAGCAACAAGCGTACTGATAAATTTATCGTACGTCGCCGTAGCAAATAATTTTAGAGGATAAGCCATGCCACGTTCTCTCAAGAAAGGTCCTTTTATTGACCTGCACTTGCTGAAGAAGGTAGAGAAAGCGGTGGAAAGCGGAGACAAGAAGCCCCTGCGCACTTGGTCCCGTCGTTCAACGATCTTTCCTAACATGATCGGTTTGACCATCGCTGTCCATAATGGTCGTCAGCACGTTCCAGTCTTTGTAACCGACGAAATGGTTGGTCACAAACTGGGTGAATTCGCACCGACTCGTACTTATCGCGGCCACGCTGCTGATAAAAAAGCGAAGAAGAAATAAGGTAGGAGGAAGAGATGGAAACTTTAGCTCAACATCGCCATGCTCGTTCTTCTGCACAGAAGGTTCGCCTTGTTGCTGACCTGATTCGCGGTAAGAAAGTGTCGCAGGCCCTGGACATCCTGACCTATACCAACAAGAAAGCTGCGGTATTGGTCAAGAAAGTACTGGAATCTGCCATTGCTAACGCTGAACACAACGATGGCGCTGACATCGACGATCTGAAAGTCGCGAAAATTTTCGTAGATGAAGGCCCAAGCATGAAGCGCATTATGCCGCGTGCGAAAGGTCGTGCAGATCGCATCCTGAAGCGCACCAGCCACATTACTGTGGTTGTGTCCGATCGCTGAGACTCTGGAGACTAGCAATGGGTCAGAAAGTACATCCTAATGGTATTCGCCTGGGTATTGTAAAACCATGGAACTCTACCTGGTTTGCGAACACCAAAGAATTCGCTGACAACCTGGACAGCGATTTTAAAGTACGTCAGTACCTGACTAAGGAACTGGCTAAAGCGTCTGTATCTCGTATCGTTATCGAGCGTCCAGCTAAGAGCATCCGTGTGACTATTCACACTGCTCGTCCTGGCATCGTTATCGGTAAGAAAGGCGAAGACGTAGAAAAACTGCGCAAGGTCGTAGCGGATATCGCTGGCGTTCCTGCACAGATCAATATCGCTGAAGTTCGTAAGCCTGAACTGGACGCTAAATTGGTTGCTGATAGCATCACTTCACAGCTGGAACGTCGCGTTATGTTCCGTCGTGCTATGAAGCGTGCTGTACAGAACGCAATGCGTCTGGGCGCTAAAGGTATCAAAGTTGAAGTTAGCGGCCGTCTGGGCGGCGCGGAAATCGCACGTACCGAATGGTACCGCGAAGGTCGCGTACCGCTGCACACTCTGCGTGCTGACATTGACTACAACACCTCTGAAGCGCACACCACTTACGGTGTAATCGGCGTTAAGGTATGGATCTTCAAAGGTGAGATCCTGGGTGGTATGGCTGCTGTTGAACAACCGGAAAAACCGGCTGCTCAACCTAAAAAGCAGCAGCGTAAAGGCCGTAAATAAGGAGCGTCGCTGATGTTACAACCAAAGCGTACAAAATTCCGTAAAGTGCACAAAGGCCGCAACCGTGGTCTGGCGCAGGGTACGGATGTTAGCTTCGGCACTTTCGGTCTGAAAGCTGTTGGCCGTGGTCGTCTGACTGCACGTCAGATCGAAGCAGCACGTCGTGCAATGACCCGTGCAGTTAAGCGTCAAGGTAAGATCTGGATCCGTGTATTCCCGGACAAACCGATCACCGAGAAGCCACTGGAAGTTCGTATGGGTAAAGGTAAAGGTAACGTGGAGTACTGGGTTGCCTTGATCCAACCGGGCAAAGTCCTTTATGAAATGGACGGTGTTCCGGAAGAGCTGGCCCGTGAAGCCTTCGGCCTGGCAGCAGCGAAACTGCCTATCAAAACCACCTTTGTAACTAAGACGGTGATGTAATGAAAGCAAAAGAGCTGCGTGAAAAAAGCGTTGAAGAGCTGAACGCTGAGCTGCTGAACCTGCTGCGTGAGCAGTTCAACCTGCGTATGCAGGCTGCAAGTGGCCAGCTGCAACAGACTCACCTGCTGAAGCAAGTGCGTCGCAATGTTGCACGCGTTAAGACTTTACTGACTCAGAAGGCGGGTGCGTAATGACCGATAAAATCCGTACTCTGCAAGGTCGTGTTGTTAGCGACAAAATGGAGAAATCCATTGTTGTAGCTATCGAACGTATTGTGAAACACCCGATCTACGGTAAATTCATCAAACGTACGACCAAACTGCACGTACATGACGAGAACAACGAATGTGGTATCGGCGACAAGGTTGAAATCCGTGAATGCCGTCCACTGTCCAAGACTAAGTCCTGGACGCTGGTTCGCGTTGTAGAGAAAGCGGTTCTGTAATACAGTACGCATTCTCAATACGAATAAACGGCTCAGCGATGAGCCGTTTATTTTTTCTACCCATATTGTAGAAGCGGTGTTATAATGCCGCGCCCTCGATATGGGGCTTTTTAACGGCTCTGATTTTAGAGTCTCAGGTAGTAGTTGACATTAGCGGAGCACTGAAATGATCCAAGAACAGACTATGCTGAACGTCGCCGACAACTCCGGTGCACGTCGCGTAATGTGTATCAAGGTTCTGGGTGGCTCGCACCGTCGCTACGCAGGCGTAGGCGACATCATCAAGATCACCATCAAGGAAGCAATTCCACGTGGTAAGGTCAAAAAAGGTGATGTGCTGAAAGCGGTAGTGGTGCGCACCAGGAAGGGTGTTCGTCGCCCTGACGGTTCTGTCATTCGCTTCGATGGTAATGCATGCGTTATTTTAAACAATAACAGCGAGCAGCCTATCGGCACGCGTATCTTTGGGCCGGTAACTCGTGAACTTCGTACTGAAAAGTTCATGAAAATTATCTCTCTGGCACCAGAAGTACTCTAAGGAGCGAATCATGGCAGCGAAAATCCGTCGTGATGACGAAGTTATCGTGTTAACCGGTAAAGATAAAGGTAAACGCGGTAAAGTAAAAAATGTTCTGTCTTCCGGCAAACTTGTCGTTGAAGGTATCAACCTGGTTAAGAAACATCAGAAGCCGGTTCCGGCCCTGAACCAACCAGGCGGCATCGTTGAAAAAGAAGCTGCTATTCAGGTTTCTAACGTTGCAATCTTCAATGCGGCTACCGGCAAGGCTGACCGTGTAGGCTTTAGATTCGAAGACGGCAAAAAAGTCCGTTTCTTCAAGTCTAACAGCGAAACTATCAAGTAATTTGGAGTAGTACGATGGCGAAACTGCATGATTACTACAAAGACGAAGTAGTTAGCAAACTCATGACTGAGTTTAACTACAATTCTGTCATGCAAGTCCCTCGGGTCGAGAAGATCACCCTGAACATGGGTGTTGGTGAAGCGATCGCTGACAAGAAACTGCTGGATAACGCAGCAGCTGACCTGACAGCAATCTCCGGTCAAAAACCGCTGATCACCAAAGCACGCAAATCTGTTGCAGGCTTCAAAATCCGTCAGGGCTATCCGATCGGCTGTAAAGTAACTCTGCGTGGCGAACGCATGTGGGAGTTCTTTGAGCGCCTGATCACTATTGCTGTTCCACGTATCCGTGACTTCCGTGGCCTGTCCGCGAAGTCTTTCGACGGTCGTGGTAACTACAGCATGGGTGTCCGTGAGCAGATCATCTTCCCAGAAATCGACTACGATAAAGTCGACCGCGTGCGTGGTTTGGATATTACCATTACCACTACTGCGAAATCTGACGAAGAAGGCCGTGCTCTGCTGGCTGCCTTTGACTTCCCGTTCCGCAAGTAAGGTAGGGTTACTGAATGGCTAAGCAATCAATGAAAGCACGCGAAGTAAAGCGCGTAGCTTTAGCTGATAAATTCTTCGCTAAACGCGCTGAACTGAAAGCGATCATTTCTGATGTGAACGCTTCCGACGAAGATCGTTGGAATGCGGTTCTCAAGCTGCAGTCTCTGCCGCGTGATTCCAGCCCGTCTCGTCAGCGTAACCGCTGTCGTCAAACAGGTCGTCCACATGGTTATGTGGGCAAGTTTGGGTTGAGCCGTATCAAACTGCGTGAAGCCGCCATGCGCGGTGAAGTGCCAGGCTTGAAAAAGGCTAGCTGGTAATTACCAATTGAATCACGGGAGTAAAGACAGATGAGCATGCAAGATCCGATCGCGGATATGCTGACCCGTATCCGTAACGGTCAGGCCGCGAACAAAGTTGCGGTCACCATGCCTTCCGCCAAGCTGAAAGTGGCAATTGCCAACGTGCTGAAGGAAGAAGGTTTTATCGAAGATTTTAAAGTTGAAGGCGACACCAAGCCGGAACTGGAACTTACTCTCAAGTATTTCCAGGGTAAAGCTGTTGTAGAAAGCATTCAGCGTGTCAGCCGCCCAGGCCTGCGCATCTATAAGAAAAAAGATGAGCTGCCAAAAGTTATGGCTGGTCTTGGTATCGCAGTTGTTTCTACCTCTAAAGGTGTTATGACTGATCGTGCAGCGCGCCAGGCTGGTCTTGGTGGCGAAATTATCTGCTACGTAGCCTAATCGGAGGAAAGAATGTCTCGTGTTGCTAAAGCACCGGTCGTTATTCCTGCCGGCGTTGATGTAAAAATCGACGGTCAGGTTATTACGATCAAAGGTAAAAACGGCGAGCTGACTCGTACCCTCAACAAAGCTGTTGAAGTTAAACATGCAGATAACGCTCTGACCTTCGGTCCACGTGATGGTTTCGTGGATGGATGGGCTCAGGCTGGTACCGCGCGTGCCCTGCTGAACTCAATGGTTGTTGGTGTTACCGAAGGCTTCACTAAAAAGCTTCAGCTGGTTGGTGTAGGTTATCGTGCAGCTATCAAAGGGAATGCAGTAGGCCTGTCTCTGGGCTTCTCACACCCTGTTGAGCATCCGCTGCCGGCCGGTATCACTGCAGAATGTCCGACTCAAACTGAAATCGTGCTGAAAGGCGCTGATAAACAGCTGATCGGTCAGGTTGCAGCAGATCTGCGCGCCTACCGTCGTCCTGAGCCTTACAAAGGCAAGGGTGTTCGTTACGCCGACGAAGTCGTGCGTACCAAAGAGGCTAAGAAGAAGTAAGGTAACACTATGGATAAGAAATCTGCTCGTATCCGTCGTGCGACCCGCGCACGCCGCAAGCTCAAAGAGCTGGGTGCAACTCGCCTGGTGGTACATCGTACCCCGCGTCATATTTACGCACAGGTAATTGCACCGAACGGTTCTGAAGTTCTGGTAGCTGCTTCTACTGTAGAAAAAGCTATCTCAGAACAATTGAAGTACACCGGTAACAAAGACGCCGCTGCAGCTGTAGGTAAAGCTGTTGCTGAACGCGCTCTGGAAAAAGGCATCAGCAATGTTTCCTTTGACCGTTCCGGGTTCCAATATCATGGTCGTGTCCAGGCACTGGCAGATGCTGCCCGTGAAGCTGGCCTTCAGTTCTAAGGTAGAGGTGTAAGATGGCTCACATCGAAAAACAGGCTGGCGAACTGCAGGAAAAGCTGATCGCGGTTAACCGCGTATCTAAAACCGTAAAAGGTGGTCGTATTTTCTCCTTCACAGCTCTGACTGTAGTTGGTGATGGTAACGGTCGCGTTGGTTTTGGTTACGGTAAAGCGCGTGAAGTTCCAGCAGCGATCCAGAAAGCGATGGAAAAAGCCCGTCGCAATATGATTAACGTCGCGCTGAACAACGGCACCCTGCAACACCCAGTTAAAGGTGTTCACACGGGTTCTCGTGTATTCATGCAGCCAGCTTCAGAAGGTACCGGTATCATCGCCGGTGGTGCAATGCGCGCCGTTCTGGAAGTTGCTGGAGTTCATAACGTTCTGGCTAAAGCATATGGTTCCACCAACCCGATCAACGTGGTTCGTGCAACTATTGATGGCCTGGAAAATATGAATTCTCCAGAAATGGTCGCTGCCAAGCGTGGTAAATCCGTTGAAGAAATTCTGGGGTAATTGACCATGGCAAAGACTATTAAAATCACTCAAACCCGCAGTGCAATCGGTCGTCTGCCGAAACACAAGGCAACGCTGCTTGGCCTGGGTCTGCGTCGTATTGGTCATACCGTTGAGCGCGAGGATACTCCTGCTGTTCGTGGTATGGTCAACGCGGTTTACTTCATGGTTAAAGTTGAGGAGTAAGAGATGCGTTTAAATACTCTGTCTCCGGCCGAAGGCTCTAAAAAGGCGGGTAAACGCCTGGGTCGTGGTATCGGTTCTGGCCTCGGCAAAACCGGTGGTCGTGGTCACAAAGGTCAGAACTCTCGTTCTGGCGGTGGCGTACGTCGCGGTTTCGAGGGTGGCCAGATGCCACTGTACCGTCGTCTGCCGAAGTTCGGCTTCACCTCTCGCAAAGCAGCGATCACAGCGGAAATCCGTCTGTCTGACCTGGCGAAAGTTGAAGGCGGCGTTGTAGACCTGAACACGCTGAAAGCAGCAAACATTATCGGTATCCAGATCGAGTTCGCGAAAGTGATCCTGGCTGGTGAAGTTTCTACTCCGGTAACTGTTCGTGGCCTGCGTGTTACTAAAGGTGCTCGTGCTGCTATCGAAGCTGCTGGCGGTAAAATTGAGGAATAAGTAGCAGATGGCTAAGCAACCGGGATTAGATTTTCAAAGTGCCAAAGGTGGATTTGGCGAGCTGAAACGCAGACTGCTGTTTGTTATCGGCGCGCTGATTGTGTTCCGTATTGGCTCTTTTATTCCGATCCCTGGTATCGATGCCGCTGTACTTGCCAAACTGCTTGAGCAACAGCGAGGCACCATCATTGAAATGTTCAACATGTTCTCTGGTGGTGCTCTCAGCCGTGCTTCTATCTTTGCACTGGGTATTATGCCGTACATTTCGGCATCAATTATTATCCAACTGCTGACGGTCGTTCATCCGGCCCTGGCAGAGCTGAAGAAAGAAGGGGAGTCTGGACGTCGTAAGATTAGCCAGTACACCCGTTACGGCACTCTGGTGCTGGCAATATTCCAGTCGATCGGTATTGCTACCGGTCTTCCGAATATGCCTGGTATGCAGGGCCTGGTGTTAAACCCGGGCTTTGCATTCTATTTCACCGCTGTTGTAAGTCTGGTCACAGGGACGATGTTCCTGATGTGGCTCGGCGAACAGATTACTGAGCGTGGTATCGGTAACGGTATCTCAATCATTATCTTCGCCGGTATTGTTGCGGGTCTCCCGCCAGCCATCGCCCATACTATCGAGCAAGCGCGTCAAGGCGACCTGCACTTCCTCCTGTTGCTGTTGGTTGCAGTATTAGTATTTGCAGTGACGTTCTTTGTTGTCTTCGTTGAACGTGGTCAACGCCGCATTGTGGTGAACTACGCTAAACGTCAGCAGGGTCGTCGTGTCTATGCTGCACAGAGCACACATTTACCGCTGAAAGTGAATATGGCGGGGGTTATCCCGGCTATCTTCGCTTCCAGTATTATTCTGTTCCCGGCAACCATCGCGTCATGGTTCGGGGGCGGTACTGGTTGGAACTGGCTGACAACAATTTCGCTGTATTTGCAGCCTGGGCAACCACTTTATGTGTTACTCTA
Organism: Enterobacter mori; assembly: GCF_025244905.1. NCBI lineage: Bacteria > Pseudomonadati > Pseudomonadota > Gammaproteobacteria > Enterobacterales > Enterobacteriaceae > Enterobacter > Enterobacter mori. The sequence continues at coordinate 4,310,276 of NZ_CP104285.1, read as the reverse complement.
TGCGTCTGCGATCATCTTCTTCTGTTTCTTCTACACGGCGTTGGTCTTCAACCCGCGTGAAACAGCAGATAACCTGAAGAAGTCCGGTGCATTTGTACCAGGAATTCGTCCGGGAGAGCAAACGGCGAAGTATATCGATAAAGTAATGACTCGCCTGACTTTGGTTGGTGCGCTTTATATTACTTTTATCTGCCTGATCCCGGAGTTCATGCGTGATGCAATGAAAGTACCGTTCTACTTCGGTGGGACCTCACTGCTTATCGTTGTTGTCGTGATTATGGACTTTATGGCTCAAGTGCAAACTCTGATGATGTCTAGTCAGTATGAGTCTGCATTGAAGAAGGCGAACCTGAAAGGCTACGGCCGCTAAATGGTCGCCTGAGAAGTTACGGAGAGTAAAAATGAAAGTTCGTGCTTCCGTCAAGAAATTATGCCGTAACTGCAAAATCGTTAAGCGTGATGGTGTCATCCGTGTGATTTGCAGTGCCGAGCCGAAGCATAAACAGCGCCAAGGCTGATTATTTCGCATATTTTTCTTGCAAAGTTGGGTTGAGCTGGCTAGATTAGCCAGCCAATCTTTTGTATGTCTGTACGTTTCCATTTGAGTATCCTGAAAACGGGCTTTTCAGCATGGTGCGTACATATTAAATAGTAGGAGTGCATAGTGGCCCGTATAGCAGGCATTAACATTCCTGATCAGAAACATGCTGTGATCGCATTAACTTCGATCTACGGCGTCGGCAAGACCCGTTCTAAAGCCATTCTGGCTGCAGCGGGTATCGCTGAAGATGTTAAGATCAGTGAGCTGTCTGAAGAACAAATCGACACGCTGCGTGACGAAGTTGCCAAATTTGTCGTTGAAGGTGATCTGCGCCGTGAAATCAGCATGAGCATCAAGCGCCTGATGGATCTTGGTTGCTATCGCGGTTTGCGTCATCGTCGTGGTCTGCCAGTGCGCGGTCAGCGTACTAAGACCAACGCACGTACCCGTAAGGGTCCGCGCAAACCGATCAAGAAATAATCGGGGTGATTGAATAATGGCAAAGGCACCAGTTCGTGCACGTAAACGTGTAAGAAAACAAGTCTCTGACGGCGTGGCTCATATCCATGCTTCTTTCAACAACACCATCGTTACTATTACTGATCGTCAGGGTAACGCATTGGGTTGGGCAACAGCCGGTGGTTCCGGTTTCCGTGGTTCTCGCAAATCCACTCCGTTCGCAGCTCAGGTTGCAGCAGAGCGTTGCGCTGAAGCCGTAAAAGAATACGGCATCAAGAATCTGGAAGTTATGGTTAAAGGTCCGGGTCCGGGTCGTGAATCTACTGTTCGCGCTCTGAACGCCGCTGGTTTCCGCATCACTAATATTACTGATGTGACTCCGATCCCTCATAACGGTTGTCGTCCGCCGAAAAAACGTCGCGTATAACGCTCCGTTTTTTAGGTTAGTTGGAGATAGAAAATGGCAAGATATTTGGGTCCTAAGCTCAAGCTGAGCCGTCGTGAGGGCACCGACTTATTCCTTAAGTCTGGCGTTCGCGCGATCGATACCAAGTGTAAAATTGAACAAGCTCCTGGCCAGCACGGTGCGCGTAAACCGCGTCTGTCTGACTATGGTGTGCAGTTGCGTGAAAAGCAAAAAGTTCGCCGTACCTACGGTGTGCTGGAGCGTCAGTTCCGTAACTACTATAAAGAAGCAGCACGTCTGAAAGGCAACACAGGTGAAAACCTGCTGGCTCTGCTGGAAGGTCGTCTGGACAACGTTGTATACCGTATGGGCTTCGGCGCTACTCGTGCTGAATCACGTCAGCTGGTTAGCCACAAAGCAATCATGGTAAACGGTCGTGTTGTTAACATCGCTTCTTATCAGGTTAAAGCGAATGACGTTGTTAGCATTCGTGAGAAAGCGAAAAAGCAATCTCGCGTGAAGGCCGCTCTGGAGCTGGCTGAGCAGCGTGAAAAGCCAACCTGGCTGGAAGTTGATGCTGGCAAGATGGAAGGTACGTTCAAGCGTCAGCCAGAACGTTCTGATCTGTCTGCGGACATTAACGAACACCTGATCGTCGAGCTTTACTCCAAGTAAAGCTTAGTACCAAAGAGAGGACACAATGCAGGGTTCTGTGACAGAGTTTCTAAAACCGCGCCTGGTAGATATCGAGCAAGTGAGTTCGACGCACGCCAAGGTGACCCTTGAGCCTTTAGAGCGTGGCTTTGGCCATACTCTGGGTAACGCACTGCGCCGTATTCTGCTCTCATCGATGCCGGGTTGCGCGGTGACCGAGGTTGAGATTGATGGTGTACTTCATGAGTACAGCACCAAAGAAGGCGTTCAGGAAGATATCCTTGAAATCCTGCTCAACCTGAAAGGGCTGGCGGTGAGAGTTCAGGGTAAAGATGAAGTTATTCTTACTCTGAATAAATCTGGCATTGGCCCTGTGACTGCAGCCGACATCACCCACGACGGTGATGTTGAAATCGTCAAGCCGCAGCACGTGATCTGCCACCTGACCGATGAGAACGCAGCTATTAGCATGCGTATCAAAGTTCAGCGCGGTCGTGGTTATGTGCCGGCTTCTGCCCGAATTCATTCGGAAGAAGATGAGCGCCCAATCGGCCGTCTGCTGGTCGACGCATGCTACAGCCCTGTAGAGCGTATTGCCTACAATGTTGAAGCAGCGCGTGTAGAACAGCGTACCGACCTGGACAAGCTGGTCATCGAAATGGAAACCAACGGCACAATCGATCCTGAAGAGGCGATTCGTCGTGCGGCAACCATCCTGGCAGAACAACTGGAAGCTTTCGTTGACTTACGTGATGTACGTCAGCCGGAAGTGAAAGAAGAGAAACCAGAATTCGATCCGATCCTGCTGCGCCCTGTTGACGATCTGGAATTGACTGTCCGCTCTGCTAACTGCCTCAAGGCAGAAGCTATCCACTATATCGGTGATCTGGTACAGCGTACCGAGGTTGAGTTGCTGAAAACGCCGAACCTGGGTAAAAAATCTCTTACCGAGATTAAAGACGTGCTGGCTTCACGTGGTCTGTCTCTGGGCATGCGCCTGGAAAACTGGCCACCGGCAAGCATTGCTGACGAGTAACCGGATCACAGGTTAAGGTTTTACTGAGAAGGATAAGGTCATGCGCCATCGTAAGAGTGGTCGTCAACTGAACCGCAACAGCAGCCATCGCCAGGCTATGTTCCGCAACATGGCAGGTTCACTGGTTCGTCATGAGATCATCAAGACGACCCTGCCTAAAGCGAAAGAGCTGCGTCGCGTAGTTGAGCCGCTGATTACTCTTGCCAAGACTGACAGCGTTGCTAATCGTCGTCTGGCATTCGCCCGTACTCGTGATAACGAGATCGTGGCAAAACTGTTTAACGAACTGGGCCCGCGTTTCGCGAGCCGTGCCGGTGGTTACACTCGTATTCTGAAGTGTGGCTTCCGTGCAGGCGACAACGCGCCGATGGCTTACATCGAGCTGGTTGATCGTTCAGAGAAAGCAGAAGCTGCTGCAGAGTAATCTGTAGTAACGTAAAAAAACCCGCTCCGGCGGGTTTTTTTATATCCTCAGTATCATCACCTCTCTACAATATCTGTATCTTTTCTGTTCATCCGCGGAGATCATTATGTGGTTACTCGATCAATGGGTAGAGCGACATATAAGCGATGCCCAACGCAAAGGTGAATTCGATAATCTTCCAGGAAGCGGCGAACCGCTCGTGTTGGATGATGATTCGCACATTGCACCTGAATTACGTACTGGATACCGCTTACTTAAAAATGCGGGCTGTTTACCTCCGGAACTTGAACAGCGAAGAGAGGCAGTTGAACTTGCTGATCTACTTAAAAGTGTTCGCAAAGACGACCCACGACATATTGAGCTTAGCCGCCGACTAACTCTGATTGAGCTTAAACTCCGCCAGGCTGGCATGAGCACTGACTTTTTGCACGGTGAATATTGTGAAAGGTTAATGCAGAGAATCAATGAGGAATAACTATGTATCGTATTGGTGAACTTGCAAAGCTCGCTAACGTAACACCAGATACCATCCGTTACTACGAGAAACAGCAAATGATAGATCATGAGGTGAGAACGGAAGGTGGATTCCGTCTTTATACCGACAATGATCTCCAGCGTCTTCGGTTTATCCGCTATGCACGGCAACTTGGTTTCACGCTGGAGTCGATCCGAGAGTTACTCTCGATCCGTATCGATCCGGAACACCACACTTGCCTGGAATCAAAAAGCATCGTCCAGACCCGACTGGATGAAGTTGAGGCCCGAATTCAGGAATTGCAGACAATGCAGCGTTCCCTGCAAAGATTGAATGACGCATGCTGTGGTACTGCGCATAGCAGCATTTATTGCTCTATTCTTGAAGCCCTTGAACAGGGCGCCAGTGGTGAAACGGAAACGCAGGGGTGTTGATTTTCTCTCAGCCCGGGCCTACACTCGCGTCAACATAAACCATGCTCAGGAGAAATTATGAGCCGCTATCAGCATACGAAGGGAAATATTAAGGATAACGCCATTGAGGCATTACTTCACGACCCGCTTTTCAGACAGCGCGTTGAGAAGAATAAAAAAGGGAAAGGGAGTTATCTGCGTAAAGGAAAACATGGGAATCGGGGTAACTGGGAGGCCAGTGGCAAAAAAGCGAATCGCTTATTTACCACTGGCCTTCCTGCTTTTAGCGTCCTGTCAGGAGCGGTTATTCTGCTCTTTTAACAGATCGCGAATTTCAGTCAGTAAAACTTCTTCTTTAGAAGGGGCTGGCGGTGCTGCAGCCGGTTCTTCTTTTTTACGGTTAAGCTTGTTGATGAGCTTGATAGCCATAAAAATCGCAAACGCCACAATCACGAAATCAAAAATATTCTGAATAAACACGCCATAGTGCATAACGACTGCCGGGATATCTCCCTGTGCATCTCTGAGCGTGACGGCGAACTGTTTGAAGTCAATGCCCCCAATTAATAGCCCCAACGGCGGCATAATAATGTCGGCAACCAGTGATGAAACGATCTTACCGAACGCAGCACCAATAATGACACCCACAGCTAAATCTACTACATTCCCGCGCATCGCAAATTCGCGAAATTCTTTAATGAAACTCATTATGTTCTCCTTGTGCCAGCTGACGATTATAAGTTTAACAAATGATTAGCTAATTGCCATCGAGGATAAATAAAGGTTATGAAAAATAAAAGTCTTAGAAATTTAAAGGTTAATAAGCAGGTGCTCTAACCCGAGCACCTGAATCATTACAGGAAGAATGGACTTGGCTGGAATAAGCGTTCGACGTCAGTAATGAACTTTTTATCGGTAAGGAACATAATAACGTGGTCCCCTTGCTCGATGCGTAAATTATCATTGGCGATCATGACATCGTTCCCGCGCACCACAGCCCCAATGATTGTGCCCGGGGGTAATTTGATTTCATCAATTGAACGACCCACAACGCGTGATGTGGTTTCATCACCGTGTGCCACTGCCTCAATGGCTTCAGCAACACCGCGACGAAGTGAAGAAACGCCGACGATGTCCGCTTTACGGACATGACTTAGCAGGGCTGAAATTGTGGCTTGCTGTGGCGAAATGGCGATATCAATGACGCTTCCCTGAACGAGGTCAACATAGGCCCGGCGCTGGATAAGTACCATAACCTTTTTTGCTCCCATTCGTTTGGCGAGCATCGCAGACATAATATTCGCTTCGTCGTCGTTGGTGACGGCAATAAACAGATCAACTTGATCAATATGCTCTTCGGCCAGCAATTCTTGATCGGACGCATCACCATAAAATACGATCGTATTCTGCAGCTTTTCAGCGAGTTCAGAAGCGCGCTGTTGATCGCGTTCGATCAACTTCACGCTATAGTCTTTTTCCAGTCGTCTCGCCAGACCTGCGCCAATATTCCCACCGCCGACCAGCATGATGCGTTTATAAGGCTTTTCAAGACGCTGAAGCTCGCTCATCACCGCACGGATATGCTGAGATGCGGCAATAAAGAAAACCTCATCACCGGCTTCAACAATCGTTGAGCCTTGCGGCCGAATAGGCCTGTCGTGGCGGAAAATGGCAGCGACGCGAGTATCGATATGTGGCATGTGCTCACGCATTGTAGACAAGGCATTACCAATGAGTGGGCCGCCGTAATAGGCTTTCACCACTGCCAGGCTTACTTTACCTTCCGCAAAATTCACAACCTGCAAAGCGCCCGGATATTCAATCAGGCGATAGATATTGTCGATAACCAGTTGTTCTGGCGCGATCAGATGATCAATTGGTACCGCTTCAGAATTAAACAGTTTTTCTGCATCGCGAACATAGTCCGGTGAACGGATACGAGCAATTCTGTTCGGGGTGTTGAAAAGCGAGTACGCAACCTGGCATGCCACCATATTGGTTTCATCAGAGCTGGTGACGGCAACCAGCATATCGGCATCGTCAGCGCCTGCCTCACGCAGAACGCGCGGATGTGAACCATGACCCTGCACGACGCGAAGGTCAAACTTGTCCTGCAAAACGCGCAGCCGATCGCCATTGGTATCAACAATCGTGATGTCATTGTTTTCGCCAACAAGATTTTCAGCTAACGTTCCGCCAACCTGTCCTGCGCCCAGAATGATAATTTTCATATCTCGTGACCTGTTCTCAACATCACTCTTTGATTAGCTTAGCGTAAAAGAAACCGTCGCCCTCTTCGGCACCAGGGAGATTCTGCTGGCCTGGTCGTTCCGGCGTGCCTGTATCGCGTAATGTTGCATCAGGGGTACGCTTAAGGAAGGCCGCAATTTGCTGGCTGTTTTCTTCCGGAAGGACGGAGCAGGTTGCATAGACCAGCGTTCCGCCTGGTTTAAGATGTGGCCAGATAGCATCGAGAATGTCGGATTGCAGTTGGGCCAGCTCCGTTATATCGCGATCGCGGCGTAGCCATTTGATGTCTGGATGACGACGAATCACGCCCGTCGCCGAGCAGGGAGCATCCAGTAAAATGCGATCAAACTGCGATTCGCCACACCATTCTGCAGGCTTACGTCCGTCGCCTTGCTTTACCTGAGCCTTCATTCCAAGACGCTTCAGATTATCGTATACGCGAGAAAGACGCTGTTCATCAACATCAACTGCCATTACGCTCGCCTGCGGAGCAACTTCCAGAATATGTGTCGTTTTACCGCCAGGGGCTGCGCAGAGATCGAGGATCTGCTCACCATTTTGTGGCTCAAGCCAGGTCATACACCCTTGAGCTGAAGCATCCTGGACGGTGACCCAGCCATCTTCAAACCCGGGAAGCACGTGTACCGGTGCCGGAGAGGCTAAACGTACGGCATCCGGGTAGGCTTCATGTGTGAACCCATTCATTCCGGCTTCTTCCAGCATAGCCAGCCATGCGTCCCGAGTATGGTGATTACGGTTGACGCGTAACCACATCGGCGGGCGCTGGTTATTGGCGTCAGCAATATCCTGCCACTGCTGTGGCCAGGCTTTTTTCAGGCGCTTCAACAGCCACTCCGGGTGCAGGAAACGTGCTTCGGTGCGGGAAAATTCAGCCAGAAGCTCTTCCTGCTGTCGCTGGAATTGACGTAGCACGCCGTTGATCAAACCCTTAAGTTGAGGGCGTTTAACCGCAACGGCACCTTCCACCGTTTCAGCCAGCGCGGCATGAGGAGGAATGCGTGTATGAAGCAACTGGTAGAAGCCCACCATGATCAAATAATGAATGGTGCGTTGCTTGCCGGTCATGGGGCGTGACATCAGCTTGCTAATCAACCACTCAAGCTGAGAAAGGGTGCGTAGAACGCCAAAGCACAGCTCCTGAAGCAGTGCTTTGTCTTTATCGGACACTTTCTGCTGCAGTGGGGGCAGGACATTACTGAGTGACTGGCCCTGTTCGACAACTTGCTCAACGGCCTGTGCCGCCATACTGCGTAGATTTTGTTTTTTCATAGCCGTAAAAATAAAAATGCCCGGAAACACCGGGCCTTAAAAATGAAAGGGGTCAGGCAAGACGGTTGCCAGGAATAAACCATTCGCGACGGGAATTTAACAAATCCTGGGCGCTCATTGCTTTCTTACCCGCAGGTTGCAGAGACTCAAGATTGAGAATGCCTTTCGCGGTTGCGACCTGAATACCTTGCTTACTGGCTTCAATAATCGTGCCGGGTTCTTCAGAAGTATCGCCATCAATAACGGAGGCTTTCCAGACTTTCACCGGCTGATTGTCAATCATCAGCCAGCTCATTGGCCACGGATTAAAAGCGCGGATACAGCGTTCAAGCTGAGCGGCAGACAGTGACCAGTCGAGCTGAGCTTCTTCTTTGCTGAGCTTCTCGGCATAGGTTACCAGCGCGTCGTCCTGAACTTCAGGTGTCGCCGTATTATCAGCAAGCTGTTGCAGCGTCTCAATGAGACCCTGCGGGCCCAGATTTGCCAGCTTGTCGTAAAGTGTGGCACTGGTATCTTCGTTAGTAATTGGACAGGCCAGTTTATACAGCATGTCACCGGTGTCTAAACCTACGTCCATCTTCATGATGGTGACGCCAGTTTCAGCATCGCCAGCCCACAGAGAGCGTTGAATAGGTGCCGCCCCGCGCCAGCGTGGAAGAAGAGAACCATGCACGTTGACACAGCCCAGGCGTGGCATATCCAGCACGGCTTTTGGCAAGATTAAACCGTAAGCCACTACCACCATGACATCCGCGTTCAGGTCTGCCACTAACTGCTGATTTTCCTGAGGGCGCAAGGATGCGGGCTGGAAAATGGGTAATCCATGTTCTTCGCCCAGAACTTTAACCGGGCTCGGCATCAGCTTTTTCCCACGACCAGCCGGACGGTCCGGTTGGGTAAATACGCCAACAACCTGGTGCCCAGAAGATAACAGCGCGTCGAGATGACGCGCTGCAAAATCAGGGGTACCCGCGAAGATAATACGTAGTGTTTTAGACACGTTGATCCTTGTATCCGGGGGGATCTTAGGCGCGAGAACGCAAGCGATCCAGTTTCTCTACTTTCTGACGAATACGCTGCTGCTTGAGTGGCGAGAGGTAATCGATAAACAGTTTACCGACCAGGTGATCCATCTCATGCTGAATACAAATTGCCAGCAGGTCGTCTGCTTCCAGCTCGAACGGATTACCGTCACGATCCAGAGCGCGAATCTTCACTTTTTCTGCACGCGGTACTAAAGCACGCTGTTCCGGAATGGAGAGGCAGCCTTCTTCAATACCCGTTTCACCGCTCTTTTCAAGCAGTTCCGGGTTGATCAGCACCAGGCGGCCATCGCGATTCTCAGAGACATCGATCACGATAATACGCTTGTGAATGTCTACCTGAGTCGCCGCCAGGCCAATACCTTCTTCGGCGTACATGGTATCGAACATATCATCGACGATACGCTGAATTTCTGCATTCACTTCTTTAACCGGTTCAGCGACGATGCGAAGGCGCTCGTCCGGAATATGTAACACTTGCAAAACTGCCATAAATTTCCAGAGTCGTGTTCAGGAGTTGATAAGAATACTACCTCTATTCTAGACAAATCCCTCATCGATTGACAGCATCAGTGACCAATCGCAATGATTGCGGAGGCTGCTTGTGGCAGGGGAAAGGATGACGTCGACAGAGATTTGGATACGGTTAATTCATATAGGTCCTCTATGTGGTGATGCAATGCTGGAGCTCGCATCACAGCTCAGTAAACAGACAACGATTGATGGCGTGACGCTCCGTGAAGCCGGCTTGTCAGCAGCGCAAGCTGGGCGATTTATTGCTCTCAGTGAAGGTGAGCTTGAGCGTAGCCTGGTGTGGCTGGAACAGCCGGGGAACCATCTCTTAACTGCCGATCATCCCCTTTATCCTCCTTTGCTTCGCACTTTTCCTGATTATCCCGGGGCATTATTCGTGACGGGGAACCTTGAGGCCCTTAATACCGTTCAACTTGCTGTTGTCGGAAGTCGCGCGCCCTCCTGGTATGGTGAGCGATGGGGAAGGCTCCTGAGTGAACAGCTCTCACAATGCGGTTTCACAATTACCAGCGGCCTGGCCTGCGGCATCGACGGTGTGGCTCACAACGCTGCATTGTCAGTACAAGGCGCAAGCGTGGCGGTGTTGGGTAATGGACTCTTTAGCATCTATCCCCGTCGCCATCAGACCCTGGCTAAGCGGCTTATTGATTCGGAGGGGGCGGTAGTGTCTGAGTTCTCACTTTCTACGCCCCCCAGACCGGCGAATTTCCCTCGACGTAACAGGATTATTAGTGGGTTAAGTCAGGGTGTGCTGGTCGTTGAGGCTGCTTTGCGAAGCGGTTCGTTGGTTACGGCGAGATGTGCGCTTGAACAGGGGCGAGAAGTCTTTGCTTTACCCGGTCCGATAGGAAATCCAGGATGCGAGGGGCCGCACTGGCTAATAAAGCAAGGCGCAACGCCTGTGACTTGCATAGAGGATATCCTGGAAAATTTACGGTATGGCTTGAACTGGTTAACAGATGAACCTAAAAAGCAACATTATTCGTCAGATCAGGAGAAGGTGGCATTGCCATTTCCCAAGCTCCTGGCTAACGTAGGAGATGAGGTAACACCTGTTGACGTTGTCGCTGAACGTGCCGGCCAACCTGTGCCAGTAACGGTAGCACAGCTACTTGAACTGGAGTTAGCAGGGTGGATCGCAGCTGTACCCGGCGGCTATGTCCGATTAAGGAGGGCATGCCATGTTCGACGTACTGATGTATTTGTTTGAGACTTACATCCACAACGAAGCAGAAATGCGCGTGGATCAGGACAAATTGACACGGGATCTTACCGAAGCAGGATTTGAGCGGGAAGATATTTACAATGCGTTGATGTGGTTGGATAAACTGGCTGATTATCAGGACGGCCTCGCCGAACCGATGCAGCTTGCTTCCGATCCCTTATCTGTACGCATTTACACCGCTGAAGAGTGTGAAAGGCTGGATGCCAGCTGCCGGGGATTCATCTTATTCCTTGAGCAGATTCAGGTGCTAAACCTCGAAACACGAGAAATGGTGATAGAGCGCGTCATGGCGCTGGATACGGCAGAATTCGAACTGGAAGACCTCAAGTGGGTGATCCTGATGGTTCTGTTCAATATCCCAGGCTGTGAAAATGCCTATCAGCAAATGGAAGAATTACTCTTTGAAGTGAATGAAGGTATGCTGCACTAATTCAATGTGCGGGACCAAGAGTTGTTATGGCCAAATCAGCACTATTCACGGTGCACAAAAACGAGCCCTGCCCACAGTGCGGGGCTGAGCTCGTCATTCGGTCCGGGAAACACGGCCCGTTTCTCGGTTGTTCACAGTATCCGGAATGTGATTATGTCCGTCCCCTGAAGAGCCAGGCGGACGGACATATCGTGAAAATTCTGGAGGGCCAGCATTGCCCACTCTGCAGTGGCGAATTAGCACTGCGGCAGGGACGTTTCGGCATGTTTATTGGATGTAGCCGCTATCCCGAATGTGAGCATACGGAACAAATTGATAAGCCAGATGAAACGGCGATTGCGTGCCCTCAGTGTCAGCGCGGTCAGCTGGTACAACGCCGCTCCCGTTATGGTAAGAACTTCCATTCTTGCGATCGCTACCCTGAATGCCAGTTCGTTATCAATTTTAAACCAGTAGCGGGAACCTGCCCTTATTGCAATTATCCGCTACTTATAGAAAAGAAAACCGCGCAAGGCATGAAACGCTTCTGCGCCAGTAAACAATGTGGAAAGCCGGTTTCGGCGGATCAAAACAGTGAATAATAACCTGCCATCAGGCTCCATTGCCCATGCCGTGGACGTACTGAAAAATGAAGAAGTCATCGCCTATCCAACAGAAGCTGTTTTTGGGGTCGGTTGTGATCCTGACAGCGAGACCGCTGTGAGCCGATTGCTCACCCTAAAGCAAAGACCCGTAGAGAAAGGGCTAATTTTGATCGCGGCGAATTACGAGCAGCTTAAACCCTACATCGATGATTCCATGCTGACGTCGGCGCAGCGCGAGAGTATCTTCTCCGCGTGGCCTGGACCAGTGACCTTCGTTTTCCCGGCGCACCCGACAACGCCACGCTGGTTAACCGGACGCTTTGATTCCCTTGCCGTTCGCGTAACTGACCATCCGCTGGTGGTTGAGCTTTGTCTGGCATTTGGTAAACCGCTGGTCTCAACCAGCGCCAACCTGACCGGATTGCCACCTTGTCGGACAACCGAAGAAGTACTGGCGCAGTTCGGGAATGACTTCCCTGTTGCTATCGGTGAAACGGGAGGGCGCCTGAATCCGTCTGAAATTCGCGACGCTTTGACCGGCGAACGTTTTCGCCAGGGGTAATCTCATGGAAAGCTATGCTGTTTTTGGTAACCCGATCGCTCACAGTAAATCGCCGTTGATCCATCAGCTGTTTGCTGAACAACTGCAGATAGACCATCCGTATGGTCGCGTGCTGGCCCCTGTCGATGCATTTGTGACGACGCTGAATGCCTTTTTCGAGGCGGGTGGTAAGGGTGCGAATGTAACAGTGCCCTTTAAGGCAGACGCTTTTGAACGCGCGGATGAATTGACCGAGCGAGCGGCGCTTGCTGGTGCGGTAAATACGCTAAAACAGCTTGAGGATGGCCGACTTCTGGGTGACAACACCGATGGGATTGGTTTACTCAGCGATTTACAAAGACTCTCATTTATTAAGCCTGGTTTCCGGATCCTGCTGATTGGCGCGGGCGGGGCATCACGGGGCGTACTGCTTCCTCTTCTTTCAATGGATTGTGCGGTAACAATTACCAACCGAACATTCTCCCGTGCAGAAGAGCTGGCAGCGCTGTTCGCCCATACCGGTAGCGTCAATGCCGTTGCGCTTGATGACCTTGCCGACCATGAGTTCGAACTTGTCATTAATGCGACTTCCAGCGGTATTGGCGGTGAAGTGCCTGCGATCCCTGCTTCGTTGGTAAGTGCCCATGTTTATTGCTACGACATGTTCTATCAGAAAGGCAAAACACCTTTTCTGACCTGGTGTGAACAACACGGCGCGAAGCATATGGCTGATGGTCTGGGCATGCTGGTGGGCCAGGCGGCTCATGCAGTACTGCTCTGGCACGGTGTGTTGCCTGCAGTGGAACCCGTGATCGAAAAACTGAAACAGGAACTGATGGCGTGAATCAGGCGATCCACTTTCCTGACAGAGAAATCTGGGATGAAAATCAGCAAGCGGTTTGTTTCCCGGTGCTCGTGCACGGAATGCAACTGACCTGTGCAATCACTGGGGAAACGCTACTGCGTCGTTTTGGCGGTTCAGACCCGTTAGTGGTATTTTGCGAAAATCGCTGGGATCTTGAAGAGGAAGCCAGCGATTTAATCCGCGATCAGCAGGAAGACGATCAAGGCTGGGTCTGGTTGTCTTGATCCAGATATTCATTCTTCCATTTGACGTAGTTATTTGCTGAGTATTTTAATCCTTCGATCTCCGCCTCTTTTAAGGGGCGGATCTGTTTTACCGGGCTGCCTAAATAGAGATAGCCGCTTTCCAGACGTTTGTTTTGCGGGACCAGGCTACCGGCTCCAATCATCACGTCATCTTCTACTGTTACGCCATCCAGTAAAATTGAACCCATACCAACAAGTACCCTATTACCTATTATGCAGCCGTGGAGCATCACTTTGTGGCCGACGGTAACGTCTTCCCCAACGATTAGAGGATTACCTTCTGGGTTATAAGAAGATTTATGCGTCACATGAAGAACGCTGCCGTCCTGAATGTTGGTGCGTGCGCCGATAGACACAAAGTTAACATCTCCCCTGATCGTAACCAGTGGCCAGATACTCACATCATCGGCCATTCGGACATCGCCAATCACGACGCTACTGGCATCGATCATCACGCGATCGCCTTTTTGGGGGAACAGATCTTTATAAGGACGTAGTACTTCAGACATATCTACCTCGACAGATGGGCGCTATACAGAAGACTTTGATCATATTTTGGGATCGTGGCAAGGCAAAATACGTCAATATTTAAGCAGATCGGGCGGGATTTCAGCGAAAAGCGCGGAAAATCAGCAGTCGGAAAAAAAGATCTAAAAAACACTTGTGCTAAAAAATGGGATCCCTATAATGCGCCTCCATCGACACGGCGGATGTGAATCACTTCACAGACAACCCGGTCGGTTGAAGAGAAAAAAATCCTGAAATAACGGGTTGACTCTGAAAGAGGAAAGCGTAATATACGCCACCTCGCAACGGTGAGCGAAAGCCGCGTTGCACTGCTCTTTAACAATTTATCAGACAATCTGTGTGGGCACTCAAAGTGACATGGATTCTTAATGTCTTCGGACAATAAATGAATACCAAGTCTCTGAGTGAACATACGTAATTCATTACGAAGTTTAATTCACGAGCATCAAACTTAAATTGAAGAGTTTGATCATGGCTCAGATTGAACGCTGGCGGCAGGCCTAACACATGCAAGTCGAGCGGCAGCGGAAAGTAGCTTGCTACTTTGCCGGCGAGCGGCGGACGGGTGAGTAATGTCTGGGAAACTGCCTGATGGAGGGGGATAACTACTGGAAACGGTAGCTAATACCGCATAACGTCGCAAGACCAAAGAGGGGGACCTTCGGGCCTCTTGCCATCAGATGTGCCCAGATGGGATTAGCTAGTAGGTGGGGTAACGGCTCACCTAGGCGACGATCCCTAGCTGGTCTGAGAGGATGACCAGCCACACTGGAACTGAGACACGGTCCAGACTCCTACGGGAGGCAGCAGTGGGGAATATTGCACAATGGGCGCAAGCCTGATGCAGCCATGCCGCGTGTATGAAGAAGGCCTTCGGGTTGTAAAGTACTTTCAGCGGGGAGGAAGGTGTTGAGGTTAATAACCTCAGCAATTGACGTTACCCGCAGAAGAAGCACCGGCTAACTCCGTGCCAGCAGCCGCGGTAATACGGAGGGTGCAAGCGTTAATCGGAATTACTGGGCGTAAAGCGCACGCAGGCGGTCTGTCAAGTCGGATGTGAAATCCCCGGGCTCAACCTGGGAACTGCATTCGAAACTGGCAGGCTAGAGTCTTGTAGAGGGGGGTAGAATTCCAGGTGTAGCGGTGAAATGCGTAGAGATCTGGAGGAATACCGGTGGCGAAGGCGGCCCCCTGGACAAAGACTGACGCTCAGGTGCGAAAGCGTGGGGAGCAAACAGGATTAGATACCCTGGTAGTCCACGCCGTAAACGATGTCGACTTGGAGGTTGTGCCCTTGAGGCGTGGCTTCCGGAGCTAACGCGTTAAGTCGACCGCCTGGGGAGTACGGCCGCAAGGTTAAAACTCAAATGAATTGACGGGGGCCCGCACAAGCGGTGGAGCATGTGGTTTAATTCGATGCAACGCGAAGAACCTTACCTACTCTTGACATCCAGAGAACTTTCCAGAGATGGATTGGTGCCTTCGGGAACTCTGAGACAGGTGCTGCATGGCTGTCGTCAGCTCGTGTTGTGAAATGTTGGGTTAAGTCCCGCAACGAGCGCAACCCTTATCCTTTGTTGCCAGCGGTCCGGCCGGGAACTCAAAGGAGACTGCCAGTGATAAACTGGAGGAAGGTGGGGATGACGTCAAGTCATCATGGCCCTTACGAGTAGGGCTACACACGTGCTACAATGGCGCATACAAAGAGAAGCGACCTCGCGAGAGCAAGCGGACCTCATAAAGTGCGTCGTAGTCCGGATTGGAGTCTGCAACTCGACTCCATGAAGTCGGAATCGCTAGTAATCGTAGATCAGAATGCTACGGTGAATACGTTCCCGGGCCTTGTACACACCGCCCGTCACACCATGGGAGTGGGTTGCAAAAGAAGTAGGTAGCTTAACCTTCGGGAGGGCGCTTACCACTTTGTGATTCATGACTGGGGTGAAGTCGTAACAAGGTAACCGTAGGGGAACCTGCGGTTGGATCACCTCCTTACCTTAAAGAACCTGCCTTTGTAGTGCTCACACAGATTGTCTGATGAAAATAGCAGTAAAAATCTCTGCAGGCTTGTAGCTCAGGTGGTTAGAGCGCACCCCTGATAAGGGTGAGGTCGGTGGTTCAAGTCCACTCAGGCCTACCAAATTTTCCCTGAATACTGCGTTGCGGCAACGCTCACATACTGATGTATGCTTCGCGTTACCACGCCTTGTCTCAGGAAAAATTACCGGTACAGAGATTAGTGTATACGATGGGGTTATAGCTCAGCTGGGAGAGCGCCTGCCTTGCACGCAGGAGGTCTGCGGTTCGATCCCGCATAGCTCCACCATCCTTTTACTGCGAAATACAAGAAAACTTCAGAGTGAACCTGAAAAGGTGCACTGCGAAGTTTTGCTCTTTAAAAATCTGGATCAAGCTGAAAATTGAAACGACACACAGTTAATGTGTGTTCGAGTCTCTCAAATTTTCGCAATCAGAAGTGAAACATCTTCGGGTTGTGAGGTTAAGCGACTAAGCGTACACGGTGGATGCCCTGGCAGTCAGAGGCGATGAAGGACGTGCTAATCTGCGAAAAGCGCCGGTGAGGTGATATGAACCTTTGACCCGGCGATGTCCGAATGGGGAAACCCAGTGTGATTCGTCACACTATCGTTAACTGAATACATAGGTTAACGAGGCGAACCGGGGGAACTGAAACATCTAAGTACCCCGAGGAAAAGAAATCAACCGAGATTCCCCCAGTAGCGGCGAGCGAACGGGGAGCAGCCCAGAGTCTGAATCAGCTTGTGTGTTAGTGGAACGGTCTGGAAAGTCCGACGGTACAGGGTGATAGTCCCGTACACGAAAGCACACTTGCTGTGAACTCGAAGAGTAGGGCGGGACACGTGGTATCCTGTCTGAATATGGGGGGACCATCCTCCAAGGCTAAATACTCCTGACTGACCGATAGTGAACCAGTACCGTGAGGGAAAGGCGAAAAGAACCCCGGCGAGGGGAGTGAAAAAGAACCTGAAACCGTGTACGTACAAGCAGTGGGAGCACCTTCGTGGTGTGACTGCGTACCTTTTGTATAATGGGTCAGCGACTTATATTCTGTAGCAAGGTTAACCGTATAGGGGAGCCGAAGGGAAACCGAGTCTTAACTGGGCGTTAAGTTGCAGGGTATAGACCCGAAACCCGGTGATCTAGCCATGGGCAGGTTGAAGGTTGGGTAACACTAACTGGAGGACCGAACCGACTAATGTTGAAAAATTAGCGGATGACTTGTGGCTGGGGGTGAAAGGCCAATCAAACCGGGAGATAGCTGGTTCTCCCCGAAAGCTATTTAGGTAGCGCCTCGTGAACTCATCTTCGGGGGTAGAGCACTGTTTCGGCTAGGGGGCCATCCCGGCTTACCAACCCGATGCAAACTACGAATACCGAAGAATGTTATCACGGGAGACACACGGCGGGTGCTAACGTCCGTCGTGAAGAGGGAAACAACCCAGACCGCCAGCTAAGGTCCCAAAGTCATGGTTAAGTGGGAAACGATGTGGGAAGGCACAGACAGCCAGGATGTTGGCTTAGAAGCAGCCATCATTTAAAGAAAGCGTAATAGCTCACTGGTCGAGTCGGCCTGCGCGGAAGATGTAACGGGGCTAAACCATGCACCGAAGCTGCGGCAGCGACGCTTATGCGTTGTTGGGTAGGGGAGCGTTCTGTAAGCCGTTGAAGGTGGCCTGTGAGGGTTGCTGGAGGTATCAGAAGTGCGAATGCTGACATAAGTAACGATAATGCGGGTGAAAAGCCCGCACGCCGGAAGACCAAGGGTTCCTGTCCAACGTTAATCGGGGCAGGGTGAGTCGACCCCTAAGGCGAGGCCGAAAGGCGTAGTCGATGGGAAACAGGTTAATATTCCTGTACTTGGTGTTACTGCGAAGGGGGGACGGAGAAGGCTATGTTAGCCGGGCGACGGTTGTCCCGGTTTAAGCATGTAGGCGGAGGTTCCAGGTAAATCCGGTACCTTATTAACGCTGAGGTGTGATGACGAGGCACTACGGTGCTGAAGTAACAAATGCCCTGCTTCCAGGAAAAGCCTCTAAGCATCAGGTAACATCAAATCGTACCCCAAACCGACACAGGTGGTCAGGTAGAGAATACCAAGGCGCTTGAGAGAACTCGGGTGAAGGAACTAGGCAAAATGGTGCCGTAACTTCGGGAGAAGGCACGCTGATATGTAGGTGAAGCCCCTGCGGGTGGAGCTGAAATCAGTCGAAGATACCAGCTGGCTGCAACTGTTTATTAAAAACACAGCACTGTGCAAACACGAAAGTGGACGTATACGGTGTGACGCCTGCCCGGTGCCGGAAGGTTAATTGATGGGGTTAGCGGCAACGCGAAGCTCTTGATCGAAGCCCCGGTAAACGGCGGCCGTAACTATAACGGTCCTAAGGTAGCGAAATTCCTTGTCGGGTAAGTTCCGACCTGCACGAATGGCGTAATGATGGCCAGGCTGTCTCCACCCGAGACTCAGTGAAATTGAACTCGCTGTGAAGATGCAGTGTACCCGCGGCAAGACGGAAAGACCCCGTGAACCTTTACTATAGCTTGACACTGAACACTGGTCCTTGATGTGTAGGATAGGTGGGAGGCTTTGAAGCGTGGACGCCAGTCTGCGTGGAGCCATCCTTGAAATACCACCCTTTAATGGCTGGTGTTCTAACGTAGACCCGTGATCCGGGTTGCGGACAGTGTCTGGTGGGTAGTTTGACTGGGGCGGTCTCCTCCCAAAGAGTAACGGAGGAGCACGAAGGTTAGCTAATCCTGGTCGGACATCAGGAGGTTAGTGCAATGGCATAAGCTAGCTTGACTGCGAGAGTGACGGCTCGAGCAGGTGCGAAAGCAGGTCATAGTGATCCGGTGGTTCTGAATGGAAGGGCCATCGCTCAACGGATAAAAGGTACTCCGGGGATAACAGGCTGATACCGCCCAAGAGTTCATATCGACGGCGGTGTTTGGCACCTCGATGTCGGCTCATCACATCCTGGGGCTGAAGTAGGTCCCAAGGGTATGGCTGTTCGCCATTTAAAGTGGTACGCGAGCTGGGTTTAGAACGTCGTGAGACAGTTCGGTCCCTATCTGCCGTGGGCGCTGGAGAATTGAGGGGGGCTGCTCCTAGTACGAGAGGACCGGAGTGGACGCATCACTGGTGTTCGGGTTGTCATGCCAATGGCACTGCCCGGTAGCTAAATGCGGAAAAGATAAGTGCTGAAAGCATCTAAGCACGAAACTTGCCCCGAGATGAGTTCTCCCTGAGACTTTAAGTCTCCTGAAGGAACGTTGAAGACTACGACGTTGATAGGTCGGGTGTGTAAGCGCAGCGATGCGTTGAGCTAACCGATACTAATGAACCGTGAGGCTTAACCTTACAACGCCGAAGGTGTTTTGGCGAAGAGACAGACACGATTTTCAGCCTGATACAGATTTAACAGAATTTGCCTGGCGGCTTTAGCGCGGTGGTCCCACCTGACCCCATGCCGAACTCAGAAGTGAAACGCCGTAGCGCCGATGGTAGTGTGGGGTCTCCCCATGTGAGAGTAGGGAACTGCCAGGCATCAAATTTAGCGTGCTGATATGGCTCAGTTGGTAGAGCGCACCCTTGGTAAGGGTGAGGTCCCCAGTTCGACTCTGGGTATCAGCACCACTTTATACTTAGGTTAAAGTTCGGCAAGAAGTAAAAGAATTTGTCTGGCGGCTTTAGCGCGGTGGTCCCACCTGACCCCATGCCGAACTCAGAAGTGAAACGCCGTAGCGCCGATGGTAGTGTGGGGTCTCCCCATGTGAGAGTAGGGAACTGCCAGACATCAAATAAGTGAGAAGGCCATCCGAAAGGATGGCCTTTTTGCGTTTCTACGCTGCACAAACTGTAGGCCGGGTAAGGCGAAGCCGCCACCCGGCATAACAAAGGATTAATGAATCACCTG
The DNA here is from genome assembly GCF_025244905.1 of Enterobacter mori. Taxonomy (NCBI): domain Bacteria; kingdom Pseudomonadati; phylum Pseudomonadota; class Gammaproteobacteria; order Enterobacterales; family Enterobacteriaceae; genus Enterobacter; species Enterobacter mori. The sequence goes on along the minus strand of NZ_CP104285.1, from coordinate 4,290,373 downwards.
CGATAAAAATGCCCGCGTGCGTTCTGACTTCGGATGCGCAAAGAACTCATTCGGTGGTGCCTGTTCGACAATCTCTCCACGATCCATAAAGATCACCCTGTCAGCGACAGTTCTGGCAAACCCCATCTCATGCGTCACGCACAGCATCGTCATCCCGGATTGCGCCAGCCCAATCATGGTATCCAGCACCTCTTTCACCATTTCTGGATCCAGCGCTGATGTCGGCTCATCAAACAACATTATCTTAGGTTTCATGCACAGGGAGCGGGCGATGGCCACACGCTGCTGCTGACCGCCGGATATCTGCCCAGGGAATTTATTGGCATGTTCAGCAATGCGCACACGCTCCAGATAGTGCATTGCCAAGGCTTCGGCCTCTTTTTTCGGCATCTTTTGAACCCAAATGGGGGCCAGCGTGCAGTTTTGCAGAACGGTCAGATGCGGGAACAGATTGAAGTGCTGGAACACCATCCCGACTTCCTGTCGTACACGGTCGATATTGCGAATATCTTCATTCAACTCGATACCATCAACCACAATACGCCCCTGCTGATGTTCTTCAAGATGGTTAATACAGCGAATAGTTGTGGATTTCCCTGAACCGGAGGGACCACAAAGTACGATACGTTCGCCCTGTTTCACCTTGAGATTGATATCCTTCAGGACATGATACTGTCCGTACCATTTATTGACGTTTTCCAGCGTAATCATCGCGTCGGCAGGTGTCATAGTAATCTGGCTCATAATTTCCTCAGTGCGGTGTACGCCCGGTGTTAAAGCGCTTTTCCAGATGCTGGCTATAGCGCGACATGCTAAAACAGAAGATCCAGTAGATCAGGGCAGCGAAGACATATCCCTCGGTGGACATACCCAGCCAGACAGGGTCAACGGTAGCCTGCTGTACGCTGCTGAAGAGATCGAACAATCCGATGATGATCACCAGACTGGTATCTTTGAAGAGGGCAATGATCGTGTTGACCAGACCCGGAATGACCAGCTTGAGTGCTTGCGGGAGAATGACCAGGCCCTGAGTTTTCCAGTAACCGAGTGCCAAAGATTCAGCGGCTTCGTACTGTCCTTTAGGCAATGCCTGCAGACCACCACGCACAACCTCAGCAACATAGGCTGACTGAAATAGAATCACCCCGACCAGGGCACGGATCAGTTTATCTATCGTTGTGCCTTCTGCCATAAACAGCGGCAGCATGACCGACGACATAAACAGAACGGTGATAAGCGGTACGCCACGCCAGAATTCTATGAATATAACGGAGAGGATGCGTACGACCGGCATTTTTGATCGCCGTCCCAGAGCCAGTAAAATCCCCCACGGCAGAGCGCCAGCGATCCCCACAGAAGCAATAATGAGCGTCAGCGTCAGTCCGCCCCACTGACGGGTTTCAACACGCTCAAGCCCCAGAAAACCGCCATACAACAACACCCAAACAATGATCGGATAAACGACAGCCCAGCTCGCAATGTATCGGCCACGGTGAGGAAGCTTTTTCCAGAACATTACGGCGATGGAGAGCAGACCGATAACCAGCGCCAGATTGATCCGCCAGCGCTGTTCGTGTGGGTACAATCCATACATGAACTGACCAAAACGTTCGTGGATAAAGACCCAGCATGCACCCGCTTTCGTACAATCAGCGCGCGTGGAGCCCACCCAGTTCGCCTGCAGGAAAGCCCAGTTAAGCAGCGGCGGGATCAGTTCCCAGATTAACCACAGGCAAACAACCGTCAGCAGGCTGTTACTCCAGCTGGAGAACAGGTTCTTACGTGCCCAAATAATGAAGCGCCCACCAGTTGTGCTGGCAGAACGCGAGGAGTGCGACAATATCGCTTTTGTCATCATGGATCCTTAGCGCTCAACCAGTGCTATACGGCGGTTATAAAGGTTCATCAACAATGAAATCATCAGGCTGATGATCAGATAAACAGACATAGTAATGGCAATAGTTTCAATCGCTTGTCCGGTCTGGTTAAGCACGGTCCCAGCGAACAGTGACACCATATCGGGGTAGCCGATAGCAGCGGCTAGCGATGAGTTTTTGACAATATTGAGGTACTGGCTGGTCAGTGGCGGGATGATGACCCGTAAAGCTTGCGGAATAATGACCTGGCGAAGCGTCACGGTATTTGGCAAGCCCAGTGAGCGCGCCGCCTCATGCTGCCCGTAAGGCACAGCCTGGATCCCAGAGCGGATGATTTCCGCAATAAATGCGGAGGTATAAATTGAGAGCGCCAGCGTCAGTGCGGCCAGTTCCGGAATTAACACCATCCCGCCCTGGAAGTTAAACCCACGCAGATGCGGAATATCCCAGTGCAAGGCCGCGCCAAATAGCCAGTGGGCAACTAACGGCAGGCCAGCAATCAGTGCAGCACCAATCGGCCATGTTTTACGCAACTGCCCGGTTTTGATCTGATGCTTACGGTTATAGCGGAACAAGCCGACAGAAATCGCGAGTGCAATAATTATTGCGATGATGAAGGCATAGAGCCCTTCAGCGACCTGCGGAGAGGGAATGTATAACCCACGGTTGCTCAGAAAAAGAAGATCGAAGGCATCCACGGCCTGGCGCGGACCGGGAAGGTTACGCAGGACAGCGAAATACCAAAAGAAAATCTGCAGCAGTGGCGGGATATTACGAAAAGTTTCGATATAAATGGTCGACAGTTTCCGCAGTAGCCAGTTTTCAGAAAGTCGGGCCAGACCAAGGAAAAAACCGAGTACGGAAGCGAACACAATACAGAGCGCTGACACCAGCAGCGTATTCAGCAGACCCACGATAAATACGCGTCCATACGTATCGCCTTCCTGATAATCAATAAGATGCTGAACAATACCAAAACCCGCGCTGCGATCCAGAAAGGCAAAACCAGAGGTGATGCCTCGGTTATTCAGGTTGGTAACGGTGTTGTGGATTAAATAAATGGCGATAACCACAACCACGACAACAGCAATAATCTGGAACAGCCAGGCGCGGACCGCGGGATGAGAAAAGGACAGTGATCCTTTTACGGCTAAGCGGCGATGGGACATAAAAAACCTCGGTAACCATGACTCTGGACTGGGCACTGCGCTTGCAGTGCCCGTTACAGCAAAGACTTAACGTACTGGCGGAGCGTACTGAATACCGCCGTTATTCCAGAGATTGTTCTGGCCGCGTTTGATCTTCAGCGGGCTTTCCGAACCCACATTGCGCTCAAAGATCTCGGCATAGTTACCGACCTGTTTAATGATGTTATAAGCCCACTTGTTATCCAGCTTCAGATCCTTGCCGAAATCACCCTCTTTGCCCAGGAGATGTGCCATATCTGGCGTGGACGGATTAGCGGCTTTCTCATCGACGTTTTTCGAGCTGATTCCCATCTCTTCGGCGTTCAGCATGGCAAACAATGTCCAGCGAACAATCGAGAACCAGTCCTCATCGCCGCGGCGAACGACGGGGCCAAGAGGCTCTTTGGAGATCACTTCCGGCAGGACAACCCACTCGGCAGGGTTGCTCAATTTGATGCGTAATGCGTAGAGCTGTGACTGGTCAGACGCCAGGGTATCGCAACGGCCAGACTCCAGCGCCTTAGCCGACTCATCGGAGCGATCAAAGGTGACTGGGGTGTATTTCATTTTATTGGCTTTGAAGTAGTCCGCGACGTTAAGCTCTGTATCAGTACCAGCCTGGATGCAAACGGTCGCACCATCCAGCTCTTTAGCGCTTTTCAGACCGGCTTTATTGTGAGTAAGGAAGCCGATGCCGTCGTAATAGGTGACGCCGGTAAATGACATTCCCATTCCCGCATCGCGTGAGGAGGTCCAGGTCGTATTGCGGGAGAGCATATCAACTTCGCCAGACTGTAGCGCAGTGAAACGTTCTTTCGCCGTCAGTGGAGTATATTTTACTTTGCTGTCATCACCGAAAACCGCTGCGGCAACGCCACGGCAGACATCAACGTCAATACCGGTAAACTTGCCGTTCGCGTCGGCGTAGGAAAAGCCTGGCAAACCGTCACTGATACCACATTGTACAAAACCTTTCTTTTTAACGGCATCAAGCGTCGTGCCCGCCTGCGCCTGACCGGTTACAGCAAACAACACGCTCGCGGCGGCCAGGCTGGCTATCATCGTCTTTTTCATAATGGATCCTGTGTGGCGAAATTTATCGTTATAGAGGCGTTTTAAAACGCTTTTACCTGTCTGTGGCTTTGGCCAACGTTTATAAAGCAAACGTAATGCCAGGTTTTGCGCTCGATTAAATAAAGACAAGTGAACGCATAATGCTGAGTGTAGACAGGCTTAAATAAATCGAATGCCCCTAAACGGTGCGAAATTCCAACCTGCGCCACAAATTAGAGCAAAAGTTGGTTGAAGGATGTGGTTAAAGCCAGAGGTAGTTTCAGCCGTGAATATTGGCAGGGTATTAAATGGATTTAATATGTGAAAATCATCACGATGGAATTGGTAATTCGTCAGGATAAGCAATAAAGATGTGATGTAAATCTTATTAAAATTAACAGACGTGAATAAAAGAGGGCTCTTTTTTTACTTATATGAAATTCCTGCACTATTTAAAAGCAAAAGCGCGGACAGAGCCGCGCTTTCAGGAATGAGTCATGCCCCAGTGGTTATTTGGTCAGAGCCACGATACCCAGCGTCAGACCCGCTATTGCGGCAGCACCACCAGCGATAGCACCGGCTGTTTCCCAGTTATCCTGGGTGGTGCCTTTCATACAGGTGTTGGTATGAACCAGTCGGCCTTGATCGTCGTATACCGGTACACATGGAGAATCGTGCGCGCAACCAGCAAGCAGCGCAGCGAGAAGTGCAACGGAAATGAATCTTTTCATGATGTTACCTCAGTATTTTCTCACATTCGCCATAAAGCCAAAACGGCAATTAACGAATTAGTGGCTATTTTACCACCGGCAGAAGTTCGCGTTGCAGGGGGAATAATCTCAAATTATGTGAATTGTAAAAATCATGGAGAAAACTCAGCGACAAAAAGAATTAATGGAGAAAATATGAAGCTGAAGAAATTTAAAACTGTTGTTTATCTTAAATAAAAAGGCACCAGAGGTGCCTTTTAGTGATGAGTTATTGTTTATGGTTTGTGAAGCGTCGACGGACAACCACGAAGAATACGGGCACGAAGAAGATAGCCAAAAGCGTTGCGGATAGCATTCCTCCCATCACACCCGTACCGACAGCGTTTTGCGCGCCGCTCCCGGCACCGCTGCTCATTACCAACGGCATAACGCCAAGAATAAAGGCCAGCGAAGTCATGAGGATAGGACGAAGGCGCATCCGGGAGGCTTCCAGTGTCGCTTCAATTATCCCTTTGCCCTCTTTCTCCATCAGGTCTTTGGCAAACTCTACAATCAGGATGGCATTTTTGGCCGATAACCCAATTGTTGTCAGAAGGCCGACCTGGAAATAGACGTCATTGTTCAGTCCTCGCAATGATGCTGCGAGAAGCGCGCCAATCACCCCCAATGGCACAACCAGCATGACGGAGAATGGAATAGACCAACTCTCATACAGTGCAGCCAGGCATAAGAACACCACGATCAGTGAGATAGCATACAACGCTGGTGCCTGGTTGCCTGAAAGTCGTTCCTGATATGACATACCTGTCCAGTCGTAGCCGATGCCAGAAGGGAGTTTTGAGGCGAGACTTTCCATCATGACCATCGCTTCACCGGTACTCTTACCCGGTGCGGATTCTCCGAGGATCTCCATTGATGGCATGCCGTTGTAGCGTTCAAGGCGAGGAGAACCATACACCCAGTGGGCGTTGCTAAAGGCGGAGAACGGTACCATTTCACCATTTGCACTGCGCACGTAAAGGTTGTTGATGTCTCCCGGCAACATACGGAAGCGGGCATCAGCTTGTACGTACACTTTTTTCACGCGGCCATGATCGATAAAGTCATTTACGTAAGTTCCCCCTAATGCCGTCGAGATCGTCTGGTTGACATCAGAGAGGCTGATGCCCAGGGCCTGCGCTTTCTCCTGATCTACGTCCAGTTTGAACTGAGGGGTATCTTCCAGACCGTTAGGACGCACTCGAACCAGCAGGTCGGGGTGCTCTTTTACCATGCCGAGCAGTTTGTTACGCGCCTGAGTTAACTGCGTATGTCCCAGGTTGGCCTGATCGATCAGTTCGAAATCGAATCCCGTTGCAGTTCCTAACTCGATAATTGCGGGCAGGTTAAAGGGAAATACGAGGCCATCTTTGATCTGGCTGAACGCTTTCGTCGCGCGTCCCACAATGGCTTCAACGCTATTCTTCTCCCCCGGGCGTTCTTCCCAGGGTTTCAGGCTGACGAAGGCGATACCGGAGTTTTGCCCCTGGCCGCTAAAGCTAAAACCATTAACGGTAAAGACCGATGCAACATTCGCTTTCTCTTTGGTCAGGTAGTAGTTCTGAACCTGATCGAGAACGTGCTGCGTACGTGTCTGGGTTGCACCGGCAGGAAGCTGAACCATCGTCATAAACACCCCCTGGTCCTCTTCAGGCAGGAAGGAGGTCGGCAAGCGCAGGAACAGCACCGCCATGCCGCCGACGATGAGCACGTACACCACCAGGTAGCGCCCGGTCTTGCGAAGAATACCGCTCACGCTGTTGCTGTAGTGTTCCACGCTCTTGTCAAAGAGGGTATTGAACCAGCCAAAGAAGCCACCTTTCTTCTCGTGATGCTCACTGGACGCGGGCTTGAGCAATGTGGCGCAAAGGGCAGGGGTGAGGATCAGTGCAACCAGCACGGACAGCGCCATTGCGGAGACAATGGTGAGTGAGAACTGGCGATAGATGGCCCCCGTCGAGCCGCCAAAAAAGGCCATCGGGATGAATACTGCCGAAAGCACCATGGCGATACCGACCAGCGCGCCCTGGATCTGCTCCATCGACTTCTGCGTGGCCTCTTTTGGCGGCAGCTTGTCCTCAACCATGACGCGTTCGACGTTCTCAACAACCACAATCGCATCATCGACCAACAGGCCTATCGCCAGCACCATCCCGAACATCGTCAGGGTATTGATGGAGAAACCGAATGCTGCCAGAACCGCGAAGGTCCCCAACAGAACGACCGGAACCGCAATCGTAGGAATGAGCGTTGCCCGCAGGTTTTGCAGGAACAAATACATGACGAGGAAGACGAGAACAATCGCCTCGAACAGGGTTTTCACCACTTCGTGAATGGAGATTTTCACGAATGGCGTGGTGTCATAGGGATAGACAACCTTAAGTCCCTGCGGGAAGAATTGCTGCAGTTGCGCCAGCTTGCTCTTGATCGCTGCCGCCGTATCCAGCGCGTTTGCCCCGGTTGCCAGCTTGATCCCGAGACCCGTAGCCGCCTGCCCGTTGATCCTGGTGACCATGTTGTAGTTTTCGCCGCCCAGCTCAATGCGAGCCACATCCTTCAGGTGCACCATGGAGCCGTCCTGGTTCACCTTCAGCGTCACGCGGCCAAACTCTTCCGGCGATTTTAGACGGGTTTGCGCGATGATAGAGGCGTTCAATTGCTGGCCCGGAACAGATGGCGTTCCACCTAGCTGACCGGCCGCAATCTGGTCATTCTGCGTTTTCAGTTGATTGATAATATCCAGAGGCGTCAGCTGGTATTTATTCATCGCATTGCTGTCGAGCCAGATACGCATTGCATACTGCGCACCGAACAGCTGCACATCACCAACACCTGTTGTGCGACTAATCGCATCTTTCACATTCGACGCGACGTAGTCAGAGATATCATCCTGAGTCAGGTTTTTATTGTCCGACACGAAGCCCGCAACCAGCAGGAAGCTACTGCTGGATTTTTCAACACCAATCCCTTGCTGCTGTACTTCTTGTGGCAGCAGCGGCATGGCGAGCTGAAGTTTATTTTGAACCTGCACCTGCGCGATGTCGGGATCTGTACCCGACTCGAAGGTCAGAGTGATGGTGACGTTACCCGCAGAATCGCTGGTGGACGACATATACATCAGATTATCGATGCCGTTCATGTTCTGCTCGATAACCTGCGTCACGGTATCCTGCACCGTTTGGGCGTCAGCGCCAGGGTAGGTTGCTGTGATGGCAACAGCAGGAGGGGCGATGGTCGGATACTGCGCAACGGGCAGTTTGAGAATAGCCAGCCCGCCCGCAATCATCAAAATAATAGCGAGTACCCAGGCGAAAACCGGCCTTTGAATAAAGAAATTAGCCATGTCGTTGTCCTTAACTGGCTGGCGTTGCAGCGGTGTCAGGTGTCGCTACGACGGTGACGCCAGGACGGACTTTTTGCAGGCCGCTAACAATCACACGGTCGCCATTTTTCAGCCCTTCCGTCACCAGCCAACGGTCGCCAATCGCCTGAGGTGCAACGACGGTACGCGACTCAACCTGGTTTTTATCGTTAACCACCATCACCGTTGCGTCACCGCGCGGTGTACGGGTCACGCCCTGCTGCGGAACCAGAATAGCATTTGGCTGTGTGCCTTCATCAATGCGCGCGCGAACAAACATACCGGGTAGGAGTTGATGCTGAGGATTCGGGAAAATCGCGCGCAGGGTAATCGAGCCGGTGCTTTCATCGACCGTCACATCCGAGAACTGCAGCGTACCCTTCTGCGGGTATGGCTGACCGTTTTCCATCAACAGCTCAACGGTGCTGGTGGCATCCCCTTTTTCCAGGCTGGTCTGTTTCAGGCGCATAAAATCATTGCTGGACTGAGTCACATCGACGTAGATGGGATCGAGTTGCTGTACCGTTGCCAGGGCGGTTGCCTGCCCGTTAGTGACGAGCGCCCCTTCGGTGACGCTAGATTTGCCGATACGTCCGTTGATGGGTGATGTCACTTTGGTATAGGCAAGATTGATACGCGCGCTTTCAACACCGGCCTTCGCGGCAACGACGCTGGCATCGGCCTGTTGTGCCGTCGCCACTGCCTGATCGTACTCCTGCTTGCTGACGTACTGGGTGCCGACCAGCGGGACATAGCGTTTCACCGTCAGATGCGCAATATTCGCCGCCGCCTGCGCTTTCGCCAGTTCGCCTTTCGCACTGTCATAGGCCGCCTGATACGTTGCAGGATCGATTTGATAAAGGGAGTCGCCTGCCTTCACATCACTGCCTTCTGTGAAGTTACGGCGCAGAATGATGCCGCTAACCTGAGGACGAACCTCCGCAACGCGATACGCATCTGTCCTGCCAGGAAGTTCCGTTGTGACTGCCAGTGGAGCGCTTTTCACAATGTGTACACTCACCTGAGGGGCTTGTGGATGTTGTTGCTGGTTTTCCTGCCCATCGCATCCGGTGAGCAGTGCGGCGCAGACAATAAAACCGGCTAAGGGTAAGAGTCTGAAATGATTCGTCATTACTGTTCCTTTAAATACCCATTAACCGATATTTGCCGTAAATCGGTGACAGGGGCAGGGTACAAATACAAAAATGTAGCTGCATATAATAATGAGGGTATTTAATGTTTTTTAATTTATAAGTGCGAATGACGAGGGCGGAAGAGAAAAATCAGAATTAGACCGGGTGCATTAGACGATATACTTACTCATGAATAATCAAGTAAATGGGATTTAATGGTCTCATTCATATCTGTGGCGAATTTAATTACTTTCATTCATTCACCTTAATTATAAATTAAGAGGATTGACTTTTTTTGTGCAAAATTAAAACCGATTTTAGGGAATACTTTGTTACCTGATTCCAAAATTAAGTCTTCAACGTGTGAGTAACGAGTAGCTGTCTATGGCGCGTAAAAAGAAAGAAGATGCCCAGAAAACCCGGCAACTGCTGATTGAGGCAGCTATCGGTGAGTTTGCTACACGTGGCGTAGCCAACACGACGCTTACGGACATCGCAGATGCCGCAAAGGTCACGCGCGGCGCAGTCTACTGGCATTTTTCCAGTAAAGCCGAAATATTTAATGCCATTTGGGAGCAGCAGATCCCCCTGCGTGAAATTATTCGTGACAGGTTATCGCTCACCGAAAATGATGACCCGTTGTTAATGCTCCGTGAGCAATTTATCACAGCGTTGCAATATATCGCGCGTGAACCACGTCAGTGTGCGCTTTTACAAATTCTGTATCACAAATGTGAATTTAAAAATGATATGATTTCAGAGTGTGAAATTCGTAAACGTATTGGTTTTAACAATGATTATCTGCGCGCGACGCTGGAGAATTGCATTTCACGGAAAGTGATTTCACCGCAGGTCAATGTTGATTTGACGCTGATCGTTCTCCATGGCTTTTTTAGCGGGATAATTAAAAACTGGTTAATGAATAGCGACAGTTTTAATCTTTATCAGCAGGCACCAGCGCTGGTCGACAACATCCTGGGGACACTCCCTGTGATACGCGTGTCGCCGCAGGATGACGTTTATACTTCCGCGCCGGGCAACATCTCCCCATGTTCACAAAGTGCCTCAATAGTCTGAGCACTGACCGGCTTACCTAACAGATAACCCTGAAGCGTGTGACAGCCCAGCTCGGTCAAAAACGTTTGCTGTGCTTCAGTTTCTACACCCTCCGCCACCACTTTTAGATTTAGGGTTTTTGCCAGCGCCACGATGGCTGAGACAATGGTGGCATCTTCACTTTCCCCACTCAATTCCTGCACAAAAGCACGATCAATTTTCAGTTCACTGGCGGGTAGGCGCTTAAGGTAGAGCAGGCTTGAGTATCCGGTTCCGAAGTCATCAATGGAGGCTTTCACCCCGGCATTGGTCAGTTCTGTCAGTACCCGCACGCTTTCGTCAGGGTTGCTCATCGCTGTGGTTTCGGTCACTTCAAGGATCAGCATTTCCGGAGGGACGTTGTGACGGGTCAGGCAGTCGAGCACCGTTTTTACCAGTGAAGGTTGTTCAAACTGCAGCGTCGACAGGTTCACCGCCATCGACCAGTTACGGTGCCCCTGTAGGTGCCACTCACGCAACTGGCGACAGGCTTCATTGATAACCCAGTTACCGATGGGAATAATCAGCCCCGTTTTTTCTGCCAGCGGCAGGAAGAGTTCGGGCGTCAATAATCCCTGCTTCGGATGTTGCCAGCGTAGTAGTGCTTCAAAACCGAGGAGAGGGCCTGCAGGGGCATGGAATTTAGGCTGATAGAGCAAACGAAGTTCATCGCGATCGATGGACAGCCACAGGTCGTTCATCAACTGCAGATGGGTCTGCGCCAGCGTATTCATGGAGGGCTGGAAAAAATGATACCCGTTCCGGCCCATGTGTTTTGTGTGGTACATCGCCGCATCGGCATTGAACATCAGTTCGCGATCGGTTTTGCCGTCATGCGGGTAAAGCGCGATCCCAATGCTGAGGGTCACCACCAGTTCATAAGGTTCCAGGTTGAACGGGTTATCTATAGCGCGAACCAGCGAACTGGCCAGCGAGGCCGCATCATCCGGGCCTTCACTCTCCGCCAGCAGAACAAACTCATCGCCACCGATGCGGGCGAGAGTGAACTGGCCCTTCAGTGGCAGCAGCAAACGCTCCGTCACGGCGACCAGGAGTTTATCGCCAACATCATGCCCGTAGGCGTCATTGATGGTTTTAAACCCGTCGAGATCCATGAACATAAGCGCGAAGTGCGTACCCTCGCGGTCTGCTTTACTGATAGCCTGATCGAGTCTGTCTTCCAGCAGGATACGGTTGGGTAGCCGCGTCAGGGTATCGTGCAGCGCCAGTTGTGCGAGTTCTCGGTTCGCTTCTGCAAGCGACGAGGCCAGAAGGGCAGTACGTGCCTGAAGGCGGGCATCCAGCATCGACACCAGCAGGGTGATCCCAAGAATAGAGAGCGCGACGACGCTGACCAGCACCGCCAGCCAGCTCCCGTTGATGCCTTCATGGTGAACCATTGTGGACATCGGAAACTGCGCCGCTTTCATGCCAGCATAGTGCATTCCGGCAATGGCAATTCCCATCGTGACGGCGGCACCCATGCGCATCAGCACGACCTGCGCGGCTTCGTGACGCAGGCGGAATGTCAGCCATAATGCCGCGAGTGAAGCGGCAAGCGCAATCGCGACCGAAATGGCCACCCAGACCTTGTCCCAGATAATCCCAGGCATCACTTCCAGCGCCGCCATGCCGGTGTAATGCATGGCAACAATACCGCTTCCCATCACCAACGCGCCGGGCAACAGTCGGCGCAAGCGTAATTGCTCGCAGCTTACGAGCCATAGCGCAAACACCGATGAACCCACGGCGATAATCATGGATAACACGGTCAGAGTGGCGTTGTAGCTCATGCTCATGGAGAGGTCCATCGCCAGCATGCCGATAAAATGCATGGCCCACACGCCAATGCCCATTGCAATACCGCCGCCAGCCAGCCAGACGCGGGCAGCGACGCCCTGACTCCCGGCAACACGTGCAGCCATGTTCAGCGCGGTATACGCAGCAAGGATGGCAACAACAAAGGAGAGGACTACCAGGATGTGATTGTATTGGCTGACCAGCATGGACGGTTCTACTCAAGTGTGAGGTTACGCAAGAGCGGTTGGGAAGGGCGAGACATTATCACCGTAAGGTAATGACTCAAAGGGATTTAAATCCCCGTTTTTACTGTGTGATTATCGTGTTTTTGGTGATGTTCTTAGGCTAGTCGAGCTCAGAGCAATTGACCAGTTTTAGAGGATTTACGGAATTCATATTTCGGCACTTATCGGTTTCGGTGCTCATCAGTTCAATCCACTGCATCAGCAGCGCATCGAAAATGAAAACAGAGACAGCAAAAACAACCAGCCACCAGTATTTACGAATCATTGTGCTATTCCGCAGGAAAGAACCAGTAAGGTGCTGGAAATATACACGAAAAGTCGCGCTTTAAAAGCGGGAGACGTGAAGGTTTACAAAGCGTTGACGGTTGCCATTGCGGGCAATAAAAAAGGCGCTTCCCCATGCCGAAGAGCGCCTTTTTAAACAAGCAGTTAACTGATTAGTATCAGTTCATGCCGTATTTTTTCAGTTTCTTACGCAGAGTACCACGGTTGATACCCATCATCAGCGCAGCGCGGGTCTGGTTACCGCGGGTGTATTGCATCACCATGTCCAACAGTGGCTGTTCAACTTCAGCCAGTACCAGCTCATACAGGTCATTAACATCCTGACCGTTCAGTTGAGCAAAATAGTTCTTCAGTGCCTGTTTAACCGAGTCACGCAGGGGCTTTTGAGTTACCTGGTCCTGGGAGTTAACGGTAGATACGGTCAGTACGTCAGAATTTACGCGTTGTTCGAACATAGTTCTGTCAGCTCTTTATTTCATTACGCAAGATTTTCGAAGTATGCCTCCAACGCCTCCAGCTGTACGCTGGCATCCTCTATGGCGTTGAATGTGCGCCGAAACTGGTCATTTGGAGCGTGCTCCTGGAGATACCAGGAGACGTGTTTACGCGCAATTCGGTACCCTTTTGCCTGACCGTAATGGTCATGCAATTCCCGAACATGCGAACAAAGCAAGCGCTTGACCTCTGCCAGTGGCAGCGGAGCAAGCAGCTCCCCAGTGTCCAGATAATGCTGGATTTCCCGAAAGATCCAGGGTCTTCCCTGAGCGGCACGTCCTATCATCAGAGCATCAGCTCCCGTATAGTCGAGCACAGCTCTGGCTTTAAGCGGGTCAGTAATGTCGCCATTCGCGATAATCGGAATGGAAACTTTCTGCTTAACTGCCCGAATGCTGTCGTATTCAGCTTCACCGTTGAACAAACAGGCGCGAGTGCGTCCATGAATGGTCAGGGCCTGAATGCCACAGTCTTCGGCCAGTTGGGCAATCTCTACACAGTTACGGTGTTCCGGCGACCAACCCGTGCGAATCTTTAACGTAACAGGAACGTCCACTGCGCTGACAACCGCCGTCAGGATTGACTTCACCTGGTCGGGGTATTGCAGAAGGGCTGAACCTGCAAGCTTGCGATTCACTTTCTTGGCCGGGCAACCCATATTGATATCAATAATTTGGGCACCACTTTCCACGTTGATACGCGCGGCGTCTGCCATCTCTTCAGGCACGCTTCCGGCAATTTGCACGGTGCGAATACCTGGCTCATCCACATGCACCATCCGAAGACGGGACTTATCGCTTTCCCACACCTGCGGGTTAGACGACATCATCTCGGAAACGGTTAGACCGGCTCCCATCTCGTAGCACAGCGTCCTGAACGGCCGGTCGGTAATACCTGCCATTGGCGCTGCGATCAGGCGATTTCTGAGCTGGTGGTGTCCGATGCGCATGAGTTAAGAAATGACCATACTGTGACTGCAAGGCGGCGTATATTACGCATTTTTTGCACGAGATGAAAGGCCAAACTTTGAACAATCCACTGCTGTAGATCAAGGAATCGCCGCTCAGCCTGACTGGTGAAAATTATTCACTATTTAAATCATTATGTTATGCGCTGATGGTTATTTTATGGGCGCTTACAATTTCCCGTAACTTCTCATCATTTCTGAATAAATGTCTCACTTGGGCGGGATAATCTGCTGTTTTTAACAGCAGATTATCCCGCTTCTTTGCGATCTACGTCGCATTTTAGAACATCATCTCAGCGCGAAAAATGCACATTATTCAACGACGACGCGGCCATGAAGTGACTGTACCGGACGGTTATTATCGTGATGCATCGTGTGGGTGAATTTACCCAACTGTTCTGCTGAGACGGTCAGCGGATGTTTGAGCACAATCCAGATGACGCCCTCGGAGCACGGTGGGGTGGTGAGTGACCCGCTAAAGCGCCAGTATGTTTTATCTTTTGGCAGCAGCTGGTTCATGTCGAGGTTTGGCTTGATGCTGACGTTCTGGTCAACCTGGCCCGGCATCACGCCCCAAAGTTTATTCAGCTCAGCGTTAGCGGCACCTTGATTAAACATCACGGCAACCACCACCAGCTCACCCTTTTCGTTCTTATGTACCAGATGCATTTCCATTGCGAACGACTTACCGTGCACCGTGTTTTCACTCGGCGCGTGGAAGTGGAACTGCTGTAAGGTCCAGGTTTGATTATCGAGGGTGATGCTGTCGCGAGTATCCGCCTTTTCAACGGCCTGAATAGTATGCCCGTTGTTTGTCAGCGTAACGGGCCCGTCAGTATAGTGTGTTTCCAGCGCTGAGAGGTGCGCTTTCTCGGTGGAATCAATGTTAATGGGAGACTGGTTCATCCCGCTTTTGCAGGTCTTGTACGCCTCATCCAGCTCGCCCCAGTGCTCCGGTGCGCCTTCTCCTTGATAACTCCAGTGTGATGCAATAGCGGAAGCCGAGACCATGCTCAGCGCCAGCAGCGCTGCCTTGCCATAAACGTGTTTCATTATATTCTTCCTGTGAATTTTATTATTCAAATCAAAACTAACACACATGATTTGTAGGGTTATTTTAGCGGAGACAGGTGAAAGGCGGGAGAAATATCAAAGGGAAAAAGGCGTGGTCAGAGGACCACGCCAAAAGCTTATTTTTTACGACCGGTAATGCGGCACCACTCTTCTTTCTCAACCACCGGGTCGAGCGCGAAGAGATCGGCATAGGCTTCACAGACGCTGTCAGCCTGGCTTGCCAGAATACCAGAAAGCCCCAGTAGACCGCCCTCAACGGGCAGCACGCTGATTAACGGTGCCAGTTCACGTAATGGGCCTGCCAGGATGTTTGCCACTACCACGTCGGCTTTCATGGCCTCAGGCTGAGCATCCGGCAGATACAGCTCCAGACGATCGGAGACGCCGTTACGCTCGGCATTGTCGCGGCTGGCCTGAATCGCCTGCGGATCGATATCGATCCCGATGGCTTTTGCCGCACCCAGTTTCAGGGCGGCAATCGCGAGGATCCCGGAACCACAGCCGAAGTCGATCACCGTCTTACCGTCCAGATCCAGACCATCCAGCCACTGCAGGCACAGGGATGTGGTTGGGTGAGTGCCGGTACCAAACGCCAGGCCTGGGTCGAGCATGACGTTGACCGCATTTTCATCGGGAACCTCGCGCCAGCTTGGGCAGATCCACAGACGTTTGCCGAACTGCATCGGGTGGAAGTTATCCATCCATTCGCGCTCCCAGTCTTTGTCTTCAAGCTGTTCGATTTTGTGCACAAAGCCCGCGCCCAGCAGTGGATGATGCTCCAGAATCGCGACAACCTCTTTCATATCGGTTTCGGCATCAAACAAGCCAATAACGTCGGTATCACCCCACAGGCGGGTTTCGCCCGGCAGCGGCTCAAAGACCGGCGTGTCATGCGTGTCCTGGAAGGTGATAGAGACCGAGCCGGCCTCCATCAGCGCATCGCTCAGTTCCTCGGCGTTAGCGCCGGTTGTGTTCAGTTTTAGTTGGATCCACGGCATGGCAAAACTCTTTATTTATCAGTAGAAATCATAGCGGGTTGTGGGACGGGCTGACCGAAACGGTTTCCCACCACAAACGACAGTAAACTTAGCAGTAACGAAGGCACAATCGGATGGAAGCCCAGGTACTGAATTTTAAATGTTGCGAGCACGGCATACAGCACACCGCCGACGATCATGGCGCTCAGCGCGCCCGCAGCGTTTGCGCGTTCCCAGTAGAGCCCTAGCACCAGCGGCCACAGGAATACCGCTTCAAGGCCACCAAATGCCAGCAGGTTCAGCCAGATGATCATCTCCGGTGGGCGCCAGGCGGCTAACAGCAGCAATGCGCCTAACACCAGCGTAATAACGGCCGACATACGCTTCAGGCGTCGTTCATTTTCAACCTGCTCAGGGCGCAGGTTCAGATAAAGATCTTTAATGATCGTAGCGGAACTTTGCAGTAACTGAGCGTTGATTGTCGACATAATGGCGGCCATCGGTGCGGCAAGGAAAATCCCGGCAGCGAACGGTGGAAGCACTTTAACCATCAGCGTTGGGATCACCAGATCCGGCACGCTGAGATCGGGGATCACCGCGCGCCCTAATGCGCCCGCCAGATGCATACCAAACATCAGGATCGCGACAACGATAGTACCGATAATGATACCCCGGTGGACGGCTTTGCTGTCTTTATAAGAGATGCAGCGCACAGCTGTATGCGGCAGACCGATGACCCCAAAGCACACTAATACCCAGAACGAGGTCATAAATGTTGGAGAAAGGATGTCATCCGCACCCTGCGGCGAAATCAGTTTTGGGTCGATCGCCTCAAGCGTTTCAACCGCATGGCTCAGGCCGCCCGCGGCGTGGACGATGCCGACCAGCAGGACAATAGTACCGATGAGCATAACCATGCCCTGCATGGTATCGTTCAGCACGCTGGCGCGGAATCCGCCAAACGCGGTATACAGCGCAATGCTTACCCCGAAGATGAGCAAGCCTGTCTCGTAGGGGATCCCGGCAGCCGTTTCCAGCAGACGTGCCCCACCGATAAACTGTACCGTCATCGCGCCAATAAAGGCCACCAGCAGGCTTAAGCTGGCCAGCCACACCAGTAAACGGCTCTGGTAGCGGGCAAACAGCATATCGTTGAGCGTCACGGCATTGTAACGGCGCGCCAGAATGGCAAATTTTTTGCCCAGTATGCCGAGCGAGAGCCAGACGGCAGGAAGCTGGATCATTGCCAGCAGCACCCAGCCTAACCCGTATTTATAGGCGGCACCGGGTCCACCGATAAATGAACTGGCGCTGATGTAGGTCGCGGTCAGCGTCATGGCCAGCACGACGCCGCCCATCGAGCGGCTACCGAGGAAATACTCGTTCAGGAAGCTACCTGTCGTGCGTTTCCGCATGGCGTAAACGGACAAACCAAATACCACTAACAAGTAAGCGATAAGCGGCAGAATGACTTCAAGCTGCATCATCGTCCTCCAGCGGGATATCACGATAAATGAATTTCACCATTGCCCAGCACAGCAGGATAAAGACCAACGGTACCAGCAGGCAGGCCATTTCAAACCAGTGCGGCAGGCCGGTGATGCCAATAGCGGAGTCAGGTAAGTAAGCAGTTACTAACCATGCGGCAAGATAGAGAAGGGTCAGCCACAGCGCCCAGCGCGCTTCTTTATGGGCCTGAACAAAACGCTTGTCCATTTTATGTCCCTTGTGGATGAAGAAAGCGGGGATTGTACATGATGGGGCCTGGCGATCCCCAGAAATAAAAAAGGCCGGATAATCCGGCCTTTTCGCGTTGTTGCAGTCTTACTTCTCGTGCAGACCGAGTTTCTTCTCAAGATAGTGGATGTTAGTCCCACCATTCTGGAAGTGCTCGTCGCTCATGATGCGCATCTGCAGATCGACGTTGGTTTTAATGCCGTCGATGATCAGCTCCTGCAGGGCGTTCTTCATGCGGGCAATCGCCACGTCACGGTTTTCGCCGTAGCAGATCAGCTTACCGATCATTGAGTCATAGTACGGCGGTACGGTGTAACCGGCGTAGATATGAGACTCCCAGCGCACACCAAAGCCACCCGGCGCGTGGAAACGCGTGATTTTACCCGGGCTTGGCAGGAAGGTGTTCGGGTCTTCGGCGTTAATACGGCATTCTACCGCATGGCCTTTCACCACAACTTCTTCCTGCTTGATGGACAGCGGCTGGCCTGCAGCGATACGCAGCTGTTCTTTGATCAGGTCAACGCCGGTGATCATTTCTGTCACAGGGTGTTCAACCTGAATACGGGTGTTCATTTCAATGAAATAGAACTCGCCGTTTTCGAACAGGAACTCAAAGGTACCTGCACCGCGATAGCCGATATCGACACACGCTTTGGAGCAACGCTCGCCGATGTAGCGACGCAGTTCCGGGGTAATGCCCGGTGCTGGCGCTTCTTCGACCACTTTCTGGTGACGACGCTGCATGGAGCAGTCGCGTTCAGCCAGATAGATGGCGTTACCCTGACCGTCAGCCAGCACCTGAATTTCGATGTGGCGTGGGTTTTCCAGGTATTTTTCCATGTACACCATGTCATTGCTGAAAGCGGCTTTCGCTTCTGCTTTGGTCATGGAGATGGACTGCGCCAGTTCAGCATCGCTGCGCACAACGCGCATACCGCGACCGCCGCCGCCGCCGGACGCCTTGATGATAACCGGGTAGCCAATGCGTTTAGCATGAGCACGGTTAGCATCCATGTCGTCGGTCAGAGGGCCGTCAGAGCCTGGTACGGTTGGAACACCGGCTTTTTTCATCGCAGTAATTGCAGACACTTTGTCGCCCATCAGGCGAATGGTGTCGGCTTTCGGGCCGATGAAGATAAAGCCAGAGCGTTCAACCTGCTCAGCAAAGTTGGCGTTCTCAGAGAGGAAGCCGTAACCCGGATGAATTGCCACCGCGCCGGTGATTTCAGCGGCGCTGATGATAGCCGGGATGTTCAGATAGCTTTTTACGGACGGAGCCGGGCCAATACAGACCGTCTCATCCGCCAGCAATACGTGTTTTAAATCGCGATCCGCGCTTGAGTGCACGGCCACGGTCTTGATGCCCAGTTCTTTACAGGCACGAAGAATACGCAGTGCAATCTCGCCACGGTTGGCGATAACAATTTTATCCAGCATGTTCGCCTCGTTACTCGATGACGACCAGCGGCTCGTCAAATTCTACCGGCTGACCACTTTCGACCAGAATCGCTTTCACAGTACCTGACTTGTCAGCTTCGATCTGGTTCATCATTTTCATCGCTTCAACGATGCACAGGGTATCGCCTACGTTGACTTTCTGACCCACTTCGATGAACGCCTTCGCGTCCGGGCTCGGGGTGCGGTAGAAAGTACCAACCATTGGGGAACGTACGATGTGACCACTGATTTCTGCAGCTGCTGCAGGTGCGGCTTCTGCGGCTGGCGCAACGGCTGCCGAAAGCGCAGGCTGCTGCACTGGCGCAGCATAAGCTTGCTGCATTACCGGGAAGCTAGCGGCTGGGGCTGCACGGCTGATGCGTACAGACTCTTCGCCTTCAGAAATTTCCAGTTCGGAGATGCCTGATTCTTCAACCAGCTCGATCAGTTTTTTAATCTTACGAATATCCATGAGTGGGTTCCGTACTCTTGTTTAGTTTGATTGTGACAAGCGTTTTACCGCTGTCTGTAAAGCGTATGAATAACCGTCTGCACCCAGACCACAGATCACGCCAGCGGCGATATCTGACAGATAGGAATGGTGGCGGAACGGCTCTCGGGCGTGCACGTTACTCAGATGGATCTCGATAAACGGGATACTCACCGCGAGCAGTGCGTCGCGAATAGCTACACTGGTGTGCGTAAACGCGGCCGGATTGATCAGGATATAGTCCACATTGTCTTTAGCCTGATGAATACGGTCGATGATTGCGTACTCCGCGTTTGACTGAAAATGGTCCAAATCCACATTCAACGAAGCTGCTTCCGTGCTCAGACGGTTAACAATTTCGCTCAATGTCAGCGTGCCATATTTCTCTGGCTCACGGGTGCCGAGCATGTTCAGGTTCGGTCCGTTCAAAACTAAGATCTGGAATTTATCAGCCATTGTGCCGCTATCTCCTGCGATTTTCGGGTAAAAAACAAAATATACCTTCAAAGCGCAAATGTCACCCTTTCAGAGGCCTAAAACCCCCGTCCGGAAAACCGAAGTCGCACATTATAACGATTTCGTAGCATTTGGCAGCTAAATACTGGTCTTATCAGGGAAGATTATCAACCGCTATCGGAAAAAGATTCACGGTTGATAAGTAATCTGCGGGAAAACGCACAGTTTCGTGAACTATCGCCACCACTGGCGGAACTTCTTATAACGCCACGCTAAAAGCGCGAGTGCGAGCAGGGCATAGATGACCGGCTGCGGCGATAAAATCTTCACTGACCACAGGTAGTGAATGGGGGCGAGGATCGCGACAAGATAGACGAAGTTGTGCAAGAGTTGCCAGCGCCTGCCCAGTTTTCGCTGGGCATATTGCGTGGAGGTCAGCGCTAATGCCAGCAACACCAGCCAGCTTACAATGCCCAGCGTCAGATACGGACGGGTAACCAGTTCGCGGCCTAACAGTGCCAGATTATTAATGCCCAACTCCAGAAGCGCGTAGCTGGTGAGGTGCAGCGTCGCCCAGGCAAAACACCATAACCCCAGCAGCCGACGGGTGCGTATCAAAAGTGGTTGTTTAGCGTAGCGCGCCAGCGGCGATATCAGCAAGGTTGCCAGCAAAAATTTCAGAGCCATCCTACCGGTAAAATGTTGAATATCTTTCGCGGGATCGGCGCTGAATGCGCCGTGACTGACCGCCCAGAATAGCCAGATAAAAGGAAGCAAACCGGCCAGATGCAATAACACTTTGAGCCAGGCTATATGCTTAACGGTTAAACGCACTCAGAAGTTCTCCCGTAAATTCAGCCCACGATAGAGCGATGCCACTTCATCCGCATAGCCATTAAACAGCAGTGTAGGCTGGCGTTTCACATCCAGTGCACCGCCGGAGCCGATAAACCGCTCGGTAGCCTGTGACCAGCGCGGATGGTCAACGTGTGGGTTCACGTTAGCAAAAAAACCGTATTCACCGGGTGCCGCCAGGTTCCAGGTGGTTGGAGGTCGCTCGCGGGTAAGCTTAATGCTGACGATCGATTTGATCCCTTTAAAGCCATATTTCCAGGGGACGGTTAAACGAATAGGCGCACCGTTTTGCGGCGGAAGCGCTTTGCCATACACCCCCACGGTCAGCAGCGTGAGGGGATGCATCGCTTCGTCGAGGCGTAACCCTTCGACATAAGGATACTCAAGCCCGCCGCCGATGAACCGATCCTTCTGGCCCGGCATCTCGTCCGGGGCGTAGCGCGTCTGGAAGGAGACGTATTTTGCATTGCTGGTGGGTTCCACCATTGCCAGCAGCTTATGCAGCGGGAAGCCGACCCAGGGTACGACCATCGACCAGGCTTCTACACAGCGCATCCGGTAGATGCGTTCTTCGAGCGGGAAACGGGTGGTGAGATCGTGGTGGTCCAGCGTCAGCGGCTTTGCCACTTCACCGTCAATCTTCAGCGTCCAGGGATCGGTTTTCATGCTGCCCGCGTTCGCGGCGGGATCGGCTTTATCCAGACCAAATTCGTAGAAGTTGTTATAGCCGGTAACTTTATCTTCCGGCGTGAGCGTCAGTTTGTTTTGCCATTCGGCCGGTTTCGTAAAGGTGAGCGGGGCACCGGAAGGGGCTTTCGGACGATCGTTGCCTTTAAACCAGTCGAGCAGATCGGCATGAGCCGCAGGAGTAAGGGTCAGCGCAGTGGCGCTGATGCCAAGCATTTTCAGGATCTGGCGGCGCTGTAACATAAAGACAGATTCTGACGTTACGTCGGCTTCCGTCAGTTTTCGGTTTTTCATGGCATCCTCCGTCATGCGTTTTTCTAAGCATGACGGAGGAGAAGCGTTATCGCGAATATGTCACGAAAAATTGAAGATTAGGCAATTTTCACCAGCGCACGACCGTGGAACTGGTTGTCCATGATTTTACTGGCATATTCAGGTGCCTGGCTGAGCGTAATCTCGGTGGCGCTCTGGGTATAGAATGAATCCGGCAGGTCGCGCACCAGACGTTCCCAGGCTTCTGCACGGCGGGCAGGCGGAGTCATCACGGAATCCACACCCTGCAGGCGAACGTTACGCAGAATGAATGGCATCACGGTGGTTGGCAGGGCAAAACCGCCCGCCAGGCCACAGGCCGCCACGCAGCCGCCGTAGTTCATCTGCGCCAGCACTTTCGCCAGGACTTTGTCACCGACGGTATCCACTGCTCCCGCCCAGATCTGTTTTTCCAGCGGGCGAGTTTCGGCAAACTCTTCGCGGCCCAGAATTCGGCTGGCGCCGAGCTGGCGCAGATAGTCATGGGTGCTTTGGCGGCCAGACACCGCTGCAACCTGATACCCCAACTTGTGCAGCAGCGTCACCGCCGTGCTACCCACGCCACCGCTGGCACCGGTCACGACAATCTCACCGGACTCTGGACGAATACCGGCATCTTCAAGCGCCATCACGCACAGCATGGCGGTAAACCCTGCGGTACCGATGATCATCGCTTTGCGACCATCCAGCCCTTTTGGCAGCGGTACCAGCCAGTCACCTTTCACGCGGGCTTGTGAGGCCAGCCCGCCCCAGTGATTTTCTCCCACGCCCCAGCCCGTGAGCAGTACTTGCTGACCAGCATGGAAGCGAGGATCTTCGCTGGTATGCACTCGGCCCGCAAAATCGATCCCTGGCACCATCGGGAAATTTCGGATGATTTTACCCTTACCGGTAATTGCCAGTGCATCTTTGTAATTTAAACTGGACCAGTCGATATCGACGGTTACTTCGCCTTCGGGCAGTCGGCTCTCTTCAATGGCTTGCACCGAGGCAAGCGTTTTGCCGTCCTGCTGTTCTAAGATCAAAGCCTGCATACAGGGTCCCCATTACGATTAAGATGATTGGAAAATAACGTCTGAAGACTATACTCGCTCAGTGCAACGCTATGCCGATTTAACGCAATAAATTGCCAGATACACCAGGTTTGGTAGTATGCCGCATCTCAAATGCAAGTTAGCGCTTACTCGCTACCCCATCAACCCACGGAGTAATCTCAAGGATGCGATTAACGACGAAGTTCTCGGCTTTTATCACCCTGCTAACGGGGTTAACGATTTTTGTCACCCTGATTGGCTGCTCCTTAAGTTTTTATAATGCCATCCAGGACAAGCTGGTTAATCGGGTAGAGTCGGTTGCATCGGTTATTGATACGCGTTTGATTACGACCTCACTCCCGGCACTGTCGCCAGAGCTGGATGAGCTGATGGTGCCGGTTGATATTGTTCGGGTAGATATCGTCCAGGGAAAGCAGACAGTTTTCAGTCACAGCCGTCGGGGGAGCTACCGTCCAGCCGGCACGGTCAGTCAGTATCGGGTCGTCACGGTCGATTCGCTTAAACATCCAGGTATGACCATTCGCATGGTCTATCAGGATCCGATGGCCAACTATTTCCACTCGTTGATGACCACCGCACCTCTCACCATTGCTGTTGCTTTTATCGTGCTGCTTATTTTTCTGGCGGTTCGTTGGTTGCGCCGTCAGCTTGCCGGACAAGAATTGCTTGAAACACGCTCCATAAGGATCCTGAACGGTGAACGAGGCCCGCAGGTGCGGGGTTCGGTCTATGAATGGCCGACGCGCACCAGCAGCGCACTGGATGTGTTGCTCTCTGAAATCCAGTTCGCCAGCGACCAGCGTAGCCGCATGGACACGTTGATCCGCTCTTACGCGGCACAGGATAATAAAACCGGTCTGAATAACCGTCTCTTTTTTGATAATCAGCTGGCGACGTTGTTGGATGATTCTGAAAAGGTGGGCACCCACGGCGTGGTCATGATGGTTCGCTTACCGGATTTCGATCTGCTGCGCGACACCTGGGGACAGCGCGTGGCGGAAGAGAACCTCTTTACGCTGATCAATCTCCTGTCTACTTTTATCATGCGCTACCCGGGAGCCCTCCTGGCACGTTATCACCGGAGCGACTTTGCCGTGTTATTGCCGCACCGCACGTTAAAAGAGGCTGAAAGTATCGCCAGCCAGCTACTGAAAGCCGTCGATGCGCTGCCGCAAAGCAAAATGCTCGACAGAGACGATATGGTACATATGGGGATCTGTGCCTGGCGCGGTGGGCAATCGACTGAACAGGTGATGGAGCATGCGGAAGCCGCTACCCGCAACGCCGTATTGCAGGGCGCAAACGGATGGGCGGTTTACGACGATTCGCTGCCGGAGAAAGGACGCGGAAACGTGCGCTGGCGTACTTTGATTGAGCAAATGCTCAGTCGTGGCGGGCCACGGATCTATCAAAAACCGGCGGTCCTGAAAAATGGAAATGTGCACCACCGCGAGTTGATGTGCCGTATTTTTGACGGTTCGGAAGAGGTTATTTCTGCTGAATACCTGCCGATGGTGCTGCAATTTGGATTATCCGAAGAGTATGACCGCCAGCAGATAACCCGGGTGATTCCGTTTTTATCATTTTGGCCGGAAGAAAACCTGGCATTACAGGTTACCGTAGAGTCGTTAATACGCCCTCGTTTTCAGCGCTGGCTGCGCGATACTTTAATGCAATGCGAAAAATCGCAACGCAAACGCATTATTTTTGAACTTGCTGAGGCGGATGTAGGTCAACACATCAGCCGGTTACGTGCGGTGGTGCGTTTGATCAATGCGTTGGGTGCGCGAGTAGCGGTCACGCAGGCCGGTTTAACGCTGGTCAGTACCCATTGGATCAAGGAGCTGGATGTTGAGTTATTAAAGTTACATCCAGGTCTGGTAAGGAATATCGAAAAGCGCACGGAAAACCAACTGCTGGTACAGAGTCTGGTGGAAGCATGTAAAGGAACGCAAACACAAGTATTTGCCGCAGGCGTGCGTTCACGAAGTGAATGGCAGATGTTGACAGAGCGCGGTGTAACAGGAGGTCAGGGGGATTTTTTTGCCGCCTCTCAGCCGCTTGACACCAATGTGAAAAAATATTTGCAAAGATACTCTGTTTGACCTGCCGTTTAATTTGTTTTCACGTAGAATATCGCGCCTGTAGCTTTGAGTATGACGAGCAAAACGCCAGTGAACGACCTTTAACGGGTTACAAATGAAGATGAGGGACGCTGCTGTTTACTCAGCCCTGAGGGAATCCGGGGATGCATTTGTAACAAAGGAAACGTACTGCACAAATTTTCACCGCTGCAGATGATTTTTGCGCCTTGTCGCTGCTGCGTGTGGTTGGTAAAGTAAGCGGATTTTGTTTTCCGCCCCAGCTTTCAGGATTATCCCTTAGTATGTTGAAAAAATTTCGTGGCATGTTTTCCAATGACCTGTCCATTGACCTGGGTACCGCGAATACCCTTATTTATGTAAAAGGACAAGGCATCGTATTGAATGAGCCTTCTGTTGTGGCCATTCGTCAGGATCGTGCTGGCTCGCCAAAAAGCGTGGCCGCAGTGGGTCATGACGCGAAGCAGATGCTGGGTCGTACCCCTGGCAACATTGCCGCCATCCGCCCAATGAAAGACGGCGTTATCGCTGACTTCTTCGTGACTGAAAAAATGCTTCAGCACTTCATCAAGCAGGTTCACAGCAATAGCTTCATGCGCCCAAGCCCGCGTGTGCTGGTGTGCGTGCCCGTTGGCGCGACTCAGGTTGAACGTCGCGCAATCCGTGAATCCGCACAGGGTGCCGGTGCACGTGAAGTGTTCCTGATTGAAGAACCAATGGCCGCGGCAATCGGTGCGGGTCTGCCTGTTTCCGAAGCGACCGGTTCTATGGTGGTGGATATCGGTGGTGGTACCACTGAAGTGGCCGTTATCTCCCTGAACGGCGTGGTGTACTCCTCTTCCGTACGTATTGGTGGTGACCGTTTCGACGAAGCCATCATTAATTACGTGCGCCGTAACTACGGCTCTCTGATTGGTGAAGCCACCGCAGAGCGTATTAAGCACGAAATCGGTTCTGCTTACCCAGGAGATGAAGTTCGCGAAATCGAAGTTCGCGGGCGTAACCTGGCTGAAGGCGTTCCACGTGGCTTTACCCTGAACTCCAACGAAATTCTGGAAGCGCTGCAAGAGCCGCTGACCGGTATTGTGAGCGCGGTAATGGTTGCGCTGGAGCAGTGCCCGCCAGAGCTGGCGTCCGATATCTCCGAGCGCGGTATGGTTCTGACCGGTGGTGGTGCGCTGCTGCGTAACCTCGACCGCCTGTTAATGGAAGAGACAGGAATTCCTGTCGTAGTTGCAGAAGATCCACTGACTTGCGTTGCCCGTGGTGGTGGCAAGGCGCTGGAAATGATCGACATGCACGGCGGCGACTTGTTCAGCGAAGAGTAGTCATTGTGAAAGGGTAGCGCATTGCTACCCTTTCTCTCTGACGCGAGAATACGCATAGCCTATGAAGCCAATTTTTAGCCGTGGCCCATCGCTACAGTTTCGCCTTATCCTGGCGGTTCTGGTTGCGCTTGGGGTCATTATTGCCGATAGCCGCCTCGGTACGTTCAGCCAGATCAGAACGTACATGGATACCGCCGTCAGTCCTTTCTACTTTGTATCAAATGGTCCCCGTGAACTGCTCGACTCCGTTTCTCAAACGCTGTCTTCACGCGACCAACTCGAACTCGAAAACCGGGCATTACGTCAGGAACTGCTGCTGAAAAACAGCGAACTGCTGATGCTAGGACAGTACAAGCAGGAAAACGCGCGTCTGCGCGAGCTGCTCGGCTCGCCGCTGCGTCAGGATGAGCAGAAAATGGTCACGCAAGTGATCTCTACCGTCAACGATCCTTACAGCGATCAGGTGGTGATCGACAAAGGCAGCGTCAACGGTGTATACGAAGGCCAGCCTGTTATCAGTGATAAAGGCGTTGTGGGTCAGGTCGTGGCGGTTGCCAAACTGACCAGCCGCGTGCTGCTGATTTGTGATGCCACCCATGCACTGCCGATTCAGGTTCTGCGTAACGACATTCGCGTGATTGCGGCCGGTAACGGCTGTACGGACGATCTGCAACTCGAACATCTGCCTGCCAACACGGACATCCGTGTGGGGGACGTGCTGGTGACGTCAGGTCTGGGCGGACGCTTCCCTGAAGGTTATCCCGTTGCGGTTGTCTCTTCCGTGAAGCTGGATACGCAACGTGCGTATACCGTCATCCAGGCGCGTCCGACCGCCGGTTTACAGCGCCTGCGCTACCTGCTGCTGCTGTGGGGAGCCGATCGTAACGGTGCCAATCCGATGACGCCTGAAGATGTGCATCGCGTGGCGAATGAGCGTCTGATGCAGATGATGCCTCAGGTTCTCCCTGCGCCAGACGCGATGGGACCGCCTGCGCCTGTACCGGCTCCTGCTACGGGATTAACGCAGCCGCCACCGCCACCTCAAGTCTCGGGTGGAGGGCAGTAGTGGCAAGTTATCGTAGCCAGGGACGC
Organism: Enterobacter mori; assembly: GCF_025244905.1. NCBI lineage: Bacteria > Pseudomonadati > Pseudomonadota > Gammaproteobacteria > Enterobacterales > Enterobacteriaceae > Enterobacter > Enterobacter mori. The sequence continues at coordinate 4,262,524 of NZ_CP104285.1, read as the reverse complement.
TGGGTGATCTGGCTCTCATTCCTTATCGCATTGTTGCTGCAAATCATGCCCTGGCCGGACGACATCCTCGTTTTCCGGCCAAACTGGGTATTGCTCATTTTGCTCTACTGGATCCTCGCCCTGCCGCACCGCGTAAATGTGGGCACAGGTTTTGTGATGGGTGCCATACTGGATCTCATTAGTGGCTCTACGCTTGGCGTACGCGCGTTATCCATGAGCATTATTGCGTACCTCGTCGCACTCAAATTCCAGCTCTTTCGTAACCTCGCGCTCTGGCAACAGGCGCTGGTGGTGATGTTGTTATCACTTGCTGCGGATATCGTTGTTTTCTGGGCAGAGTTTTTAGTGATCAACGTCTCTTTCCGACCGGAAGTGTTCTGGAGTAGTGTAGTAAACGGTGTGCTCTGGCCATGGCTGTTCCTGCTGATGCGTAAAATTCGCCAGCAGTTTGCCGTGCAGTAAAAGGTTTCTATGACGTCTATCTATCTTGCCTCTGGTTCTCCGCGTCGTCAGGAGTTGCTCACTCAGTTGGGCGTCTCCTTTGAACGTATCGTTACGGGTATTGAAGAAAAACGGGCTGAGGGTGAAAGTGCTCAGCAGTATGTTTCCCGTCTGGCACGTGAAAAAGCGCAGGCTGGCGTGGCGCAAACGCCGCGTGACCTTCCGGTACTGGGGGCGGATACCATCGTTATCCTTAACGGTGAAGTGCTGGAGAAACCGCATGACGCTGACCATGCAGCGCGAATGCTACGTAAAATGTCCGGGCAAACGCATCAGGTGATGACAGCTGTTGCGCTGGCGGACAGTCAAAACGTGCTGGATTGCCTGGTCGTGACGGACGTGACGTTCAGAGTGCTTACCGACGACGAGATCGCCGCTTACATTGCCAGCGGTGAACCGATGGATAAAGCAGGTGCATACGGTATTCAAGGGTTGGGTGGCTGTTTTGTCAGGAAGATTAATGGCAGCTATCACGCCGTAGTCGGCTTACCGCTGGTGGAAACGTATGAGTTGCTGAGCAATTTTAACTCACTGCGTGAGGGAAGGGATAATTATGACGGCTGAATTGTTGGTAAACGTAACGCCCTCGGAAACCCGTGTGGCCTACATTGATGGTGGCATTCTTCAGGAAATTCATATTGAGCGTGAAGCGCGACGCGGAATCGTAGGCAATATCTACAAAGGTCGTGTCAGTCGTGTACTACCGGGTATGCAGGCGGCTTTTGTAGATATTGGGCTCGATAAGGCGGCATTTCTTCATGCTTCCGACATCATGCCGCACACCGAGTGTGTGGCAGGTGAAGAGCAAAAACAGTTTGCCGTCCGCGACATCTCCGAGCTGGTGCGTCAGGGCCAGGATCTGATGGTGCAGGTGGTGAAAGATCCGCTGGGTACTAAAGGTGCCCGTCTGACCACCGACATCACGTTACCTTCCCGTTACCTGGTCTTTATGCCGGGAGCATCGCACGTGGGGGTTTCCCAACGTATTGAGAGCGAAACCGAACGTGAACGTCTGAAAAAAGTGGTCAGCGCCTACTGCGACGAACAGGGCGGGTTTATCATCCGTACCGCCGCGGAAGGGATCAGCGAAGAAGACCTGGCATCCGATGCGGCCTACCTCAAGCGCGTCTGGACCAAAGTGATGGAGCGAAAAAAACGCAACCAGACTCGCTATCAGCTGTACGGTGAGCTGGCGCTCGCGCAGCGTGTTCTGCGTGATTTCGCCGACGCGCAGCTTGACCGTATTCGCGTGGATTCCCGCCTGACCTATGAAGCGCTGTTGGAATTTACCGCCGAGTACATCCCGGAAATGCCGGGCCTGCTGGAGCACTACTCTGGCCGCCAGCCGATTTTCGACCTCTATGATGTCGAAAACGAAATCCAGCGCGCGCTGGAGCGTAAGGTCGAGCTGAAATCCGGCGGCTATCTGATCATCGATCAGACCGAAGCGATGACGACCGTGGATATCAACACCGGGGCGTTTGTCGGCCATCGCAATCTGGATGACACCATCTTCAACACCAATATCGAAGCCACGCAGGCCATTGCTCGCCAGCTTCGTCTGCGCAATCTGGGCGGCATTATCATCATCGACTTTATCGATATGAGTAATGAAGACCATCGTCGTCGCGTGCTGCACTCGCTTGAGCAGGCGCTGAGTAAAGATCGCGTGAAAACCAGCATCAACGGCTTCTCGCAGCTGGGTCTGGTGGAAATGACCCGGAAACGGACCCGCGAAAGCGTGGAACATGTGCTGTGTAACGAGTGTCCAACCTGCCACGGACGCGGTACGGTAAAGACGGTTGAGACCGTCTGCTATGAAATCATGCGGGAAATCGTGCGTGTCCATCATGCCTACGACTCAGACCGTTTTCTGGTCTATGCTTCCCCTGCGGTGGCGGAAGCCCTGAAAGGCGAAGAGTCGCACGCGCTGGCGGAAGTGGAAATCTTTGTCGGCAAGCAGGTAAAAGTCCAAATCGAGCCGCTCTATAACCAGGAGCAGTTTGACGTAGTCATGATGTAAACCGCAGTTCGCTGCGAGACCAAAGCTGACAAGGAGAGATGCGTGAGGCGATTGCCGGGGATTTTACTGCTTACAGGGGCAACGCTGGTCGTGATTGTCGCGTTGCTCGTGAGCGGGCTACGCCTCGTCCTGCCGCATCTGGATAGCTGGCGTCCGCAGGTGCTGGCGAAAATCGAATCCGCCACCGGTGTGCCGGTGGACGTGAGCCAGATCAGTGCGAGCTGGCAGAACTTCGGTCCAACGCTCGATGCGCGGGATATCAATGCCAGCCTGAAAGACGGCGGCCATCTGAAAATTAAACGCGTAACGCTGGCGCTGGATGTCTGGCAAAGCCTGCTGCATCTGCGCTGGCAGTTTCGCGATCTCACCTTCTGGCAACTCCAGTTCCTGACCAATACGCCGCTGCGTAGTGGCGACGGCGATCAGGGACTGGAAACCAACCGCATCAGCGATCTCTTCCTGCGCCAGTTCGATCACTTTGATCTCCGCGACAGCGAGGTGAGCTTTATTACCCTCTCAGGGCAGCGTGCCGAGCTGGCGATCCCACAGCTGACCTGGGTGAATGGTAAAGATCGTCATCGTGCCGAGGGACAGGTGAATCTCTCCAGCCTGAATGGGCAGCATGGCGTGATGCAGGTGCGTATGGATCTGCGTGACGACAATGGGTTACTGAACAACGGTAAGGTATGGCTGCAGGCCGACGATGTGGATGTGAAACCCTGGCTGGGTGACTGGCTGCAGCAAAACATGCAGTTGGAAACCGCTCGTTTCAGCCTTGAAGGCTGGATGACGCTGACAAACGGAGAATTCGCCAGCGGGGACATCTGGTTGAAGCAGGGGGGCGCGAGCTGGAAAGCGGAGAATCAGCAGCATCAGCTTTCCGTGGATAATCTCACTGCGCACGTGACTCAGGAAAAAGAAGGCTGGCAGTTTGCTATTCCCGATACGCGCATCACCATGGACAACAAGCCGTGGCCACGCGGTGCGCTGACGCTGGCCTGGATGCCGGAACAGGATGTCGGCGGGGCAAGCAGCAAACGCAGTGACGAGCTACGTATTCGCGCCAGCAATCTGGATCTGACCGCCATCGAAGGGCTGCGCTCAATGGCCGCAAAACTCTCGCCTGACCTTGGTGAGATCTGGCTGGCCACGCAGCCGAGCGGGACGATCGACGCCCTGGGGCTGGACATTCCGCTTCAGGCGACGGAAAAAACGCGCTTCCAGGCCACATGGAAAGACCTGGCGTGGAAGCAGTGGAAACTACTGCCAGGCGCAGAACACTTCAGCGGCAAACTGGAAGGTAGCGTGGAAAACGGTAGGCTGACGGTCGATATGCACGACGCCAAAATGCCGTATGAAACCGTCTTCCGCGCTCCTCTGGAAATCGAGCATGGCAATGCTACGCTGAGCTGGCTTAAAAATGACAAAGGTTTTCAGCTCGATGGCCGCGATATTGATGTCAAAGCCAAAGCTGTACATGCACGCGGGAATTTCCGCTATCTGCAGCCCGAAGGCGATGAGCCGTGGCTGGGTATTCTGGCGGGCATCAGCACTGACGATGGCTCGCAGGCCTGGCGCTACTTCCCGGAGAACCTGATGGGCAAAGCGCTGGTGGATTACCTGAGCGGCGCGATCCAGGGTGGGCAGGCGGACAACGCCACGCTGGCCTATGGCGGTAATCCGCATCTGTTCCCTTACAAGCATAATGAAGGTCAGTTCCAGGTGCTGGTGCCGCTGCGCAACGCCACCTTCGCCTTCCAGCCGGGTTGGCCTGCGCTGAAAAATCTGGATATTGAACTCAACTTCCTCAATGACGGATTGTGGATGAAGTCAGACAGCGTTGCGCTGGGTGGTGTGACGGCCAGCAATCTGACGGCAAATATCCCAGACTATTCCAAAGAGAAGCTGCTCATTGATGCGGATATCAACGGCCCAGGCAAGGCGGTTGGGCCGTACTTTGAGGATACGCCGTTGGATGATTCACTGGGAGCTACCCTTCAGGAGCTACAGTTGGATGGCGATGTGAGTGCTCGCTTACATCTGGATATCCCGCTGGACGGTGAGATGACCACCGCGAAAGGCGATGTTCGTCTGAACAACAATAGCCTGTACATCAAACCGCTCGACAGCACGCTGAAAAACCTCACCGGTCAGTTCAGCTTCGTGAATGGCAACCTGAAGAGTGAGCCACTTAAAGCCAACTGGTTCAACCAGCCCGTCAATATTGATTTCTCAACCACCGAAGGGGAAAAGGCCTATCAGGTGGCAGTTAATCTGGATGCTAACTGGCAGCCTTCCAGAATGGACGTTTTGCCAAAGCCAGTCGCGCAATCGGTTGATGGTGCCGTTTCCTGGAATGGTAAGGTGGCTATCGACCTGCCTTATCACGCCGGAGCGCGGTATAAGGTCGATATCGCTGGCGATATGAAAAACATCAGCAGTCAGCTTCCCGCGCCGCTGGATAAAAAAGCCGGGCAGTCGCTGCCGGTGAAGCTCAGTGTCGATGGCAACCTCAATAGCTTCGAGCTAACCGGCAGCGCAGGCGGGACAAACCACTTCAACAGCCACTGGCTGCTTAACCGCAAGCTTACTCTCGACAGAGCCATCTGGACGACTGACAGTCGCACCATGCCGCCGCTGCCTGAACAGGCAGGCATTGAACTTAACCTTCCGGCGATGGATGGTGCTGAATGGCTGGCGCTGTTCCAGAAAGGCGTGGGGCAAAACGTTGATCAAGCCGCTCAGTTCCCGCAGACCATCACCCTTCGTACGCCTGCGCTGACCCTGGGCGGACAGCGGTGGAATAACCTGAGCATTGTCTCGCAGCCGACGAGCAACGGCTCGAAGGTTGAGGCACAGGGCAGGGAAATTAACGCCACGTTAAATATGCGCGATAACGCACCGTGGCTGGCCGCGATCCGCTACCTCTACTACAACCCGACCGTCGCGAGCAGCAAAGACCAGGCCGCTGGCCCGTCGCCGTTCAGTAACGCTTCCCGTATTGATTTCAGCGGCTGGCCCGATCTGCAGCTACGCTGCGCTGAATGCTGGCTGTGGGGGCAAAAGTACGGACGCATTGACGGAGATGTTGCCATCAAAGGCAATACGCTGAGCCTGACCGGTGGGCTGGTCGATACCGGCTTTGGTCGCCTGACGGCTGCGGGCGAATGGGTCAATAACCCAGGCGAGCAGCGCACCTCGCTGAAAGGCGACATCAAGGGCAACAAGCTGGACGCAGCGGCTAACTTCTTTGGCATCAGCACACCGCTTCGCGGCTCGTCATTTGACGTCAATTACGATCTGCACTGGCGCGCGGCGCCGTGGAAGCCGGATGAGGCTTCGCTTAACGGTATACTGAAAACCCAGTTCGGTAAGGGGGAAATTGCCGATGTGAGTACGGGGCGCGCCGGGCAGATCCTGCGCCTGCTGAGTTTTGATGCCCTGCTGCGCAAGCTGCGCTTCGATTTTAGCGACACCTTCAGCGAAGGTTTCTACTACGACTCCATTCGCAGTACGGCGTGGATCAAGGACGGCGTTCTGCACACTGACGACACGCTGGTGGACGGCCTGGAAGCGGATATCGCCATGAAAGGCTCGGTGAACCTCGTGCGTCGCGAGCTGGATATGGAAGCCGTGGTGGCGCCGGAAATTTCCGCGAGCGTAGGCGTCGCGGCGGCCTTTGTGGTGAACCCGATTGTCGGTGCGGCGGTGTTTGCCGCCAGTAAAGTGTTGGGGCCACTGTGGAGCAAGGTCTCGATTCTGCGTTACCGCATCACCGGTCCGATCGATAAACCGCAGATTAACGAGGTGCTGCGCCAGCCGCGCAAAGATGCACAGCAATGATTTGACGTGGGCAGGTAATTGCCTCACTCTCAATAAATACGATCTTTTTACCGCCACGGGCGGCAACGAACGAGTAGCAATACGATGAGTCTGAACCTGGTAAGTGAACATTTGCTCGCAGCGAACGGCCTGAGCCATCAGGACCTGTTCTCCATTCTTGGTCAACTGACCGAACGCCGCCTCGACTACGGCGATCTCTATTTCCAGTCGAGCTATCACGAATCCTGGGTTTTAGAAGACAGCATCATTAAAGATGGTTCTTATAACATCGATCAGGGCGTCGGCGTGCGTGCCGTCAGCGGCGAAAAAACCGGTTTTGCCTATGCCGACCAGATTAGCCTGGCTGCCCTGGAGCAGAGCGCGCAGGCCGCGCGTACTATCGTGCGTGATACGGGTGATGGCCGCGTGAAAACCCTGGGCGAAGTGCAGCACGCTGCGCTCTACACCAGCATCGACCCTCTGCAGAGCATGAGCCGCGAAGAGAAGCTGGATATCCTGCGTCGCGTGGACAAAGTGGCGCGCGCTGCGGATAAACGCGTGCAGGAAGTGTCTGCCAGCCTGAGCGGCGTCTATGAACTGATTCTGGTGGCAGCGACCGACGGAACCCTGGCCGCTGATGTGCGTCCGCTGGTGCGTCTCTCTATTAGCGTGCAGGTCGAAGACGACGGCAAGCGTGAGCGTGGCTCAAGCGGCGGCGGTGGTCGTTTTGGTTATGACTGGTTCCTTGGCGACGTCGGCGGTGAAGCGCGCGCTGACGCGTGGGCAAAAGAAGCCGTGCGTATGGCAATGGTGAATCTCTCAGCTGTCGCGGCTCCCGCGGGATCATTCCCGGTTGTTCTGGGCGCTGGCTGGCCTGGCGTGCTGTTGCACGAGGCGGTGGGCCACGGTCTGGAAGGCGATTTTAACCGTCGCGGGACGTCCGTATTCAGCGGTCAGATTGGGCAGCTCGTCTCCTCTGAACTGTGTACCGTCGTGGATGATGGCACCATGCTCGATCGTCGCGGCTCGATTTCTATCGACGACGAAGGTACGCCAGGCCAGTACAACGTGCTGATTGAAAACGGCGTGCTGAAAGGCTACATGCAGGACAAACTCAACGCGCGCCTGATGGGCGTTGCGCCGACGGGTAACGGCCGTCGTGAATCCTACGCACACCTGCCGATGCCGCGCATGACCAACACCTATATGCTGCCGGGCCAGTCCACGCCGCAGGAGATTATCGAATCCGTCGATTACGGGATCTTCGCGCCAAACTTTGGTGGCGGCCAGGTGGACATCACCTCCGGTAAGTTTGTTTTCTCCACGTCAGAAGCGTATTTGATCGAGAAAGGCAAAGTGACCAAAGCGGTGAAAGGCGCGACGCTGATTGGCTCCGGCATTGAAGCCATGCAGCAGATCTCCATGGTCGGCAACGATCTGAAGCTGGATAACGGTGTGGGCGTCTGCGGTAAAGAGGGTCAGAGCCTGCCGGTTGGCGTGGGCCAGCCAACGTTGAAAGTGGACAACCTGACGGTGGGCGGCACAGCCTGACCTGACTATGCATAAATAAAGGCGCTACTGATGTAGCGCCTTTTTTTCAACGTAAGTTACCCAGCGGTATTTCCGGATCCGGCTCGTGAGTGATGCGATTACGCAAATCACGACGAATGATTTCGATCGACCAGAACCAGACCAGATGGCCCACGATCTCTGACACGTGTTCATACCACGGCAGCTCAAATAGCGGTGGCGTCAGCCCCATCAGCGGGAAGGAGATCATATGAACAAAAAGCTGAGCTAACGCACCCGCCAGCAAACCTTGCCAGAGTTTAATTTTCGGGAAGACTTCAGCAACTACGCAATAACCTACAGCGAACACGATTGAGAAAATAATATGTGTTACGCCGACCCAGTTAAATATATGCCCGGCAAAAGTATAAACCGCCGCGTTAGGATCGACGACCCCCAGCCAGTCGCGTAAAAATACATAAGGTGGGTTTAAAAAGTTGCGGGAACAGTCAATCTGACTTGCGGCTCTAATTAATTGCTCTGGGCCACATGCGCCGGTGAATAAATCAGTCGGGCTGCGCGGCGGAAGCGGCACCTCGGCTCCCCATTTGACAAACGCGGAGACAATCCCGGCAATTAAACCGATGAACGCGGCGAGTCCATAGCGCCTGCGTGAAGGCGGTGTTTGTTCGAATATATTCATTTCTTTTCCTTGTTTAACGTCATCCTGCGGAATACATTTTATTATTCATGTTAGTAACAAATATATAACAGTCTGATGCTCAGACTGCTTATAAGGTAAATGGCGGGTGGCGGGAGTGTCAATTAGCCATTACTGAGAGGGGGCGGAATGATTCCTGAATGAATGTGAGTACCATCCAGGAAATAATCATGCCAAATATGATTGTAGCGATTATTTTATTACTCCTTTCTTCTGCCGCGCATCCCCTGAAACAGCTCCGCCACTTCGACAAAATACTCGGTCAGATAGTTAATACACACCTGTACTTTGAGGGGCAGTTTGTCCTTCTCGGTATACAGAGCGTAGACCGGACGCGGATCGGACTGGTAACGTGGAAAGAGGATCTCCAGTACGCCGCTGTTGATCTCATTGATCACCCACATCAGCGGCACGTAAGCGATCCCGGCTCCGGCCACCAGCCAGCGGGAGATAGTCATCGGATCGTTGGTGACGAACCGGCCTTCCGGCAGCAGTTTGGTGGAGATCCCTTCCGGGGCAATCAGTTCGAATTCGTTATCCGGGCGCACGCTGTACTCCAGCCAGGAATGGTTGCTGAGATCGGCTGGCTTCTCCGGAACGCCGTACTGAGCCAGATAGCTCTTTGAGGCGCAGACCACCATCGGCATGCTGCCCAGCCGACGCGAAAAGAGGCTCGAATCTTGTAACGCACCGACGCGGATCACCACATCTAATCCGTCGGCGATCAGGTCCGGCGCAGGGATACCCGTCACCAGATTCACCGTTAAACCCGGATACTCTTTCAGCATTTCCGCCGTCATGGCAGCGAGAACATTTTGTGCCATAGTTGAAGAACACCCAATGCGCAGCGTACCGATGGGGGTGTTGTTGAAGGCGTAGAGCTGTTCGTGCACATCCTGCACTTCGTGCATCATTCGACGGCAGCCCTGGTAATAAATTTTACCGGCTTCCGTCAGGCCAATGCTGCGGGTACTGCGGTTGAGCAGCTTCACCTGCAGCTCATCTTCCAGTTTTGACACCGTCTGGCTGATGGAAGAGACACTCATCTGCAATTGACGCGCAGCGGCGGTAAATGAGCCGAGCTCCACCACTTTGGCGAAGACGGACATGCGTTTTAAACGTTCCATTGTTCACTCTGGCTTAAAAGTGATTTAGATCACATATTATAGATAACAGCATAACAGTTACGTTAATATATTATTAATTACATAACGGCTGCGCCATTCTCGCCCGGCGTTTCTTGCTCTCCCGCGGTGGCGTGCGCTAAAAAATTCTGTAGCCTGCACTCTCTCTTATCAAGGTCAACATGAGTCTGTTTCCCGTTATCGTGGTGTTCGGTCTGTCGTTCCCACCGATATTTTTCGAGCTTCTTTTATCACTGGCGATCTTCTGGCTGGTGCGCAAGGTGCTGGTCCCTACCGGGATCTACGATTTCGTCTGGCACCCTGCATTGTTCAATACCGCGCTGTATTGCTGCCTGTTCTATCTGATATCGCGCATGTTTGTCTGAGGTTGATGTGAAAACGCTAATAAGAAAAGTCTCCCGCACTGCCATCACCATGGCGCTGGTCGTTCTGGCGTTTATCGCCATTTTCCGCGCCTGGGTTTATTACACTGAATCACCGTGGACGCGCGATGCGCGTTTCAGCGCCGATGTGGTGGCGATTGCCCCCGACGTGGCCGGTCTTATCACCGCGGTTAACGTCCACGATAACCAATTAGTGAAAAAAGATCAGGTTCTGTTCACCATTGACCAGCCTCGCTATCAAAAAGCGTTAGAAGAGGCGGAAGCGGACGTGGCCTATTACCAGGCGCTGGCTGCGGAGAAGCGCCGCGAGGCTGGCCGCCGTAATCAGCTGGGCGTTCAGGCAATGTCCCGCGAAGAGATCGACCAGTCCAACAACGTGCTGCAAACCGTGCTGCACCAGTTGGCGAAAGCGCAAGCAACGCGCGATCTGGCGAAGCTCGATCTGGAACGTACCGTGATCCGCGCCCCGTCCGATGGCTGGGTCACTAACCTGAACGTCTATGCCGGGGAATTCATTACCCGTGGCTCTACCGCCGTAGCGCTGGTTAAGCAGCACTCTTTCTACGTGCTCGCCTATATGGAAGAGACCAAGCTGGAAGGCGTACGTCCAGGGTATCGCGCGGAGATCACGCCGCTCGGCAGCAATCGTGTGTTTAAAGGCACCGTCGACAGCGTTGCCGCAGGGGTGACTAACTCCAGCAGCTCTAACGATACCAAAGGGATGGCGACGGTGGATTCCAACCTGGAATGGGTTCGTCTGGCGCAGCGCGTGCCGGTACGTATCCATCTGGATGAGCAGCAGGGGAACCTGTGGCCTGCGGGCACCACGGCAACGGTGGTTATCACCGGGGAAAAAGACCGCGATGCCAGCCAGGACTCCATTTTCCGTAAAATTGCCCACCGCCTGCGCGAGTTTGGTTAATCGTTATGGGTATCTTTTCCATCGCCAGCCAGCACATTCGCTTCGCCGTGAAGCTGGCATGTGCCATCGTGCTGGCGCTGTTTGTCGGCTTTCACTTCCAGCTGGAAACGCCCCGCTGGGCGGTGCTGACGGCAGCTATCGTTGCGGCTGGCCCCGCCTTTGCCGCGGGCGGCGAACCCTACTCTGGTGCGATCCGCTACCGCGGTATGCTGCGTATCGTCGGGACGTTTATCGGCTGTTTCGCCGCGCTCGCCATCATTATTTTGATGATCCGCACCCCTCTGCTGATGATTATGGTGTGCTGTATCTGGGCAGGGTTCTGCACCTGGATCTCTTCGCTGGTAAAAGTTGAAAACTCCTACGCATGGGGGCTGGCGGGCTATACCGCGCTGATCATTGTCATCACCATTCAGTCCGAACCGCTGCTTGCTCCGCAGTTTGCGGTTGAACGCTGCAGCGAGATTGTCATTGGTATTGTCTGCGCGATCGTTGCGGACCTGCTTTTCTCCCCGCGCTCCATTAAGCAAGAAGTGGACCGTGAGCTCGACGCGCTGATTGTTTCCCAGTACCAGCTGATGCAGTTGTGCATCAAGCACGGTGACAGCGAAGAGGTCGATAAAGCGTGGAGCGGCCTGGTGCGCCGCACGCAGGCGCTGGAGGGGATGCGCAGCAACCTCAATATGGAATCTTCGCGCTGGGAGCGTGCCAACCGTCGCCTGAAAGCGATCAATACCGTTTCCTTAACGCTGATCACTCAGGCGTGCGAAACCTATCTGATTCAGAATACCCGTCCGGAGGTGGTAACGGACACGTTTCGTGAGCTCTTTGACGAGCCGGTCGAAACGGTGCAGGACGTGCACAGACAGCTCAAGCGCATGCGTCGCGTCATCGCCTGGACGGGTGAACGCGATACGCCGGTGACGATTTATACCTGGGTCGGTGCTGCGACGCGTTACCTGCTGCTTAAGCGCGGTGTGACGGGTAATACCAAAATCAGCGCGGCGGAAGAAGAGGTACTACAGGGCGAAGTGGTGATCAAGCCGGAATCCGCCGAGCGCCATCACGCTATGGTCAACTTCTGGCGCACCACGCTGGCCTGCATGCTCGGCACACTGTTCTGGCTGTGGACCGGCTGGACTTCCGGTAGCGGTGCGATGGTCATGATTGCCGTCGTTACCGCGCTGGCGATGCGTCTGCCCAACCCGCGCATGGTCGCTATCGATTTCCTCTATGGCACCATTGCCGCACTGCCCATTGGTGCGCTCTACTTCCTGGTGATTATTCCGTCGACACAGCAAAGCATGCTTCTGCTCTGCATTAGCCTGGCGGTAATGGCATTCTTTATTGGGATAGAAGTGCAGAAGCGCCGTCTGGGATCGCTGGGTGCGCTGGCCAGTACCATTAACATTATTGTGCTGGATAACCCGATGACCTTCCATTTCAGCCAGTTCCTCGACAGCGCGTTAGGTCAGCTGGTGGGCTGTTTCCTGGCGATGATGGTGATTCTGCTGGTGCGGGATAATTCTCAGGCGCGGACCGGTCGTGTGCTGTTGAATCAGTTTGTGTCGGCTGCCGTATCATCCATGACAACCAACGCCGCACGCCGTAAAGAGAACCACCTTCCGGCGCTTTACCAGCAGCTGTTCCTGCTGCTCAATAAATTTCCGGGGGACGTTGCCAGGTTCCGTCTGGCGTTAACCATGATCATCGCGCACCAGCGCCTGCGGAATGCGCCTGTGCCGATTAACGACGATCTGTCTGCCTTTCATCGCCAGTTGCGCCACACGGCCGACCACGTGATCGCGGCATCCAGCGATGACAAACGGCGTCGCTATTTTAAACAGCTGCTTGAAGAGTTAGATATCTACCAGGAGAAGCTCAAGGTGTGGGACGCGCCGCCTCAGGTCACCGAGCCGGTCGGACGATTGGTCTTCATGCTGCACCGCTACCAGAATGTCCTGACTGACAACTGAGTGAGATTAAAAACCGACGCCAAAAGCGTCGGTTTTTTTGTGGCTATACTTAGTTCTGCAGGCTCTTACATTCAGGAAGGGAGGACACATGACTACCCAGGCTCTCCAGGACAACATTCTTTTTCAAAACGGATATCTTGTTAACGGCATCTGGAAAACACTCGACACCACGTTTGACGTGCTGAACCCGGCAACAGGTGACGTGATCGCCAAAGTGGCGAAAGCCGGTAAAGCGGAAACCGAAGAAGCGATTGCCGCTGCGACCAAAGCCTTCCCCGCGTGGCGCGCCAAAACCGCGAAGGAGCGTTCGACGATCCTCTATCGCTGGTATGAGCTGATTATCGAAAACAAAAGCTGGCTTGGGCGGCTAATGACCACCGAACAGGGCAAGCCCCTGAAAGAAGCCGAGGGCGAAGTGGAGTATGCCGCCAGCTTTATTCAGTGGTTTGCTGAGCAGGCCAAGCGCGCAAACGGTGAAATTATCCCTCCGGTTAAACCCGGCTCCCGCATTCTGGCGACCCGAGAACCCATCGGCGTGGTTGCTGCCATTACGCCGTGGAACTTCCCGATGGCGATGCTCACCCGCAAGCTCGGTCCGGCGTTGGCCGCAGGTTGTACCGGCGTGATTAAACCCGCCAACAATACACCGCTGAGCGCTTTTGCACTGCTCACACTGGCGAAGCAGGCCGGTGTGCCAGACGGCGTACTCAATGCGGTGGCGGGCAATACGCATGAAATCAGCGACGCGATCATGGCCAGCCATGATGTGCGCAAAATCTCGTTCACCGGGTCAACCTCAGTGGGGAAAACCCTGGTGCGCAACGCTGCCGAGACGATGAAGAAAGTTTCAATGGAGCTGGGGGGCAATGCGCCCTATATCGTTTTTGAGGATGCAGATATTGATGCAGCCGTTAAGGGCGCGATTGCGAACAAGTTTCGCAATGCCGGTCAGGTCTGCGTCAGCGTAAACCGTTTTTATATTCAGGAAACGGTCTATGACAAGTTTGTGAACCAACTCGCCGATGCGGTAAACGCATTGAAAGTCGGCAACGGTCTGGAAGAGGGCGTCGTTGTTGGCCCACTGATTGACGCTTCCGCCGTCGATAAAGTACGCGAACATGTGGAAGATGCCGTTGCAAAAGGCGCCACGGTGCTGACGGGCGGCAAAGCGCATTCCCTCGGCGGCAACTTCTGGATACCTACGGTACTCGGTGATTGCCATGAAGGGATGAAGCTGGCGGAAGAGGAGACGTTTGGCCCGGTGGCTGCCTGCTTCCGGTTTACGTCGGAAGATGAAGTGATTATGCGCGCCAACAACACGCCTTACGGGCTGGCGGCCTATTTCTACACTCAGAACCTGTCGCGAGTGTTCCGCGTCTCGCAGGCGATTGAAAGCGGGATGATTGGAATTAACGAGTGTGCCGTCTCCACCGAACTGGGACCGTTTGGCGGCGTAAAAGAGTCCGGGCTGGGGCGCGAAGGTTCCGTGCTGGGGCTTGAAGAGTTTCTGGAAGTCAAAACCCTGCATATCGGGGGATTATAATAGACAGGGCGGCATATTCCGCCCGCCTGTACCGGGTGGCTGGCAATGAAAACGTATACCTTTGATTTTGACGAAATCGACAGTCAGGACGACTTTTATCGAGAATTTACCCGGGTATTCAACCTGGAGCGGGAAAGCGTCACCAACCTGGATACGCTGTGGGATGTGGTTACCGGCAGTCAGTTGCCATTACCGCTGGAGATCGAGTTCATTCATTTGCCCGACAAGCTGCGCAGACGCTTTGGCGCGCTGATCCTGCTGTTTGATGAAGCCGAAGAAGAGCTGGAAGGACAGTTGCGTTTTAATGCGCGACATTAAAAAAAAAGCCCCTGACCGTGAGGCCAGGGGCAAGTCGTATGCTTAGATACGACGAGGGTTTATTTATACAGTTCAGCAGTTGCGTGCCAGGTGTCACCGCTACGCGCCTCAATGATGCGATAGGAGGATGCACCTTTTTCTTCCGCTTTCTTGTTCAGCATCTCATGCATATCCATCGGAGACGTCCCGACCGCGCCAATAGACACCGTGCCGATTGCCTCACGGGATTGCGCCTGATCTGCGTTGATGGAGTCAGCCGCAAAAGCGCCAAATGACAGGACAGACAGGATACTCAGAGCCGCTACAGTAGTTTTGATTTTCATGATTCTTTACCTCGTCGAATTTTTTAGTGGGGTCTTGCTTTGTGACCCTCATCACAAAATCAAGTATACACTAATAACGCGATAAATTAATACCAGACTAATTGTTTCATGTGTAATTACGTGTTAACGGGTAAGATTTATATAACGAAAACGCATAAAAATGGTTGTTTTATCATCAGATTATGAGGGTTAACTCAATAAAATCATAGAGATATGGCGCTTTGATTTTTTGTGCGGTTTTGCGCCATAGCATTCACTGGGTGAATGTTAATGGCTGGTAAAAAGCACTATTTGTCAAAGTATGAGGCAGTAGAAAAGAGGGGGTAACGTAGCGGGGGGAGAACAATACCCCGCAGCCAGGCCGCGGGGAGGAGGATTACAGTTCCTGTTCGAACAGGACCAGAATCGCTTCGTAGAGATCTTTAACTGAGAAACCGTTTGCCGGGGTTGTAAAGATGGTGTCATCACCGGCGATGGTGCCGAGGATCCCTTCCGCTTTACCTAATGAGTCCAGCAGGCGAGCAATCAGCTGCGCCGCGCCAGGGCTGGTATGGATAACCACCACGGCATCGTTATAGTCGATGTCGAGGACCAGGTTCTTCAGCGGGCTGGAGGTAGTCGGCACGCCAAGTTCAGCTGGCAGGCAATAGACCATTTCCATTTTGGCATTGCGGGTACGCACTGCGCCAAACTTGGTTAACATGCGGGAGACTTTCGACTGATTGATGTTTTCGAAGCCTTGTTCCTGCAACGCCTGAACAATTTCTCCCTGAGAACTGAATTTCTCTTCTTTGAGTAGCGCTTTAAACGCCTTCACTAATTCTTCTTGCTTAGACGAGCTTCGCATAAGTCACCCGGAATATGACGATAGGAACAACATTATTATGCATGTGGATGAATTTTTATGCAAACTATCTACCTGGCGGTAGGCTGAAATAATGTTATGAAAGGGAGTGATTTTATCAGATTTCGTTATCGGAAAACATGCCTGGGTCACGCCGCGCAAATAAGCTTAAAAGTAAATTAAATGTTATCAAAATGATGTTGTTTTGGTGGCGTGGCAAGGTGTATTGTAACCACCTCTTATTTCGTTGCTGCCCGCTGCCCGATAGCATTCAGGCGAAGGTGAAAGACGCGCGACCTCAAATTCTTTAGCTACGAAAATTGTAATTATTTACTCGCTGAATTATGGTCGCCGCAACGGAGTTACAGATACTTAAAGTTAACCATAATAAGGAGTTTAGGATGAAAGTTGCAGTCCTCGGCGCTGCTGGTGGTATCGGCCAGGCGCTTGCCCTACTACTGAAAACCCAACTGCCTTCAGGCTCAGAACTCTCCCTGTACGATATTGCTCCGGTAACCCCAGGTGTGGCGGTTGACCTGAGCCACATCCCGACCGCTGTGAAAATCAAAGGCTTCTCCGGTGAAGATGCGCGTCCTGCGCTGCAGGGTGCTGACGTCGTACTGATCTCTGCGGGTGTGGCACGTAAACCTGGTATGGATCGTTCTGACCTGTTCAACGTCAACGCGGGCATCGTGAAAAACCTGGTTCAGCAGATCGCTGAAATCTGCCCGAAAGCCTGTATCGGTATCATCACTAACCCGGTGAACACCACCGTCGCTATCGCAGCTGAAGTGCTGAAGAAAGCGGGTGTTTACGACAAGAACAAACTGTTCGGCGTGACCACGCTGGATATCATCCGTTCAAACACCTTCGTCGCTGAGCTGAAAGGCAAGCAGCCAACGGAAGTGGAAGTGCCGGTTATCGGTGGTCACTCTGGCGTGACGATCCTGCCTCTGCTGTCGCAGATCCCAGGCGTGAGCTTCACCGAGCAGGAAGTGGCTGACCTGACTAAACGCATCCAGAACGCGGGCACCGAAGTGGTGGAAGCGAAGGCGGGTGGCGGATCTGCAACCCTGTCTATGGGTCAGGCGGCGGCACGTTTCGGTCTGTCTCTGGTTCGTGCTCTGCAGGGCGAGAAAAATGTTGTTGAATGCGCTTACGTTGAAGGCGACGGCGAACACGCTCGCTTCTTCTCTCAGCCGCTGCTGCTGGGCAAAAACGGTATTGAAGAGCGTAAATCCATTGGTACGCTGAGCGCGTTTGAACAAAACGCGATGGAAGGTATGCTGGATACGCTGAAGAAAGATATCACTCTGGGCGAAGAGTTCGTTAACAAGTAAAACGTCCTCTCCCTTTGTAGGCCGGGTAGGCGTAAGCGCCACCCGGAAAAAAAAACCGAAGCACAGGCTTCGGTTTTTTTATACACATCAGTTTGTCGCCGGGTATTCCTGAATCGTCACCTGAATCGTCAGCTTCTTATCATTACGCATGACTTCTACCGGGATGATTGAGCCTGGGCGGATCTCCGCCACCTGGTCCATTGTCTCAAGCGCCGAGACTGCCGGTGTGCCATTAACCGACACGATGACGTCGTTAACCTGAATACCCGCTGCCGCTGCCGGGCCACCAGGCGCTACTTCATTCACCACAATCCCCTGAATCTGGTCGATCCCACCGCCCTGGGTATGCATCGGCGCAATTTCACGTCCACCGATACCAATGTAGCCACGGATCACGCGCCCGTCGCGAATGAGTTTGTCCATGATCTTGGTTGCCAGCTGGAATGGAATCGCAAAGCCAATCCCTTCCGGCGTCTCGCCATCGTTACTCTTATCGAACGAGAGGGTGTTGATGCCCATGAGCTCACCCAGTGAGTTCACCAGCGCGCCGCCGGAGTTACCGTGGTTGATTGAAGCATCGGTCTGAAGGAAATTCTGCCGCCCTGACGGGTTCAGGCCGATTCGACCGGTGGCGCTGATAATCCCCTGGGTAATGGTCTGGCCCAGGTTGTACGGGTTACCTATCGCCAACACGACGTCGCCAATATGTGGCGTGCGTTTACGGTTAATCGGAATGGTGGGCAGGCCACCCGTGGCGTTGATCTTAAGTACCGCCAGGTCGGTCAGGCTGTCAGAGCCCACGAGTAACGCTTCAAAGACGCGACCATCCTGCAAGGCGACGATAATCTGGTCGGCATCGTTAATCACGTGCTTGTTGGTAATGATGTAGCCACGTTCATCCATAATTACGCCGGAGCCGAGCGTGCGGATCTCCAGCTGGTTATGGGCCGAGGTATTCAGTCCTCGGTTATACACGTTGACCACGGCGGGTGCGGCACGGCGAACAGCCTGATTGTAAGTGGCAGGCGTTTCATCCGTACTGTCAAACTGGGGGGCCGTCAGTTTGTTGAACTGACGCAAAGACGGCATAGCCACCAACAGCAGGCCAGCAACGATCAAACCGATAGCAATGGAACGAAAGAGCTTTAAAAGCATGATGCGCGTGTCGTTAAAAAATGAACGGTTTGCAGCATAACATGAGTTATCCGGACATCACATGCAGCGGTGATGTCCGGGGTCGCAAATGCTTAGCGCAATAAAATATAGATAGTCTCTTTGCCACGCATGACCTGCAGGGCAATGACCGTTGGCTTACTTTCCAGCACCTTGCGCATTTCTGCAATAGATTGCACGCGAGTGCGGTTCACGCCGATGATGACATCATCCTGATGCAATCCCGCCTGTGCGGCAGGGCTGCTCTTCTCGACGGTATCAATAGTAATGCCTTTCGTGCCGTCTTTGAGCTGGCCGTCGCTCAACGTCGCGCCTTGCAGGGCCGGGGCGATCAGCTCGGCGCTGGCGGAAGAAGAGGTGCTCTTATCCAGCGTGACTTCAACGTCCAGCGGTTTGCCGTCGCGAATCAAACCGAGTTTCACTTTGGCGCCAGGCTCGGTGGTGGCAATGCGAGAACGCAGTTCTGCGAAGCTGTTCAGCGGTTTATCGTTCAGGCTGACGATGACATCGCCGGATTTCACGCCTGCTTTCGCCGACCCGGAATTTGGCAGCACTTCGCTGACAAATGCGCCGCGCTGGACGTTGACGTTAAAGGCTTTGGCGATATCCGCGCTCATCTCCATCCCTTTGATGCCCAGCAGCCCACGTTTGACTTCACCAAACTGAATGAGCTGTTGAGACAGGGTTTTGGCCATATTGCTCGGTATGGCAAAGCCAATCCCGATACTGCCGCCGCCGGGGGCGAGGATCGCCGTGTTGATACCAATAAGCTCACCGTTCAGGTTGAGCAGGGCACCACCCGAGTTACCGCGGTTAATAGACGCGTCGGTCTGAATAAAGTTTTCCAGCCCTTCCAGGTTCAGGCCGCTGCGCCCAAGTGCGGAGACGATCCCGGAGGTGGCAGTCTGGCCCAGACCGAAGGGGTTACCAACGGCGACGGCAAAATCGCCCACGCGCAGCGTGTCGGAGTCCGCAATGGCAATCTGTGTCAGGTTGCTGGGTTTTAGGATCTGCAGAAGCGCAATATCGCTCTGGTCATCGCCGCCGATCAGTTTGGCGTCAAATTCGCGTCCATCATTGAGCTGGACGCTGATTTTATCCGCCTGACTGATCACATGGTTGTTGGTCAGGATATAGCCCTTGGCCGCATCAATGATCACCCCAGAGCCCAGTCCTTCAAATGGCTGCGCCTGCTGGTCGGGAGATTCATCACCGAAATATTTCTTCAGTTCTTCCGGCACGCGCTGGCTTTGCCGCGCGGTGCCTTCGACCTGGACGCTGACCACGGCGGGCAGCACTTTTTCCAGCATCGGCGCGAGGCTAGGAATGGCTGCCTGTCCCGGCACCTGCGAAGGCAGTGCCGCGTGGGCAGGGAAGGACGCCGAGAGAGATAACCCGACACTTAACGCTAAAGCGCTCAACAGCTGGTTTTTTTTCTTCATTGATGCTGACTCTCGTATCCTGGAATGAAAGAAGAACGGCCCAAAAACATCTTGATGTTATTGAATTTTCAACTGCTGAACAATGAGGTGTTTGACTAAATAATAGCTGGGGACGGGAAGAAAGGACGGGCGCAAGAGATGCGCCCGTAAAATTTATTCATGTTTTGCGATTAATCGCGTTTTGCGCCACCGCGCAGCAGGCCGGACGCGCCGTCCGAATAGTCGCGTGGCATCTGAACCGGAGCCTGATCGTTACCCGCTTCAGAGTCTGCCAGACGGTTGCGGAACGGGTTCGTTTCTGCGGTCATTTCCGGCAGCAGGCTGCTGGAGCTTTTCGCCATGTGTTGATACAGCTGGCGATAGTCGGTCGCCATGTTGTCCAGCAGCTCGGCGCTACGGGCAAAGTGGCTGACCAGCTCTTCACGATACTCTTCCAGTTCGGCTTTGTTCTTTTCCAGTTCGTACTGCAGTGACTGCTGCTGACGCAATTTGCGATTACCGAAACGCATGGCCACAGCACCGATGACGATGCCGACGACTAAACCGATTAGCGCATATTCCCAGGTCATGAACTTCTCCCGTTGTCTTGTTGTTCCGTAGGGTGTTGGCTCGGCTCCTGCCTGTGCCTGATATTGCCACTATAACCGCTATTTCTTCAGAAGTGGAATCCTGACGTATCATCGCGTAGTGTAGAACGGCCTTTTTTTCATCAGTCGCGCCCGATGGTGAGTAATAACTGAAGGAATAACAATAAGATTATGCAAAGCCTGTCCCCCTCATCGCGTTACCAACTGGCCCTGAATGAGGGCTCACATCAGCCGGATGACGTGCAGCGTGAAGCGGTTAATCGTCTGAATACAATTTATCAGGAGCTCACAGCGAAACCCGCAGAGGCGGTGCAAAGTAGTGGGCTGAAGGCTGCATTCGGCCGGTTGTTGGGGAAAAAAGAACCTCAGGTTAACGCGTCGGTACGTGGCTTATATATGTGGGGGGGCGTCGGGCGCGGTAAAACCTGGCTGATGGACATGTTCTACCAGAGCCTGCCGGGCACGCGTAAACAACGCCTGCATTTTCACCGCTTCATGCTGCGGGTTCACGAAGAGCTGACGGCATTGCAGGGCAAAAGCGACCCGCTGGAAATTGTGGCAGACCGCTTTAAGGCGGAAACGGACGTACTCTGCTTTGACGAATTTTTTGTTTCCGATATTACGGATGCGATGCTGCTGGGCGGGTTGATGAAAGCGCTGTTTGCGCGTGGGATTACGCTTGTAGCGACCTCGAACATCCCGCCGGACGAGCTGTACCGCAATGGTTTGCAGCGCGCGCGCTTCCTGCCCGCTATCGATGCGATAAAACAGCATTGCGACATCATGAACGTCGACGCGGGCGTGGATTACCGCCTGCGCACGCTGACTCAGGCCCATTTGTGGCTTTCGCCGTTGAACGCAGAAACCACAAACCAGATGGATAAACTGTGGCTGGCGCTGGCGGGGGCAAAACGTGAGCGTGCCCCGGAACTCGAGATTAACCATCGTCCCTTGCAAACTCAGGGCGTAGAAAATCAAATCCTGGCCGTCTCCTTTGCGACACTCTGCGTCGATGCCCGCAGCCAGCATGATTACATCGCGCTTTCGCGCCTGTTCCACACCGTGATGGTGCTGGATGTGCCGGTGATGACGCGCCTGATGGAAAGCGAAGCGCGACGCTTCATTGCGCTGGTGGACGAGTTTTATGAGCGCCACGTTAAGCTGGTGGTCAGCGCTGAGGTACCTTTATATGAGATTTACCAGGGGGAGCGGCTGAAGTTTGAGTTCCAGCGCTGCCTGTCGCGCCTGCAGGAGATGCAGAGCGAGGAATACCTTAAGCTGGAGCATATGCCATAAATGCCCCCCTCTCCCCGTGGGAGAGGGGCTGGGGGTGAGGGCTCCAGACCTTAACAATTGCCCCCCTCTCCCTGTGGGAGAGGGGCTGGGGGTGAGGGCACCAGACCGCACAAACTTGCCCCCCGAAAAACCCATTCCAAATCGCATTTAAGGGTCGATCTTTGACCTCAACTTCTCTATAATCTTGCGACCCCACGTTACGAGAAGGTTTTTTTCCCGAAACTTTCTATGTGTCGGCATGTGCTATTCGAAGGGGTAGGTTTGCCGGACTTTGTCGTGTGAGCCTCAACTGACTAAACGTTTGGGTGTTCACCAACGTGTAACTTATTATTTGGGTAAGCTTTTAATGAAAACTTTTACAGCTAAACCAGAAACCGTACAGCGCGACTGGTATGTTGTTGACGCGACCGGTAAAACTCTGGGCCGTCTGGCTACTGAACTGGCTCGTCGCCTGCGCGGTAAGCATAAAGCGGAATACACTCCGCACGTTGATACCGGTGATTACATCATCGTTCTGAACGCTGATAAAGTTGCTGTAACCGGCAACAAGCGTACTGACAAAGTGTACTATCACCACACTGGCCACATCGGTGGTATCAAAGAAGCGACCTTTGAAGAGATGATTGCTCGCCGTCCTGAGCGTGTGATTGAAATCGCGGTTAAAGGCATGCTGCCAAAAGGCCCGCTGGGTCGTGCTATGTTCCGTAAACTGAAAGTTTACGCAGGTAACGAGCACAACCACGCGGCACAGCAACCGCAAGTTCTTGACATCTAATCGGGATTATAGGCAATGGCTGAAAATCAATACTACGGCACTGGTCGCCGCAAAAGTTCCGCAGCTCGCGTGTTCATCAAACCGGGCAGCGGTAAAATCGTAATCAACCAACGTTCTCTGGAACAGTACTTCGGTCGTGAAACTGCCCGCATGGTAGTTCGCCAGCCGCTGGAACTGGTTGATATGGTAGAAAAACTGGATCTGTACATCACCGTTAAAGGTGGTGGTATCTCCGGTCAGGCAGGTGCGATCCGTCACGGTATCACCCGCGCTCTGATGGAGTACGACGAATCCCTGCGTTCTGAACTGCGTAAAGCTGGCTTCGTTACTCGTGACGCGCGTCAGGTTGAACGTAAGAAAGTGGGTCTGCGTAAAGCACGTCGTCGTCCACAGTTCTCCAAACGTTAATCCATTCTGCTTACGCAGTACGATTGGCGAAAAACCCGCTTCGGCGGGTTTTTTATGGATAATGCGTAGGTTATCCACAACATGAATTGATATATCTCCTCTTTTTCCACATTTCCAGAATCCCCTCACCACAAAGCCATCAAAATCTGGTAAACTATCATCCAATTTTCTGCCCAAATATCGGTGAATACTCGATTTTTGTTCGATTCTTGAACAATGTGTTTTCTCTGGGATGGGCAATACATCATCTGGCTGGCCCTGGTGGGCCGGTAGCAGTAAAATTCTGAATATACCTGGAGGTTTTCATGGCTGTCGCTGCCAACAAACGTTCGGTAATGACGCTGTTTTCTGGTCCTACTGACATTTATAGCCATCAGGTTCGTATCGTGCTGGCCGAGAAGGGTGTCAGTTTTGAGATCGAGCATGTGGAAAAGGATAACCCTCCTCAGGATCTGATCGATCTCAACCCGAGCCAGAGCGTACCAACGCTGGTGGATCGCGAGCTGACCCTGTGGGAATCCCGTATCATTATGGAATACCTGGATGAGCGTTTTCCGCATCCGCCACTGATGCCTGTTTACCCTGTTGCGCGTGGTGAAAGCCGCCTGTACATGCAGCGTATCGAAAAAGACTGGTATACGCTGATGAACGTTATCGTTAACGGTACGTCGTCTGAAGCGGATGCTGCACGTAAACAACTGCGAGAAGAGCTGCTGGCAATCGCGCCAGTCTTTGGTCAGAAGCCTTTCTTCCTGAGCGATGAGTTCAGCCTGGTCGATTGCTACCTGGCACCACTGCTGTGGCGTCTGCCTACGCTGGGTGTTGAGTTCAGCGGTCCGGGTGCGAAAGAGCTGAAAGGCTACATGACGCGCGTATTTGAACGCGACTCTTTCCTGGCTTCTCTGACTGAGCCGGAACGTGAAATGCGTCTCGGCCGAGGCTAATGACTGTGGAAATGTCACAACTTTCCCCACGCCGTCCGTATCTGCTGCGCGCCTTCTATGAATGGCTGCTGGATAACCAGCTCACGCCGCACCTGGTTGTGGATGTGACGTTGCCGGACGTGCAGGTTCCTATGGAATATGCACGTGACGGACAGATCGTGCTGAACATTGCGCCGCGCGCGGTGGGTAACCTGGAGCTGGCAAACGACGAAGTGCGCTTTAATGCGCGTTTTGGCGGCGTACCGCGTCAGGTTTCCGTACCACTGGCTGCGGTTCTGGCGATCTACGCACGTGAGAACGGTGCGGGTACCATGTTTGAGCCGGAAGCGGCGTATGACGAAGATGTTGCCAGCCTGAATGATGATGACGCTTCCGAGGAGCGCGAAAGCGACACGGTGATGTCACTTATTGATGGCGACAAACCCGATCATCACGACGACAACGACCCTGATGACGATCCGCCTCCGCGCGGTGGTCGTCCGGCACTTCGCGTCGTGAAGTAATCAAACAGGCCCATAGGGCCTGTTTTGCTTTCTGCCCCTTTTCGCCACCTGTTATTTCCTGTGTTATGATGAATTTTTCTTCCTTTCCGGCACCGGACTGCAATGAAACCGACTGATCTTAAAGCTGAAAACTCTGATGAAACCATTGGCCGCAGCCTGCGACGTCGTCCGCTGGCGCGCAAGAAGTTGTCCGATATGGTGGAAGAAGAGCTGGAGCAGATGATCCGCCGGAAGGAATTTGCGCAGGGAGAACAATTGCCCTCCGAGCGCGAACTGATGGAATTCTTCAACGTCGGTCGCCCCTCGGTGCGTGAGGCGCTGGCGGCGCTGAAGCGTAAAGGTCTGGTGCAGATTAACAACGGTGAACGCGCCCGCGTTACCATGCCTTCTGCCGATACCATCATCAGCGAGCTTTCCGGCATGGCAAAAGATTTCCTGACCCAGCCAGGGGGAATTGCCCATTTCGAGCAGCTGCGTCTGTTTTTCGAATCCAGCCTTGTTCGCTTTGCCGCTGAATTTGCCACTGACGAGCAAATCGATCGCCTGACAAAAGCGCTGGAGATCAATAGCCAGTCGCTTGATGATAATGCGCTGTTTATTCGCTCCGATGTCGACTTTCACCGCGTGCTGGCGGAGATCCCCGGCAACCCGATCTTTAACGCTATCCACGTTGCGTTGCTGGATTGGCTGATCGCCGCACGTCCAACAGTGCCGGAGGCTGAGCTGTATAAGCATAATGAAGTCAGCTATCGCCAGCATATCGCGATCGTTGATGCGATCCGCCGTCGCGATCCTGATGAGGCTGACCGCGCGCTACAAACCCACCTCAATAGCGTGTCTGCGACCTGGCACGCCTTCGGCCAGAGTTCCAAAGCCAAAAAATAACGATCTCCTTTAGTGAAGTCGATCGCAATATAAGCGATCTGTATTCCACTGCTGCGTAATTGATCTGGTATAACAGGTATAAAGGTATGTCGTTATAACAAACACACGATCAATTGAGGTATCTATGGCAACGCAATTACGCGGCGTAATGGCCGCACTCCTGACCCCCTTCACCCGCCAACAGGCGCTGGATAAAGAGAGCCTGCGCCGTCTGGTGCAGTTCAATATTACGCAGGGCATCGACGGTCTGTATGTCGGAGGTTCAACGGGGGAAGCCTTTGTGCAAAGCCTCTCCGAACGCGAAGAGGTGATGGAGATTGTGGCGGATGAGGCGAAAGGGAAAATCACCTTAATCGCCCATGTCGGTTGCGTCAGCACGGCGGAAAGCCAGCAGCTGGCCACCTCTGCCGCCCGGTATGGCTTTGACGCCGTGTCCGCCGTCACACCGTTCTACTATCCCTTCAGCTTTGAGGAACATTGCGATCACTACCGTGCAATTATTGATTCTGCGGATGGTTTGCCGATGGTGGTTTATAACATTCCGGCGTTAAGCGGCGTGAAGTTAACGCTGGATCAGATCAATACCCTGGTGACGCTGCCGGGGGTGGGGGCGCTGAAGCAAACCTCTGGCGATCTGTTCCAGATGGAGCAGATCCGCCGCGCGCATCCGGATCTGGTGCTCTACAACGGCTACGACGAGATCTTCGCCTCCGGCCTGTTGGCAGGGGCAGACGGCGGGATCGGCAGCACGTACAACATCATGGGCTGGCGCTATCAGGCGATTGCCAACGCCGTTCGTGAAGGGGATAACGCCACCGCACAACGCCTGCAAAGCGAGTGCAATAAGGTCATCGACTTGCTGATCAAAGCCGGTGTCTTCCGTGGGCTAAAAACAGTGCTGCACTATATGGATGTGGTATCGGTACCGCTGTGTCGCAAACCGTTTGCCCCTGTGGACGAAAAATTCTTGCCGGAGCTGAAAGCCCTGGCGGAGCAGTTAATGGCGGAAAAACGCTAACGCATTGCCGGGTGGCGCTCCGCTGACCCGGCCTCCAAAAACGCGATACGTAGGCCGGATAAGGCGCAGCCGCCATCCGGCAAAACGACAAAGAAATCGTCGGGAGAGTGAAATGAGTAAGTCTACCCAAAGCATCCCGTGGTACCGCCATCTTACCCGTCCACAGTGGCGTGCGTTTTCCGCTGCCTGGCTGGGATACCTGCTTGATGGCTTCGATTTTGTATTGATTGCCCTGGTCCTGACAGAAGTAAAAAGTGAATTTGGCCTGACGACGGTGGAAGCGGCGAGCCTGATTTCGGCGGCCTTTATTTCACGCTGGTTCGGTGGGCTGTTACTGGGGGCAATGGGCGATCGCTACGGCCGTAAGCTGGCGATGATCACCAGTATTGTCCTCTTTTCCTGCGGTACGCTGGCCTGTGGTTTTGCGCCGGGCTATGTCACGATGTTTATCGCCAGGATGGTGATTGGCATGGGGATGGCGGGCGAATACGGCTCCAGCGCAACCTACGTCATTGAAAGCTGGCCGAAGCATCTGCGTAATAAGGCGAGCGGCTTTTTAATTTCAGGCTTCTCCGTCGGTGCCGTGCTCGCCGCACAGGTCTACAGCCTCGTGGTCCCCGTATGGGGCTGGCGCGCACTGTTCTTTATTGGCATCTTGCCCATCGTGTTTGCCCTGTGGCTGCGTAAAAACATTCCGGAGGCGGAGGACTGGAAAGCGAAGCACGAAGGCAAAGCCCCGGTGCGAACGATGGTCGATATCCTTTATCGCGGCAAATACCGCGTTATCAACGTTGCGATGACGCTGTTTGCCGGAACGGCACTATGGCTCTGTTTCGCCGGTGAACTCAATAACGCAGGGCTGGTCGTCATTCTTGGCCTGCTATGCGCCATTGTTTTTATCAGTTTTATGGTGCAAAGCAGCGGTAAACGCTGGCCCACGGGGGTCACGCTAATGGTCGTCGTGCTGTTCGCCTTCCTCTACTCATGGCCGATTCAGGCGTTACTCCCTACTTATCTGAAAACCGATCTGGCGTATGACCCGTCTACCGTGGCGAAGGTTCTGTTCTTTAGCGGTTTCGGCGCAGCGGTGGGCTGCTGTGTGGGCGGTTTCCTTGGTGACTGGCTGGGGACGCGCAAGGCTTACGTCTGCAGCCTGCTGGCCTCACAGCTGCTTATCATCCCCGTATTTGCGATTGGTGGCGCTAATGTCTGGGTGCTGGGCCTGCTCCTCTTTTTCCAGCAAATGCTGGGGCAGGGGATATCAGGGATCTTACCCAAACTCATCGGGGGCTATTTCGATACCGACCAGCGGGCTGCTGGCCTCGGCTTTACCTACAATGTCGGGGCGCTGGGCGGGGCGATAGCTCCGGTGATTGGCGCGCTGCTGTCGCAGGATATGGCGCTGGGCACCGCTCTCGGCTCGCTCTCCTTTGGCCTGACGTTTGTGGTGATCCTGTTGATTGGTCTGGATATGCCGTCCCGCGTTCAGCGCTGGATCAGACCCGAAGCACTGCGCACCCACGACGCTATCGACGGTAAACCGCTGAGTGGCGCTTTCTCCGCGGGCAGTGTCAAAAGCGAGCAGGTGGTGAAATGACGACGCTGGCGATTGATATTGGCGGCACAAAGCTCGCCGCTGCCCTGCTGGAGGGGAACAGTCTGTCGATGCGCAGGGAGTGCCCAACCCCCGCCAGCCATACGCCAGGTGCGCTGGAGGAGGCGCTGCGTACTCTGGTTTCACCGTTGGTTACCCACGCCCGGCGCGTGGCGGTGGCCTCGACAGGGATTATTCACAACGGAATACTGACCGCCATTAATCCGGCCAATCTGGGCGGGCTGGCGCACTTTCCGCTGGTCACATTTCTGGAGGAGACCACACAATTACCGGTGATGGCGATAAACGACGCGCAGGCTGCCGCCTGGGCCGAGTACTGCGCGCTGCCGGGTGAAGACGATATGGTCTTCCTGACGGTATCAACCGGCGTGGGCGGCGGCATTGTCCTCAACGGAAAGCTGCAGACGGGCTGCGGCGGTTTGGCGGGGCATTTGGGGCATACGCTGGCCGACCCAGCCGGGCCGTTTTGTGGTTGTGGACGAAGAGGGTGTGTTGAGGCCATCGCATCCGGCAGAGGCATTGCTGCCCAGGCGCAGGGCGATTTAGCCGGGTTGGATGCAAAAGCCATATTCAACCGTGCCGCGCTGGGCATTCCTCAGGCACGCAAGCTGGTGGCGAATTCTGCACACACGCTGGCGCGCCTTATCGCCGACACGAAAGCCGTCACCGACTGTCAGGTGGTCGTCGTGGGCGGCAGCGTTGGGCTGGCAGAAGGGTATTTGCCGTTGGTCGCAAAGTATCTTTCACAGGAGCCTGACGTGTATCAGGTTCCACTTCGGGCGGCCCACTACCGCCACGACGCCGGGCTACTGGGTGCGGCGCTGTTAGTACAAGGAGAGGCATTATGATGATGGGAGAATTACAGTCGCTGGCATCATCGGGTCTGCCCGCTGTTCTGGTGAATGCGCTAACGCTTGCCGTTGCTGCAAGACCGCAGGAAAAATCGCCTGGCCATTATGCACTACAGGGCGATGACGTCTTTATGAACGTCATGCAGTTTGCCACACAAGAGCCGGCGCAGAAGAAGGCCGAACTGCATGCGCAGTATATCGATATCCAACTGCTGCTAACCGGGGCTGAGCGCATTGCGTTTGGTGTTGTGGGCTCTGCACGCGACAGCGAGGAGATGCATCACGATGAAGATTATCAGCTTTGCAGCCGCATTGAAGCAGAGCAATCGGTGGTGCTCAAACCGGGAATGTTTGTCATTTTTATGCCAGGAGAGCCCCATAAGCCGGGGTGCATAGCTGAATCGGCGGGGGAGATTAAAAAAGCCGTTGTGAAGGTTCGTGCCAGCTTGTTAGCCGCATAAAAAAAGCCGGATGGAGATCCATCCGGCTTGTCTTTTACACTTCCAGGTAGTTCAGTATACCGTCAGCCGCTTTACGCCCTTCGGCAATCGCCGTCACTACCAGATCGGAACCGCGAACGATATCACCACCGGCGAAGATTTTCGGGTTGCTGGTCTGGAAGGCATTGTCGCTACCTTCTGGGGCGATTACGCGGCCCTGTGAATCCAGCTCAACGCTGTGCTTCGCCAGCCACTCCATGCTGTGAGGACGGAAACCGAACGCCATCACCACGGCATCGGCCGGGATCACGTGTTCAGAGCCTGCCACGATTTCCGCACGACGACGGCCTTTCGCATCCGGCGCACCCATTTCCGTGCGCGCCATCTTCACGCCGCTCACTTTACCGTTGGCATTCACTTCAATACCCAGAGGCTGGATGTTGAACTGGAACTCCACGCCCTCTTCACGCGCGTTTTTCACTTCGCGTTTAGAGCCCGGCATGTTCTCTTCGTCACGACGGTAGGCGCAAATCACGTGTGCCGCATTCTGACGAATGGAGGTACGCACGCAGTCCATCGCGGTATCACCGCCGCCCAGCACCACCACGCGTTTGCCTTCCATGCTGACGAAAGGCTCCTCGGCGGTTTCACCGTAGCCCATCAGCTGTTTGGTGTTGGCAATCAGGAACGGCAGCGCGTCATAAACGCCCGGTGCATCTTCGTTCTCCAGACCGCCGCGCATGGACTGATAGGTGCCCACGCCAAGGAACACGGCGTCGTAATCCTTCAGCAGATCGTCGAGCTGCACGTCGCGGCCTACTTCCACGTTCAGTTTGAACTCAATGCCCATGCCGGTGAAGATTTCACGGCGACGGGTCATAACCTCTTTTTCCAGCTTAAAGGCCGGGATACCGAAGGTCAGCAGACCGCCGATTTCCGGATGGCGGTCAAAGACCACCGCCTTCACGCCGTTGCGGGTCAGCACGTCCGCACAGGCCAGGCCTGCCGGGCCTGCACCGATGATCGCCACGCGCTTATCGGTTTGACGCACGCCGGTCATATCCGGACGCCAGCCCATCTCGAACGCTTTATCGTTGATGTAGCGCTCGATGTTGCCGATGGTCACCGCACCGAACTCGTCGTTCAGCGTGCAGGAGCCTTCGCACAGACGATCCTGAGGACACACCCGGCCGCACACTTCCGGCAGGGTGTTGGTCTGGTGAGACAGCTCGGCGGCCTCAAAAATACGCCCTTCGTTGGCCAGCTTCAGCCAGTTCGGGATGTAGTTATGGACCGGACATTTCCATTCGCAGTAAGGGTTACCGCAGGACAGGCAGCGGTCTGCCTGTGCCTTGGCCTGGCCTTCCGAAAACGGCTCGTAGATTTCAACAAATTCAATTTTGCGGATCTTCAGCGGTTTCTTTGGCGGATCAACACGCTGCAGGTCGATAAACTGGTATACGTTCTGGCTCATCTGAATTCCTTACTGCGCCTGCACGCGCAGCTCTGCTGCGCTACGACTACGGTGACCCAACAGGGCTTTAACATCGCTGGACTTCGGCTTAACCAGCGCGAATTTCGCAGAGAACGCCGGCCAGTTCGCCAGGATCTCTTCGCCGCGCGAAGAACCGGTATGCTGCACGTGTTCGGTAATTAAACCGCGCAGGTGCTCTTCGTGAATGGCCAGCGTATCAACGCCCAGCACTTCCACCAGCTCCGGGTTCACGCGTTTGCGGAACTCACCGTCTTCATCCAGAACGTAGGCAAAACCGCCCGTCATGCCTGCACCGAAGTTCACGCCGGTTTTACCCAGAACGCAAACAATCCCGCCCGTCATGTACTCACAGCCGTTATCGCCAATGCCTTCCACCACGGTGATCGCACCGGAGTTACGCACCGCAAAACGCTCGCCCGCACGGCCCGCTGCGAACAGACGACCGCCGGTCGCGCCGTACAGACAGGTGTTGCCGATGATGCTGGCTTCATGGCTGCGGAAGGCGGAACCAACCGGTGGACGTACCGCCAGCAGACCGCCCGCCATGCCTTTACCCACGTAGTCGTTGGCATCGCCGGTGAGATATAGCTCAACGCCGCCCGCGTTCCACACGCCAAAGCTCTGACCCGCGGTACCGCTGAAGTGTGCGGTAATCGGATCGGCCGCCAGCCCCTGGTCACCGTGCGTCTGCGCGATGTAACCGGAGAGGGATGCGCCCACGGAACGGTCGGTGTTGCGGATATCAAACCAGAACGTTTTGCTCTGCTTGTCGTCCACGTACGGTTTCGCCTGCTGCAGCAGCTGCGCGTTCAGCACGCCGTTATCGAACGGCGGGTTCTTCTCGGTACAGAACACCGCTTTGCCTGGGTGCGGCTGGGCGGTTTCCAGCAGCTTGCTCAGCTCCAGCTTCTGCTGCTTAGCGGTGAAGCCTTCCAGCTCTTTCAGCAGGTCGGTACGGCCAATCAGGTCCACCAGACGCTTCACGCCCAGCTGCGCCATCAGCTCGCGGGTTTCGCGGGCGATGAAGTCAAAGTAGTTGGTCACTTTGAACGGCAGGCCGTGATAGTGGTTCTTACGCAGCTTCTCGTCCTGGGTAGCCACGCCGGTTGCACAGTTGTTCAGGTGGCAAATACGCAGGTATTTACAGCCCAGAGCAACCATCGGGCCGGTGCCGAAGCCGAAGCTTTCCGCGCCGAGGATCGCCGCTTTGATGATGTCGAGACCGGTTTTCAGGCCGCCGTCCACCTGCAGGCGGATCTTGTGGCGCAGGCCGTTAGCCACCAGCGCCTGCTGGGTTTCCACCAGACCCAGCTCCCACGGACAGCCCGCATATTTCACGGAGGAGAGCGGGCTTGCGCCGGTACCACCGTCGTAACCGGCGATGGTGATCAGGTCCGCATAGGCTTTCGCCACGCCGGTGGCGATGGTGCCGACGCCCGGTTCGGAAACCAGCTTCACGGAGATCATCGCCTTCGGGTTGACCTGCTTCAGGTCGAAAATCAGCTGCGCTAAGTCCTCGATAGAGTAGATATCGTGGTGCGGCGGTGGGGAGATCAGCGTCACGCCCGGTACGGAATAGCGCAATTTGGCGATGTACGGGGTGACTTTATCCCCCGGCAGCTGACCGCCTTCGCCCGGTTTAGCACCCTGAGCGACTTTAATCTGAATCACGTCGGCGTTGACCAGGTACGCAGGCGTTACGCCAAAGCGACCGGATGCCACCTGCTTGATACGGGACACCTTGTTGGTGCCGTAACGGGCCGGATCTTCACCGCCTTCGCCGGAGTTGGAGTTGCCGCCGATGCTGTTCATGGCTTCCGCCAGCGCTTCGTGGGCTTCCGGGCTCAGCGCGCCGATGGACATTGCCGCGGTATCGAAACGTTTGAACAGCTCAGACGCCGGTTCTACGTCGTCAATGCTGACCGCTTCATCACCCGGATTCAGGGCAATGAGGTCGCGCAGCGTCGCCGCCGGACGGTTGTTTACCAGCTCAGCGTACTGCTGATAATCACTGTATTCGCCGCTCTGAACCGCCTGCTGCAGCGTGCGCACCACGTCCGGGTTGTAGGCGTGGTATTCGCCACCGTGAACGTATTTCAGCAAACCGCCCTGATCCAGCGGTTTACGTGCCAGCCAGGCGCGTTTTGACAGATTCACCAGATCCTGCTGGAAATCAGCAAAACCAGCGCCGCCGATACGGCTGATCACGCCCTGGAAGCAGAGATTTGCGACATCGTCATGCAGGCCGACCGCTTCAAACAGCTTCGAACAGCGGTAAGAGGCGATAGTCGAGATGCCCATTTTGGACATGATCTTGTAGAGGCCTTTGTTGATGCCGTTGCGGTAGTTCAGCATTACCGCGCGGTAATCTTTGTCGATAGCGCGGGTATCCACCAGACGGGCCAGCGTTTCGTAGGCCAGATACGGGTAGATCGCCGTCGCGCCAAAGCCTAACAGCACGGCAAAGTGGTGCGGGTCGCGGCTGCTTGCGGTTTCAACAATGATGTTGGCGTCGCAGCGCAGGCTCTTATCGACCAGACGCGTCTGGATAGCACCCACCGCCATTGGCGCAGGTACCGGCAGACGGTTTTTCGCGATATTGCGGTCAGACAGCACCAGCAGAACGGTACCGTTACGCACCATCTGTTCAGCTTTATCACACAGCGCATTCACCGTCTCTTCGAGGGTCGCTTCGGTTACGTCGAACGTAATATCGAGCGTGTCGGCGCGATAGTGATCCTCTTTCAGCGTAGTGAGCTGTTTGAAATCGGAGTACAGCAGGATCGGCGATTTAAAGGTCAGACGGTGCGCCTGGCCTTCTGCTTCGCAGAATACGTTCATCTCGCGGCCGATGCTGGTGGCCAGCGACATTACGTGCGCTTCACGCAGCGGGTCGATCGGCGGGTTGGTGACCTGCGCGAACTGCTGACGGAAGTAGTCATAAATAATGCGCGGCTGGCTGGAGAGCACGGCAAACGGGGTATCGTCACCCATGGAGCCGACCGCTTCCTGACCGTTTTCACCGAGTACGCGGATGACGGAGTCCAGCTCTTCCGCGCTGTAGTTAAACTGCTTCTGGAAGCTTGCGAGGGTATCGTCGTCCAGCTCGCGGCTGCCCACTTCTTCGTCCGGTAGATCTTCGAACGGCACGAGGCGACGGACGTTCTTCTCCATCCACTCTTTGTACGGATGGCGGCTTTTCAGATCGTTGTCGGTTTCGGCGGAGTGCAAAATGCGCCCACCGCGGGTGTCGATAACCATCAGCTCGCCCGGACCGACGCGGCCTTTCTCAACCACTTCGTCAGGCTGATAATCCCAGATACCGACCTCAGAGGCGCAGGTGATGAGCTTGTCTTTGGTGATAACGTAGCGCGCCGGACGCAGACCGTTACGGTCCAGGTTACAGGCGGCAAAACGGCCGTCGGACATCACGATGCCCGCCGGGCCGTCCCACGGCTCCATGTGCATGGAGTTAAAGTCGAAGAACGCGCGCAGCTCGGGGTCCATATCCGGGTTGTTCTGCCAGGCCGGTGGCACAAGCAGACGCATGGCGCGCACGATGTCCATCCCGCCTGCCAGCAGCAGTTCCAGCATGTTATCCATTGAGCTGGAGTCAGAGCCGGTTTCGTTCACGAACGGCGCGGCATCGTGCAGGTCAGGGATCAGTGGCGTCTGGAACTTATAGGTACGGGCGCGGGCCCACTGGCGGTTACCGGTGATGGTGTTGATCTCGCCGTTGTGCGCCAGGTAGCGGAACGGCTGAGCCAGCGGCCAGCGTGGAACGGTATTGGTGGAGAAGCGCTGGTGGAACAGGCAAATGGCCGATTCCAGACGCAGGTCCGCCAGGTCCAGGTAGAAGCGCGGCAGGTCAGCCGGCATACACAGACCTTTATAGATGTTCACCAGGTTGGAGAGGCTACAGACGTAGAACTCTTTATCGTCCTGGAGACGTTTTTCAATGCGACGGCGGGCGATAAACAGACGGCGTTCCATATCACGCGGACGCCAGCCCGCAGGCGCATTAACGAAAATCTGTTCAATACGAGGCAGCGAGGAGAGGGCGATTTCACCGAGCACCCCTTCGTTGGTTGGCACATTGCGCCAGCCGACAATCGACAGGGTTTCACGCTGAAGTTCTTCTTCAACGATGCGGCGTGAGGCGGCTGCTTTTTCAGGATCCTGATTCAGGAACAGCATGCCGACAGCGTAGTTTTTGGCTAAACGCCAGCCGCGCTCTTCCGCCACGATGCGGAAGAAACGATCCGGTTTTTGCAGCAGCAGGCCGCAACCGTCGCCGGTTTTACCATCGGCAAGGATGGCGCCACGGTGCTGCATACGGGCCAGTGCGTGAATAGCAGTACGCACTACCTTGTGGCTAGGTTCGCCTTCTATGTGGGCGATCAGGCCGAAACCACAGTTATCCTTCTCAAGGGATTTATCGTACAACATATCAGTGAACCTCCCCAGGCTCGTCGGGCTTCCCACTGAACTTTACCGTGGCGCACAGGCACAGAAAGAGCATGGCGACGGGGTTTGCGTTTCATACGCGGACCTCGCATTCGCCCTCTTTTCATCCTTTCGCGCAGGTAAACAAGTTTGAGGACTTGCTTCAGAGGGAATCTCAATTACTGCATAAATATGATGAGCAGGCCGCTCATCCAGAAAGCTTCCAGCGGATTTCCAACTTATCGGGAATTAGTACACAGGTCAAATGGCAATCTTATTTATACAAAAATGTGCTAAAGAGGGTTTATCTTGTTGTAATAAAAGGGTATTTAACTATTTTTACATTGATTGCATGCCCTGGCAGGACGCAGCGGAGTGTGATCTGACTCACTATATGAAAGCGGTATTATCAATGTAGCGTGCTGAATAGCAGTTTTATAGCAGAATAATAATCTGGCATTGACTGCAAACCCGCATAAACCCACTGTTTTTCAGTGGTGGCGCTATAAATGAAAAAAACAATCAGAACATAAGGAAAAGTAATCACAACTGGCGTGAATGAAATTGCAGTAATCTTGAGTATTTATTCATATAGATAAAAGCCGTCCAGGACGATTGATCCAGGTCATCGCCGACATAGGCTAAAAGTGGCAGGCTTGTCCCCTTTCTCCGGGACGGTCTACCAGATTATGCAGTTACAGAAATTAGTCAATATGTTTGGTGGGGATCTTTTGCAGCGGTACGGGCAAAAGGTTCATAAGCTGACGCTGCACGGCGGGTTTAGCTGCCCGAATCGCGATGGCACCATCGGGCGCGGCGGCTGCACCTTCTGTAACGTTGCGTCCTTTGCTGACGAAACCCAGCAGCATCACTCTATCGCTGAACAGCTCGCCCATCAGGCCAGCCTGGTGAACCGCGCGAAACAGTATCTGGCCTATTTCCAGGCCTACACCAGCACGTGGGCAGAGGTGCAGGTGCTGCGCTCTATGTATCAGCAGGCCGTCAGCCAGGCTAACATCGTTGGGCTGTGCGTGGGGACGCGCCCGGACTGCGTGCCGGACGCGGTGCTGGACCTGCTCAGCGAGTACAAAGAACAAGGCTACGAGATCTGGCTGGAGCTGGGCTTGCAAACCGCGCACGACAAAACCCTGCACCGTATTAACCGTGGCCATGATTTCGCCTGCTACCAGCGCACCACGCGCCTGGCCCGTGAGCGCGGGCTGAAGGTCTGTTCGCACCTGATTGTTGGGTTACCCGGCGAAGGTCAACAGCATGGCCTTGAAACGCTGGAAAAGGTGGTTGAGACCGGCGTGGACGGCATAAAGCTGCATCCGCTGCATATCGTTACGGGAAGCATTATGGCGAAAGCCTGGGAAGCAGGGCGGTTAAGCAGTATTGAACTCGACGACTATACGGTGACGGCAGGGGAGATGATTCGCCACACGCCGCCGGAAATTGTCTACCACCGCATCTCCGCCAGCGCCCGCCGTCCAACGCTTCTGGCACCGCTATGGTGTGAGAACCGCTGGACGGGGATGGTGGAAATCGACCGCTATCTGCAGGAGAACGGCGTACAGGGGTCGGCGCTTGGCCGACCGTGGATCCCCCGTCTACCGGCGACGGCCGCCTAACAGGCTTCCCAGCATGCCGCGCACTATCTGATTGGTGACCTGTCGCGCGGCGCTTTTCGCCATGGTTTGTACCACGCCGTCGCGCTTGCCGCCGCGCGGCCCGGTGCTGCCGAACAGGATGTCTTTGAGCCCGCCGAGAATACCGTCATCCACGGCGACAGACTGCCCTTTAGCGGCAGGCGCATCCTGCGATTCCGTTGTCGCCTGTACCCCTTTTTGCAGCATCTCGAACGCGGACTCGCGATCCACCTCGTCTTCGTACTTCCCGTAAACCGGAGAGTGGTTAATCAGGCCGTTGCGTTCATCG
This sequence comes from Enterobacter mori, assembly GCF_025244905.1. NCBI lineage: Bacteria > Pseudomonadati > Pseudomonadota > Gammaproteobacteria > Enterobacterales > Enterobacteriaceae > Enterobacter > Enterobacter mori. The sequence continues at coordinate 4,225,341 of NZ_CP104285.1, read as the reverse complement.
TCGGTAACCGGCCCCATGCGCGAGCAGGGCGCGATCACCATAGCGCGTTCCACCACGGACGGGCTGCCCTTCGCATCCAGGAACGAGACCAGCGCTTCACCGGTGCCTAACGCCTGAATCGCCGCTTCGGTATCAAAGGCCGGATTGGCGCGCATGGTTTGCGCGGCGGCTTTTACTGCTTTCTGATCTTTTGGCGTAAAGGCGCGCAGGGCGTGCTGCACGCGGTTACCCAACTGACCGAGCACGTTATCCGGGATATCCGACGGGTTTTGCGACACAAACCAGACGCCAACGCCTTTGGAGCGGATCAGGCGAATGACCTGTTCAATCTTATCCAGCAGCACCTGCGGCGCGTCGTTAAACAGCAGGTGCGCTTCGTCAAAGAAGAAGACCAGCTTCGGTTTTTCCAGATCGCCCGCTTCGGGTAACTGCTCGTACAGTTCGGAGAGCATCCACAGCAGGCTGGCGGCGTAGAGCTTTGGCATCTGGTAGAGCTTCTCTGAGCTCAGAATGTTAATGATGCCTTTGCCGTTGCTGTCGGTGCGCATCCAGTCTTTGATATCCAGCATCGGCTCGCCGAAGAAGTGCTCGGCACCCTGTTGCTCCAGGGTCAGCAACCCACGCTGAATGGCGCCCACCGACGCGCTGCTGATATTGCCGTACTGGTTCTGGAAGGATTTGGCGTTATCGCCGATGTACTGGGTAATGGCGCGCAGATCTTTAAAATCAAGCAGCAGTAGCCCCTGGTCATCGGCAATGCGGAAGATAATGTTCAGCACGCCGGACTGTACATCGTTGAGGTTAAGCAGACGGGCCAGCAGCAGCGGGCCGAGATCGGAGACGGTGGCACGCACCGGGTGGCCTTTCTCACCAAAGATATCCCACACCACCACAGGATTGTTATGCGGCGTCCAGTCCGTGATGCCAATATTCTTTAGCCGTTCGAGCAGTTTTTCAGAGGCTGTCCCTTCCTGAGCCACACCGGTTAAATCGCCTTTCACGTCAGCCATAAAGACCGGTACGCCAATCTCCGAAAGCGACTCCGCCAGCTTTTGCAGGGTGACGGTTTTCCCCGTCCCGGTCGCCCCGGTGATCAGACCGTGGCGGTTCGTCATCGCGGGCAGTAAATACAGCTCTTTTTCCAGCGTCCGGGCAATTAACAATGGTGTACTCATGATGCGCTTCCTCTCTTTGTCCTGGGTGGAGTATAGGCAACCTGGCCGCAATTTGGTTGAGTAAATTCCTGACTTTGCGGCGCATTATCCAGCGCGGACTATGCTTTTGCATACGGTTCACAACATTTTGGAAAGCTATGTCCAGATTCTTCTTTAACGATCGTAAACAGCTGGTCAATGACGCCATCGAAGGTATTCTCATTTCTGCTCCGCACGGAAACCTCGTCAAGCTTGATGTTGATCCCGCTATTCGTATTGTGGCGCGCGGTGACTGGGATAAAAGCCGCGTGGCGGTGATCTCCGGTGGGGGTTCCGGCCACGAACCGGCGCACGCCGGGTTTGTTGGAAAAGGGATGCTCACGGCGGCGGTATGCGGCGATCTGTTTGCCTCGCCGAGCGTGGATGCGGTGTTGAATGCGATTGTGGCGGTCACGGGCGATCGCGGCTGCCTGCTGATCGTCAAAAACTACACCGGTGATCGCCTGAACTTTGGCCTGGCGGCAGAAAAGGCCAAGCGCTACGGCCTGAAGGTGGAGATGGTGATTGTGGCGGACGATATCGCGCTGCCGGACAACAAGCAGCCGCGCGGTATAGCAGGTACGGCGCTGGTGCATAAGGTTGCGGGCTATGCGGCGGAGCACGGGAAATCGTTGAGTGAGGTGCGGGATATTGCGCAACAGGCCTGCGACAACCTCTGGAGCCTGGGCGTTGCGATGCAAACGTGCAACCTACCGGGCAGCGACGAGGAAGAAGGGCGCATTAAGCAAGGCCATGTCGAGCTGGGCCTCGGAATTCACGGTGAGCCGGGAGCGTCCGTGGTGGATACGCAAAACAGCAAAGCGATTATCGACACGCTGGTGACACCGCTCAAAGCGCAGGCGGGCGAAGGACGCTTTGCAGTGCTGATTAACAACCTCGGCGGCGTCTCGGCGCTCGAAATGGCGTTGCTGACCAAAGAGCTGGCGCATTCGGCGCTGAAAGAGAACATTGCGTATCTGATTGGTCCGGCACCGCTGGTGAGCGCGCTGGACATGAAAGGCTTTTCTCTGACGCTGCTGAAGCTCAACGATTTTTTCGAAAAGGCGATTCACGCCGAGGTCGAGACGCTGGGCTGGCAGAAGCCCGTGCCGTTCGCACCTTTACGTACCGTGGCGCATAGCGCCATCCACGATCGCGTGGAATACACCCCGTCGGAAAACCCGCGGGTGGGTGCGTATATCTCCTCGGTAACCGGGACACTGATCGAGCTTGAAAATCGCCTGAACGCGCTGGATGCGAAAGTGGGCGACGGTGATACGGGCTCCACCTTTGCGCAAGGCGCGCGGGATGTTGCGCAGCGTCTGGAGGAGCACAAACTTCCGCTGAACGACGTGTCGACGCTGCTGCTGCTGGTGGGCGAGCGGCTGGCGACGGTGATGGGTGGATCGAGCGGCGTGTTAATGTCGATCTTCTTCACGGCGGCCGGACAAAAGCTTCATGATGGACAGCCGCTACCGGAGGCATTGCTCAGCGGGCTGGCGCAGATGAAGCAGTACGGTGGGGCAGATCTTGGCGATCGCACGCTGATCGACGCGCTGCAGCCAGCGCTGGAGGCGTTGCAGAAAGGCGATATCGAAGCAGCGGCGAAGGCCGCACAGCAGGGGGCTGAAGCGACTGCGAAGATGATGAAAGCGGGCGCGGGGCGCTCGTCGTATGTGAATAAAGAGAATCTGGACGGCGTAATGGATCCGGGGGCGGTCGCGGTGGCAGAGGTGTTTAAAACACTGGTGCAGTAGTTAAAATCGCCCGGTGGCGCTGCGCTTACCGGGCCTACAGGATCGAGTAGGCCGGGTAAGGCGAAGCGGCCACCCGGCACTGTCACATCAAAAATCCGCTTTCAACACCACGCGGTAGCGGGCTTTGCCGTCGCGCACGTGCTGGATCGCTTCGTTGATTTTCGACATCGGATACAGCTCGGTTGTCGGCGCCACTTTGGTGCGTCCGGCAAACTTCATCAGCTTGCGCAACTCAAACGGCGTACCGGTCGCGGAGCCTGACACGCTGCGATCCCCACCGATCAGGGTAAACGCCGGAACCGGCAGCGGCTTCATCACCGCTCCCACGGTGTGGAAGTTCCCGCCGTAGGCCAGCGCTTCAAAGTACGGCTGCCAGTCGAGATCGACGTTCACGGTGTTGATGATCAGATCAAACTGACCCGCCAGCGCGTTCAGCGCTTGCGGATCGCGGCTGTTCACCACTTTATCCGCACCCATCGCCAGCACTTCTTTCTCTTTCGCCGGGTTAGAACTGAATGCCGTCACTTCGCAGCCCATCGCATGCAGCAGTTTGATGGCGATATGGCCCAGACCACCAATACCGATCACGCCCACACGACTGGTAGCGGTGATATGATGCATCAGCAGCGGTTTGAAAACGGTGATACCGCCACACAGCAGCGGACCGGCGGATTCGATATCAATGCTGTCCGGCAGCGGGATGACCCATTGCCAGTCGGCGCGCAGCTTGTCGGCGAAACCGCCTTTGTTAAGAATGGTTGGCGTTGCGCCTTCGAGGCAGTTGATCTGGTTGCCGCTGATACAGGCATCGCAGTGACCGCAGCTACGTGCCGTCCAGCCAATGCCTACGCGCTGGCCCACTTTCAGCCCTTTGTCCTGTGCGGCGCTACCGAGCGCCACGACGCGGCCAATGACTTCGTGCCCGGCAACCAGCGGATAGCTCGAGAAGCCCCATTCGTTGTCGATCATCGAGAGATCCGAGTGGCAGATCCCGCAGTAATCAACCTGTACTTCGACGTCTTCTGCTTTTAGTTCGCCCGCATCGTACTCGTACAGCTCAAGTTCTGCACCCGCCTGCGGTGCGGCGTAGCTTTTTATCTTTGACATCGTGTTTCCCCCGTTATGGTGTGAACTGAGAGTGTAGAGCATTCAGTTTACAGCCGCTTAACAGAAGAGGGCAGGAACGAAAATTACAGACTTTTCAGCATTCTGACTTCGCAATCAACGTGGCCGGTACAGCCCAGCGGTGCATCGATATGCTCAAAGCCGAGATGCTCATACAGACCGATGGCCTCTTTGAGGAAGGCGGTGGTTTCGAGGTAACAGCGTTTGAAACCTTGGGTGCGCGCGTGTTCCAGGGCGACCAGCGCCAGCTTTTTCGCCAGACCCTGTCCGCGAACCGACGGCAGAAAATACATTTTCTGCAGCTCACAAATATCCGGCTCGCTGCAGCTCAGTGGTGCTACGCCGCCGCCGCCCACGACCTTGCCATTCTGCTCGATAACCCAGTAGGCATGGCCGGGCTGGTTGTACAGATGGAAAAGCTCATCGAGATTAGGATCGGCCACGGTGTAGCCTTTATCGGCTGTCAGGCCATATTCGGCGGAAACCGTGCGGATAACAGCGGCAATTGCCGGGTTGTCCTGCTCAGTGATTCGACGCATTGTCGTCGCGACGGGGGTAATCACGCTCATAGCATTACTCATGACAAAAATTGACACACAACTGCTGTTAATAGCACCGCAGAAAGGGGAGTGCAAGCGAGGAGTTTTCAGGAAGGTTACCCCTTACGCCCTGAAGCGTAAGGGGTAAAAGCATTACAGGGCGGCAATAACCGCCTGCTGCTCAATCAGTTTGGTCTTCGCATCGGCGAAAGCAACCAGACGTTCACGCTCTTTGGCGATGACCGCTTCCGGCGCGCGGGCCACAAAGCCTTCGTTCGCCAGTTTGCTTTCGATTTTGCCAATTTCCACGTCGACTTTCGCCACTTCTTTCGCCAGACGCGCCAGCTCGGCGTCTTTGTCGATCAGGCCTGCCATTGGGATCAGCAGCTCGGCACCGTCGATGATTTTGGTCACGGAAACCGGGCCTTTTTCATCAGCAGGCAGCACGGTGATGCTTTCCAGACGCGCCATGGTCTTGAGGAAGGTGTTGTTCTCGCTGACGCGACGCACAGCAGCCTCGCTGCAACCGCGCAGCAGTAGCTCCAGCGGTTTGCCTGGGGCAATGTTCATTTCAGCACGGATGTTACGTACCGCAACGATCGCCTGTTTCAGCCACTCGGTGTCCGCGGACGCCGCTTCATCAACCTTCGCCGCATCGAATTCCGGGAACGGCTGCAGCATGATGGTGTCAGCGTTGATGCCTGCAATCACCTTCACGCGCTGCCAGATGGTTTCGGTGATAAATGGAATGACCGGATGCGCCAGGCGCAGCAGACCTTCCAGAACGGTAATCAGCGTGTTGCGCGTGCCGCGCAGCTCCGCCTCAGAACCGCCGTTCATCACCGGCTTCGCCAGCTCCAGATACCAGTCACAGAACTGGTTCCAGGTGAATTCGTACAGAATGCCCGCCGCGATATCGAAGCGGTAGCTGTCCAGCGCGTCGCGGAACGCTTTCACCGTCTGGTTGAATTCCGCCAGGATCCAGCGGTCCGCCAGCGACAGGGTCATCTCGCCGCCGTTGAAGCCGCAGTCCTGATCTTCGGTGTTCATCAACACGAAGCGGCTGGCGTTCCACAGCTTGTTACAGAAGTTACGGTAACCTTCCAGACGCTTCATGTCCCAGTTGATGTCACGGCCGGTAGAGGCCAGCGCCGCCAGGGTGAAGCGCAGGGCGTCGGTACCGTGAGACTCGATCCCGTTCGGGAACTGCTTCTCGGTGCGCTTGCGGATTTTCTCCGCCAGCTGCGGCTGCATCATGTTGCCGGTACGTTTTTCCAGCAGATCTTCCAGAGAGATACCGTCAACCATGTCCAGCGGGTCGATAACGTTGCCCTTGGACTTGGACATCTTCTGGCCTTCGTCGTCGCGGATCAGACCGGTCATGTAGACGGTATGGAACGGAACCTGCGGCTTGCCGTCTTCATCTTTGATGAAGTGCATGGTCATCATGATCATGCGGGCGATCCAGAAGAAGATAATGTCGAAACCGGACACCATCACGCTGGTTGGGTGGAACTGACGCAGCGCGTCGGTGTTTTCTGGCCAGCCGAGCGTGGAGAAGGTCCACAGTGCGGAGGAGAACCAGGTGTCCAGCACGTCTTCGTCCTGACGCAGGGCAACGTCAGCGCTCAGGTTGTTTTCCTGACGCACTTCGTCTTCGGTGCGGCCAACGTAGACATTGCCGTCGTTGTCGTACCATGCCGGAATACGGTGACCCCACCACAGCTGACGTGAGATACACCAGTCCTGAATATCGCGCATCCAGGAGAAGTACATGTTTTCGTATTGCTTCGGCACGAACTGGATGCTGCCGTTCTCAACTGCTTCCACAGCCGGTTTCGCCAGCACGTCGGCACGGACGTACCACTGGTCGGTCAGCATGGGTTCGATAACCACGCCGCCACGGTCGCCGTACGGCACGGTCAGGTCGTGAGGCTTGATCTCTTCCAGCAGGCCGAGCGCGTCGACGGCAGCAACGATGGCTTTACGCGCGGCAAAGCGCTCCAGCTTCTGGAATTCAGCCGGGATGTCGCTGGAGTAAACGTCAGACTCTTCGCCTTTGGTGTCGTAAACTTCTGCGCTTTCACGGATATCGCCGTCGAAGGTCAGAATGTTGATCATCGGCAGGGCGTGACGACGGCCGACTTCGTAGTCGTTGAAGTCGTGCGCCGGGGTGATTTTTACGCAGCCGGTGCCTTTTTCCATGTCGGCGTGTTCGTCGCCCACAATCGGAATACGGCGGTTTACCAGCGGCAGCACCACGAATTTGCCGATCAGATCTTTATAACGCGGATCTTCCGGGTTAACGGCTACGCCGGTATCGCCCAGCAGGGTTTCCGGACGAGTCGTTGCGACCACCAGGTAATCTTTACCGTCGGCTGTTTTCGCGCCGTCGGCCAGCGGATAGCGGATGTGCCACATGGAGCCTTTAGACTCGCGGTTTTCCACTTCCAGGTCAGAGATGGCGGTGCGCAGTTTCGGATCCCAGTTTACCAGGCGCTTGCCGCGGTAAATCAGGTCTTCTTTATACAGGCGCACGAAGACTTCTTTCACGGCGTTGGAAAGGCCTTCGTCCATGGTGAAGCGCTCACGCTCCCAGTCCACGGAGTTGCCGAGACGGCGCATCTGACGGGTAATGGTACCGCCGGATTCTGCCTTCCACTGCCAGATTTTGTCGATGAACGCCTCGCGACCGTAGTCGTGGCGGGTTTTACCTTCTTCAGCGGCAATTTTACGCTCAACCACCATCTGGGTCGCGATACCCGCGTGGTCAGTCCCCGCCTGCCACAGGGTGTTTTTACCCTGCATGCGCTGATAGCGGATCATGGTGTCCATGATGGTCTGCTGGAAAGCATGCCCCATATGCAAACTGCCGGTGACGTTCGGCGGCGGGATCATGATGCAGAAGGACTCTTTGCTTTCGTCGCCGTTAGGCTTGAAATAGCCCTGCTGTTCCCAGTGCTCGTAAAGCGGCTGTTCGATATCGCGTGGGTTATATGTCTTTTCCATTATTTCCAGGTTGCCGTATTCAGGTTAAAACCAGCCAGGCGGTACGCTTTATAGCGTTCGCGCGCCAGTTGTTTCAAAGATTCTTCGTAAGGGACAAAGTCTACCACTTCTGTGAAAGCGGTGGCAAAATCTGCAAAGTCTACCCGCAGGCTAATGAGAATATCGCGCGCGCTGCTGTTGCGCTTCTGCGGCCAGGCAATTTCGACCGGCGCGCCACCGCGCGGTCCTTCGCCCGACAGGTTATGCGGCACAAAACTCTCCGGCGGGCGGGCCCACAGCGCTTCATCAAGGCGAATCGCCTGCTGCTCATCTTCACAGGCAATCAACACGCGTTTACCTGCGCGCCAACGTTCTGCGGCAATTTCACACACCAGTTGTTCGACGGCGCTGAGGCCATCCTGATGGGTGTCGTTGTCCAGAAGGTAGAACGTTGCATTCTTCATATATGGGGCTTCTTGTCGTGGATTTAAATGCAAAGCCGGGTGGCGCTTCGCTTACCCAGCCTACGGTTGAGTGACGTTGTAGGCCGGGTAAGGCGAAGCCGCCACCCGGCGTTTTTCATCACTCGTCGCCGTTAAAACCCGCACGATTAAGCAGGAACTGCGACAGCAGCGCGACCGGACGACCGGTTGCGCCTTTGGCTTTACCGGAGCGCCATGCGGTGCCCGCGATATCCAGGTGCGCCCAGTTGTACTTGCGGGTGAAGCGTGCCAGGAAGCAGCCCGCTGTGATCGCACCGCCAGGACGACCGCCGATGTTCGCCATATCCGCAAAGTTGGACTCCAGCTGCTCCTGGAACTCATCGCCCAGCGGCAGACGCCACGCGCGGTCACCGGCCTGTTCGGACGCGCCGATAAGCTCGTGTGCCAGCGGGTTGTGGTTCGACATCAGGCCGGTGATGTGGTGGCCTAGCGCAATCACGCAGGCGCCGGTCAGCGTTGCCACGTCGATTACCGCTTCAGGTTCGAAGCGCTCAACGTAGGTCAGCACGTCGCACAGCACCAGACGGCCTTCGGCGTCGGTATTCAGCACTTCAACAGTCTGTCCGGACATGGTGGTCAGCACGTCACCCGGACGGTAAGCGCGACCGCCAGGCATGTTTTCACAGCCCGCCAGCACGCCGATGACGTTAATCGGCAGCTGAAGTTCTGCGACCATGCGCATCACGCCGTATACCGCCGCCGCACCGCACATGTCGTACTTCATCTCGTCCATGCCTTCAGCTGGCTTGATGGAGATACCGCCGGAGTCGAAGGTCAGGCCTTTACCGACCAGCACGATCGGGCGCGCGTCTTCGGACGGGTTACCCTTGTACTCAATCACCGACATCAGGGATTCGTTCTGCGAGCCGTTGCCGACCGCCAGGTAAGAGTGCATCCCCAGCTCTTTCATCTGCTGTTCGCCGATGACGCGAGTGATAACATTCTTGCTGTAGGAATCCGCCAGCTGACGCGCCTGAGAGGCCAGGTATGCGGCGTTACAGATGTTTGGCGGCATGTTGCCGAGATCTTTAGCGGCTTTAATACCGGCGGCAATCGCCAGACCGTGCTGAATGGCGCGCTCGCCGCTGGTCAGCTCGCGGCGGGTGGGCACGTTAAAGACCATTTTACGCAGCGGGCGACGCGGCTCGCTTTTGTTGGTCTTGAGCTGGTCGAAGCTGTACAGGCTCTCTTTTGCGGTTTCGACAGCCTGACGCACTTTCCAGTAGGTGTTACGGCCTTTGACGTGCAGTTCAGTCAGGAAGCAGACGGCTTCCATCGAGCCGGTATCATTCAGGGTATTAATCGTTTTCTGAATCACCTGCTTATACTGACGCTCATCCAGCTCACGCTCTTTGCCGCAGCCAATCAGCAGAATGCGTTCGGACAGGACGTTCGGAACATGGTGCAGTAACAGCGTCTGCCCAGGTTTACCTTCCAGTTCGCCACGGCGCAGCAGGGCGCTGATGTAGCCGTCACTGATTTTATCGAGTTGTTCGGCGATCGGGGAGAGTCGGCGCGGTTCAAACACGCCCACAACGATGCAGGCACTCCGCTGTTTCTCCGGGCTACCGCTTTTTACACTGAACTCCATGCACTACGCTCCTGAATCTTAAAGACAACGGCGGCAGCTACGGATAGAATTGAAACCTTTCGTAACTCATGTCCGCGGTTGTGGTGACTTCGTGTTAATCTTACGTTACTACGGTTTCGGCACGTCATTAAATGTTCTGAAGCGCGAATCCGCCGGGTTTTTTAATCTTAGCGATGATTTCGACGACTCAAGAGAATAAATGACGTTTAAGCCATGAAACAAGCTAAATTCCTGCAAAAGACGAGTTTTAACGGGCGTATTTAAAGTGATAATCATAAGATATCTGGTGCGGGAGACGCTGAAGAGCCAACTGGCGATCCTCTTTATCCTTCTTCTGATCTTTTTCTGTCAGAAGCTGGTCAAGATCCTCGGCGCGGCGGTTGACGGTGAAATCCCAACAAATCTGGTGCTTTCTCTGCTCGGATTAGGCGTGCCTGAAATGGCGCAGCTCATTCTGCCGTTAAGCCTTTTCCTCGGTTTGCTGATGACGCTCGGTAAGCTGTATACCGAAAGTGAAATCACGGTGATGCACGCCTGCGGCTTAAGCAAAGCCGTGTTGGTGAAAGCGGCTATGGTGCTGGCGTTGTTCACAGGGATCGTTGCTGCCGTAAACGTCATGTGGGCAGGTCCGGCGTCATCTCGTCATCAGGACGAAGTGCTGGCGGAAGCAAAAGCTAACCCGGGGTTGGCCGCGCTGGCCCAGGGCCAGTTCCAGCAGGCCACCGACGGTAACTCCGTTCTCTTTATCGAAAGCGTTGACGGCAGCCGCTTTAACGATGTGTTTCTTGCTCAGTTGCGTACCAAAGGTAACGCCCGTCCTTCCGTGGTGGTCGCCGATTCTGGTCAACTGGCGCAGCGTAAAGATGGTTCCCAGGTTGTGACGCTGAACAAAGGCACGCGCTTTGAAGGCACCGCGATGCTGCGCGATTTCCGTATCACCGATTTCCAGAACTATCAGGCGATTATTGGTCATCAGGCCGTTGCGCTCGATCCGACGGACACCGAGCAGATGGATATGCGCACCTTAATCAACACCGATACCGACCGCGCGCGTGCTGAACTGCACTGGCGCATCACGCTGGTATTCACCGTGTTTATGATGGCGCTGATGGTGGTTCCGCTGAGCGTGGTGAACCCGCGTCAGGGACGCGTGCTGTCGATGCTTCCGGCCATGCTGCTGTATCTGGTGTTCTTCCTGCTCCAGACGTCAATTAAGTCCAACGGTGGCAAAGGGAAAATTGACCCGGTTGTCTGGACCTGGGTAGTGAATGGTCTGTATCTGCTGCTGGCGGTGGGCCTCAACTTGTGGGATACGGTGCCAATGCGTCGAATTCGTGCCCGGTTTACGCGTAAAGGAGCCATCTAATGCAGGCATTTGGCGTTCTTGACCGCTATATCGGTAAAACGATTTTTACCACCATCATGATGACCCTGTTCATGCTGGTGTCGCTCTCCGGCATTATCAAGTTTGTCGATCAGCTGAAAAAAGCCGGGCAGGGGAGTTACGACGCGCTGGGTGCGGGGATGTATACCCTGCTCAGCGTGCCAAAAGATGTGCAAATCTTCTTCCCGATGGCGGCCCTGCTCGGTGCGCTGCTGGGGCTGGGGATGCTGGCGCAGCGTAGCGAACTGGTGGTGATGCAGGCTTCCGGCTTTACCCGTATGCAGGTTGCGCTGTCCGTCATGAAAACCGCGATCCCACTGGTGTTGTTGACCATGGCGATTGGCGAGTGGGTGGCGCCGCAGGGCGAACAGATGGCGCGTAACTACCGTGCTCAGGCCATGTACGGTGGCTCTCTACTCTCAACGCAGCAAGGTCTGTGGGCGAAAGACGGTAATAGCTTCGTCTATATCGAGCGCGTGAAAGGTGATGACGAACTGGGCGGTGTGAGTATTTACACCTTTAACGATGAACGTCGTTTGAAGTCTGTGCGTCACGCCTCCTCTGCAAAATTTGATGCTGAACACAAACAGTGGCGTCTCTCTCAGGTGGATGAGTCTGACCTGAAAGATCCGAAACAGATCACCGGGACGCAGACGGTTTCCGGTACCTGGAAGACCAACCTGACGCCGGACAAGTTGGGCGTGGTTGCGCTGGATCCTGATGCGCTCTCTATCAGCGGCCTGCATAACTACGTGAAGTATCTGAAGTCGAGTGGACAAGACGCCGGGCGTTATCAGCTCAATATGTGGAGCAAAATTTTCCAGCCGATGTCTGTCGCGGTCATGATGCTGATGGCGCTGTCGTTTATCTTCGGTCCTTTGCGTAGCGTGCCGATGGGCGTGCGCGTCGTGACCGGGATCAGCTTCGGCTTTGTGTTCTACGTTCTCGACCAGATCTTCGGTCCGTTGACGCTGGTTTACGGTATCCCGCCGATTATCGGCGCGTTGCTGCCAAGCGCCAGCTTCTTCCTAATCAGCCTCTGGCTGCTGCTAAGACGTTCCTGATTGATCTCTCCTCGCTTCCGGTTTGCCGGAAGCGAGGCTAATCTCCTGTTTCACCCCGCACTTTTTCTCACAACCTTCAACGCCCCGACGCGAATTTGAGTATTATTGAGCGATAACGTCGTGAAGGGATCCCCTATGAAGCAAATTCGAATGCTGGCCCAGTATTACGTCGACCTGATGATGAAGCTCGGGCTGGTACGTTTCTCCTTACTGCTGGCGCTGGCGCTGGTCGTTCTGGCGATTGTCGTGCAAATGGCCGTGACCATGGTTCTGCACGGTCAGGTTGAAAGCATCGACGTGATCCGCTCTATTTTCTTCGGCCTGTTGATCACGCCGTGGGCGGTCTATTTCCTCTCCGTGGTGGTTGAGCAGCTGGAGGAGTCTCGCCAGCGTTTATCAAAACTGGTGGATAAGCTGGAAGAGATGCGCGAGCGAGACCTCAAGCTTAACGTCCAGCTCAAGGATAATATTGCGCAGTTGAATCAGGAGATTTCGGACCGCGAGAAGGCTGAAGCTGAACGTCAGGCTACGCTGGAGCAACTGAAAATCGAGATGAAAGAGCGCGAAGTGACGCAGATCCAGCTCGAACAACAATCCTCTTTCCTGCGCTCCTTCCTGGATGCCTCGCCGGATCTGGTTTTCTATCGTAACGAAGATAAAGAATTCTCCGGCTGTAACCGCGCAATGGAGCTGCTGACCGGCAAAAGTGAAAAACAGCTGGTTAACCTCAAACCGCAGGATGTCTATTCCGAAGAAGCGGCTGCCAAAGTGATGGAGACGGATGAAAAAGTCTTCCGCCACAACGTGTCGCTCACCTATGAACAGTGGCTGGATTATCCCGACGGTCGTAAAGCCTGCTTTGAGATCCGCAAAGTGCCGTATTACGACCGCGTTGGAAAACGTCATGGTCTGATGGGCTTTGGCCGTGATATCACCGAGCGTAAGCGCTATCAGGATGCGCTGGAACGCGCCAGCCGCGACAAGACCACCTTTATCTCAACCATCAGCCACGAACTGCGTACGCCGCTGAACGGCATCGTTGGGTTGAGCCGCATTCTGCTCGACACCGACCTGACCGGCGAGCAGGAAAAATACCTCAAAACGATCCATGTCTCGGCGGTCACGCTGGGCAATATCTTCAATGATATTATTGATATGGATAAGATGGAGCGCCGTAAGGTGCAGCTTGATAACCAGCCGGTGGATTTCACCGGTTTCCTGGCTGACCTGGAGAACCTCTCCGGCCTGCAGGCCCAGCAAAAAGGGCTGAGCTTTGTGATGGAGCCCACCCTGCCGCTGCCGCATAAAGTGGTCACAGACGGCACGCGCCTGCGTCAGATCCTGTGGAACTTGATCAGCAACGCCGTGAAGTTTACCCAGAAGGGGCGGGTTGCGGTGCGTATTCGCTATGACGAAGGGGACATGCTGCACTTCGAGGTTGAAGACTCGGGTATCGGCATTCCGCAGGAAGAGCAGGATAAGATCTTTGCCATGTATTACCAGGTAAAAGACAGCAACGGCGGTAAACCGGCGACCGGGACCGGTATTGGTCTGGCGGTGTCGAAACGTCTGGCGAAAAGCATGGGCGGTGATATCACGGTTGCCAGCCATCCGGGCAAAGGTTCAACCTTTACCCTGACGGTGCATGCGCCCGCGGTGGCTGAGGAGGTTGAAGATACCTTTGATAACGACGATATGCCGCTGCCCGCTCTGCATGTTCTGCTGGTGGAGGACATTGAACTGAACGTGATTGTGGCGCGTTCCGTGCTGGAAAAACTCGGTAACAGCGTGGATGTGGCGATGACCGGCAAAGCGGCGCTGGAGATGTTTACGCCTGGCGAGTATGACCTGGTCCTGCTGGATATTCAGCTTCCGGACATGACCGGGCTGGATATCTCCCGTGAGCTTACGCGCAAATATGCTGCCGATGAGTTGCCGCCGCTGGTGGCGCTGACGGCAAACGTACTGAAAGACAAAAAAGAGTACCTCGATGCCGGTATGGATGATGTGCTCAGCAAGCCGCTGGCGGTGCCTGCCCTGACCGCCATGATCAAGAAGTTCTGGGATACCCGTGATGAAGAGGAGAGCACCATGACGTCTGTTGATAGCGCGAAAGCACACACACTACTCGATACCGCGATGCTGGAGCAGTATATCGATCTGGTGGGGCCAAAACTGATTACCGATGGTCTGGCGGTATTCGAAAAAATGATGCCGGGTTACTTGAGCGTGCTTGAGTCCAACCTGACGGCGCGCGATCGGAAAGGTATCGTTGAAGAGGGGCATAAAATCAAAGGTGCGGCCGGCTCGGTAGGGCTACGCCATCTTCAGCAACTGGGTCAACAGATTCAATCGCCTGATTTACCCGCATGGGAAGATAATGTTGGTGAATGGGTTGAGGAGATGAAACAAGAGTGGCAAAACGATGTGGCGGTGCTGAAAGCCTGGGTAGAAGCCAGAAAAAAATGACCCCGGCTTAACCGGGGTGCGCGAATACTGCGCCAACACCAGGGAAATCGTGGCTGCGCCTGATTTTTCGTGTTGTTTTCGCTTGGACGCCGCCTGAATATTGAGGCCGCACGCAGATAAGATAGCAAATCTTAAATGGTTTGTTACATGAATCAGTGAAATGTGTGAAGCATAGCGGTTTAATCAGAATTTTTAATGTGCTTCAGCATGTTGCAAAGAAGGAACGTCATAATGAAAAAGATTGGTGTCGTGCTGAGTGGTTGTGGTGTTTACGACGGTTCTGAGATACATGAAGCCGTACTAACGCTGCTGGCATTATCTCGTCAGGGCGCTGAAGTGGCCTGCTTCGCGCCGGAAAAAAGCCAGGCGGATGTGATCAACCATCTTACCGGCGAGCCGATGGCTGAAACGCGTAACGTCCTGATTGAAGCCGCGCGTATCGCCCGGGGCGCTGTCCAACCCCTGGCCCAGGCTGATGCCTCAACGCTGGATGCGTTGATCGTGCCGGGTGGCTTTGGCGCAGCCAAAAATCTCAGCACCTTTGCTTCGGAAGGGGCAGAGTGCCATGTCGATCCCGATTTAAAACGGCTCGCCCAGGCGATGCATGCAGCAGGCAAGCCGCTGGGTTTCATCTGTATTGCCCCGGCCATGCTGCCCCGGATCTTTGACTTTCCGCTGCGCCTGACTATCGGGACCGATATTGATACCGCTGAGATCGTCGAAGATATGGGCGGCGAGCATGTTCCTTGTCCGGTGGATGATATTGTGGTCGATGAAGACAACAAGATCGTCACCACGCCCGCCTATATGCTGGCGCAATCCATCGCTGAAGCAGCCACGGGCATTGATAAGCTGGTGGACAGAGTGCTGGTGCTCTCGCAATGAGCCGTAAATTTGCTGCGGGTACGTGGATAAAACGTACCCTGTTGCGCGCTGTGCTTGTACTGGCCGTCTTCTGGGGCGGCGGGATCGCTTTATTCAGCATTCTGCCGGTACCCTTTTCCGCTGTGATGGTTGAGCGCCAGCTCAGCGCGTGGTTGACCGGTGATTTTGGCTATGTCGCCCATTCTGACTGGGTAAGCATGGATGAGATATCACCGTTCATGGGGCTGGCCGTGATTGCGGCAGAAGATCAGAAATTCCCGGAGCACTGGGGTTTTGACATGACAGCCATCGAGAAGGCGCTCGCCCACAACGAGCGTCACGAAAATCGCGTGCGCGGTGCGTCTACGTTGTCGCAGCAGACGGCTAAGAACCTGTTTTTATGGGATGGTCGAAGCTGGGTGCGAAAAGGGCTGGAAGCGGGGTTGACCCTGGGGATGGAAACGGTCTGGAGTAAAAAGCGTATTCTCACTGTTTACCTGAACATCGCAGAGTTTGGTGACGGGGTTTTTGGTGTTGAAGCTGCATCACAACGCTATTTTAATAAGCCTGCCCGCAAACTGAGTATGTCCGAAGCGGCGCTGTTAGCGGCTGTTCTGCCTAACCCTATCCGCTTTAAGGCCAGTGCGCCGTCAGGGTACGTGCGAAGCCGTCAGGCGTGGATCATGCGTCAGATGAGACAGTTGGGGGGAGAAGGGTTTATGCAGCGTAATAATCTCATGTAGGGCGAGTAAGCGTAGCGCCACCCGCCTGACTAGCAGACTTAATCTTCGTCAAACCCGGCATTAAACAGGGCAATTACCGCCGCCAGCGCTTCCTCTTCCTGGGGGCCGGTGGCCTCGACTTCAATCTGGCGACCTTTCGCTGAGTCCAGCATCAGCAGCGCAATGACGCTATTCGCTTCAGCTTCAGTGCCTTCGTCATTGCGCAGCAGAACTTCTGCATCGAAACCTTGCATCAGTTCAAACAATTTCATTGCCGGGCGTGCATGCATGCCCAGCTTGTTGGTGATCTCAACGGTTTGTTTTACGGTCATGTTTTACGTTTTTCCAGCGTGCGATGACGGGACTGAACGTTCTTTCCGCGTGAGCGGAAGTAGTCGGCCAGCTGTTCGGCGATATAAACCGAACGATGTTTACCGCCGGTACAGCCAATCGCTACCGTCAGATAGCTACGATTGTTTGTCTCCAGCATAGGTAACCATAGCTCAAGGTAGCTTCGCGTCTGGTAGATAAAATTGTGAACTTCTGTGTGTCTGTCGAGGAAGGCCGCCACGGGCTTATCCAGACCGGTCATTGGACGCAGTTTGGGATCCCAGTGCGGGTTCGGCAGGAAGCGCACGTCGAAAACATAATCCGCATCGATAGGAATACCGTGCTTAAAGCCGAAGGATTCAAACACCATCGTCAATTCACGCTCGCGTTTACCCAGCAAACGGGTTCGCAGCATTTCCGCCAGTTCGTGCACGGACATTTCAGAGGTGTCAACAATCAGGTCGGCCCGGGAGCGCAGCGGCTCCAGCAGATCGCTCTCTTCGTCGATGGCACTTTCCAGCGAAAGGTTTTTACTGGAAAGCGGGTGCAAACGACGGGTATCGCTGTAGCGACGGATCAGGGTGTTACGATCGGCATCAAGGAACAACAGCTGAGGCGAGAAGCACTCAGGCAGATTGCTCATGGCCTGCTCAAAGACCTCAGGTGATTCTGGCATGTTACGGACATCGATACTGACGGCGGCAGAAATTTGTCTGTCCGCAAGCGTCCGCGCCAGATCGGGCAACAGCACCACCGGCAGGTTATCTACGCAGTAAAAACCCATATCTTCCAGCGCACGCAGGGCGACGGATTTCCCCGACCCCGAGCGACCGCTGACGATCATCAGCACCATGTTCCGTTTCTCCTCAGGACAACAGATGTGAAGGCCATCTCCCGGTTACGCATCATCCTGATTGCCTTCTGCTTCAGTGATAATCTGGAAGAGCTCCTCATCACTTTGCGCTGAACGCAGTCGACGGCAAATGGTTTTATCGGCCAGGCGTTTAGCGACCAGCGACAACGTATGCAGATGGGTCTTTGTCTGGTCTGCTGGCACCAGCAGCGCGAAGAGGAGATCGACGGGTTGGTTATCGATAGCATCAAAGGCAATGGGTGTTTCAAGCTGCACAAACACGCCGACGGCACGCAAGGTGTCTTCTTCGAGTTTGCCATGCGGGATCGCGATGCCGTTGCCAATGCCGGTACTGCCCATTTTTTCACGGGTCAGGATCGCTTCGAACACGACCTGAGGTGGCAGGCCCAGCTGTTTTGCAGCCAGCTCACTGATGATCTCCAGCGCACGTTTTTTGCTCTGGCAGTGAACGCCACTGCGGGTACATTCCTGGTTAAGGACATTGCTCAGTTGAAGAGCCGAATCGTTGTTCATCATAATTTCACCTAAGCGCTAACTGTACAAATGGCCTGTTGTGTCGCACAACAGGCCGTCCTGCACCCGTTAACTGCCCGGACAATTAGTGTTGTTTCAGTTTATCTTTATGTTTATTGAGCTGTCGCGCAAGCTTATCAATCAAGCCGTCGATAGCCGCGTACATGTCTTGCCCTTCCGCACTGGCATGGAGTTCACCCCCGTTAACGTGCAGGGTTGCATCCGAGATATGAGTCACTTTCTCCACTTTCAACACAATATAGACCTGATTGATCCTTTCGAAATACTGTTCGAGCTTTGCGAACTTTGTGTTCAGAAACTCACGTAAGGCCTCAGTAATCTCGACGTTGTGTCCTGTGATGTTGAGCTGCATAGTGTCTTCCTTATCGGTTGTGTCAAACCAGTTGTTTACGCTGGTTAGACGGCGGAATGGATAAAGACTCTCGATACTTCGCAACAGTACGACGTGCCACCATAATACCCTGGTCGGACAGCATGGTGGTTAACTTACTGTCACTCAGTGGCTTCGCGGGGTTCTCCGCGGCGATCAACTTCTTCACCAGCGCGCGAATGGCCGTTGACGAGGCTTCGCCTCCGCCTTCGGTATTCACATGACTGGAGAAGAAATACTTAAGCTCAAAAATACCGCGTGGACTGTGCAGATACTTCTGCGTGGTCACGCGAGAAATGGTTGATTCATGCATCTCGACGGCCTGGGCGATGTCCGCCAGTACCATCGGTTTCATAAACTCTTCGCCCTGCTCAAAAAAGGCCTGCTGTTGTTCAACAATACAGCGGCTAACGCGCAGCAGCGTGTCATTTCGACTTTCCAGACTTTTGATCAACCAGCGTGCTTCCTGCAAATTGCTACGAATATATTGATTATCGGAGTCATTGCGCGCGCTGGTGCACATGGAGGCATACTGCTGGTTGATTTGCAGGCGAGGAATGCTGTCTGAGTTCAGCTCGACCACCCAGCGACCATTGTGTTTTCTGACTAACACATCCGGAATGACATATTCCGGTTCGCTGGTCTGGATCGACTGGCCGGGACGCGGATCGAGAGACTGGATCAGATTCACCGCCTCTTTCAGCACCTCTTCTTTCAGACGCGTGACGCGCATCAGGGTGCGGAAATCGTGATTCGCCAGCAGATCCAGATGATCGCTGATGATTAAGCGGGCTTCTTCAATCCACGGCGTCTCTTTGGCGAACTGCGACAGCTGGATCAGCAGGCAATCGCGGAGATCTTTCGCGGCCACACCGACCGGGTCGAAACGCTGAATGCGCTTCAGAACCGCTTCGATCTCTTCGAGTTCGATCTCGTCGTCGCCGATACTTTCCAGGATGTCGTCCAGGGTTACGGTTAAATAACCCGTATCGTCAACGGCATCGACAATCGAGGTCGCAATCGCGCGGTCGGTATCGGAGAAGGGGGTGAGCTCCACCTGCCACATCAGGTAATCCTGTAGCGACTGGGTGGTTTCACCCTGATAAACCGGTAGCTCGTCGTCCTGGTAGTCTGCACGCGTGCCGGAAGGGGTTCCGGCGGTGTAGATTTCATCCCAGCTGGCATCCAGCGGCAGCTCGTCCGGCATCTCTTTTTGTTCGAGCGCATCAGCGGTGTCGAGCGCTTCAGTGTCCTGCGTTTGCTGGGTTTCTACCTCGTCATGAAGATCGGTTTGCTCCAGCAACGGATTGCTGTCCAGCGCTTGCTGGAGCTCCTGCTGGAGTTCTAACGTGGACAGCTGCAACAGACGTATCGCCTGCTGTAGCTGCGGCGTCATCGCCAGTTGTTGGCTGAGCCTTAATTGCAAACCTTGCTTCATGTTCAGAGCATTTTTCTCCGGTTCGGCGTTACGTTACCTCTACCCTATCAGAGTCTGAAGTCTTCCCCAAGGTACACGCGCTTAACATGCTCATCTTCGAGGATTTGCTGCGGTGTACCGTGGGCAATCAGATGGCCCTGGCTCACTATGTAGGCGCGTTCACAGACGGCCAGCGTTTCACGGACGTTGTGGTCGGTGATCAGCACGCCAAGCCCGCTGTCGCGCAGGTGTTCGATAATGCGTTTGATATCAATAACGGAGATCGGGTCAACGCCCGCGAAGGGTTCATCCAGCAGGATGAATTTCGGGTTGGCGGCCAGCGCACGTGCAATCTCGACACGACGACGCTCACCCCCGGACAACGCCTGACCGAGACTGTCGCGAAGATGTTCGATATGAAACTCTTCCATCAGCTCGTTAGCGCGGTCGGTGCGCTGCTCGCTGGTCAGGTCGTCACGGATCTGCAGCACGGCCATCAGGTTATCGTAGACGCTCAAACGACGAAAGATTGAGGCTTCCTGCGGCAGGTAGCCGATACCACGGCGCGCGCGCGCGTGCAGCGGCAGCAGGCTAATGTCTTTATCATCAATGATGATGTTGCCGGCATCACGCGGCACAATGCCCACCACCATGTAGAAGGTGGTGGTTTTCCCTGCACCGTTAGGGCCAAGCAAACCCACAATTTCGCCGGAGTTGACGGTCAGGCTGACATCTTCAACGACACGGCGGCCCTTATACGCTTTCGCGAGGTTTTTTGCAGTTAATGTTGCCATAACGAATTAGTTACTCTTCTTTTGTGTCGGAGCCTGGCCTTTGCCTTTATCCTGCAGCTGCGATGGAACCAGCACGGTGGTGACGCGTTTGCCTTTCTCGCTGGAGGCCTGCATTTTCTGCTCTTTGACCAGATAGGTGATCTTGTCGCCGGTAATATTGCTGTCCAGCTGCTCCAGATAGGCGTTACCGGTCAGGATGACCAGATCCTTCGCCAGTTCATAATGCATATGCGACGCGCGGCCTTTCACCGGTTTGCCGTTGTCCTGCATCTGGTAGAACGTGGCAGGGTTACCATAGCCATCAATAATCTCTTTGCCCTGCTCGCCGCCCGGACGGGTAACGACCACTTTATCGGCGTTAATTTTGATGGTGCCCTGGGTCATCACGACGTTACCCGTGAAGGTGACGACGTTACCTTGCATATCAAGGGACTGCGTGTCGGATTCGATATGAATCGGCTGTTCGGTATCGCCAGTCACAGCAATCGCGGGAAGACTGGCCGCCAGCAGTGCGCTGGCGATAATGGCTTTAAGGCTGAGTTTGTTTGTTTTGAATTTCATAGGAGGTTCTAACCTTTTCAATCAGCTCGGCGTTTTTGCTGCGTAAGTTCCCGCGCATTCTTAAACCGCTGGAATTAAATGTTGTGCCATACAGTGTGACCAAATCCTGCGAGGTCACGTCCTGGGTCACCAGGTTGATCTGGGCGTTATCCGTCGTAATTTTGCGCAGTTGAGAGTCAGCGGTCAGGGCGTTGACTTCAACGTGGCCGTACAGATAAAGCATACGGTCATTTGTCAGTTTTGCCCGGTCTGACTTAATTGACCATGTCGGGGTTTTGTCAGTATCAAAGGTGGTCATCACCGGTTGGGTAAACCACGAGATACCGTCATCGGAAAAATATTCCACATGCTGGGCAATCAGGCGATAGTTCAGCGCACCTTCAGGGCTATAAACTACCGTATCACTGTGATCGCTTTTATAGGTTGGATCGCTCGTATTAACGACTTCTGTTTGTGCATCATCACGGTCGGCAAGGTTCACGCCAATCAGTACCAATGCGACAAGCGAAAGCAGAATGATAACCCAACGTCTGGTTTTACTCATATCGATTGCCCTTTGGCCTCATCAAGCTTGCCCTGCGCGAGCAGAAGCAGATCGCAGACTTCACGGACCGCCCCACGTCCACCGTTGATACGGGTGACGTAATCCGCGCGTGGGAGAAGCAGCGGGTGTGCGTCAGCAACGGCTACGCTCAGACCCACTTCCGCCATCACCGGCCAGTCGATCAAATCATCGCCAACATAGGCCACGTTCTCAGGTGCGATTGCCAGCTTCGTCAGCAAATCGTTAAAGGCGACCATTTTGTCTGACTGCCCCTGATACAAATGGGTAATGCCCAGCGTTTCGCAGCGGTCTTCTAAAAGTTTAGCTTTCCGTCCGGTGATAATAGCAACTTCAATGCCGGACGTGAGCGCGCAACGAATGCCGTACCCGTCGCGAACGTTAAATGCTTTCAGCTCTTCGCCGCTATTGCCCATATAAATCAGGCCATCGGAGAGCACGCCATCCACATCAAGGATCAACAGACGGATGTTTTCCGCCTTTGCCATCATGTGCGCGCTTACCGGACCATAACAGGTTGCAAGGGATGCACCCGCATTACTCATTGTCTTATCCTTCATTACACTACGCCTGCGCGCAGAAGATCATGCATATGTACCACACCCAGCAACTGGTCGCCATCGGCAACCATCACTGCGGTAATATGACGGGACTGCATCAGGTTCAGGACATCCACCGCAAGGATGCCAGGACGCACGCGAATTCCGCCTGGCGTCATGACGTCTGCGATACCCAATGTGCGAACGTCCACGCCCATATCGAACACCCGGCGCAAGTCGCCATCGGTGAATATTCCCTGAATTTTCATCAGATCGTCGCACACCACCGTCATACCCAGATTTTTACGGGTAATCTCCAGTAACGCATCGCGCAGGGAAGCCTCTTTGCTAACGTGAGGGATCTCATCGCCCGTGTGCATAATATCGTTGACCCTGAGCAGCAGCTTACGGCCCAGCGCACCGCCTGGGTGAGAAAGCGCAAAATCTTCAGGGGTAAAACCACGGGCTTCAAGCAGCGCAACGGCAAGGGCATCGCCCATCACCAGTGCGGCCGTCGTGCTGGAGGTTGGCGCAAGGCCAAGCGGGCAGGCTTCTTTGGGCACTTTTACACACAGATGAATATCCGCCGCACGCGCCATGCTGCTTTCCGGGCGGCTGGTCATGCAGATAAGCGGGACCTGTAGTCTCTTTAGCACCGGGATGAGGGCCAGGATCTCATTGGATTCACCGGAATTCGACAATGCGATAACCACGTCCTGCGGGGTGACCATCCCGAGGTCGCCGTGCGCGGCTTCCCCTGGGTGCACAAAGAACGATGACGTTCCCGTGCTGGCAAAGGTCGCCGCCATTTTGCGTCCAATGTGGCCGGACTTGCCCATTCCCATCACCACGACTTTACCGGCACAGTAGAGTATCTTCTCACATGCCAGACTAAAATCCTGATTAATGTACTGATCTAACTGCGCCAGACCTTCACGTTCAATCTCCAGAACCTCTTTTCCTGCTTTCTGAAAGTCAAAACCCGGCTGCAATTCTATTTGCGACATAATGCGTTTCCGTTTACCCAGAGAGAAGCGGCGAGAGCCAGTACAGCATCGCCATCCATACGATAAATCCACCTGTCAGCAGTGCGCCTGCGCCTTTGCCAATTTGTCGTTGCCGCCGCCAGCAGAGCAGGGCAAATATGACGCTGACAAGCAACATCACTCCGTAATCGCGCGTGAACGCCATCGGGTTAAACGGCCCCGGTGAGATCAGGGCTGGCAGGCCCGTCACGATCGCGATATTGAAAATATTCGAGCCGATGATATTACCAATGGCGATATCATCTTCACCTTTGCGCGCGCCCGCGATGGCGGTGGCCAGCTCAGGCAGACTGGTACCGATAGCAATCACCGTCAGGCCGATTGTCAGTTCGCTCATGGCGAAATAGTTTGCCAGCACCGTCGCGTTATCGACGACCATGCGCGTTGCCATCGGCATAATGATCAGCGCAACGCCCAGCCACAATAACGCCACAGGTAGCGTACCTTCACGCGGGAGTTCGGCAACCTGTTCTCGGGTCAGGCTGTCGTGCCCCTGTTTTTCTGCCTGACGGGCGATTTTAACACTATACAGCAGCCATATCCCGGCGAGGGCGAGCAAGAAAATGCCATCATCGTAGCTCAGCACCCCGTCATACAGCACATAGCCCGCCAGCAGACTTACGATTAACATTAGCGGCAATTCGCGGCGCAGAACATCGGAATGCACGCGAAATGGGTGCAGCAATGCGGCTAAACCCAAAATCAGTAGAATATTGACGATGTTAGAGCCAATCGCGGTGCCAATCGCAAGGTCTGTCTGGTCATGGAGCGATGCCGTGACAGAGACGATAATTTCAGGGAGTGAGGTACCGACGCTAACAACCGTCATTCCGATGACGAGAGGGGGAACGCCAATCAGGCGGCACAAAATTGATGCGGCAAACACTAAACGGTCAGCACTGTAGACCACCAAAAGTAAACCAATTATTAACAGTGCTGTTGCTAAAAGCATCAAAAGTCCTTTCTTCAGGTATACTTGCCGGTCCACCGCGCAGGAATTGTTGGCGCTGCATACAGCCTGAGTCGTAACGAATTCCTAATTTTGACTTTATGCGCCGGAAAAGTAAAACAAATGCCAGCTTTCGCTAACCTCTACAGGCAATATTCTGTAAAAATGTGGCGTTTAGGGCTGATTTAAGCCTCATGCTTAGCCTGAGGCAGGGTAAGAAAGGAACCATAAATGAGCCAAACGATGGCGAATTTAGTCGATGTCCGCGGTGTCAGTTTCTCTCGCGGCAACCGATTGATATTTGATGATATTTCGCTGACCGTGCCGCATGGCAAAATCACCGCCATTATGGGCCCGTCAGGGATCGGTAAAACGACGTTGCTGCGTCTTATTGGGGGGCAAATTCCCCCTGACGGCGGCGAAATCCTCTTCGATGGCGAGAACGTCCCGGAGATGACGCGCTCGCGTCTTTATACCGTTCGCAAACGCATGAGCATGCTTTTTCAGTCGGGAGCTTTGTTCACGGATATGAACGTCTTTGACAACGTGGCGTACCCGCTGCGTGAACATACCCATCTGCCGCCCGAACTGCTGAAAAGCACCGTCATGATGAAGCTTGAAGCTGTTGGCCTGCGGGGCGCGGCGAAATTGATGCCGTCTGAACTCTCTGGCGGTATGGCGCGCCGTGCCGCGCTGGCGCGTGCGATTGCGCTTGAACCCGATTTAATCATGTTTGACGAACCGTTTGTGGGACAGGACCCAATCACCATGGGCGTGCTGGTGAAGTTAATTTCTGAATTAAACAGCGCGCTGGGCGTAACCTGCATCGTGGTGTCTCACGATGTACCGGAAGTGTTGAGCATTGCCGATTACGCCTACATCGTGGCGGACAAAAAGATCGTCGCACACGGTAGCGCTCAGGCGCTGCAGGAAAATTGCGATCCGCGGGTGCGGCAGTTCCTCGACGGTATTGCAGATGGCCCTGTGCCGTTCCGCTACCCGGCTGGCGACTATCGTGACGATTTACTGGGAATAGGGAGTTAAGCCACTCATGCTGCTAAATGCGTTGGCTGCGCTCGGACACCGTGGCATAAAAACCATCAGGACGTTCGGGCGTGCCGGATTGATGTTATTCAACGCGCTGGTCGGCAAGCCGGAATTCCGCAAGCACGCGCCTTTGCTGGTGCGGCAACTCTATAATGTCGGCGTGTTGTCGATGCTGATCATCATCGTGTCCGGTCTGTTTATTGGTATGGTGCTTGGGTTACAAGGTTACCTGGTGCTGACAACCTACAGTGCGGAAACCAGCCTCGGGATGCTGGTAGCGCTCTCGCTGCTGCGTGAGTTGGGGCCGGTTGTTGCTGCGCTGCTGTTCGCCGGACGCGCGGGCTCTGCCTTAACGGCAGAAATCGGGTTGATGCGCGCTACCGAGCAACTTTCCAGTATGGAAATGATGGCGGTCGATCCGCTGCGTCGCGTCATCTCACCGCGTTTTTGGGCGGGAGTGATTTCGTTACCGCTGCTGACTATCCTCTTTGTGGCGGTCGGTATCTGGGGCGGGTCGTTGGTCGGCGTGCACTGGAAAGGTATTGATGCCGGTTTCTTCTGGTCCGCGATGCAGGACGCCATCGACCTGCGGATGGATCTGGTGAACTGTCTAATCAAGAGCGTGGTCTTTGCCATTACGGTCACCTGGATTGCGTTATTCAACGGCTATGATGCTATTCCAACCTCGGCAGGCATCAGCCGTGCAACGACACGTACCGTCGTTCATTCGTCGCTGGCCGTACTGGGTCTGGATTTTGTGCTCACCGCACTGATGTTTGGGAATTGAGTTCATGCAAACGAGAAAAAATGAAATTTGGGTTGGCGTATTCCTGTTACTGGCACTGCTGGCGGCCCTGTTTATCTGTCTGAGAGCGGCGGATATCACCTCTGTACGCACCGAGCCGACGTATCGCGTTTATGCCACCTTCGATAATATCGGTGGCCTGAAGGCACGCTCACCGGTTCGTATTGGCGGCGTGGTGATTGGACGCGTATCAGACATTACGCTGGATGAGAAAACCTATCTGCCGCGCGTGGCGATGGATATTGAAGAGCGTTATAACCACATTCCCGATACCAGCTCGCTCTCCATCCGTACCTCCGGTCTGCTTGGCGAACAATATCTGGCTCTTAACGTGGGCTTTGAAGATCCTGAGCTGGGAACGACTATCCTTAAAGACGGTAGCGTGATCCAGGATACGAAGTCCGCGATGGTGCTGGAAGATATGATTGGTCAGTTCCTTTACAACAGTAAAGGGGATGATAAAAAGTCTGACGCTGCCCCTGCGCAGAATGAAGACCCTACCAATGTTGCGCCGACCCCTGGTGCTGCGAATTAATTTCAGGAGAAGTCATTCATGTTTAAACGACTGCTAATGGTTGCCATGCTGGTCATTGCCCCTCTCACTGCGGCACAGACTGCAGATCAGAGCAACCCGTACAAACAGATGGACGCGGCCGCGAAGAAAACCTTCGATCGTCTTAAAAACGAACAGCCGAAGATTCGTGCTAATCCTGATTACCTGCGTGATGTGGTCGATCAGGAACTGTTGCCGTATGTGCAGATCAAATATGCAGGTGCACTGGTACTGGGCCGTTACTACAAAGATGCGACCCCTGCACAGCGTGAGGCTTACTTTGCTGCGTTTCGTGAATACCTGAAACAGGCTTACGGCCAGGCCCTGGCGATGTACCACGGCCAGACCTACCAGATTGCGCCTGAACAGCCGCTGGGCGATGCCACCATCGTGCCTATCCGGGTGACGATTAACGATCCTAACGGCCGTCCGCCGGTTCGTCTGGACTTCCAGTGGCGTAAAAACAGCCAGAGTGGAAACT
Source organism: Enterobacter mori (assembly GCF_025244905.1). NCBI lineage: Bacteria > Pseudomonadati > Pseudomonadota > Gammaproteobacteria > Enterobacterales > Enterobacteriaceae > Enterobacter > Enterobacter mori. The sequence continues at coordinate 4,198,280 of NZ_CP104285.1, read as the reverse complement.
GGCAGGCGTATGACATGATTGCCGAAGGGGTGAGCATGATCACCACCAAACAGAACGAGTGGAGCGACCTGCTGCGCACCAAAGGCATTGATGGCCTGACCGCACAGCTGCAGTCTATCTCTCGTCAGAAAATCACCCTGGACGAGAAGAAGTAATGTCGCAGCAACTGAGCTGGTCGCGTGAAGGCGAGACGTTAAAGCTGTCGGGTGAGCTCGATCAGGATCTACTGAATCCGCTGTGGGATAAACGCCATGAAGCGATGCAGGGCGTGACGCTGATTGATTTAAGCGATGTCTCGCGGGTCGATACGGCGGGTGTTGCGCTGCTCACCCATCTGATCGCAGTGGGTAAAACGCCGGGAGCAAGCGTCAGGCTTCACGGCGCGAGCGATAACGTCATGACCCTGGCGCAGCTTTATAATCTGCCTCAGGACGTTTTACCGCGCTAATATTTTCAGTGCGTTACTTCTGAAAGCCCTGGCTGTTTCATCGTCGGGGCTTTTTGCTTGTTTAAGACGACGCTACTTTGCTCTAAGATGTTGGGCTTGTTTTCACTATCAGATGATATAGACCCCATGGAAAATAATGAAATCCAGGCAGTGCTGATGAATGCACTCACCCTTCAGGAAGTCCACGTCTCTGGCGATGGCAGTCACTTCCAGGTTATTGCTGTGGGTGAGATCTTTGACGGGATGAGTCGTGTGAAGAAACAGCAGGCTGTCTATGCGCCGCTGATGGAATACATTGCGGATAACCGCATCCATGCCCTGTCGATTAAAGCGTTCACACCGCAAGAGTGGGCACGCGATCGCAAACTAAACGGTTTTTGAGCTGAGGGCGAGACGCCCGCAGCACGGTTGAATTTATAAGAGAGCAATTACATGGACAAATTTCGTGTACAGGGGCCAACGCGTCTCCAGGGCGAAGTCACAATTTCTGGCGCAAAAAATGCTGCGCTGCCAATCCTCTTTGCTGCATTGCTCGCGGAAGAGCCGGTAGAAATTCAGAACGTACCTAAGCTGAAAGATATCGACACCACCATGAAGTTGCTCACCCAGTTGGGCACGAAAGTCGAACGTAACGGCTCCGTCTGGATCGACGCCAGCAAGGTGAACAACTTCTCTGCCCCTTACGATCTGGTGAAAACCATGCGCGCATCCATCTGGGCGCTTGGCCCGCTGGTGGCGCGTTTCGGTCAGGGTCAGGTTTCACTGCCGGGCGGCTGCGCCATCGGCGCGCGTCCGGTTGACCTGCATATCTTTGGTCTGGAGAAACTGGGCGCAGAGATCAAGCTGGAAGAAGGTTACGTCAAGGCGTCCGTCAATGGCCGTCTGAAAGGTGCGCACATTGTCATGGACAAAGTGAGCGTTGGCGCAACCGTCACCATTATGTCTGCGGCAACGCTGGCAGAAGGCACGACCATCATTGAAAACGCCGCACGTGAACCGGAAATTGTGGATACCGCAAACTTCCTCGTAGCGCTGGGCGCGAAGATTTCCGGCCAGGGGACTGACCGTATTACCATCGAAGGCGTTGAACGCCTGGGCGGCGGTGTCTATCGCGTTCTGCCGGACCGTATCGAAACCGGTACCTTCCTGGTTGCTGCGGCGATCTCTGGCGGTAAGATTGTTTGTCGCAACGCACAGCCTGATACCCTGGATGCGGTGCTGGCTAAACTGCGCGATGCGGGTGCGGATATCGAAATCGGTGAAGACTGGATTAGCCTTGATATGCACGGACAGCGTCCAAAAGCCGTTAATGTGCGTACTGCACCGCATCCAGCGTTCCCGACGGACATGCAGGCTCAGTTTACGCTGTTAAACCTGGTCGCCGAAGGCACAGGTTTCATCACTGAAACCATCTTCGAGAACCGCTTCATGCACGTACCGGAACTCATCCGTATGGGCGCTCACGCTGAGATCGAAAGCAATACGGTCATTTGCCACGGCGTGGAAAAACTGTCTGGTGCGCAGGTGATGGCAACCGATCTTCGCGCGTCTGCAAGCCTGGTGCTGGCGGGTTGTATCGCGGAAGGGACGACCATTGTTGACCGTATCTACCACATCGATCGTGGCTATGAGCGTATCGAAGACAAACTGCGCGCGCTGGGTGCCAATATCGAGCGTGTGAAAGGCGAGTAATCGTTCTTGCACCCCCCTGGCCTGTAAAGGCCGGGGGATTGCTGATGATGTCAAAATGGCAGTGTTACTCCGACTGCGCCTTCTTCTGGCGTATCGTGCGCGTTCTGTCGATAAATTCGTGAGTTATGGGGTCGTGATAGCGTGACGGCCAGATGATCCACGGGTGCGTTTCCAGCGCCGTCGCAATAATCAATTCCCCCTTCGGCCACGGGCGAGTCAATGCGTTTGCCAGCGTCGATGAGCTCAACCCGTTACGGCGCGATTCCGCTGCCAGTGATGTCCCTTTTTTGCGCAGTGCCGCAATAATATCAGCTGAGTGCCAGTCGATCAGTTTCATATCCATAAAGCTGTCCTTGTGTTCGTTTTCACCCACGCCATTTCTCCTGAAATGACAGGGCTACTATACCTTCTTCGAACATGTGTTCTAAAAAGTTCGCGTTACTGGAAGCAATATTCAGAATATGACATGGCTTTATTCATGCGGGATGTAAGCCGATGATTTAACATGATTATGGAATTTATTGGTGCTTATTGGAATCTCCCCATGTGGCCACGGGGAGAAGGAGGAAGGATTAACGATCGCGCTGAACGGCGATGTGGGCAAGGCCAATCAGCGCGTCACGCCACGGGCAGTCCGGAATCACCTGAAGTGCTTCGATGGCTTTGTCTGCCTCTTCTTCAGCACGCTGACGCGTCCATTCCAGCGATCCGCAGAGTGCCATTGTTTCCAGTACAGGTTCCAGAAGATGGCGACCGTTTCCTTGCTCGATCGCTTCACGGATCAGTTTCGCCTGCTCGGGGGTTCCGTGACGCATAGCATGGAGCAGCGGCAGCGTTGGTTTGCCTTCGTTCAGGTCATCCCCAACGTTTTTGCCGAGCGTTTCGCCATCGGCGCTGTAGTCCAGCAAATCATCAATCAACTGGAAGGCAGTCCCCAGATAACGGCCATAATCCTGAAGCCCTTTTTCCTGGGCTTCAGTGCAGCCAGCAAGGATACCAGAGCATTGAGCCGCCGCTTCAAACAGGCGCGCCGTCTTGCTGTAAATCACGCGCATGTAGTTTTCTTCAGTGATGTCCGGGTCGTTAACGTTCATCAGCTGCAGGACTTCACCTTCAGCGATAACGTTTACCGCTTCAGACATCACTTCCAGCACTTTCAGAGAGCCGAGGCTGGTCATCATCTGGAAAGCACGGGTATAGATGAAATCCCCCACCAGAACGCTGGCTGCGTTGCCAAATGCTGCGTTTGCGGTTGCTTTGCCACGGCGCATGTCTGATTCATCCACCACGTCATCATGCAGCAGCGTGGCTGTGTGGATAAATTCGATCAGGGCCGCAATCGTGACGTGGGCATTTCCCTGATAGCCAACGGCGCGAGCGGCCAGAATGGCAATCATCGGGCGAATGCGTTTACCGCCGCCGCTAACGATGTAATAGCCCAACTGATTGATCAGCTGAACATCAGAGTTGAGTTGCTCCAGGATTGCTGCATTTACACCCGCCATATCTTGCGCGGTTAACTCGTTGATTTTTTCTAAATTCATCGCAAAAGCCGGGCTTTTTATCCTGTTTATCCCACGGAGTGTGGGTTCACAAAGGGTTTCGGTTTATCAATAGTATCGCTGATTGTACTGAAAAAACGGCTCAGATAAACGTTACCGTACGTGTTGTGTTTTTTTTCTTCATGTATTGATGGTAGCACTTGTCAAAGGCTCGCGTTTTGCGTAATATTCGCGCCCTATTGTGAATATTTATAGCGCACTCTGATTCATACGAGGATGTGCGCGGAAGCGGAGTTTATATGTACGCGGTTTTCCAAAGTGGTGGTAAACAACACCGAGTAAGCGAAGGTCAGACCATTCGCCTGGAAAAGCTGGACATCGCAACTGGCGAATCTGTTGAATTCGCTGAAGTTCTGATGATCGCAAACGGTGAAGAAGTCAAAATCGGCGTTCCTTTCGTTGATGGCGGCGTGATCAAAGCTGAAGTTGTTGCACACGGTCGTGGCGAGAAAGTTAAAATCGTTAAGTTTCGTCGTCGTAAGCACTACCGTAAGCAGCAGGGCCACCGTCAGTGGTTCACTGATGTGAAAATTACTGGCATCAGCGCCTAAGACCTGAGGAGAGATTTAAATGGCACATAAAAAGGCTGGCGGCTCCACACGTAACGGTCGCGATTCAGAAGCTAAACGCCTTGGCGTTAAGCGTTTCGGTGGCGAATCCGTTCTGGCGGGTAGCATCATCGTTCGTCAACGTGGTACCAAATTCCACGCTGGCAACAACGTAGGTTGCGGTCGTGACCACACTCTGTTTGCTAAAGCAGACGGTAAAGTGAAATTTGAAGTTAAAGGCCCGAACAACCGTAAATACATCAGCATCGTTGCTGAGTAAGGTTTTCTCGGTCCGGTAACGGATTAAAGCCCCGCAACGTGTTGCGGGGCTTTTTACATTGGAAACCCGGAAAATTTTCTGTAGGGAAAACGGGCATGAAGCAGCAGGCCGGCATGGGTATTCTTTTGGCGCTCACCACCGCAATGTGCTGGGGTGCGCTGCCAATTGCAATGAAGCAGGTACTGGACGTGATGGAGCCGCCGACGGTAGTGTTTTATCGCTTCCTGATGGCAAGCATTGGCCTCGGTGCCATTCTGGCGATCAAAGGTAAGCTTCCACCGCTGCGTCTCTTCCGAAAGCCGCGCTGGCTGGTTTTACTGGCTATCGCGACGGGCGGTCTGTTCGGCAACTTCATCCTGTTTAGCTCCTCCCTGCAATATCTCAGTCCCACGGCGTCGCAGGTGATCGGCCAGCTTTCACCGGTCGGCATGATGGTCGCCAGCGTCTTTATCCTTAAGGAGAAGATGCGCGGAACGCAGATTATCGGGGCGAGCATGCTGCTCTGTGGTCTGGTGATGTTTTTCAACACCAGCCTGGTTGAGATTTTCACCCGCCTGACGGATTACACCTGGGGTGTGATTTTCGGTGTCGGGGCAGCAACGGTCTGGGTGAGTTATGGCGTCGCACAAAAGGTGTTATTGCGTCGTCTGGCCTCACAGCAGATCCTCTTTTTATTGTACACTTTGTGTACAGTAGCATTACTGCCGTTAGCAAAGCCGGGTGTGATTACTCAGCTTAGCGACTGGCAACTGGCGTGCCTCATCTTTTGTGGGCTGAACACGCTGGTCGGTTATGGTGCGCTGGCTGAGGCAATGGCGCGCTGGCAGGCAGCGCAGGTGAGCGCGTTAATCACGCTGACTCCGCTGTTTACGCTGTTATTTTCAGATTTGTTATCAATGGCCTGGCCCGATGTCTTCGTCAAGCCGATGCTCAACTTGTTGGGTTATCTCGGTGCGTTTGTCGTGGTTGCGGGTGCGATGTATTCCGCCATTGGTCATCGTCTCTGGGGGCGTTGGCGCAAAAATGAAGCGGTCGTAGTAGTCCCCCGCTCAGGCGAATGAGTTACGGAGAGTAAAATGAAGTTTGTTGATGAAGCGACGATTCTGGTCGTGGCAGGTGATGGCGGTAACGGTTGTGTAAGCTTCCGCCGTGAAAAATATATTCCTCGTGGCGGCCCTGACGGCGGTGACGGTGGCGATGGTGGTGACGTGTGGCTGGAGGCGGATGAAAACCTCAACACGCTGATCGACTACCGTTTCGAAAAATCTTTCCGTGCCGAGCGCGGCCAGAACGGCCAGAGCCGTGACTGTACGGGTAAGCGTGGTAAAGACGTCAACATCAAGGTTCCGGTCGGTACGCGAGTGATCGACCAGGGTACCGGTGAAACCATGGGTGATATGACCAAACACGGTCAGCGCCTGCTGGTTGCTAAAGGTGGCTGGCACGGTCTGGGTAACAGCCGTTTTAAATCATCGGTTAACCGTGCTCCGCGTCAGAAAACCATGGGGACACCGGGCGACACGCGCGAGCTGCAACTGGAGCTGATGCTGCTGGCTGACGTCGGTATGCTGGGTATGCCTAACGCCGGTAAATCGACGTTTATCCGTGCTGTATCAGCCGCGAAGCCAAAAGTGGCGGATTATCCGTTTACGACGCTGGTGCCAAGCCTGGGCGTTGTCCGTATGGACCACGAAAAGAGCTTTGTTGTCGCTGATATCCCTGGTTTGATCGAGGGCGCAGCAGAAGGCGCAGGACTGGGTATTCGCTTCCTGAAACACCTTGAGCGCTGCCGCGTATTGCTGCACATCGTTGATATTAATCCAATCGATGAGTCCGATCCGGTCGAAAACGCCCGTATCATCATCGGCGAACTGGAAAAATACAGCGAAAAACTCGCAGGTAAGCCACGCTGGCTGGTCTTCAACAAGATCGACCTGATGGATAAAGCCGAAGCTGAAGCAAAAGCGAAAGCCATTGCGGAAGCGATGGGTTGGGAAGATAAATATTACCTGATCTCTGCGGCAAGCCAGGTCGGCGTGAAAGACCTCTGCTGGGATGTGATGACCTTTATCATCGAGAACCCAATCGTTCAGGCAGAAGAGGCGAAACAGCCTGAAAAAGTCGAATTCATGTGGGATGACTACCACCGCCAGCAGCTCGAAGAGCTGGAAGCGGAAGACGATGATGAAGACTGGGACGATGACTGGGATGAAGACGACGAAGAAGGCGTTGAGTTCATCTACAAGCATTAATACCTGAAAGAAGCCCCGCTAAGGGGCTTTTTTTATCCTAACGTCGACGGCAACCAGCAGCTGGCGATTAAGCCGCCCTCAGCGCCGTTCTCCAGCATTAAATTGCCATGGTGGAGCTGAACGATACGCTGAACAATACTCAGCCCCAGGCCGCTGCCACCGTAGCGCTGGTCGAGCCGACGGAAAGGTTCGGTAATGGACTGTCGATGTGCCTCATTGATTCCGGGGCCTTGATCCACCACGCTGACCTGAGTTCCGCCGTCAATTTCTACTAATTTCACTTCGATAGTCGTTCCCGTTGGGCTATAGCGGGCGGCATTCTCCAGCAAATTTCTGAGCATCAGGCGCAGCAGTACGGCGTCTCCCTGCACCGTAAGACTGCTTTTAGCGGGCCATATCACCGTATGGTCTTTGGCTTCGTGCTCAAGACCCAGCGGCGCAATAATATTCTCTGTCCAGTTGACGGTATCGTAGTGACCGCTTGCCATCGCCTGTCCGGCTCGCGCCAGCATGAGCAGTTGCTCAACGGTGTGCATTAACTGATCGATACGACTAATCAACGTAGTGGCTTGTGGTGAGCCAGACTGGGCCATTAATTCCAGATGCAACCGAATCCCGGCAAGCGGTGTGCGTAGTTCGTGCGCGGCATCAGCGGTGAATAGACGTTCCTGCTGTAGGGTGTGATCAAGACGGGCCAGTAGTTGGTTAAGCGATGTTGTTACTGCGCCAATTTCTTCCATATCGGAATACATAGGCAACGGCGTCAGATTGTCGGCTGATCGGTTGGCCAGGCTGGCTCGTAATTTGTTAAGCGGCTGGGTTATCCAGGTGACCGCCCAGAAGGAGAAGAGCAGGGTAAAACCGACCATCACCAGAGAAGGGACCAGCAGCGACGCAATCGCTTCACGGATCTCTTTCTCGACGTGCTTGTTACGTGCTTTCGCCGAGAGTGTTTCATTCACCAGAAAGCCAATCTGTTCACGGCTTTCATGCCATAACCAGATGACACTAATTAACTGGAAAAACAGCAAGATAATCGCCAGCAAAACCATTAATCGCCGACGCATACTGTTCATTTCTGGCTCTCCAGGCGGTATCCGACGCCACGTACCGTTTTGATCCGTTCTTTGCCGAGCTTGCGGCGCAGATTGTGAATATGAACCTCAAGGGTATTTGAACCCGGATCGTCCTGCCAGGAGTAGATATCCTGCTGCAGCGTCTCGCGATGTACCGTTTGACCGCTCCGCATGATGAGGCGCGTCAGGAGGGCAAATTCTTTTGGGGTCACTTCGACAGGCTGGGACTTACGCAACACCTGCTGCGTCTGGAGATTCAGCGTAATATCACCGTCAGTCAGCATGTTATCGCTGTGTCCCTGATAGCGGCGGATGAGTGCCCGCACGCGCGCCTGAAGTTCTGCGAGGGCAAAAGGTTTAACCAGATAATCATCCGCACCGGAGTCCAGACCGTGAATGCGATCTTCAATGGCATCGCGCGCCGTGAGGATCAGCACTGGATTTTCAACGCCACGGCGACGCCACTGGCTGAGCAGTGTCGCGCCGTCTTTATCCGGTAAACCTAAATCGAGGATCACCAGGCTATATTCACCGCTCTGGATCAGCGCATCGGCTTCTGCCGCCGTGGCGGCGCAGTCGAGCGCATATCCTTCATTCGCGAGCGCGAGCGCCAACCCTTCCTGCAATAACAGATCGTCTTCAACTATGAGTAGTTTCATCGCTAGTTATTCTGGTAGATGTCCTTGTATAGCCTGCTTTCGAAGCGCACCAGCGGAATACGGCGATTACGCTGGTCGGTCGGTTCGACGGCATAGCCGGAAAGATACTGCACGAATGCCATGCGTTGTCCGCTGGCTGTGGTGATAAAGCCTGCAAGGTTATAAACCCCCTGCAGTGAACCTGTTTTCGCTGACACTTTTCCATCAACACCCGCGGCATGAAGCCCTGCCCGATACTGAAGCGAACCGTCATGTCCAGCAAGTGGCAGCATTGAAATAAAGTTTAGCTCAGTGTCATGTTGGGCAATGTACTGAAGCACTTGCATCATGGTGGCTGGGGAGATCAGATTGTGACGCGATAACCCGGAGCCATCGACGGCGATGGTATTACCAAGATCGATCCCCGCCTGCTGGCGCAGGATCTGACGAACGGCGTCTGACCCCGCACGCCAGGTACCGGGTACGCCGAAACGGGCGTGACCAATCATGCGGAAGACCGTGTCAGCAATCATGTTATCTGACTTTTTCAGCATAATCCTAAGCAGGTCATGTAGCGGCGCAGACTGTTTGCTGGCGATAACGGAACCCGGTTGATTAACCTGTGTCTGACGCATCAGTGAGCCAGAATAGGTGATGCCAGCCTGCTTCAGTTCGTCTTTCAGTATCGCACCCGCATAGCCTGCTCCGTCCTGAATGGCGAAGGCCAGCGGCAACGGATCGGCACGCTGCGTCAGGCAGCCGGTGAGAGTGAAACGGTTAAGATCGCCCGGCACAACGTCCAGTTCGCAATACTGCGCATCTGGCGATCCTTTTGCTAATGTGCGTACCTGGCTGAACATCGTGACCGGGTAGTAGGACGCCACGCGGATAAAGGCTAAATCATCCGGCTTAGGGGCGCTGTAGAGCGACACGGAGAAGCAGTTACGGTCAACGATGGCCGCGGCAGGCGGGGCGCTAAAGCACTGTGTCATGTCATTCCACGGCCAGCCTGGCGCTTTATCGTGGCTGGCGAAAATGGATGTATCGATCAGCACGTTGCCATCGATTTTTGTCACGCCGGACTTTTTCAGCACCGCCACCATATTGCGGATATCCTGGCGCTTGAAGGTCGGGTCACCCCCAAAGCGGGCAATCAGATCGCCTTTCAGTTCGCCACCTTCGACGTTACCTTTGGTCTCAAGCGTGGTAGTAAACCGGAAGTCAGGACCAAGCTGAAGCAGGGCGGCGAGCGCAGTGATCACCTTCTGGGTACTTGCAGGCAGCGCCATCTGTTGGCTGTGAAAGTCAATGTCAGGTGCCTGGGCGCCAACCTTCTGCACCATTAGCGCAAGATTAGCGCCTGCGGGCAGCTGATTAATGTACTCATCAACGTTCGCGGCCTGAGCGGCGAACGCCATACTGGTAGTCAATCCGATGATAAAACTGGAAAATCGCATAATCTCGCGCTAACAACCCGAAAACAAACCGTCATACTACGGTGCATAGCACTGCAAAGTAAACGATGACCCATAGTGAACTTCGCGGTAAAATGCGTATCAAATTGAAAAATTGCTGCTGACCTGGGGCGTTGCTCCCGGGTCGGTTTTCTTTTTGCTTCTTGCCCGCTTAGGGGGGCAGGAGCAGGGAACACTGCTCCCAACAGGAATGTTTAAGAGGTATAACAAATGCAAGCTATTCCGATGACCTTACGTGGTGCCGAAAAACTGCGCGAAGAGCTGGATTTCCTGAAATCCGTTCGTCGCCCTGAAATCATCGCCGCTATCGCGGATGCGCGCGAGCATGGCGACCTGAAAGAGAACGCTGAATACCATGCGGCGCGTGAGCAGCAGGGCTTCTGTGAAGGGCGTATTAAAGACATTGAAGCGAAGCTGTCTAATGCGCAGGTGATCGACATCACTAAAATGCCAAACAATGGCCGCGTGATCTTTGGTTCTACCGTGAGCGTCCTGAACCTGGACAACGATGAAGAGCAAACGTACCGCATCGTGGGTGACGATGAGGCTGACTTTAAGCAGAACCTGATTTCAGTGAACTCACCAATTGCGCGTGGTCTGATTGGCAAAGAGCAAGACGATGTGGTCGTGATCCGTACGCCCGGTGGTGAAGTGGAATACGAAATTACTAAGGTTGAGTACCTGTAATTCGCTTCTCCACTGAGATGTTGATACATTGTAAAGAAAAGAAAAAGGCCGCATAGCGGCCTTTTATCAACTCAAGGAGCGTGGCATTTTGCTCACCTGCTGACAGAAATCCCTCGTTTTACACAGAAAATGTGTTCAATTAGGGATATCCTTAACGTGGCAGCGAGATTTTGCGCTCTTTAGATGGGCGGTAGAGCACCAGCGTTTTACCGATGACCTGTACATTACAGGCGCCGGTTTCGCGCACGATGGCTTCCACGATCAGGTTTTTAGTGTCTCTGTCTTCAGAGGCGATTTTCACCTTGATCAGCTCGTGGTGTTCCAGCGCTTGTTCAATCTCGGCAAGCACCCCTTCGGTCAAACCATTGTTGCCAAGCATAACTACAGGCTTGAGCGGATGTGCCAGACCTTTAAGGTGCTGTTTTTGTTTAGTACTCAGATTCATCGTATATTTTTGCTTACGTTGGGATTGAAAACGGTTCATTCTACCGCCATCTCCCTAATATCGCCAAATAGCAGCGTAGAAATTTACGTCAAAGGTAAGCAACGATGAACCCGGACGGAAAAGTTAAATGACAGGTAAAAAGCGTTCTGCCAGTTCCAGCCGCTGGCTTCAGGAACACTTTAGCGATAAATATGTTCTGCAGGCGCAGAAAAAGGGGTTACGTTCCCGCGCCTGGTTTAAACTTGATGAAATACAGCAAAGTGACAAACTTTTTAAACCGGGGATGACGGTTGTTGACCTCGGTGCTGCCCCTGGCGGATGGTCCCAGTATGCGGTAACGCAGATCGGCGGAGCGGGTCGAATCATCGCATGCGATCTTTTACCAATGGATCCCATTGTCGGTGTCGACTTCCTTCAGGGCGATTTTCGTGATGAATTAGTGCTGAAAGCGTTACTTGAACGTGTGGGTGACAGTAAGGTCCAGGTTGTCATGTCTGATATGGCACCAAATATGTGCGGAACACCGGCGGTGGATATCCCCCGCGGCATGTATCTGGTGGAGCTAGCGTTAGAAATGTGTCGTGATGTACTAGCGCCTGGTGGTAGTTTTGTTGTGAAGGTGTTTCAGGGCGAAGGTTTCGAGGAGTACCTTAAGGAAATTCGCTCCCTGTTTGCGAAGGTTAAAGTTCGTAAGCCGGACTCTTCCCGGGCGCGTTCCCGTGAAGTGTATATTGTAGCGACCGGGCGAAAATGATAACCGGTAGATTTCAGGCGAAAGTTTGAATGAAACTGGATATAGAGTATCCTGACGCTGTTTTTAACACAGTTGTAATGTGAGGTTAATCCCTTGAGTGACATGGCGAAAAACCTAATTCTCTGGCTGGTCATTGCCGTCGTGCTGATGTCAGTATTCCAGAGCTTTGGGCCCAGCGAGTCGAATGGCCGCAAGGTGGATTATTCTACCTTCCTGCAGGAGGTCAATCAGGACCAGGTTCGCGAAGCGCGTATCAACGGACGTGAGATAAACGTTACCAAGAAAGATAGTAACCGTTACACGACCTACATCCCGGTGAACGATCCTAAGCTGCTCGATAACCTTCTGACTAAAAACGTCAAAGTGGTCGGCGAGCCGCCAGAAGAACCAAGCCTGCTGGCTTCTATCTTCATTTCCTGGTTCCCGATGCTGCTTCTTATCGGCGTCTGGATCTTCTTTATGCGTCAGATGCAGGGCGGCGGTGGCAAAGGTGCCATGTCGTTCGGTAAGAGCAAGGCGCGTATGCTGACGGAAGATCAGATCAAGACCACGTTTGCTGACGTTGCAGGTTGTGACGAAGCAAAAGAAGAAGTGGGCGAACTGGTTGAATACCTGCGTGAGCCGAGCCGTTTCCAGAAACTGGGCGGTAAGATCCCGAAAGGCGTTCTGATGGTTGGTCCTCCGGGTACCGGTAAAACCCTGCTGGCGAAAGCTATCGCGGGTGAAGCGAAGGTGCCGTTCTTTACTATTTCAGGTTCTGACTTCGTAGAAATGTTCGTGGGTGTGGGTGCATCTCGTGTGCGTGACATGTTCGAACAGGCCAAGAAGGCAGCACCGTGCATCATCTTCATCGATGAAATCGACGCCGTAGGCCGCCAGCGTGGCGCAGGTCTGGGCGGTGGTCATGATGAACGTGAGCAGACGCTGAACCAGATGCTGGTTGAAATGGACGGCTTCGAAGGTAACGAAGGTATTATCGTTATTGCGGCGACTAACCGTCCGGACGTACTTGACCCGGCGCTGCTGCGTCCAGGCCGTTTCGACCGTCAGGTCGTGGTAGGTCTGCCGGACGTTCGCGGTCGTGAACAGATTCTGAAAGTCCACATGCGTCGCGTACCGCTGGCGCCAGATATCGACGCGGCAATTATTGCGCGCGGTACTCCGGGCTTCTCCGGTGCGGATCTGGCTAACCTGGTCAACGAAGCTGCCCTGTTTGCCGCTCGCGGTAACAAGCGCGTGGTGTCCATGGTGGAGTTCGAGAAAGCGAAAGACAAAATCATGATGGGTGCGGAACGTCGCTCCATGGTGATGACGGAAGCGCAGAAAGAGTCCACGGCATACCACGAAGCAGGTCACGCGATTATCGGTCGCCTGGTGCCGGAACACGATCCGGTGCATAAAGTGACGATTATCCCACGTGGTCGTGCGCTGGGTGTGACCTTCTTCCTGCCTGAAGGCGATGCGATCAGCGCCAGCCGTCAGAAGCTGGAAAGCCAGATTTCAACCCTATACGGCGGTCGTCTGGCAGAAGAGATTATCTACGGTGTGGAACATGTTTCTACCGGTGCGTCCAACGACATCAAAGTCGCGACAAACCTGGCGCGTAACATGGTGACGCAGTGGGGCTTCTCCGACAAACTCGGTCCGCTGCTGTATGCAGAGGAAGAGGGTGAAGTGTTCCTGGGCCGTTCTGTGGCTAAAGCGAAACATATGTCCGATGAGACGGCACGTATCATCGACCAGGAAGTGAAAGCGCTGATCGAACGTAACTACGCTCGCGCACGTCAGATCCTGAACGACAATATGGATATCCTGCATTCGATGAAAGATGCGCTCATGAAATATGAGACCATCGATGCACCGCAGATTGACGACCTGATGGCACGCCGTGAAGTGCGTCCGCCAGCTGGCTGGGAAGATCCAGGTGCTTCCAACAATTCTGACAACAATGGCACCCCGCGTGCGCCGCGTCCGGTTGATGAACCGCGTACGCCAAACCCGGGCAACACCATGTCAGAACAGTTGGGCGACAAGTAAGTCTCTTCTGTTGAAATGTTTGTCTGTACCTCAAACCCTGGAGCTTGCTCCGGGGTTTTTCTTATCTGTTAAACCTTATAAATACCAGGGATTTTAGCCATGAAACTCTTCGCCCAGGACTCGCATCTCGATCTCTCGCATCCGCACGTGATGGGGATCCTGAATGTTACCCCTGACTCTTTCTCTGACGGCGGCACGCATAACACGCTTATCGAGGCGGTTAAGCACGCAAATTTAATGATCAATGCGGGTGCCACTATCATTGATGTCGGTGGGGAATCGACGCGCCCCGGCGCAGCGGACGTTTCTGTGGAAGAAGAGCTGGCGCGCGTAGTGCCCGTGGTTGAGGCCATTGCTCAGCGATTTGAGGTGTGGATCTCCGTTGATACGTCCAAGCCTGAGGTGATTCGTGAAGTGGCGAGAGTGGGTGCTCACATTATCAATGACATCCGCTCACTGACTGAGCCTGGCGCGATTGAGGCGGCTGCGGAAACTGGCCTGCCGGTCTGCCTGATGCACATGCAGGGTCAACCGAAAACTATGCAGGAAGCACCGAAGTATGACGATGTTTATGCCGACGTGAATCGCTTCTTTATTGAGCATATCGAACGCTGTGAACGTGCCGGTATCCCAAAAGAGAAATTGCTGCTCGACCCGGGGTTCGGTTTCGGTAAAAATCTCTCTCACAATTATGCGCTGCTTGCGCGCTTATCAGAATTTCATCACTTCGATCTGCCGTTGCTGGTGGGGATGTCTAGAAAGTCGATGATTGGGCAGTTGCTGAATGTGGGCCCGAGCGAACGCCTGAGTGGTAGCCTGGCCTGCGCGGTGATCGCGGCGATGCAAGGCGCGCACATTATTCGTGTCCATGACGTCAAAGAAACAGTAGAAGCCATGCGTGTGGTGGAAGCCACACTGGCAGCGAAGGAAAACAAACGCTATGAGTAATCGTAAATATTTTGGTACCGATGGTATCCGTGGGCGCGTAGGCGATGCCCCAATCACCCCTGATTTTGTCCTGAAGCTGGGCTGGGCTGCAGGCAAGGTACTGGCGCGTCATGGTTCCCGTAAGATCATCATCGGTAAGGACACCCGTATTTCAGGCTATATGCTGGAATCGGCGCTGGAGGCCGGTCTGGCAGCGGCGGGACTTTCTGCTTCCTTCACTGGCCCAATGCCCACCCCTGCCGTGGCGTATCTGACGCGCACCTTCCGGGCGGAGGCGGGGATTGTTATCTCGGCTTCTCATAATCCTTTCTACGACAACGGCATCAAATTCTTCTCCATCGACGGCACCAAACTGCCGGATGACGTGGAAGAGGCAATCGAAGCGGAAATGGAAAAAGAGATCACCTGCGTCGATTCCGCTGAGCTGGGGAAAGCGAACCGGATTGTCGATGCAGCGGGTCGTTATATCGAATTCTGCAAAGGCACCTTCCCGAACGAGCTGAGCCTGGCCCATCTTAAGATTGTGGTGGACTGTGCAAACGGCGCGACCTACCACATTGCACCTAATGTTTTCCGTGAGCTGGGTGCGAAAGTGATCACCATCGGCTGCGAGCCAGATGGTCTGAACATCAATGAAGAAGTGGGCGCGACGGACGTTCGTGCTCTGCAGGCACGCGTGCTGGCGGAGAAAGCCGATCTGGGTATTGCGCTGGACGGCGATGGTGACCGCGTGATCATGGTCGACCACGAAGGTAACAAGGTTGACGGCGATCAGATCCTCTACATCATTGCACGTGAAGGCCTGCGTCAGGGCCAGCTGCGCGGTGGTGCGGTGGGTACGCTGATGAGTAATATGGGCCTTGAACTGGCGCTGAAACAACTCGGTATTCCTTTTGTCCGCGCGAAAGTGGGTGACCGCTATGTGCTGGAAAAACTGCAGGAGAAGGGCTGGCGCATCGGTGCGGAAAACTCCGGTCACGTGATCCTGCTCGATAAAACCACCACCGGTGACGGCATCGTGGCGGGTCTGCAGGTGGTGGCTGCTATGGCGCGCAACCATATGAGCCTGCACGATCTTTGCAGCGGTATGAAGATGTTCCCGCAAATCCTCGTTAACGTGCGTTTCACAGCGGGTAAAGGCGATCCACTTGAAAATGACAACGTGAAAGCGGTGATGGCTGACGTTGAAGCGGCCTTGGGTAATCGTGGCCGTGTGCTGCTGCGTAAGTCCGGTACCGAACCGCTGATCCGCGTGATGGTGGAAGGCGAAGACGAAGCGCAGGTAACCGAATTTGCACACCGTATTGCGGACGCTGTAAAAGCAGCATAAAACTGACGGTAAGCGTTCTGAAAGGCGGCTTTTGCCGCCTTTTTTCTTTTAGTATGTCCTCAATTATTACCATAAATTATCCAGATAACATTCCTCTTGATTCACAGTCATGAATATATTTATGTATAACTAATCTCTTGGGTGAATATTATATATTTAATGATTTGTTTTGCTTTTTAAAATTATTGAAACGTATTTTTCTTCGCCATTTTAGTGTGTTATAAAAATTATAAGACTAGCTAAACTTAACCTGGATTGGAGTTAAATGCGGATGGGTAATAAATTATATGAAGGAAGTATTGCACCGAAAGAACGTATAAATATTAAGTATGTCCCAGCAACAGGTGATGAACAAGCTGAAGTCGAACTGCCTCTTAATATTCTCGTTGTCGGCGATTTCAACGGTGGGAACGAAGATTCTTCCATTGAAGAAAGAGAGGCAATCTCAATTAATAAGCACAATTTTGACTCGGTCATGGAGACGGCAGGTTTACATCTGGATTTTTCAGTGGTAAACAGATTGCAGGATGGTGCTGAGGAAGCACTACCGATTAGCTTAAACTTCAATGCGTTAAAAGAATTCTCTCCAGACAACATCGCCCGTCAAGTACCTGAACTGAAAAAACTACTCGAGTTGAGGGAGGCTTTGGTCGCATTAAAAGGTCCGTTGGGTAATATTCCTTCTTTCCGAGCAAGTTTGCAGAAGTTATTAACAGATGGCGAAATGCGTGCACAACTTCTCAAAGAACTTGATATCGCTCTTGAAGAAGATAATTCCACAAAAGAGTAATTTCCTCAGAGAATTAATAAGGTGCGCGTATGACAGTTCAAAGTGTTATTCATGATAGTGAATTAAAAAACGAATCGTCCTCTTTACTTGATCACATAATGTCTCAGGCAAGACTTCAACCTGAGGATGATGGGTATGATATTGCTAAGCAGGGGATATCGGCATTTATAGCGAATTTACTGGAATCAGGGCAGGAAGATGTTGCAGTAAATAAACTGCTTGTCGACCGAATGATCGCCGAACTCGATAAAAAAATGAGCGCCCAGATGGATGAGATTCTGCATTCTGATGAGTTCCAGAATATGGAATCCTCCTGGCGGTCGTTAAAACTGCTGGTAGACAGAACTGATTTCAGAGAAAACATCAAAATCACGATCCTGCATGCCACAAAAGAAGAGCTATTAGACGATTTTGAATATTCACCTGAGATAGTGCAATCCGGATTCTATAAACATATCTATGCGAGCGGTTATGGTCAGTTTGGCGGAGAGCCAGTGGGGGCTGTCATTGGCAATTACGCCTTTACACCCTCAGCCCCGGATATAAAGCTTCTGCAGTATGTCAGTTCCGTCGGCGCTATGGCCCATGCGCCATTCATCTCCTCGGTCTCTCCAGCCTTCTTTGGCCTCAAAAGCTTTACCGAGCTCCCCGCCATTAAGGAATTAAAGGCTGTTTTCGAAGGTCCGGCATACGTCAAGTGGCGTGCATTGAGAGAGTCAGAAGATTCACGCTATTTAGGACTCACGGCACCGCGTTTCTTGTTACGTCTTCCTTACGACAGTCAGGATAATCCGGTTAAATCTTTTGATTATCATGAGACCATACAGGGCGAACATGATAATTATCTGTGGGGAAACACGGCCTATCTCATGGCCTGTAACCTGACGGATAGCTTCGCCCGCTATCGCTGGTGCCCGAATATCATTGGGCCTCAAAGCGGTGGCGCGGTGCATGACTTGCCAGTACATAAGTTTGAATCCCTTGGGCAACTTCAGGCCAAAATCCCAACCGAGGTCCTGGTAACCGACCGTCGCGAGTTTGAACTCGCAGAAGAGGGATTTATCACGCTGACAATGCGTAAAGGCAGCGATAATGCAGCTTTCTTCTCGGCAAACTCAGTACAGAAATGCAAAGTATTCCCCAATACGCGGGAAGGAAAAATTGCTGAAACCAATTACCGCCTTGGCACTCAGCTACCTTACATGTTCATCATTAACCGCCTGGCTCACTATGTAAAAGTCCTGCAGCGAGAACAGCTTGGCGCATGGAAAGAGCGACAGGATCTGGAACGAGAACTAAACCGGTGGATTAGGCAGTACGTTGCTGACCAGGAAAATCCGCCAGCAGAAGTGCGTAGCCGCCGTCCTTTACGTGCCGCTCAAATCACTGTTTCTGATGTAGAAGGCGATCCAGGTTGGTATCAGGTATCAATGGCAGTGCGGCCACATTTTAAATACATGGGCGCGAGTTTCGAACTCTCTCTCGTTGGCCGTCTGGATAAGGAATAAGGGATGTCAGCGCTTACTGCATGGCGAAGAAGTCGTTCTGCCAGTCTTTTTGAGCGCATTGACGAGAGCAAAACCATCAGGTCTTCGGATGACACTGATGACCTGGTGGCCTCTCTGAAACGCAATCTTCAGGCGATTCTCAACACCCGCTCCGGTAACGCGCAGAGTTGTCCCGAATTAGGCATTATTGATTTCAACGATGCAACTGGGAGTTCTGTTGAGGTTTATTCGGCGATATGTAGGGCAATTAAACGGTGCATAGAGGATTACGAACCGAGAATAAGCAGGGCAGAAATCATCGCGCAACCTAACGAAGCGGATCCGTTAACTCTTTACTTCCTTGTCAAAGCATACGTATCGTTCGAGGACCGAGAGAGCATTCTCAATTTCAATTTGCGTATTGATGGAAATCACAAATACAAACTTGAGTGAATATAAAAAATATTTATGAAACTAGAAGAGTTTTTTAGGGATGAATTATCTTGGCTGCGAAAGCAGGGGGCTGATTTCTCAAGGTCCTGGCCCCAGCTAACGCGTTTCCTTGCAGAAAAGAGTGCAGACCCTGACGTTGAAAGACTTCTGGAAGGTTTCGCATTCTTATCAGGAACATTGCGCGCAAAAATTGAGGATGATTTTCCGGAGCTCACCCATGGTTTGCTAAATATTTTGTGGCCTAATTATTTGCGGCCCGTTCCATCATTTACCATCATTGAGTGCCAGCCAAAAGTGGGATCTATCACAGAGGCTTGTCTTGTTAAAAAAGGGGTTAAGCTGGGCTCAAAAGAAATAAAGGGAACTGGATGCACGTTCTCTACCTGCAGGGATATCTGGATTTTACCCGTTGAACTCACCAATCTGGTAACGATAAATACTAATGAGAATGGCTGCCTTTCGCTTACACTTAAGCCGTTTAGCGCGATGCCTCTCGATAAGATCAGGCTGGATAATCTCAGATTGTTTCTCGGTAGCGACTACTATGTTGCTACTCAACTGTATCTTTACATGCTAAACCATCTTAAAAAAGTCACCGTTAAGCTGAATGGCGCAGAATTTACGCTATCTGATGTCAAAGCTAGCCCTGTGGGTTTTTCTGACAACCATGCTTTACTGCCATATCCTAAAAACGTCTACTCCGGATACCGTATTTTGCAGGAGTTTTTCTGTTTTCCTGAAGGATTCCTGTTTGTAGATATTCATGGATTTGACCAGCTTCCGCAGAACATCGCGGTAAGCGATATTGAACTGAGTTTCCATTATGACAAACCTTTTCCCTCAGACTGTCGCATTACATCTTCATCAATTAAGTTGAATTGTTCTCCCGCTGCGAATTTATTCGAACATCATTCGGAACCCATTCAACTTGACGGGAAGCGAATAAACTACCCGCTCAGGGCAAGCCATATGCTCCCCGAACATTATGAAGTGTTTTCCGTCGAGAAAGTTGAAGGATGGAAAAGTGAACATGCAGGAAAGGATGGCGAACGTATCAAGAGCGAACTCAGAACGTATCATGTCTTTGAAAGCTTCAGACATGAGGTTGAGTTTGAAAAAAAGAGAACAATGAATTATTTCAAAGTCAGCATTCACAACTCACTGAAACTGAAGGGCTACGAGCATAATATTTCATTTTTGCGCAGTGATGAAAGCCTCCTGGGGAGGAGTGATGAAATCGTTGCAGTCACGATGCTCTGCACAAACAGGAACTTACCCGCAGAACTTGGACGCGGCGAAATCTGCCTCCCTCTTGGAGACTCACCACCCTGGCTAGCTTACAGCAACATCTTGTCACCTTCGCAAACATTGCGTCCTCTGATTGATGAAAAACTACATTGGACACTTATCTCAAGCATGGCGCTAAACTACCATTCTTTGTTAGATAAGGATGCGTTGTTACAAATTATTCGAAATTATGATTTCCCTGCAATGAATGACGGGCACGCGGCAAAGATTTCGCAGAAGAGATTTGAAGGGGTGGAAAAAATTGAAACGAAACCTGTCGACAGATTGATTCGGGGTATGCCGGTGCGGGGTATCCATTCAACATTATTTGCAAAAAAAAGTGCTTTCATAAGCGAGGGTGAGTTTTACTTATTTGGATGTATTCTGGCTCAGTTTTTATCACTTTTTTCAAATATTAACTCATTTCATGAATTGTCATTAATAGATACTGAAAATAATTCCGCCTATTGCTGGCCATTACAACAAGGTAATCATTCATTGATATAATGAATAATAATTTAAAGGATTATAATTTTTACCAGCTTGTCGAGTTGCTCTATCGTAGTGAAGGGCAGGATATTGAACAGCTTGATAATCAATTACCCGAAAATGAGCGGATTCGGTACTCTGCCAGCGCTTCATTAGGGTTTCCTTCAGGTGATATCGTATCCGTGAGTAAGCAAGAATATGGTTATGATCTGGAGGTATCATTCCTCGGACTGCATGGTGCTCAGTCGCCGCTGCCAGGATATTACCTGGAAAACCTTGCATGGCAGTATATGCATCAAGAAAATGGGCCGGGTCAATTTTTGAATTTCTTTAACCATCGTTTTTTGATGCTGTTACATCGTGCATGGAGGAAATATCGCTATCATGTTCGGTATCGTCCAGGTGGTGAAGACAGATTTTCTCAATGTATGTTTTCCCTGATAGGGCTGGGAAGTGAAGCATTACGTGATTCGATGGCGATAAATCACAGCAAAATGTTAGCCTATGCAGGCCTCCTTGCTGCCCCTGGTCGCTCTCCTCAGGTAGTGGAGGGGCTGATTTCACACTGCTTTGATTTGGATGACGTTAAAATATTATGCTGGCAATATCGCCGCGTAGCCATTGCAGAACATCAGCAAAATCGACTTGGTCAAGCCAATATGTCGACGGGGAACGATTTTGTCGTTGGAGAATACGCTCCAGATATAAGCAGTAAATATATATTAAGGATTAATGAGTTAAGCTATTCCACATTTTTACGTTTTCTCCCGAACGGTGATCTTTTTGCGCCGCTGACAAAAGTGATGTCTTTTATAATGAGAGAACAGTTTGCGTGGGATTTAGAGTTGAACTTAGCGCACAACCAGTCTGAAAAAACATGTCTCGGTCGTGGAAAGGGGTGTCTACTCGGGTGGACAACTTTTCTCGCTCCTTTACCAAAAAATTTAAAAGTCTCACTCTGTGTTCAGGAATAATTTATATGAATGATTCAATGGAACTGATTCTAACCATTGTGGATTTGAGTTGTATCGGCAGAAAAATAGAACGTTCCCATCGTTTTAATAAAGAGGGCGGAACGATAGGAAGCATGGATGCCGGCGAAACCCGGCACTGGCAGGTGCAGGATAACCGTCAGGAGATCCAGAGTACGCACGCCAGAATTATCTGGCGAGATGGTCATTTCTGTCTGGAAGATGTCAGTGGAACAACATTTATCAACGAAGCGGAGCATAGTATAGGCGCGCAGAATGTGGTTGCGTTGTCTGCTGGTGACCAGATCAAAATGGGGAGCATTACATTCACGACCCAAATAATTGTCGGCAGTGAAAAAGTGGATGATGCTGATTACCAGCATCCCCAGACCCTTATTACCATGTCGAGCCGGAGTGATGTAAACCAAATAATTGACGAGCCTTCAGCGACGGGGGCGTTTTCCGGTCGCCCGAAATCTGTGGGTTACAGTCATCGCCCTTATGACCCAGGTACCTTGGGTATGGGGGGGGCGCTTTCATCTTCAGAATTTATACCTTCAGAAAATAATAACCTGGACACCGCGACCGATTTTTCACGCGCAGAGCCTATGCTCGATGAAGAATTTATTGATATCCCCACACTCGCGTCGCCTTTATATGATGAGAATCACGAATCACAGCCCTTTGAGAGTGTAGCAATCACACCATTGATGCGCGGAATGGGACATTTTTTAAATCTTGCTGATAGCCAGCAGGCCAATGGTTTTTTAGAAGAGGCTGGACGTACGCTGGAGGCTGCGATTAAAGGGATTCTGCTACTGGAGCAGGATCGCATTCGTGTTAATAAGCAGCTTCAGCCCGTAGAAGATAACCCGCTACGGTTAGGCTTAGATTATGTCGCTACGGTTGATGCTCTCTTTGGGGACCAAAAAAGCCAGGTTCATTTGTCGCCATCTGCTGCGATAACGGAATGCCTCTCTTTTTTGAGAATGCATGCGTACGCCTCTCGTCAGGCAGTAAGCGAAGCCCTCACGTGTGTGGTGGACACATTCTCACCTGACATCCTGATGGCGCGTTTTCAGCGTTACCGCCGCGATCATCTGGTTGATATAAACAATCCCGCATGGATTTGGGAAATGTATAACCACTATTTTGAAGAGCTAAAATCGACAAGGCAGCAGGGAGTTGACCGTCTATTTCATGAGGTTTTCGAACAAGTCTACGATAAAGCTCTGCGTGATTTACGCGATGAGGATAAGGCATGAAACGGCTGTTAATTTTGATGGCAGGTCCGTTGCTCCTTCTGTTTTCTGTCATGCTCTCAGGATGTAAAAATCCGCTATGGCCTGTGGATGAGACACCCGATGTCGCAACGCTTCCGTCACAGGCTGGCCTCACATTGCTGGCCGACAGTGACATCAATCCTAATGAGAGCCAGGCTGCTTCGCCTGCCTCTTTTCAGGTTATCTGGATGTCAGATGATTCTAAACTTTTAGCCACAGATATCGACCAGCTTACGACAAAAAAAATAGAAGATGTCCTCGGCAAAAACTACCTGAATCATCAGGATTTCACTCTTATACCGGGGCAATATAAATATCTTCCCCCCGTGGAACTGGATAAAGAAACACGATTTATTGGGGTAGCTGTTTACTTCAGCCAGCCCAATGCAACGCAGTGGAAGAAAGTGATAAAAGTTTCGCCCGTTGGCCATCGTTACCAGATTTTAATTCATTTGCATAAAAACAGCGTAGATATCCTCAAGGAGAGCGAAGACTGATGTTAACCCGCAATCGGATTGTCTGGGGAGAGGGGTTATTTATTAAACCTCAACATTTTCAGCAGCAGCAGAGGCATAACGATTATCTGCTTTATACTTCGCTTTCAGCTTTAACTGAGCATTTTTATGGTGTCTCAGAGCTTAAAATTAACGAAGATCACCTAAGCTTTGGCCGCATTACGCTCGTAACCGCTTCTGGCATCATGCCCGATGGGACCCACTTTAGCCTACCTTATGAAGATGTGCTTCCTCTTCCGTTACAGGTCTCAGAGGCTAATCTGGTTGGGCAAATTGTTTTTCTGGCGGTACCTCTGGCGGGCGATCATATCCTTGAGATAAATACGTCTCTGGAGCATAACGGAAGCCGGACGCGATATCAGGCTTGCCTTGAGTCTGTCCGCGATCTTTATTCACAGAGTGCAGAAATAGCCGCAATTAATGTCGCGAAAGTTAATCTGCGGCTGATGCTGGAAAGTGATGACCGAAGCACCTTTGCATCGATCCCTGTCGCGCGAATTGCAGATAAGAAACCTGACGGAAGCTTGCTGCTTGATCCGCATTTTATTCCAACCTGCTTAACCATAAATACCGTCACGCATTTGAAAAGCTTCTTGTCTGAAGTCACTGGTCTGGTAGGGGAGCGAGCAAAAAATCTGGCGGACAGAATTGGCTCGCCAGGTCAACAGGGCGTCGCTGACGTCGCTGAATTTATGTTGCTGCAGCTTTTAAATCGCATGCACCCCGTCCTTGAGCATTTAAACAGCCGGGCCGTTGTGCACCCCGAACATCTTTTCACTCTGCTATCAGGGTTTTGCGGTGAATTAATGACATTTACCGATCTTAGCCGGTTACCCAAAAGCATCCCGCGCTATTTCCATGATGATTTGCAGCGCAGCTTCCATCCATTAATGCTGGCACTACGACAGGCATTGAGCACCGTTCTTTCTCCTCGAGCACAATCTTTGCAGTTACTTGAACAGCGATTTGGCGTATTTGTGGCTGCGGTTACGCAAGAAGAGTTGCTCCGGGATGCAGATTTTGTCCTTGCAGTGAAAGCAAACATGCCTCTCGATATTTTGAGTAAGCAGTTTGTTCAACAAAGTAAAATTGCAACGCCTGAAGCTATTATGAAACTGGTCAGCACGCATACGCACGGTATCCCTCTGCGTCCGCTTGCAACCTCGCCTCGTCAGTTGCCATACCATAATGGCTACATCTATTTCTCTTTAGATCGCCAAAGTCCTTACTGGCCCAGAGGGGGTACCAATAGCGGGTTTGCTTTTCACATCGGTGGGAAGTTCCCGGAGCTGGATATGCAATTCTGGGCTATCAGGAGATAAATTTAAATGAATGCCACACACACTACATTTTCTCAGGATAACGGTTTAAAGAGCATACCGGCATCGGGAGGAGGGGAAGACGTTTCTGGAATGATTAACCATCCTAATCCGTTAATTAGAGAGTCGTCTCATTTGCTGGGTTTTACTGTTCGGGTTAAATCATTGCTCGAACCCCCTGATGATAAAAAACTTATTGATCTGATTGAGCAGGATATTCGCCATATATTGCTGCGCCTGGAGGCGGAACGCTATGAGCCGGGAATCTTAATATCCTGGAGTTATTTTTTCTGTACGTTTATTGACGAAATGGTTATGGCCCGCCCGTGGGGAATTGAGTACTGGGCTCAGCATACCTTGCTGGTTCGTTTTCACAGTGAAACCTGGGGTGGGGAAAAGTGTTATCAACTTATCAACCGGTTATTGCTCGAACCCTCACGCTACCGTGATTTACTTGAGTTTATTCATCTTTGCTTGTGCCTGGGTTTTCAGGGGCGTTACCGGATGACGGTGCAATACCAGGAAGAGCGAGAGCGCATTCTGCGACTGATCCACCAGAAGTTGCAAAGCATAAGTGCGCAGCAACCAGCGGAGCGGACCGCTCTTCTCAGCGATACGGTTATTCACGTTGGCTCGTCGGAACGAGAGAAAAAATATCGACTGCGTGGGCTGCTCTCGGTAAAGAAAATTGCCTGGATAATGGCATTTATCGCGTTAGCGGGATTTTTACTGTTCAACTGGCAGTTACATATTCAGACGGAAAATATCATAGACAGGCTAGATGTTTTACTGCAGTAGGCCAATAGCCGATTTTACATAAATATATCAAAGAGATAAAAATGATCAGGATTGAAATAGCCGCTCTTGTAGAACGGTTGCATCCTCTCGTTCGCCGTGCGCTTGAGCATGCAGCGGCGGTGAGTGTTAATCAACATGCAACTGAAATTAGCGTAATTCATTTATTAAATGAATTAATTGACACGCCGCTTTGTGATATTCGATTCATTTTCCATGAATATGGAATAGAGGCCGAGCGTGCAAAATCATTACTGCAGGTTAACCCTCTCGATCGTACTGATTATCCGCAGTCGTACCCTTCATTTTCGCCCTTGCTTGTCGAGTGGTTACAGGATAGCTGGTTACTGGCGTCAACGGAATTGAATCAACATGAACTGCGTAGCGGAGCCCTGTTTTTGGTCTTACTGACGCACCGTCATCGGTACCTTCCGGTTGATTTTTGTCGCTTGATCGAAGGAATCCACCGCGAGCAATTGACTGCAAAAATTAACAACATCACCAGGGACTCGGCAGAAAATTGCACCACGGACGTACCTCTATCCCGAACGACACCAGCTAACGTCGGTGGAGAGGGCTCGCTACTTTCTCGGTTCACTGCGGATATCACCGAGGCTGCGCGTGAGAACAGGCTTGACCCCGTTTTATGCCGGGATGAAGAGATAGACCTGATGATCGATATTCTTTGTCGTCGTCGCAAAAATAATCCCATCGTTGTTGGCGAAGCTGGCGTGGGGAAAAGTGCGCTTATTGAAGGGCTAGCGAGTCGTATCGTGGCGAACCAGGTACCAGATCAGCTCAAAGGAACGGTGCTGCTTTCGTTGGATCTGGGGGCGATGCAAGCGGGAGCCTCAGTGAAAGGAGAGTTTGAGAAGCGATTCAAAGGGATCATGCAGGAAATCTTTGATGCGCCAGCGCCAGTCATTTTGTTTATCGATGAAGCGCATACCTTGATAGGTGCGGGCAATACGCAGGGAGGGCTGGACGTTTCAAACTTACTCAAGCCTGCCCTGGCCAGAGGAGAGTTAAAAACGATCGCCGCGACGACCTGGCGGGAATACAAAAAATACATTGAAAAGGATGCAGCGCTAACCCGACGTTTCCAGTTGGTAAAAGTCAACGAACCCGACCTCATTCAGGCAACAACCATTCTCCGGGGACTGGTGGCTCGATACGAGCTGGCGCATAACGTTCTTGTTGATGACGAAGCGCTGGTGGCAGCGGTTCAATTAAGCGCCCGTTATCTTTCAGGCCGTCAGCTTCCTGATAAAGCTATCGATGTACTGGATACCGCCTGCGCACGCTGCGCAATTAACCTCTCTGCGCCTCCCAGGAGATACACCCAGCTTGAAACCCAGCTGAAAGAGACGGAACAAGAGATCCATCACATAGAACGTGAGCAGCGCATTGGACTAAACGAATACGCGGAACGGCTGGGTGAGCTGTTTTTATTGCGTCAACGTCTTCAGTCCGAGCTGGAAATACTCGAAAAACAGTGGCAAAGCCAGAAGGCACTGGTATCTGAAATAATAACCTTGCGCCAGTCTCTCCTTAACGAGGATGCATCTCCCGAAATAGCATTGCAATTAGCAGAACGTGAAGCGCAGCTGGTTGTGTTACAAAAAACACAGAAGTGTCTTTCAGCACATGTCGACAAAGATCAGATCTCGTCAGTCATCGCTGAATGGACGGGCGTACCTCTCCAGCAGATCACGCAAAATGAGCTGAAGGTTATCACTGAACTGCCTGATTTTCTCTCTAAAACCATTAAAGGACAGGACCTTGCCATAGCGTATCTCCACCGACATTTATTGACCGCGCGTGCAGATTTAAGACGAACCGGACGCCCTCTGGGCGCATTCTTGCTAGTAGGGCCGAGCGGTGTCGGCAAAACAGAAACAGTATTACAACTCGCCGAACTCCTTTTTGGGGGGAATGCCTGGTTAACGACGATCAATATGTCAGAATTCCAGGAGAAACATACCGTTTCAAGATTGATCGGCTCTCCCCCTGGCTACGTTGGGTATGGCGAGGGCGGGATCCTGACCGAGGCCATTCGCAAAAAGCCCTATTCCGTCGTATTGCTGGATGAAGTCGAAAAAGCGCATCCTGACGTGCTGAACTTGTTCTATCAAGCTTTTGATAAAGGCGAGATGGCGGATGGTGAAGGGCAAATTATTGATTGTAAGAATATCGCCTTTTTCCTGACATCCAACCTGGGTTACCAGACAATTGTAGAGATGAGCGTTAGTCCAGAGCAGATACCTGATGCGCTCTATCCGGAACTGGCTGCATTCTTTAAGCCGGCCTTACTTGCGCGTATGGAAATCGTGCCTTTCCTCCCGTTAAGCAGTGAAATATTAATGTCCATTATTCGCAGCAAGCTTGCTGAATTGTCGAATAAGTTATCCACGCGATTTAACGCGGAAGTCATTATTGACGAGGCGGTATATCAGGAGATTATTAACCGGGCAACCCGCAAAGAGAATGGCGCGCGCATGCTTGAGTCCGTCATAGACGGAGCATTATTGCCGCCTGTTTCCATGGTGATCTTACAAAAGCTCTCCAACGGCGAGGCTATCAGCCGTGTTCACTTTGGTATTGAGTCTGGCAATTTCACGGTTGAGGTCGAGAGCTAATGCCTGAGCCAGTGCTGTCCGCGATCCTGGAGCTGCTTGCCTGTCAGCAGGTGGACGATCTTATGGCATGTTTTGCCGCCAGGGTTGCCATGCTGGCCCCATATGGGAGCCAAATTATCGGCGTGATCCCTTTCCCGGGCTCTGAGATGGCATGCCGGGTTACCGGTGAAAGGACTGATACTCTGCATCTCAGTGTTGATGACTTCAGGCATCCTCTGGCGCAGGTTATTCGAAGCGCTAAGCCCGCATTGTGGCTATCGCTTAATTATGGTGCAAGGATTGAGCACCCCAATTTTCGTGAGCTGGTATTACGCCAGAACGGGGAATGCGGACTGTATGCGATTCCCCTGTTGGAGGGGCAGGGAAGAGTATGGGGAATTTGGGCGATACTGGCACCCGCTACAACCCTCGAAGCATTACTCACTATAGAAAGCCAGTTCTCATCTTTATTGCAAGTATTCCTGATCCGTTCAAGGGAACTGAATAAGACTGGCACCCGGATTGAGCCTGCACCATGTCAGCAAGCTGCGGAACCTCTGCCATGGCGCATTTCGAGTGAACGCGTCCAACATCTTGTTGAGGCATTATCTCCCGGAAAGCCGGTGCTGATTGTCGGGGAAAAAGGAACGGGCAAAACCTGGCTCGCCCATTATTTGCACCGTTATTCCAAAGGTCAGGCTCCGCTCGTCAATCTTGATTGCGCATTACTTTCAGAGGAATGGCAGGGCATAAAGATTTTTGGTGAGAAAAATGTTTCCGGCAGCGCCTTAGTAAAAGCTCACCGGGGATTTTTACTGCTCGAAAACATTGACAGGCTGTCGCCACGCTGGCACGGATATTTCCAGCATTTTCTTGATACCCATGAGGTGCTGAGTACCGATGGACGAGACGCCGGGAATGTTCATCTGCAGCTTATCCTCACCAGCCAGGATCGCGAAGAATGGAAAAGAAAGCACGCCGGGTTCTATCACCGAATTGCCGGGAGTGAAATTTACCTCCCGCCATTGCGGGAGCAACGACAGGGTATTAAATCGATTGTTGAGCGAATTCTAACCGAAAATCATCGAGACCTTCCTGTTAACTTTTATTTGGCTGAGGAGGTTGTTGAGTCTCTGGTTAAATATTCATATCCGGGAAATATAAGGGAAATGGAAAATATACTCCGTGACTATATTTTTCAGGTGAAAAACCATGGTATGGCTGTCGGATACAGGGAACTCATGGAGAAAACAATCGGTCGTCCTGCGCGTTTTTTTTCTCCCTTATCAGAAAGCCATGATTCCGGTCCGCTCAAAAAAATTCTGGCGCGTTACGAAACGATAGTTTTACGTCAGCGTCTGGAAAAATACAATTTCGATAAAGAAAGAACGGCAGCCAGCCTGTCAATTTCAAGACGTTCACTGGATATGAAGTGCAAAAAATCAGGGATAGTGCGATGAAATCAGAAGTATTCATGAAAATGATATTTTTTCTCCTGTTTATTAATACTCCTTGTACAGCAGTCGCTGAAAAAACGACGGCGGAATCATTATTTACGGATGAAGTAAAAACGGCTCTGCTGGCCTGCCGTCAGCAATCGTCTCCATTACCCCGTCTTCAGTGCTATGACGAGGCGTGGCACCCTGAAATTAAAACTCATCAGGCGGTCAAGCCTGACCGTTACTGGTTGCAAATCATGGAGCAGGAAAAACAACGTCAGACAGGCGATCCCGTAATGATACTCAAAACACGCAATACAGGGAACTCGGCCGGGGTAGTGATGTTGACGGTGCCCGGTAACGGTAACTATCCGGCGCGGGCAATATTTGCCATCAGCTGCATAGAAAATATTACCCGTATGCAAATCGCGTTTACGGCTCCGCAGGGGAAAGGTGACCAGATACTGGAAATGCACGCTGATAGTAACGTGCTCACCAGCCGCTGGTTCTGGCGAGGAAGCGGATACCGGCTGGAAGCAAGTCGAGGACTACAGGGTATTGCGGAAATACAGCAGCTGTTTGGCGCTAAAGAGTTGGTCATTTCATCTGATCAACCTGCACTGAATGACCTGCGTTTTCGTATCGATGGTCTGAAACAGGCACTGGAGCCTTTGCGTCAGGCATGCCACTGGTGAGGTTGAGAAAAAGATGACATTAAACAATCACCCCTGGCTGCAGCGGGTCCTGGCCCCCTTGTCGGAGGAAAAAACGACGGCAAAAGTCAACGAAGAATCGCCTTTATGGGAAGAGGTTGACAGCGGTATTGCAAGATTGGGTTCACTAACCCATGAACACGTTGATATTCCTCGCATTCAGGAACATTGCCTGATCCTGCTGGAGCAGGAAAGTAAAGATTTTCGGATCGTAATCCATTTGTTGCGCACGCTTCAGCATGGCGGACATCCCGAACAGGTGGTGCTGGCAGGTGTGTTATTGACCGAATATTTACGTCATTTTGCCTCCACCGCCTGGCCACAAGATGCCCGGATTAGAGTCAGGCTTTTGCAACAAGTCTTGAAGCGTTTTGAAGGCGTGGCCGGGTACTTCTCACAGCGATGCGATGAAGTTGAAAGAAAGCAATTCCGCGAAACGATGGTCGTTTTATCGGAAATGCTTTGTTCTTTTGATGCAACCCTTTCGTCTGAGGTGAGTTCGCTTATGCAGATCTATGATCGATCGGCGAGTGACGCTTCCGTCAGGAAAGCGGATGAGGTGCCGCAGACTAAGCCGGCAATCTCTTCGCTAATCCCGTCAGCCACAGCGGGCTTCGATATCGCTACTGACTCGGAAAGAGCGTGGCGACAAAGCCTGCTTAAAGTGGCCGATCTCTTGTGCGAATCCCACCCTGCCGAGCCGGTTGGCTATCTGGTTCGTCGTCATGCAATTTGGGGGAACCTGAACAGTGCTCCAGCGAGCAAAGATGGGATCAAAACGCAGCTTGCTGCTGTCTCCCCGGATCGTGTGTCTGATTATCGCAACAGAATGGCTATCGATCCGCAAGTCTGGAAAGAGATCGAAACCAGCCTGACCCTCGCCCCCTGGTGGTTTGATGGACATTATCTCTCTTCCCTCAGAGCCGAGCTGAGTGGTTATCATGAAGTGGCTCAGGCTATTCGGGAAAGCGTGGCGAGACTAATCAACAGGCTTCCCGGTATAGAGAAAATGCAGTTCAGCGATGGGACATCTTTTGCCAGTCCTGATACTTGCCTCTGGATTATGGACGTGGAAAAAGAGAGTGAGCATCACAAACTGTCTATAAACGATGATGAATCACTTTGGCATGAATTTCATGTAAATGGCCTACAGGCCGCGTTAAACAAACTTGAAGATCTTCAAAAGAAGGAAACGTGCGCCGATCCTCGCTTTTATTTTTATAACCAACTCACTACAGCGAGACTGCTGGAGGAAGCGGGTTTAAGTGAACTCGCCCAGCATCAATTCTGCTCGCTCTGGAAAAGTATTCGCACACTCTCACTTGAGGAGTGGGAACCTTCATTAATGACTTTCCTGAAGCAATATATTTCTGACACTTCACAGGGACTGGAGTAATTATTCATGTTTTTTATAAATAAGATCGCTTATTGGCTCTCTCCATTGCGGGCTGTGAAGACATTCACAGGCAAATTATGGCGACTTAAGCCTCTGTTACCTCGGTTTTCATTTTCTTTAACGTTACTCTGGCTGATATGGGGAATGGGGCTGCTTGCTATTTGGTTATGGGGCCCTCTGTGGACATGGGGAGAAATAAAACCGCTGGGATCGGCTGGCAACCGCATTGTGGCAACGTTGCTTCTTTTGCTGCTGGGGCTGAGTGCTGTCAGCTGGTATCTCTATAAACAAGTGCAGCGTGTCTTGCCCGGTCAGCAGGCAACAGAAATCCTGCCTTACCAGGCAAGTGTCGACTATCAGACGCGTTTTCTGGATGAATGGCTGCAGCACTATTCCCAGCGAAGCCACCTTAAAAATGCTATGTACAGCCGTCCCTGGTACATGATGATGGGGGAGAGCATCAGCGGCAAAAGTACCCTGATCCACAAATCCGATCAGGTTATTCCGCTCAACTTCAAGAGTGAGCTGAAGCGAGAGATGTACGATGGCAAAGCGCTTAAAACGCTGGGGCTGTTCTTAACCGAGCCTGCCGTTCTGATCGATCCCCCCGGAGAATTCTTCCAGCAAGATGAACACGATAAAGACAAGGGGCACCATCGGGGCGGGCGGTTACTGCAGCATCTTCTGGACTGGTTAATAGCGCATCGTCCTCGCCAGCCGCTTAATGGGGTGGTTTTAACGATTAACGTCCAGGAATTGATGGCGATGACGGCAGAGAGTCGCCGTATGTGGGCGCAACGGTGGCAAACCCATATTCTGGCGCTAAGCGATCGTTTCGCATGCCGTGTTCCGGTCTATCTCATCATCAATAAAATAGATGTACTGAATGGTTTTGAGGCGATATACCCTGCTTTATCGCAACATATGCGCAATAAGGTCCTTGGGGTTTCATTCTCATTAGAGGCGGAACAAGGTGACAGGTGGCGCAAAGAGCTTAAAGCATTTTGGGAAGAGTGGCAGCAAAATCTAAATCAGCTGATGCCTGAGCAGATGATCAATGGGACCACAATCGATCTTCGCACGGCGTTGTTTTGCTTTATAGGTCAACTTTCTGCGCTGCAAACGGTGACCGGAGAGACCATCAACGATCTGTTAAGGCATTACAATCGCGATCCGGGCAGACAAATGCTTATCCGTGGCTGCTATTTTACGTCGGCCATTCAACAAAACAGGCGCAGTGACTTCTTCCAGGATGTGATTGCAGAAAGGTATGGATTACATTCAACGACGCAAGGTGCCTGGCAACCAAAAGATAACCAGAATGGATATTTTCTTCACGATCTTTTTTCGAATATTCTTTTTTCAGAACCTAATCTTGCTGGTGAGAACGATGAATTTACCCGCGTCCGGCGCCATAATTTAACGCTCGCAACGGTCATTGCTGGTGGGGTGACGGTATCGCTGCTCAGTGGCTGGTATTATTACTATCTCAAGAACTATCGGGCAGGAGAGTTAGCGCTCAAAAAAGTCGAGACTTTCCAGAAAATTGGCTCGCCTGATTCCAGTCAACCGCTCGGGGCTGACTGGTTACCGCACATGGACATTATTCGTGATGCCACCCTGTCTTATGGCGATTACCATGATAAGAACTCGCTGTTTTCAGATATGGGGTTATATCAGGGAGACAGAATTGGACAGCTGGTTGAAAAGACCTATCTCCGTTTTCTGACGCTACGTTTTTTGCCACAGTTAATGGCAGATCTGCAGAAGCAGCTGGAAATTGCACCCGATAACAGCGACGAAAAATTAGCGCTACTGCGCATTATGCGCATGCTTGAGGACAAGAGTGGGCGCAGTATCCCGCTTGTTGAAGAGTATATGCGCGGACGCTGGCAAAAAGCATTTACCGGCCAGCGAGAGGTGCAGGAACGACTGATGCAGCATCTGGACTACGCGCTTCAACATACCGACTGGGCAGGAGAGCGGCGTAAAGGCGATCGAGACGCGATTACCGCCTGGGAGCCGTTTGCCGGCGATGTGCAAAGTGCCCAGCGTGAGTTGAGTAAGCTCCCGCTATACCAGCGTGTTTATCAAAACCTGGGCATTAAGGCTCGAGAACAACTTCCGCCAGATCTCGATCTTCGCACCGAAATTGGGGCCCAGTTTGATGCGGTATTTGTCGCCGATGAAGACGCGCTGTTGAAAATTCCTCAGTTCTGGACGCGCTATGGTCTGGGGCACTACTTGACCAAACAAATGGATCGTCTGGTAGATATCACTGGGTTAGATGCATGGGTGTTAAAACTGACTGAGCATACTGACTACAGTGAGGCGGATAAACGGGAGATCCAGCGTCAGATTACTGACCGCTATGTTGGCGATTATGTGAGCCGCTGGCGCAATGCGCTCACCAATCTCTCTATTCGACCTTTTGCCGACATCTCTGAAGCGACTGATGCGTTGGATGCGGTATTAAATAACGGACAGCCAATCTGGCGAGCCTTGCTGTTATTACGCGATAACACGCAAAATCAGCTTCAGGCCGCTATTGTCGATCCTGACATTCCGGTTGCCGGTGCGGCTAAAAAAGAACAAAAGGTTGCGCAGGTGCTTAACATTGCGCAGAAAAATACGCTGGAGAAAATGGAGAATCAACCTGAGTATGTGTTACTCAACCGTATTGGTCGCTCCTTTACAGAACAGAAAGCGTTGGTCGATCACAGTGACGATCAGAACGGACAGTTGCGCCAGGCATACACTGCGCTGACAGCAATGAATGCCGAATTGCATCGCATCAGTAACGCCCCGGAGCCAGGCAAGGCGGCGCTGCTACTGGTGCAGATGCGTTTCCAGCAAAACAATGCTGATTCGTTCTTCTCTGCGAAACAGATGTCGAGAAACCTCTCTGACCCTCTCGGACGTTGGGTTGGCCAACTGGCAGATAATAGCTGGGAAGCTGTTATGGGTCTTGCATTGCAATCACTTGAAAAAGAGTGGTCAGATAAGGTTGTAACCCCATTCCTTTCACAGCTGGCTGACAAATATCCGTTTAACAGTAAAGCGACGAAAGACGTTGCTCTCAGTGATATGGAACGCTTCTTTGCCCCGGACGGTGTCATCGACAGTTTCTACAAAGATAACCTGAAAGTGTTCGTTGAGGGACACGCCAGTGCTGTGGATGGTCGCTCGGTGATTCGCCCAGAAATCGTTAAGTCTCTCCAGAAAGCGGAGAAAATCCGTTCGGTTTTATTCTCAAAACAAAATGGTTTTGGTATTCAATATGCTATATCACCGATAGAGCTCAGTTCCAACAAGCGTCGTGCTGTCCTGAATCTTGACGGGCAATTGATTGATTATACGCAAGGGAACCCTACGACGGCCCATCTTGTCTGGCCAAATGCGATGCGCGCCGGAAATGAAAGCAAAATTACGCTTGTGCCCAATGCGGTGGGAGCATCGCCACGGAGTATAGGGTATTCTGGTCCATGGGCAACTTTCCATATTCTTGATAAAGGTGAATTGACCAGTATTCAGGATGGCAGCTTTGATATCCGCTTCACAGTTGACGGTGGAACAGTGAGCTATCGTATTTATATGGATGCATCCGATAATCCATTCGCTGGAGATATATTTAGTCAATTTACATTGATGGATCAACTATACTGACAAGGAGTTTAATCGGGTTTGTTTATAATATAACACAACCCGATTAATTTATATGGGACATTTAGATTATCAACCTGTCGCAACGGGTAAAGACCCTCGTGCTTTCGAAGCATTTGAGGTGATTAGAACTGAGATTAATAAGTTAAATCATCCGCTTCATCCTGTTATTGACTGGAATCTTCTGCAATCACAGGCCATCAAGCTGTTTTCTTCTAACGGCGTTGACCTGCAGAGCGTTGTTTATTACAGCATGGCGCGTACCCGGTTAAATCAGTGGAATGGTTTTGCCGAAGGGTGTGAATTATTGGCTGTGCTTATTGTTTCCCAATGGGAAATAGTGTGGCCACCGGAAAATCCGGCCAGGGCAAGGCAAGAAATCCTCGACTGGTTTGCGGCGCGGGTCGGTTCAGCCATTCGGCAATTGCCTAAAAATAAGCAGTCACTGCGAGATATCTATCGCGCTGAATATGCGTTGAGTAAAATATGTGAAAAACTGAATGCTATAGGAAACATAAATTTCACGCTCCTGCAAAGCGTCCATTTTTATCTGGCACAGACGATTTCCGCTATTCATCCCCCGGATGAATCAACGCCGAATAATAACGGATCTACCGTGACGTTGCCGCTGGTCTATCTTCCGGAAAATAAAGAGAGCAATTCACCTTCGGTGGAAACCGCGGCGCAACCGGGCAGACAACAACAGGTATTCACTGATACCTCTTCGCTTAATACTTTTGCCGGGAAGCGAGCCAAGGCAAACGGGCGAGGGGGACTAATAATGGCTGGCATCGTGACAGGTGCCTTATTAACGCTGCCTGGAACGTTCGTGGTTAGCCGTTTTCAACAACGCAGCGTGGTTGACAAAATGCTCATGAGTACACAACCCCCGCCTGAGTTGGTCAAGACGGCAACAGCGGAAAAACATCTCCCGGAACTAACGGCCAGTCGTCCGTTGATTCTTGAAAAATACCAGCAAAAGCTGGAGACCATCCTTGCGCAATCGCCCGTGGAGTCAATGAGTGCAGGGCTTGAGATGGTGAGATTGCTGGAAGAAATTTATCCGGGAAACACCGTCACCCGCGGTTGGTATAAGCGGGTCGAGCAACTCTCTTCGCAGGGCACGGTGCCTGGTTATGAGCAGGCAAAAGAGAAGCTTCAGTTGCTCATGGGCGAACTCCTCAATAACGAAAAGCAGCACCGTACCGTTACGATCTCTTACCTCAAAAGCGCCATTTACGACATTCAACAGCGTCTGTCTGAGACAGAGCCGCTCTCTTACCAGCTAACGTCAATCGAGCAGTCTATCCGTCAAGGTAAACAGCCTTCCCCGGCCGATCTTCAGAAAGTGGACGATCAGCTGAAAGGGATCCAGGCCCGTTATCTGCAAGCGTTGCAGACGCTTAAGTCAGCCCACACACCACTCTCTTATCAGGATGAAAAGAAATGAAAAAAATGACCCTTCTCGCTTTCGCCGCGGTATTACTTGTGGGTTGTCAAACCCGGGCGGTTGGCAAGCCGTCGGTAACGGAACAAATGAATGCTCTGGCCGATCTGATCGGTAGCGCAGGCTACCTGCGCGATCATTGTGGTCTAACAGACATCCCTGAGGATAAATCTCTGGCCATGATTGCGGATATCACTGCGCTGGATATGGGATGGGATCCCAGAGACTACACCTCCGAAGACTGGAACTCTCAGTCATACAACCCCGATTTGATGCGAATGGGCGTTAATGTCGAGAAATCTCTCGAAAAGGATAACCCTGTACCGGA
The DNA here is from genome assembly GCF_025244905.1 of Enterobacter mori. Taxonomy (NCBI): domain Bacteria; kingdom Pseudomonadati; phylum Pseudomonadota; class Gammaproteobacteria; order Enterobacterales; family Enterobacteriaceae; genus Enterobacter; species Enterobacter mori. Next base: position 4,161,115 of record NZ_CP104285.1, on the reverse strand, counting down.
GGCCGCCTGCCAGCCGCTCGCGGGAAACAAACATATCGCCGCCTTTGTCCAGTTAGCGAAACAGCGAGGATAAGGTCATGGCTGACAGTACCGGCCTTCAGTACACCTTTGTCGCGAATACGTTAATGCCAGGCGCATTAACCGTCGCTGCATTTGAGTTAAAGGAAGGGCTTTCTGAGCCCTATGAATTGAACCTTGAGCTGGCCACTCAGCATGACGATATTGCTTTCCCACGCGTGCTGGACGATGGCGCTGAGCTGCAGATTTGGTTTAACGGTGAGTTGAAGCGTCGCGTTCACGGCCTGGTCACCCGATTCGCCCGCAACGACACCGGACACCAGCGTACGCGTTACAGCGTGACGCTCCGGCCGGACCTGTGGTTACTTTCACTTGAGCATCACTCCCGTATTTTTCAGCAGCAGACGCCCCAGCAAATTATTACGCAGCTGCTGCAAAAAGCAGGGATCACGGCGTTTCATTTCTCATTGCGCTATGACCATCCGGTGCGTGAATACTGCGTGCAATACCGTGAATCCACGCTGGACTTTATCTCTCGCCTTGCGGCCGAAGAGGGGATTTCGTGGTACTTCCGTTTCACGGGCAAGGCGCATGAGGTGGTCTTTATCGATGACTACACCTTTTTACCAAAAGGAGAGACCCTACCCTGGAATCCTCATAGACGGGGTCTGAATGAGGGGGCCAGCATACAGCGGTTCAGCTATGAGGAAAATTTACGCGTTTCCCAGGTGCTGCTAAAAGAGTACACCTTTAAGAATCCGGCATGGGCAATGCTTTATCGTGAGCAGGGTAACAAAGCACCGTATCGTCATCATCAGATGCAACACTATGATTACCCCGGCCGCTATAAAACGGATTTTAATGGCGATGCCTACAGTGGCTATCGCCTGGATGCACTCCGGCGTGACGCAATGCAGGCGCTCGGCGTTTCCGATTCTCCGTCATTGACGGCGGGGGATTGCTTCTCGCTGATCTCCCATCCTTACGATGATTTTAACTGCGTCTGGCAAACCGTATCCCTGATTATCACGGGCCACCAGCCACAGTCGCAGGAGGAAGAGGCAGGGGTGAAGGGAACCTGGCTTGAATGTCATTTCACTGCGATTCCGGACAAAATCACTTGGCGACCAGAACCCAGCCCGCGCCCTCGCGTGGATGGGCCGCAAATCGCCACCGTCGTAGGGCCGGAAGGCGAAGAGATCTGGTGTGATGAAGTAGGGCGGGTGCGGGTTCAGTTCCCCTGGGATCTGGAAGGTGAAAACAACGAAAACAGCTCCTGCTGGATCCGCGTGGCGCAGGGATGGGCCGGGAGTCGTTATGGTGCAATGGCCATCCCGCGTATCGGTCATGAAGTGATTGTATCGTTCCTGGAAGGCGATCCTGACCAGCCAATCATCACCGGCAGAACGTACCACGTTGCGAATGTCCCGCCTCATTCTTTGCCGGTGCACAAAACCCGTACCGTTTTACGTACCGACACCCATAAGGGGGCGGGTTATAACGAATTATCGTTTGAGGATGAAAACGACAACCAGCTTATCTATTTCCATGCGGAAAAAGATTTCCAGACCAAGGTTAAAAATAATGAATACCTGGTTGTTGAACAGGATCGTTTTGCCACCATCCACCATGACCAGCGGGAGGAAATCAAGAACGACAAAACGTCCATCGTTGAACACGATCATATTGAGCGTGTTCACCACGATCAGATGATCAACGTCATCCATAACCAGCAAATTCAGGTTGATAACCAATATCTCTTTCATGTTTTGAACCAGCGTAAAGACACGATGGGGGCCGACTACACCGAAGAAACGGCGGGCGACCATCATCACACCGTTGCGGGCTGGTATGAGTTGCAGGCGGGGAAAAAGGTGACTGTCACCACCCGTGAGCTGCAGCTCATTGGCTCGGAAAAAGTCGTGATTCAGGGGCCAAACGGCAAGATTGTCATGGATAGCAGCGGGATATCGATATCCAGCAGCCTGCTCAAAATCAACGCCATGACAAAAATTACAGCCAGTGCCAGCGGCGCGCTCAACTCGCTTGAAGTGGCCGCCATGAATGGCGATCCGCTATCAGAAATTTGCCCAATCTGTAAACAATCATTGAGTTAAGGAGAACAAAATGGGAATTCCCGTTTCTTTAAAAGGACATCAACATATCTGCCCGCTGGATAAACACATCGGCGGCCCCATACAGGATGGCGACCCCGCGTTGACGGTAAACGGTATTCCGGTAGCGCTGGTTGGGCACCGCTGTGAATGTCAGAAAGAAAGTCCGGATGTCATCACAGGCGGGACGTCATTGCTTACCGTAAACGGTATTCCAGTCGCGCTGGTGGGGTCGCCGACGGCACACGGTGGCAAAGTGATTGAAGGCGATGCAACGCTCACGATTGGATAAGGACATCGACAATGAGTAGTCATGAATGTCGCCAGGGGTGTCAGTGCAAGAAGCTGGTTATCCCGGTTATTTTTGTGCCGGATTTGTTAGGCACCCGGCTCTTTAATACCAATGAAAACATGGTGGTATGGGATCCGCTGGCGGGAATGGGCAGTTATCACACGCCCCTCGGAACGGCAATAGAAGATCTGAGCGGCAAGGTCTCGAAAACGACCGCGGCCATCACCAGTTCACCGGTGGTGAAAAAATTAATTGAATTACAAACCGTCCTTAAAGGGTTACAGGGGGCGTTGAATGATTTGTATAAGCTCAGTAGCCGCGTTTTAAAGTCGGTTGGGCTTGATGACGTGGCAAAGCGCATCGACGCGGCCAGCCAGGATGCTAACGCTGACAGCAAAAGCGCGGTGGCAAAAGTTAAGGAGCAGTTAGCTGATATTAAAAAGAAAATCGCGCACATTGAAAAGGAGATTAATAGCGTCTTTGAAAGAATGGGGCAGGCCGAAGAGGTATTGCGTATTGCCCGAAATGTATGGGGCATGATCTCCGTACTGGAGTGGATGTTCCGTGATGCCTCTGAACGGCGCAAGCTGCTGGTGGGGGAAAAAATTGGCCGCGACGACAGGATTTTGTGCATTCCCCAGGACGCGGAGAAAGGCAAGGAGACCTTCGACAAATCCTACTATCTGGTGCAAACCGCCATTCGTCCCTCAGACGCGGAAGATCGCCATTTACGCGGCTGGGGTGAAGTCTGCTGGGAGCAATATGGCGAATTTCTGATGACCTTACAACGTCATCTGGATGCACGTTTTAATCTTCGCGACGTTGCTCAGGCGGGGGCGACGACTGAAATGGGGAGTATTCCCAAGCCTTCTCTGGTAACAGGTAAGGCGCTGAAAGATCTCTTCGCTGCCATCGAGAAGCTGTTTGACTTCACGCCAGCGGCACCCGCCGCCGCGCCGGCAACGCCTGCCGCTACGCCTTCTACCGGGGCGGCAACCAACAAAGCGGCTGAACCGGCAAAGAAAGAGGAACCGCTTCCCTGGGGAGCGAACCCTAACTTTGCCAAACAGATGGCGGGATTCGCCTTTCCTTTGCATGTCGTGGGTTACAACTGGATGCAGGGGAGCGCCGATGGCGCACAGCGACTTAAGCGTCGTATCAAACAAATCGCGGGCTCCTACAAACCCGGAAGTAGTGATGAAACGTGGATGACAAAAGAGCCGGTCAAGCAGGTGATTGTCATTACGCATGGGATGGGAGGCCAGGTGATGCGGGCCGCGCTGGCGAACGTGGGGCCGGAGACGGATGGAAGTCATGCCTCAGAGGAAAGCAATCAGCAGCCAGAGGAGAAAGTTGATGAGTATATGAGTGGCATTGATGATCAAAAATCTCCTGATGCAGCTAAAAAAGCGAAGGAAGAAGAGGCGCCCCCATTCAGTATTGAGCCGGAACAAAACCCTTTCGGTAAAGATCTGGAACTACTGAAAGCCATCCATGTGGGTGTTCCACAAACAGGTATGCCTGAAATTTATGCCTGGTTCCGGGCGGGTATGCAAACCCCGGTAAAAACCGACAGTATGTCTGATATGGCTGTTGCCTATGTGACCAATCAGGTGTTAGGGGCTAACGCCGCTGAGATTACGGCAGTGCTCAGTTACAGCCAGTGCGGACTGGAGGCTTTACCGAATAATGATTATCCGAAAGGGTGGTTATGCTGGCAGGCTATGCCGTCTGAGCTTGTGGAAGGAGAGAAAGCTCCAGTTCTAAAATCGTTAAAAGTAAATGATAATATTTATAAAGAATATGCTTTGCAGAGATGGTATAGGGTTATAAGTAAATCTCTCCTTATATATGAAAAAATACCAGCTAATAAATTTTTTTCTGCGTTCAGAGCGAGTTAAATAAAAGCGAAGCTTTCCATAATTTTTTAAAAGGAAAAGGGATGGATAAAACCGTCAGCTTCGCGGGAAAAAACTCTAAACCAACAACCCGAGATAAAATCATCTGGCAAGCGCAGAGCACGTCGACACCCAATGGAGATGCAGAAACCTGGGTTCCTTTTTCGGGAATTATTCCTTCAGATAACCTGATAATGAAAGGGGTTAATTATCTTTTTGATACAAATTTAATGAGCCGACTAGCAGATAGTGGTGAAGGCAGTATCTATCTCACAAATAATGGTGCAACGCCTCAAATACTTCCCGTTGAATTTGTCTTGCAAAAAGGATCTGGCGAGGGAGATGGACAGGTTCCGGAAGTTTCTATAACAGCAGGTGTATCGATAACCTGTAGCGAACATCATTCTGATATTTATCAGGACGAAAGCATTAGAAAGTCAGTATATAAAGAGATACAGCAGACTGCCTGGGACTTCAACGACCAAACAAATAATAAGAAAGGTGCATAAAATGAAAGGATTCGAGGCGGTTTTTTTCTCATTCAGTATGGCTCTAATGTTGCAGGGATGTACTCATTTCTCAAAAAGTAAGGTTACCATTATGGATAATAAATTACATACTCAAAGGCAGTGTTTTGGTCGCTATGAAGTTGAACTTCCAGATTATATGGTGATGCACAGTGGGAATTATTGGTTTGATAATTTCAACCTAGAGGTTATGCGTTCAATAAAAAAAGAACGTCCAACAATTGACAATGATTGGGTTAAATATATTAAGTCTATTATTGCACCTCATATGCGCAAAGATGGTATAAGTTTTGGCAGTAAAATTGCCCATCAGGATATGAGCAGTAATCCAAGGGTTATAATGGAGTATGTTAATACGGAGAATAACCCTGATATTGAGCAGAGTTCAGTATACAGGTTTGATACATATTATCTGAAGAAATTTCCTGACAGAAAAGAATCAATGCTGATAACAGGATATGGGTTCGAAATTCCTCGTCCTATGCCAGAAGATCAGCTTCGTCAGCATGTCCAGCGCAAACTGGACGCGGAAATGGATGATATCAATAAAATTACCTATAAACCGTATCCTCATTATGCTCCGGGTTTCTGCCTGGATAACGAATATCACTACTATCCGGGTCGGCTCGAAAAGAATGAGTCCTATCATATGGTCTGGCATTCAAAGCGTGAGAACTCAAAAACGTTTCTGTCGGTGGATGTAGAAACCTACCTCAAAGGAGAAGAAGCCAAACTCCAGAGCCGTGTCTCCAAAGGCAAACTGCTGCAACTCTTCTTTCCGAGCACAACCATTGAGGTGGGCGGTATGAAAGGCGAGCTGTATACCAGCCGCGATAAAACCAATCCCGCAGCCCGGGAATTCCAGTGGATCCCGAGCAACGTCGAGACCGGAAATCATATGAAGCCGCTGATCAAAATTTCCGGACGGTTTGACACCCATGACCTGCCGCCAGAGTTGCGTGACAAGATCAGCGGTGAAGAGCTGGCGATATGGGTGCTGGAAAGCATCAAAATGCGAAAAGGCGCAGACGAAGATATTCAGATGTTCGCCCACTGACGACGCCGTGGGCACGCTCGTTTACATAGCGGCCCGTTATCCTCAGGCTTGTAGGAATAAAAGAAATGAATAGAAAGTTATCTGCGGCGTTAATCTTAAGTTTTGCAGTGATTTTGCAAGGGTGTGGTCATATGGCGAAAGGAAAAGACTCTATGTTAAATAATAAAGTGTCGACGCAGAAACAGTGTTTTGGGCGCTATGATGTTGAGCTGCCTGATTATATGTATATGCATAGTGCTAATTATAATTTTGAGAATTTTTATCTTGAAATGGTTACTGCGATAAGAGCAGGTAATCCTACTCTTGAAACAGATTGGCAGCAGTATATCAAAGATACAATTGCGCCTGATATGCGCAAGGATAGTATCGGCTATGGAAGTAAAATAATCCATCAGGATATGAAAAGTAATCCACGTGTAATAGTGGAATATCTCAACACTACTAATGTGGCTAGCTCGTTAGCAAAATTGTATATGTTCAGAGTATTTTATTTAAAAGAAATAACTGAACGAAAAGAATGGCTTTTATTAAATGGAAATACCATAGACCTACCTCGCCCTATGCCCGAAGATCAACTTCGCCAGCATGTCCAGCGCCAGCTGGACGCGCAAATGGATGATATCAATAAAATCACCTATAAACCGTACCCTCATTATGCTCCGGGTTTCTGCCTCGATAACGAATATCACTACTATCCGGGTCGGCTCGAAAAGAATGAGTCCTATCATATGGTCTGGCATTCAAAGCGTGAGAACTCAAAAACGTTTCTGTCGGTGGATGTAGAAACCTACCTCAAAGGAGAAGAAGCCAAACTCCAGAGCCGTGTCTCCAAAGGCAAACTGCTGCAACTCTTCTTCCCGAGCACAACCATTGAAGTCGGCGGTATGAAAGGCGAGCTGTATACCAGCCGCGATAAAACCAATCCGTCTGCCCGGGAATTCCAGTGGATCCCAAGTGATGTCGAGACCGGGAATCATATGAAGCCGCTGATCAAAATTTCCGGACGGTTCGACACCCGCGATCTGCCGCCAGAGCTGCGTGACAAGATCAGCGGTGAAGAGCTGGCGATATGGGTGCTGGAAAGCATCAAAATGCGCAAAGGCGCAGACGAAGATATTCAGATGTTCCGCAATTAATTGAGCTGAAATGGCTCCGTCAAAGACGGAGCCGGAAGGAGAGTAAATGGAAAAGTCGTTTTGGCATTTACGCGATGAAGACCGTCGGGTACTTGAACAGGGAACAGAAAATGCGATGATTTGTAATGCCCTGCGGGATGTCAGTAAGCGCGATGATATTCCTGCTTTGCCGTCGGGCCTGGAGGGAATGTGCTGGCTTGAAGAGCAGGTTAAGCGTGCGCGGGAACATAACCTGTTTACGCGCGGAGGGTTTCCACGCATGCTGGCGATCTCTCTTATCGGGGGAAGCCATTTCTGGTTACAGGCAGACGTGCAGGCTCTGCTGAGCCAGGGGGCACTAGGCCCGGAGAAATTAACGATTCTAGAAGAGCTGGCCTTACTTAACCCGTGTTCCCTAAACCCCAGAGCGCCGGTTAAAACCGATGTCACGCAAAATACGATTTACCGTCTGTGTGAAGCAGGGCTGCCATTGTGGGTTATTGTCGATAACGCCCTTGACGCCTCCGTTCAGGGAATGGCCGATGCGCTGGAGGTGGCGAGTTATTCACTGTTTCGTGCTGATGAACAAGCGCTCGCTGTCAAAGGGCCATGGCTATTGGCGGCATGGACTAAACCGCGGCTGGTGCAATACATCCTCTCCAGGCCTGAATATGGGTTCAATGCGCTGTGGCTGGTTGCTGATGTGGATGAACCTGAACAGCTTATCCGCCATCTCCAGGGACTACTCTATATAAAGGAAGAAGGCGGGGCTTCGAGCCGGTTTCGTTTTTATGACCCGCGGGTGTTTAACCATTGGTTGCAGAACCTGGCTTCTGTTCGCCTTGCTGATTTTTTTGGCCCTGTGCAAATGTGGATAAGCCCGGACCCGAATCCACTGATGACGGCGCAACGCGCGTGGCAATATAAATGGGTGGATGGGCAAATGAATAGCAGTGAAATCCCTTTGCAACAGCGTGTGAACAATGAATAGTATTATTAATTTAGTGAATGCTTTTGGCTGATTTCATAAAGAAAAGAGCCTTATTATTTTTAGAAGTTATATTTAACCGCTAAATGGCAATTTTTTTCTCAATGGAAAAAACGTTCTTCATGCTTTTTTACATTTGACCCAGGCATGAGAAATTTATTGCGCGCAGCGCATGGTACTTTTTTGGCAGAGATGTTTTATTCCGCTGGACGCTGAATATTCTCTTCTGTTGTGAAAAGAGACAGGATGTTTTTTTTCACTTAACTAATGGTTTTTTTTCAAAGGAAATTGAAATGCCAACTCCATGTTATATCTCAATCCAGGGCAAAACCCAGGGTAACATTACTTCCGGTGCGTTCACATCTGACTCTGTCGGTAACATCTATGTTCAGGGACATGAGGACCAGATGCTGGTTCAGGAATTCGAACATGTCGTTACGGTTCCGACCGATCCGCAGTCAGGCCAGCCATCAGGCCAGCGTGCGCATAAACCGTTCAGATTCACTGTTGCATTGAATAAAGCGGTTCCTCTTCTTTACAATGCCCTGGCTTCCGGCGAGATGCTGCCTAAAGTTGAAATGAAATGGTATCGCACGTCAATTGAAGGCAAGCAGGAACACTTCTTCTCAACCATCCTGGATGATGCGACCATTGTGGATATCGACTGCCAGATGCCGCACTGTCAGGATCTGCAGAAGGCGGAGTTTACACAGCTGGTAAAAGTGTCTCTGGCTTATCGTAAGATTACCTGGGAACATACTGTATCAGGTACGTCTGGTGCTGATGACTGGCGTGCGCCAATCGAAGCGTAAGAAAAAGCGCGCGCAAGCGCGCTTTCTGGATAAGTGCTTAAAAGTGAGGCAGTTGCAGTTCTGTTTTTAAACTTTTGATGGCTTTTTGCTGTTTTTTTCCGCAGTTGATACAATGCGTCAAAATTGCCCTTGCGAAGCACATTCGCTTTGGTTAGTATTCACACCCGCTTCAGTGGGAAACAGAAATCCTGCTAATTGGTCGAAGCATTGGTATGCGGCAAATCCGCAAGGAACAGGTTGATTATGTACGAAGCTCTTTTAGTTATTTTCCTTATTGTAGCCATCGCTCTCGTAGCGCTGATCATGCTGCAGCAAGGTAAAGGCGCTGATATGGGAGCCTCCTTCGGAGCAGGCGCTTCCGGTACGCTGTTTGGTTCAAGTGGTTCTGCGAACTTCATGACCCGCACAACGGCGATTCTGGCTACGCTGTTCTTCATCATCAGTCTGGTGCTGGGCAATATCAACAGCAACAAGACCAGTAAAGGAAGCGAGTGGGAAAATCTGAGCGCACCAGCAAAAACTGAGCAGACTCAGCCAGCTGCACCGGCTAAGCCAACCAGCGATATCCCGCAGTAAGTATTCCGTACCGAGGTGGTGGAATTGGTAGACACGCTACCTTGAGGTGGTAGTGCCCTAACGGGCTTGTGGGTTCGAGTCCCATCCTCGGTACCAATATTCCAGAAGAAAGACGTCGAAAGACGTCTTTTTTTTCGTCTGTAGATTATGGGGCGCCGATCTTTTGTAGGGCGGGTAAGCGCAGCGCCACCCGCCATGTTGCCCGGTGGCGCTGCGCTTACCGGGCCTACGAAATCCAGATAAAAAAAGGCGTCCCCAGGACGCCTTTTGCATGTTACATCAGCGATTACTTCTTATCGCTGTGCTCCAGGTTTTCAACCTGCGGCAGGCCGTTACCGGAACTGGCAGAAAGCAGGCCATTCTCAACGTAGTTGAACAGCTTCTCACGGGTGTCGGTGATGTCCAGGTTACGCATGGTCAGTTGGCCAATACGATCGTCCGGTGAGAACACGGATTCACCTTTCTCCATGGTCAGACGTTCTGCTTTATAGGTCAGGTTGTCAGACACGGTGTTCAGGATGGAATAGTCGTTGCCACGACGCAGCTCCAGCGTCACTTCACCGGTGATTGCGCTTGCCACCCAACGCTGCAGCGCATCACGCAGCATCAGCGCCTGCGGATCGAACCAGCGGCCCTGATACAGCAGTTTGCCCAGCTGACGGCCATGCGAGTGATACTGTTCGATAGTGTCTTCGTTGTGAATACCGGTCAGCAGACGCTCGTAAGCGATGTGCAGCAGCGCCATTCCCGGGGCTTCATAGATGCCACGGCTTTTCGCTTCGATGATGCGGTTTTCAATCTGATCGCTCATGCCCAGACCGTGACGACCGCCAATGCGGTTAGCTTCCAGCATCAGCTCTACGTCGTCTGAGAACGTTTTGCCGTTCAGCGCGACCGGATGGCCGCGCTCGAAGCGTACGGTCACTTCTTCTGCCTGGATTTTGACGTTTTCGTCCCAGAACTTCACGCCCATGATCGGGTTAACGATCTTCACGCTGGAGTTCAGGAATTCCAGGTCTTTCGCTTCGTGCGTCGCACCCAGCATGTTGGAGTCGGTGGAGTAGGCTTTCTCGACGGACATCTTATAGTCGAAACCGCAGGCAATCATGAATTCAGACATCTCATGACGACCACCCAGCTCGTCGATGAAGTCGGTGTCCAGCCACGGCTTGTAGATCTGCAGCTCGGCGTTGGTCAGCAGGCCATAACGATAGAAACGTTCGATATCGTTGCCTTTATAGGTGCTACCGTCACCCCAGATGTTGACGCCGTCTTCTTTCATCGCAGCAACCAGCATGGTGCCGGTAACCGCACGGCCCAGCGGGGTGGTATTGAAATAGGTCAGGCCGCCAGTGGTGTTATGGAAAGCACCGCACTGAATCGCAGCGATACCTTCGGCTACCAGCTGCTTACGGCAGTCAATCAGTCGCGCGTTCTCTGCGCCATACTCCATGGCACGACGAGGGATCGCATCATAATCTTCCTCATCTGGCTGTCCCAGGTTCGCAGTATATGCATACGGAACCGCTCCCTTTTGGCGCATCCACAGCAGTGCAGCGCTGGTATCCAGGCCGCCTGAGAAAGCGATGCCAATACGTTGTCCTACCGGAAGATGCTTGAGAATCGTCGTCATATAATAAAACCCTGCTTGATTGACTGATTAGAGACCGCTTTCGCTCTCTTGTGCATTTTTATGCAAAATAAGTGAGTATTCATTTAATCATCTTTTGCCGAAGACCGGAAGAGACTCACGCGTTTTTTGTAAAAAATTTGGTCTGATCGCTCTGGCGGAAGTCGCCTTGACAGGCGGGGCCAACTATCAATATACTAAACGCCGATTTTACGTCCCGTCTTCGGTACCAAATCCCAGCATTATTTGCATTTTCTACCCAAAACGCGTAGAATTTGCCACGTTTCAGGCGCGGGGTGGAGCAGCCTGGTAGCTCGTCGGGCTCATAACCCGAAGGTCGTCGGTTCAAATCCGGCCCCCGCAACCACTTTCCCATAAAGTTCTTTTTCAAATATACTGTGAAGACTTAGAGCCTTCGTAGCTGGATTTGAAAAAATTCTTTCGGAGAGTGCTCCAGGCCACAGTTGTGGCTATAGGGTTCAGTTATCTAAAGCCCCGATTTATCGGGGTTTTTTGTTATCTGACTACAGAATAACTGGGCTTTACGCCCTTTTTTTATGTCTTGGGGGTGGGCTTGTCCACATTAGAGCAAAAATTAACAGAGATGATTACTGCACCGGTCGAAGCACTGGGCTACGAACTGGTCGGCATCGAATTCGTTCGCGGCCGTACATCGACGCTGCGCATCTATATTGATAGTGAAGATGGCATCAATGTTGATGATTGTGCTGATGTTAGCCACCAGGTGAGTGCGGTTCTTGATGTTGAAGACCCGATTACCGTTGCGTACAACCTGGAAGTTTCCTCACCTGGCCTCGATCGCCCGATGTTCACGGCCGAGCACTATGTGCGCTTTACCGGTGAAGAAGTGGCTCTCGTTCTGCGTATGGCCGTACAGAACCGCCGTAAATGGCAGGGAATTATCAAAGCCGTTGATGGTGAAATGATCACGGTGACAGTCGAAGGCAAAGATGAAGTGTTCGCGCTGAGTAATATCCAGAAGGCGAACCTGGTTCCCCACTTTTAACAGTCTGGATTGAGGTGAAAAGCCCGCGATGAACAAAGAAATTTTGGCTGTTGTTGAAGCCGTCTCCAACGAGAAATCACTGCCGCGTGAGAAGATTTTCGAAGCGCTGGAAAGTGCACTGGCTACAGCAACCAAGAAAAAATACGAACAAGAGATCGATGTTCGCGTAGAAATCGATCGTAAAAGCGGTGACTTCGATACATTCCGTCGTTGGGTAATCGTTGAAGAAGTGACCCAGCCGACCAAAGAGATCACGCTGGAAGCGGCACGTTATGAAGACGAAAGTCTGAATGTGGGTGAGTACGTTGAAGATCAGATTGAATCTGTGACCTTCGACCGTATCACAACCCAGACCGCTAAACAGGTTATCGTGCAGAAAGTTCGCGAAGCCGAGCGTGCGCTGGTTGTCGATCAGTTCCGCGATCAGGAAGGCGAAATCATCACCGGCGTGGTGAAGAAAGTGAATCGCGACAACATCTCTCTGGAGATCAAATCCGAAGGGATGCCGGGTAACGCTGAAGCCGTGATCCTGCGCGAAGACATGCTGCCGCGTGAAAACTTCCGCCCAGGCGACCGTATCCGTGGTGTTCTGTACGCCGTGCGTCCTGAAGCACGTGGTGCACAGCTGTTCGTGACCCGTTCTAAACCAGAAATGCTGGTTGAACTGTTCCGTATCGAAGTGCCTGAAATCGGCGAAGAAGTTATCGAGATCAAAGCGGCGGCTCGCGATCCGGGCTCCCGTGCGAAAATCGCGGTGAAAACCAACGACAAGCGTATCGACCCGGTCGGTGCTTGCGTCGGTATGCGCGGCGCGCGCGTTCAGGCGGTTTCGACCGAACTGGGCGGCGAGCGTATCGATATCGTTCTGTGGGACGACAACCCGGCGCAGTTCGTGATCAACGCAATGGCTCCGGCTGATGTCGCGTCTATCGTTGTTGACGAAGACAAACACACCATGGATATCGCTGTAGAAGCGGGCAACCTGGCGCAGGCGATTGGCCGTAACGGTCAGAACGTACGTCTGGCGTCACAGCTGAGCGGCTGGGAACTCAACGTGATGACCGTTGATGACCTGCAGGCTAAGCATCAGGCTGAAGCCCATGCGGCGATCGATACCTTCACTAAATACCTCGACATTGACGAAGACTTCGCCACTGTTCTGGTTGAAGAAGGTTTCTCTACGCTGGAAGAACTGGCCTATGTGCCAATGAAAGAGCTGCTGGAAATTGACGGTCTGGATGAACAAACTGTTGAAGCCCTGCGTGAACGCGCTAAAAACGCACTGACCACCCTGGCACTGGCTCAGGAAGAAAGCCTTGGCGATAAGAAGCCGGCTGATGACCTGCTGAATCTGGAAGGTCTTGATCGTGCGATTGCGTTCAAGCTGGCTGCCCGTGGTGTTTGTACGCTGGAAGATCTCGCTGAGCAAGGCGTTGATGACCTGGCTGATATCGAAGGTTTAACCGACGAGAAAGCCGGCGAGCTCATCATGGCCGCACGTAATATTTGCTGGTTCGGCGACGAAGCGTAATAAACTGTAGCAGGAAGGAACAGCATGACTGATGTAACTGTAAAATCGCTGGCTGCTGAGATTCAGACCTCCGTGGACCGCCTGGTACAGCAATTTGCTGATGCAGGGATCCCGAAGTCCGCTGATGACTCGGTGACCGCGCAAGAAAAACAAACCTTGTTAACGCACCTGAACCGCGAACACGGTTCTACGCCTGACAAGTTAACGCTGCAGCGCAAAACGCGTAGCACGTTAAACATCCCTGGTACCGGTGGCAAAAGCAAATCGGTACAAATTGAAGTCCGCAAGACGCGCACCTTTGTAAAACGTGATCCGCAAGAGGCAGAACGCCTTGCCGCGGAAGAGCAGGCACAGCGTGAAGCGGAAGAACAAGCTCAGCGTGCGGCGGAAGCAACCGCCAAACGTGAAGCAGAATTAAAAGCTGAACGTGAGGCCGCAGAAAAAGCGAAACGCGACGCAAGTGATAAAGTGAAGCGTGACGCTGCGGAAAAAGACAAAGTGAGCAATCAACAGACAGACGAAATGACCAAAACCGCCCAGGCTGAAAAAGCCCGCCGTGAAAATGAAGCTGCCGAGCTGAAGCGTAAAGCGGAAGAAGAAGCCCGCCGTAAGCTGGAAGAAGAAGCTCGCCGTGTCGCTGAAGAAGCGCGCCGTATGGCAGAAGAAAACGAGAAGAATGGTGTGAATACCGCTGAAACGACTGAAGACACCAGCGACTATCATGTGACCACTTCTCAGCACGCGCGTCAGGCTGAAGACGACAACGACCGTGAAGTTGAAGGTGGTCGCGGTCGTACTCGCAGTGCGAAAGCCGCGCGTCCAGCGAAAAAAGGCAACAAGCACGCTGAATCTAAAGCTGACCGTGAAGAAGCGCGTGCAGCTGTTCGCGGTGGTAAAGGCGGCAAGCGTAAAGGTTCCGCTCTGCAGCAGGGCTTCCAGAAGCCAGCTCAGGCCGTTAACCGTGACGTTGTGATTGGTGAAACCATCACCGTTGGCGATCTGGCGAACAAGATGGCTGTTAAAGGTTCTCAGGTCATCAAAGCGATGATGAAGCTGGGTGCCATGGCGACCATCAACCAGGTTATCGATCAGGAAACCGCACAGCTGGTTGCTGAAGAGATGGGCCACAAAGTTATCCTGCGTCGTGAAAACGAGCTGGAAGAAGCGGTAATGAGCGACCGTGACACCGGCGCAGCGGCTGAACCGCGTGCACCGGTTGTGACCATCATGGGTCACGTTGACCACGGTAAAACCTCTCTGCTTGACTACATTCGTTCTACGAAGGTTGCCTCCGGCGAAGCGGGTGGTATTACCCAGCACATCGGTGCTTACCACGTAGAAACCGAAAACGGCATGATCACCTTCCTGGATACCCCAGGCCACGCAGCGTTTACCTCAATGCGTGCTCGTGGTGCTCAGGCTACGGATATCGTTGTACTGGTTGTTGCAGCAGACGACGGCGTGATGCCACAGACCATCGAAGCTATCCAGCACGCAAAAGCGGCGCAGGTACCTCTGGTTGTTGCAGTCAACAAAATCGATAAGCCAGAAGCCGATATGGATCGCGTGAAGAACGAACTGTCTCAGTACGGCGTTATGCCGGAAGAGTGGGGCGGTGAAGCGCAGTTCATCCCAGTATCTGCAAAAGCGGGTACCGGTATCGACGACCTGCTGAACGCTATTCTGCTGCAGGCTGAAGTTCTGGAGCTGAAAGCGATCCGTAATGGTATGGCGAGCGGTGCGGTGATCGAATCCTTCCTGGATAAAGGTCGTGGTCCGGTTGCAACCGTTCTGGTTCGCGAAGGTACCCTGCACAAAGGCGACATCGTTCTGTGTGGTTTCGAATACGGTCGCGTTCGTGCGATGCGTAACGAACTGGGTCAGGAAGTGCTGGAAGCAGGTCCATCCATTCCAGTGGAAATCCTGGGCCTGTCCGGTGTTCCGGCTGCCGGTGACGAAGTGACCGTTGTGCGTGATGAGAAGAAAGCGCGTGAAGTTGCACTGTATCGTCAGGGTAAATTCCGTGAAGTTAAACTGGCTCGTCAGCAGAAATCTAAACTCGAGAACATGTTCGCAAACATGACCGAGGGCGAAGTTCACGAAGTGAATATCGTTCTGAAAGCTGACGTTCAGGGTTCTGTGGAAGCGATCTCCGACTCCTTGCTGAAACTGTCTACCGACGAAGTGAAAGTGAAGATCATCGGTTCTGGCGTAGGTGGTATCACCGAAACCGACGCAACCCTGGCTGCTGCCTCCAACGCTATCCTGGTTGGCTTCAACGTTCGTGCGGATGCGTCTGCGCGTAAAGTGATTGAATCCGAAAGCCTGGATCTGCGCTACTACTCCGTCATCTATAACCTGATTGACGAAGTGAAAGCAGCGATGAGCGGCATGCTCTCTCCTGAGCTGAAACAGCAGATCATCGGTCTGGCTGAAGTACGTGACGTGTTCAAATCACCGAAATTCGGTGCGATCGCGGGCTGTATGGTTACCGAAGGTAACATCAAGCGTCACAACCCTATCCGCGTACTGCGTGACAACGTGGTTATCTACGAAGGCGAGCTGGAATCCCTGCGCCGCTTCAAAGATGACGTTAACGAAGTCCGTAACGGCATGGAATGTGGTATCGGCGTGAAGAACTACAACGACGTTCGCGTTGGCGATATGATCGAAGTGTTCGAGATCATCGAAATTCAGCGTACCATCGCGTAATCTTCGTCGACTGAAGATTGGCTGACGTAGGCCGGGTAAGCGAAGCGCCACCCGGCAATAATTTTAAAAGGGGCTTTTAGCCCCTTTTTTGTCTGGAGAATTTATTATGGCGAAAGAATTCGGTCGCCCACAGCGCGTGGCGCAGGAAATGCAAAAAGAGATCGCGCTCATCCTGCAGCGCGAAATCAAAGACCCGCGTATTGGCATGATGACCACCGTGTCTGGCGTTGAGATGTCCCGCGATCTGGCGTATGCCAAAGTGTTCGTGACTTTCCTGAACGATCAGGACGAAGCCGCGGTAAAAAACGGCATTAAAGCGCTGCAGGAAGCCTCTGGTTTCATCCGCTCTCTGCTCGGCAAAGCGATGCGTCTGCGTATCGTGCCTGAGCTGACCTTCTTCTACGATAACTCGCTGGTAGAAGGTATGCGCATGTCCAACCTGGTAACCAGCGTGGTGAAACATGACGATGAGCGTCGTGTGAACCCAGCGGACGACAGCAAGGAGGACTGATGAGTCGTCCTCGTCGTCGCGGTCGCGACGTGCATGGCGTACTGCTGCTGGATAAACCGCAGGGCGCATCCAGCAACGACGTACTGCAAAAAGTGAAGCGTATTTTTAACGCCAACCGTGCGGGCCATACGGGTGCGCTGGATCCGCTGGCGACCGGTATGCTGCCGGTCTGTCTGGGAGAGGCCACAAAGTTCTCCCAGTACCTGCTGGATTCCGATAAGCGTTATCGCGTTATCGCTAAACTGGGTCAGCGCACGGATACCTCCGACGCGGATGGCCAGGTCGTGGAAGAGCGCCCGGTGACCTTCAGCGCAGAGCAGCTTGATGCGGCGCTGGAAAGCTTCCGTGGTGACACGATGCAGGTGCCGTCGATGTATTCGGCGCTGAAATATCAGGGCAAGAAGCTCTACGAATATGCGCGCCAGGGCATCGACGTTCCGCGTGAAGCCCGTCCGATTACCGTGTATGAACTGCTGTTCATTCGCCATGAAGGCGATGAGCTGGAGCTGGAAGTACACTGTTCGAAAGGCACCTATATTCGTACCATCATCGACGACCTCGGTGAAAAGCTGGGCTGCGGGGCGCATGTGATTTACCTGCGTCGTCTGGCTGTCAGCAAGTATCCGGTCGAACGCATGGTGACGCTTGAGCATCTTCGCGAGCTGGTTGAACAAGCGGAAGTGCAGGGAATAGCGCCAGCAGAATTGCTGGATCCCTTGCTGATGCCAATGGACAGTCCGGCGGCGGACTTTCCGATCGTTAATCTTCCTTTAACATCGTCCGTTTACTTTAAGAACGGAAACCCGGTTCGTACGGCGGATGCGCCGCTTGAAGGGCTGGTACGCGTGACGGAAGGTGACGACGGGAAATTCATCGGTATGGGCGAAATGGACGGTGAAGGGCGCGTTGCGCCGCGTCGTCTGGTCGTCGAGTATCCGGTCGAAGCGTGACGGCGATAACACCTCACCTTGCGATAAGCAGGGGAGACGAGTAGAATATCGCCGCTTAACGATCTGCAAATTGTTTAACAGTTTGTTGGTCGTATACTGGGATTGCTGAATTAGAGATCGGCATCCTTACATTCTTTATATTCTGGAGTTTGAAAATGTCTCTAAGCGTTGAAGCTAAAGCTAAAATCGTTTCTGAGTTTGGTCGTGGTACTAACGACAGCGGTTCTACCGAAGTTCAGGTTGCACTGCTGACTGCACAGATTAACCACCTGCAGGGTCACTTTGCAGAGCACAAAAAAGATCACCACAGCCGTCGTGGTCTGCTGCGTATGGTTTCTCAGCGTCGTAAACTGCTCGACTACCTGAAACGTAAAGATGTTGCACGTTACACCGCGCTGATCGAGCGTCTGGGTCTGCGTCGCTAAGTCTTGCGAGTTTCAGAAAAGGGGGCCTGATGGCCCCTTTTTTCAACCAGACGGCAGCAATTCACTGGAAACTATTGTATTGTTGCTATAAATGATCTTCATTGCAGAGGTTCGCGCGGCTAATGAGAGGCTTCACCCATGGGGGTGTCGGTTGTCATTAGTCGCGAGGATGCGAAGAAGGTCGGGTTAAATCGTCAGCACACCTGTGGTGTGCTGTCATACATTTAAGAAAGGACAGAACTTTGCTGAATCCGATCGTTCGTAAATTCCAGTATGGTCAACATACCGTCACGCTGGAAACCGGCATGATGGCACGTCAGGCTACTGCTGCCGTTATGGTAAGCATGGATGACACCGCGGTATTCGTTACCGTTGTTGGCCAGAAAAAAGCTAAACCAGGTCAGGACTTTTTCCCGCTGACCGTTAACTACCAGGAGCGTACCTACGCTGCCGGTAAAATCCCGGGTGGCTTCTTCCGTCGTGAAGGCCGTCCAAGCGAAGGCGAAACCCTGATCGCGCGTCTGATTGACCGCCCGGTTCGTCCGCTGTTCCCGGAAGGCTTCGTTAACGAAGTACAGGTTATCGCGACCGTTGTTTCCGTTAACCCACAGGTTAACCCGGATATCGTTGCGATGATCGGCGCATCTGCTGCCCTGTCACTGTCTGGTATTCCATTCAATGGCCCAATCGGTGCCGCGCGCGTTGGCTACATCAACGACCAGTACGTGCTGAACCCAACTCAGGAAGAGCTGAAAGAAAGTAAGCTGGACCTGGTGGTTGCCGGTACCGAAGCGGCAGTTCTGATGGTGGAATCCGAAGCTGAACTGCTGAGCGAAGACCAGATGCTGGGCGCTGTGGTGTTTGGCCACGATCAGCAGCAGATTGTTATCCAGAACATCAACGATCTGGTGAAAGAAGCCGGTAAACCACGTTGGGACTGGCAGCCAGAAGCCGTCAACGACGCGCTGAATGCTCGCGTTGCTGCACTGGCAGGCGCACGCCTGAGCGATGCATACCGCATCACCGACAAACAAGAGCGTTACGCTCAGGTTGACGTCATCAAATCAGAAACCATCGCGACGCTGGTGGCTGAAGATGAGTCCCTGGATGCTAATGAGCTGAGCGAAATTCTGCACGCTATCGAGAAAAACACCGTTCGCAGCCGCGTACTGGCAGGTGAACCGCGTATCGATGGACGTGAAAAAGATATGATCCGTGGTCTGGACGTTCGTACTGGCGTACTGCCACGTACTCACGGTTCCGCATTGTTCACCCGTGGCGAAACGCAGGCCCTGGTTACCGCGACCCTGGGTACCGCACGTGACGCACAGAACATCGACGAACTGATGGGCGAGCGTACTGACAGCTTCCTGTTCCACTACAACTTCCCTCCGTACTCCGTAGGTGAAACCGGTATGGTTGGCTCGCCGAAGCGTCGTGAAATTGGTCACGGTCGTCTGGCGAAGCGCGGCGTGCTGGCAGTGATGCCAGAAGCTGACAAATTCCCGTACACCGTTCGTGTGGTTTCTGAAATCACCGAATCTAACGGTTCTTCTTCCATGGCTTCCGTGTGTGGTGCCTCTCTGGCGCTGATGGATGCAGGCGTACCAATCAAAGCCGCTGTGGCTGGTATCGCTATGGGTCTGGTGAAAGAAGGCGACAACTTTGTTGTTCTGTCTGACATCCTGGGCGACGAAGACCACCTGGGCGATATGGACTTCAAAGTCGCGGGTTCCCGCGAAGGTATCTCTGCGCTGCAGATGGATATCAAAATTGAAGGTATCACCAAAGAGATTATGCAGGTTGCTCTGAACCAGGCTAAAGGTGCGCGTCTGCACATCCTGGGTGTGATGGAACAGGCGATTAACGCGCCACGTGGCGACATTTCTCAGTTCGCTCCGCGTATCCACACCATCAAGATCAATCCAGACAAGATCAAAGACGTTATCGGTAAGGGCGGTTCCGTAATCCGTGCGCTGACCGAAGAGACTGGCACCACGATCGAAATCGAAGATGACGGTACTGTGAAAATCGCAGCAACCGACGGCGAAAAAGCGAAATTCGCTATCCGCCGCATCGAAGAGATCACTGCTGAGATCGAAGTGGGTCGTGTCTACGCCGGTAAAGTGACCCGTATCGTTGACTTTGGCGCGTTCGTTGCCATCGGTGGCGGTAAAGAAGGTCTGGTTCACATCTCTCAGATCGCTGACAAGCGCGTTGAGAAAGTGACCGATTACCTGCAGATGGGTCAGGAAGTGCCGGTTAAGGTTCTGGAAGTTGACCGTCAGGGCCGTATCCGTCTGAGCATTAAAGAAGCAACCGAGCAGTCTCCTGCCGCTGCGCCAGAAGCGCCAGCCGCAGAACAAGGCGAGTAAGGTAGCATTTGCCCTCCGCTTCGGCGGAGGGTTTATTATCAGGCAGGACGCCTTGTTAAGCCGCCGGGGGACAGGACGTTCATCCAATAGTTGTCTTCGGGAGTGGGAAATGAAGCCTTTTTTGCGCTGGTGTTTCGTTGCGACAGCTTTAACGCTGGCAGGATGCAGCAACTCTGCCTGGCGTAAGAGCGAAGTCCTCGCAGTGCCATTGCAACCGACTTTGCAGCAGGAAGTGATTCTGGCACGCATGGAACAAATTCTTGCCAGTCGGGCTTTAACCGATGACGAACGCGCACAGCTTTTATATGAGCGCGGAGTGTTGTATGATAGTCTCGGTCTGAGGGCATTAGCGCGGAATGATTTTTCACAAGCGCTGGCAATTCGACCTGATATGCCTGAAGTATTCAATTACTTAGGCATTTACTTAACGCAGGCAGGCAATTTTGATGCTGCCTATGAAGCGTTTGATTCTGTACTTGAGCTTGATCCAACTTACAACTACGCGCACTTGAATCGCGGTATCGCATTGTATTACGGCGGTCGTGATAAGTTAGCGCAAGATGATCTGCTGGCGTTTTATCAAGACGATCCTAATGATCCTTTCCGCAGCCTGTGGCTTTACATCGTTGAGCAGAAGCTCGATGAGAAGCAGGCCAAAGAAGCACTGAAGCAGCGCTTCGATAAATCGGACAAGGAACAATGGGGATGGAACATTGTCGAGTTCTACCTGGGCAACATTAGCGAAGCAACGCTGATGGAACGGCTCAAGGCGGACGCAACGGATAACACCTCGCTCGCTGAGCATCTCAGTGAAACCAACTTCTATTTAGGTAAGTACTACCTAAGTCTGGGGGATAAGGACAGCGCTACGGCACTGTTCAAATTAGCGGTTGCTAACAACGTACATAACTTCGTTGAGCACCGTTATGCATTGTTGGAATTATCGCTCTTGGGCCAGGAGCAAGACGACCTGGCAGAATCGGACCAGCAATAGCTGACGACATAGACATCAGCCCGTAATCTTTTGATTGCCATCACCTTCACTGGTGAGGGCGTTGTTGTTCGTCAATACACCTACTTTGAGCCGGTTCACACTTTTCAATGAAAATTGCTAATCATTTTCACGATGAGCTAAGTAGACTGGCCGCCATTAATATCGAGGCACTTGTACTACATGGCTGAATTCGAAACCACTTTTGCAGATCTGGGCCTGAAGGCTCCTATCCTTGAAGCCCTTAACGATCTGGGTTACGAAAAACCATCTCCGATCCAGGCAGAATGTATCCCACACCTGCTTTCTGGTCGTGACGTGCTGGGCATGGCCCAGACTGGTAGCGGTAAAACTGCAGCATTCTCGCTGCCGCTGCTGAACAACATCGATCCGGACCTGCGTGCACCGCAGATCCTCGTCCTGGCTCCAACCCGTGAACTGGCTGTTCAGGTTGCTGAAGCCATGACGGAATTCTCTAAACATATGCGCGGCGTAAACGTGGTAGCCCTTTACGGCGGCCAGCGTTATGACGTGCAGTTACGCGCCCTGCGCCAGGGTCCACAGATCGTCGTCGGTACGCCGGGTCGTCTGCTGGATCACCTGAAGCGCGGTACCCTGGACCTCTCTAAACTGAGCGGCCTGGTACTGGATGAAGCAGATGAAATGCTGCGTATGGGCTTCATCGAAGACGTCGAAACCATTATGGCGCAGATCCCGGAAGGTCATCAGACCGCTCTGTTCTCTGCAACCATGCCAGAAGCTATCCGTCGCATTACCCGCCGCTTCATGAAAGAGCCGCAGGAAGTGCGTATTCAGTCCAGCGTGACCACTCGCCCGGACATCAGCCAGAGCTACTGGTCTGTGTACGGCATGCGCAAAAACGAAGCGCTGGTCCGTTTCCTGGAAGCAGAAGATTTTGATGCGGCGATCATCTTCGTTCGTACCAAAAACGCGACCCTGGAAGTGGCTGAAGCCCTGGAGCGTAGCGGCTACAATAGCGCAGCGCTGAACGGCGACATGAACCAGGCCCTGCGTGAGCAGACTCTGGAGCGTCTGAAAGATGGTCGCCTGGATATCCTGATTGCAACCGACGTGGCAGCACGTGGTCTGGACGTTGAGCGTATCAGCCTGGTTGTAAACTACGACATCCCAATGGATTCTGAGTCTTACGTTCACCGTATCGGTCGTACCGGTCGTGCGGGTCGTGCGGGCCGTGCGCTGCTGTTCGTTGAGAACCGCGAGCGTCGTCTGCTGCGTAACATTGAACGCACCATGAAGCTGACTATTCCAGAAGCTGACCTGCCAAACGCAGATCTGCTGGGCAAACGCCGTCTGGAAAAATTCGCCGCGAAAGTACAGCAGCAGCTGGAAAGCAGCGATCTGGATCAGTACCGTGCGCTGCTGTCGCAGATTCAGCCTGTCGCTGAAGGCGAAGAGCTGGATATGGAAACCCTGGCTGCAGCACTGCTGAAAATGGCTCAGGGCGAACGTAGCCTGATCGTGCCACCTGATGCGCCAATGCGTCCTAAGCGTGAATTCCGTGACCGTGACGATCGTTTCGAACGTCGTGGCGACCGCAATGACCGTGGCCCACGCGGTGACCGTCCAGAGCGTGGTGGTGAAGACCGTCCACGTCGCGAGCGTCGTGACGCTGGTGAAATGGAACTGTACCGCATTGAAGTTGGCCGTGATGACGGTGTTGAAGTTCGTCATATCGTTGGCGCGATCGCTAACGAAGGCGACATCAGCAGCCGTTACATTGGTAACATCAAGCTGTTCGGTACTCACTCCACCATCGAACTGCCAAAAGGCATGCCGGGCGAAGTACTGCAGCACTTTACGCGTACCCGTATCCTGAACAAGCCGATGAACATGCAGCTGATGGGTGATGCACAGCCTCGCTCTGACCGCGGTGGTGAACGTCGTGGCGGTGGTCGCAGCTTCGGTGGCGAGCGTCGTGAAGGCGGTCGTAGCGAAGGTCGCGGTGAACCACGTCGTTTCTCCGGCGAACGCCGTGAAAGCCGTGGCCCACGTCGTGACGACAGCTCTAGCCGTCGCCGTGACGCGTAAGCCTTACGCCACTGACGTAAAGTAATATATACAGCCCCGATAATCGCTATCGGGGCTTTTTTTATTTCTTTTGTACTCTTGTACTGGTACAGTGCTGCACATTAAACTTCATACCACATTTTTGACTGGAGTAATGGCTGTATGGCGACACTAACCACCACCCAAACGTCACCCTCGCTGCTTGGCGGTGTGGTGATCATCGGCGGTACCATCATTGGTGCTGGGATGTTCTCCCTGCCCGTGGTCATGTCAGGTGCGTGGTTCTTCTGGTCGCTGGCGGCGCTGGTGTTCACCTGGTTCTGCATGCTCCACTCCGGGCTGATGATCCTTGAGGCGAACCTGAACTACCGCATTGGCTCCAGCTTCGACACCATCACCAAAGATCTGCTGGGCAAAGGCTGGAACCTGGTGAACGGGCTGTCCATCGCGTTTGTGCTCTACATTCTGACCTATGCGTATATCTCCGCGAGCGGCTCGATTCTGCATCACACCTTTGCTGAGATGTCGCTGAACGTTCCGGCGCGTCTGGCGGGGCTGTGCTTCGCGCTGGGCGTGGCGTTTATCGTCTGGATGAGTACAAAGGCGGTGAGCCGCATGACGGCGATCGTGTTGGGCGCTAAGGTCATCACCTTCTTCCTGACCTTCGGCAGCCTGCTGGGGCACGTGACGCCCGCCACGCTGTTTAACGTCGCCGAAGTGAACACCTCTTACACGCCGTACCTGCTGATGACGCTGCCCTTCTGTCTGGCGTCGTTCGGCTACCACGGTAACGTGCCGAGTCTCATGAAGTACTACGGCAAAGATCCGCGCACCATCATGAAGTGTCTGGTCTACGGTACGCTATTGGCGCTGGGGCTGTACGTGATTTGGCTGCTCGGGACGATGGGCAACATCCCGCGTCCAGAATTTATCGGCATTGCGCAGAAGGGCGGTAACATCGACGTGCTGGTGCAAGCCCTGAGCGGTGTGCTTAACAGCCGCAGTCTGGATCTGCTGCTGGTCGTCTTCTCTAACTTTGCCGTGGCGAGCTCATTCCTCGGCGTGACCCTGGGGCTGTTTGACTACCTGGCGGATCTGTTTGGCTTTGATGATTCTGCGATGGGACGCTTCAAAACCGCGCTGTTGACCTTCCTGCCGCCGATTGTGGGCGGCCTGCTGTGGCCGAACGGTTTCCTCTACGCCATCGGATATGCCGGACTGGCGGCAACCATCTGGGCGGCGATTGTTCCAGCGCTGCTGGCACGTAAATCACGTAAGCGCTTCGGCAGCCCGAAATTCCGCGTCTGGGGCGGCAAACCGATGATTGCGCTGATTCTGGTGTTTGGTATCGGCAACGCGGTGGTACACGTGCTGTCGAGTTTTAACCTGTTGCCTGTTTACCATTAAACCGTGCGGTCTGATCCCCTCCCCCCGCCCCTCTCCCGAAGGGAGAGGGCGAAAACCGTAGGCCGGATAAGGCGAAGCCGCCATCCGGCAAAAAACTACCCCACCAACTCTTCTTTCACCTGCATGGCCAAATCAAACGAATGCAAACGCGCCTGGTGATCGAAAATCTGGCCGTTAACCATAATTTCATCCGCCTGCGTTTCGCGAAGCACTGCCTCCAACCCGTGACGCACTTTCGCTTTATCACCCACCAGCGACATGCTCAGCGCCTGCTGAACGCCATACTGTTCGGAGGCTGACCATAGTTGATGCATATTCTCCACCGGCGGCGGCAGCTGGCCCGTCTCACCGCGACGCAGCTTCATAAATGCCTGCTGCATGGAGGTGAACAGGAATTCCGCATCGCGGTTGCTGTCGGCGGCAATGATGTTGATACAGACCATCGCGTAAGGTTTTTCCAGACGCCCGGAAGGTTTGAAGTTCGTGCGGTAGAGGTGCAGCGCCTGATGCAGCATATCCGGCGCAAAGTGGGAGGCAAACGCAAACGGCAGCCCAAGCTGCGCGGCGAGCTGTGCGCTATACAGGCTTGATCCCAACAGCCAAACCGGGATCTTCTCACCGTAGCCCGGAACCGGGCGCACATGCGGGTTAGGATCGCGCGCATCGAACCAGTCCACCAGCTCGGCCACGTCGCGCGGGAAGTTGTCGATATCGCCGCTCATATGGCGGCGCAGGGCGCGCATGGTCGGCTGGTCGCTGCCCGGCGCACGACCAAGGCCCAAATCAATACGCCCGGGATAGAGAGTGTTCAGGGTGCCAAACTGCTCGGCAATCACCAGCGGGGCGTGGTTAGGCAGCATCACGCCGCCGGAGCCCAGGTGCAGGGTTGTCGTATTTGCCGCCAGATAGCCAATCAGTACCGAGGTGGCGGCGCTGGCGATGCCCACCATGTTGTGGTGCTCTGCCAGCCAGTAGCGGTGATAGCCACGCTTTTCGGCCAGCTGAGCGAGATCGAGAGAGTGCGAAAAGGCTTCTCGAGCCGAGGAGCCTTGTGGGATCGGCGCCAGATCCAGCACCGAAAACGGAATGGTTTTGTCAGTCATAACAGCTCACTTTGTCGACGGTGAATCTTTAATACTGCATTAAAAAATGATAACCGTTGTTAACAAAGTGAGCCTTTTTTAGGCCTGAAGTTCCAGCCCGGCGAGACGTTTCCAGTAACCGTTGCAGTCGCTGTTTGCCGTCAGCGGCAGCGGAGCAGCGCCGTTTTCGTTGGCGCGGAAGGCGTCCAGCATTGCGAACACGCCTGTATCCAGAGGCGACAAACGCACCATGTCCACCAGCCCGTCCATCGACGCCAGCTCGTTGCCGAGGTTATAGACATAGCCGCTCATGGTTTGAATGCCGTTCAGGACAAACACCTGCTGATTCTCCTGTGAGAGCATGCTGCGCCCGTTCGGGTACTTGATGCAGCAGGTCTCGCATTCGTCTTTCGGGCGGTCTTCCGAGCGCGCGGTGAAGCAGCGGGCGGAGTAGGCCAGCGGCAGATGCCCGTAGCTCAGCACTTCCACTTCAAACTGATTGCGAATGCCCAGCTCGTCGCACTGATTCAGCAGGTTTGCCAGCCAGTCGCGGGAGAGTTCCACCGGCATGCACCAGCGCGTCATTCCCTGTTTGAGCAGCAGGCGCAGGGTCACGGCGTTATAGCAGTTCAGGGCATGGCCCGCGACAAACGGCAGCTTGCGTTCAGCGCACATGTTCACCACGCCGAGATCGCTCGCTTCCAGCAGAAACTCGCCGTTTTCGACATAGCGCTTCAGCTCGCCCAGTTCGGAAGAGGCCTGAACCAGCGCAAGCGTCGAGAGCACCACCTGCTTGCCGCTTCCGGCCAGGCTTTTCGCCATATCCAGCCAGTCGCCCACTTTGGTGGCGCGGCGCTTGCTGCACACCGCTTCGCCGAGATAAATCACATCGGCGCTGCTGGCGGCGGCCTGTTGGTAAAAATCTTCCAGCGTCTCTTTTGACCAGTAGTAGAGCACCGGTCCTAATGAATATTTCATGGTTATCTCACTGCCATTTACGGTGATACGCGCCCAGCGTGGTTTGCGTGCCTTCGGACATCGATCCGAGCGTCTCCATCCAGGCCGCCTGCGGAGCGTAGTTCTGCGGGTCCGCCATGCAGCGGTCGATGGCCTGACGCCATACTTTCGCCACCTGGCTCACGTAGGCCGGGCTACGCTGGCGACCTTCGATTTTCACCGAGGCAATATTGGCCGCCAGCAGTTCCGGCAGCAGCTCCAGCGTATTGAGGCTGGTGGGCTCTTCCAGCGCGTGGTAGCGTTCGCCGTCCACCAGATAGCGACCTTTACACAGTGTCGGATAGCCTGCGTTTTCACCGTCCTGATAACGGTCAATTAGCACCTCATTCAGGCGCGATTCCAGCCCCTGCGGAGTTTGCTGCCAGCGAACAAAGCGGGCAGGGGAGCAGGCTCCGACGGTATTCGGCGATTCACCGGTTAAATAAGAGGAAAGATAGCAGCGGCCTTCGGCCATGATGCACAGGCTGCCAAAGGCAAAAACTTCCAGCGGTACTGGCGTGACGCGCGCGAGTTGCTTAACCTGATGAATAGAGAGCACGCGCGGCAGCACCACGCGGGCCACGTCGAAGTTTTGATGATAAAAACGCACGGCTTCTTCGTTGGTGGCGGATGCCTGAACAGAGACGTGGCGCTCAATATGCGGATAGCGTTCTGCTGCATACTCAAGCATGGCAAGGTCGGCCAGGATCAGCGCATCGGCACCCAGCTGCGCCGCCATGTCCACCGCGCGCTGCCAGCGGGCGTAGCCATCAGGATGGGCAAAGGTGTTGATGGCAATGTGCAGTTTGCGGCGGTGCTGATGAACGAAGTTAACGGCTTCCTGAAGCTTTTTCTCCGTAAAGTTGAGGCCAGCAAAATGGCGGGCGTTGGTATCATCCTTTAGCCCGATATAGACCGCATCGGCCCCATTTTCGATGGCCGCCTTAAGCGCCGGAAGGTTTCCGGCAGGGCAGAGCAGCTCCATAATTTGTCCTGATGTTCTCGATCGCAGGGATCGCAAAATTGTTAACGAGCTGGGATTTTAATTAACCCACAGGCGACAATTTTTGATTTAAGGCAGCTAATGGCGTATTGATGACACCAATAATGAGGTAAGCCGGACGACGGTTTGTTGATTTACGCCGCTATGTTCTGGAATGGATGTGGCAAAATAGCGGGATTACAGATATCAGGGAGTAAAGCTCGTGCTGGAGAAACTGCGTTCACGTCTCGTACAATTTGGTCCATCTATGCTGAGCGTGCCGGTCAAGCTGGCACCGTTCGCACTTAAGCGCCAGGTGCTGGAGCAGGTCCTGAGCTGGCAGTTCCGACAGGCGTTGCAGGACGGTGAGCTGGAGTTCCTGGAAGGCCGCTGGCTGAGCATTGAGGTGCGTGACATCGGGCTGCGCTGGTTTACCTCCGTAGAGAACGGCCAGCTGATCGTGCGCGAGTCCGCCGAGGCGGACGTGAGCTTTAGCGCTGATGCCAGCGATCTGCTGATGATCGCCGCGCGGAAGCAGGATCCGGACACACTCTTCTTCCAGCGCCGTCTGGTGATTGAAGGGGACACGGAGCTTGGCCTGTACGTGAAGAATTTAATGGATGCCATTGAGCTGGAGCAGATGCCGAAAGCGCTGCGCGTGATGTTGATGCAAATGGCAGATTTTGTTGAGGCCGGGCTGAAAACCCCGCCGGACGGTAAACACACTTCAGTAGGTGAGCCATGCTGATTCGAGTCGAAATTGGGATTGATGCACCGGGTATCGATGCGTTGTTACGCCGCTCGTTTGCGAGCGATGCGGAAGCCCAACTGGTCCACGATCTCCGTGAAGACGGCCTGATCACGCTGGGTCTGGTTGCTACCGATGATGAAGGTCAGGTTGTCGGCTATGTCGCCTTCAGCCCGGTCATCGTTCAGGGCGACGATCTTCAGTGGGTAGGAATGGCACCGCTGGCGGTAGATGAAAACTATCGCGGGCAAGGTCTGGCGCGCCAGTTAGTCTATGAAGGGCTGGACTCGCTGAATGAGTTTGGCTATGCCGCCGTAGTCACGCTGGGCGATCCGGCGTTCTATGGCCGATTAGGCTTCGAGCAGGCCGCACATTACGACCTGCGCTGCCGTTGGCCGGGCACCGAGTCCGCCTTCCAGGTGCACCGTCTGGCGGATGACGCCCTCAACGGTGTCAATGGCCTGGTGGACTACCACGATCAATTCAATCGCTTTTAATCAGGCTCTCGCGTAGCGCCTCAAAGGTGCCGTCTCCGGTCACGAGGCGCTCTTTCTGGCGCTTCGTCAGCTGTTTGATGCGGTATTCCAGCCTGAGCGCCAGCGATCGGTCGCCGACGGGCGCCGAAAAGGCAAGCTGTAATTCCCCTTTCCCCCGCAGCGCTTTTGCCCCTTTCCCCGTTTGATGTTGTAAAAAACGCCGCGCCACATCGGTGGTGATCCCGGTGTAGAGTGCGTTATCAGCGGTTCGGACAAGATAGAGAAACCAGCACACGGTAAACAGATTCAGTATGTTAAGGTGAACGCACCATAGCATGAGAGAGAACGAAAATGGAAACACTGGCCGCCATTAACCGCTGGCTGGCGAAGCAGCACGTCGTCACCTGGTGCGTCTACAGTGAGGGGGAGATGTGGTGCGCAAACGCGTTTTACTACTACGACCCTGAGCGCGTCGCGTTTTACGTCATGAGTGAAGACAAAACGCGGCATGCGCAGATGACCGGCCAGCAGGCAAAGGTGGCGGGTACGGTGAATGGGCAGCCGAAAACAGTCGCGCTGATCCGCGGCGTGCAGTTTAAAGGGGAGATCCGTCGTCTGGATGGCGAAGAGAGCGACGCGCGCCGTAAGCTCTACACGCGCCGCTTTCCCGTTGCCGCTGCGCTAAAAGCCCCGGTGTGGGAAATCCGCCTCGATGAGCTGAAATTTACCGACAACACCCTGGGCTTTGGCAAGAAGCTGCACTGGTTACGCGCCGAGCAGGCGTAGCGCTTCGCGGTTAAACGCCGGGAGATCGTCCGGGGTTCGGCTGGTGATCAGCTGGTCTTTGTCATTGACCACCTCTTGATCGTAAAACTCCGCCCCTGCGTTTTTCAGATCGATAACGATCGGCTTCACGGCGGTGAGCTTACGTCCGCGCACGACTTCGGCGCTGATCAGCAGCTGCGGGCCGTGACAGATGGCGAAGACCGGTTTGCCCGTAGAAACAAAATCTCGCGTAAAGGTCACGAAGCGCTCGTCTCCGCGCAGGGAATCCGGTGAATGGCCGCCCGGCAGCAGCAGGGCGTCGAAGTCGGACGGGCTGACGTTATCAATAGACTCATCAATCGTCACGCTGGCTTCGCCCTTATGGCCTGTCACCGTTTTGCCCGCCTCTTTCTCAATGGTGATAACCTCATGTCCCGCCTTGCGGAACGCCTCTGCTGGAGAGGTGAATTCTGAATCTTCAAACTCGTCGGTAATCAAGACTGCGATTTTCTTGCCCATGCTTCCTCCGTTGTTTTGGCTTCAGACTGATTTTTCTCCGCTTGTGGTAAATACTTACCTGTAACAGACTTCTAAGTGTGGTCGACCACGCTGAGTTCGCAAACGGACAATTCTGTAAAGGGGATACGATGAGTCAGGTACTGATTACGGGCGCCACCGGGCTGGTGGGGGATCATCTGCTGCGGTTGCTGATTCAGGATCGACGCGTGAACTATATCGCCGCCCCGACGCGTCGGCCGCTGGCGGACGTCTCAGGCGTATTTAACCCGCACGATCCGCAGCTGACGGACGCGCTGGCACAGGTCCAGGACCCCATTGATATCGCCTTTTGTTGTCTGGGCACCACGCGGCGTGAGGCGGGCAGCAAAGAGGCATTTATCCATGCCGATTACACGCTGGTGGTGGACACCGCGCTCACGGCGAAAAAACTGGGCGCAAAACATTTTCTGGTGGTCAGCGCGCTGGGCGCCAATGCCGGGTCGCCTTTCTTCTACAACAAGGTAAAGGGCAAGATGGAGGATGCGCTGATTGCGCAGAAATGGGAGCAGCTGACGATTGTGCGCCCCTCGATGCTGAGCGGCCACAGGGACGAACGCCGATTTAACGAGTCGATATTGGCCCCGCTGTTTAAGATCCTTCCCGGCAACTGGAAATCTATCGAGGCGCGGGATGTCGCCCTTGCGATGCTAAAAGAAGGGCTGGCACCGTTGAAAGCGGGCGTCAACATTATCCCTTCGGCAAAACTGCGTGAAATCGCGCAGGACGAGGCGTAAACTCCCCCGGCTAATTAAATAACACTCTCCGGGGAATGCTATGACTGGTCAGTCTTCATCTCAGGCGGCAACACCTGTCCAATGGTGGAAGCCCGCACTTTTCTTTCTCGTGGTCATTGTTGGCCTCTGGTATGTAAAATGGCAGCCGTACTACGGCAAAGCCTTCACCGCCGCCGAAACGCACAGCATCGGTAAATCTATTCTCGCTCAGGCTGATTCCAGCCCGCTTCAGGCGGCGTGGGATTACGCCATGGTCTACTTCCTTGCCGTCTGGAAAGCCGCTGTTTTAGGCGTGATCCTGGGCTCGTTGATTCAGGTACTGATCCCGCGCAACTGGCTGGTGAAAACCCTCGGCCAGCCGCGTTTTCAGGGTACGCTGCTGGGGACGATTTTCGCCCTGCCGGGCATGATGTGCTCCTGCTGCGCCGCACCGGTTGCGGCGGGTATGCGTCGTCAGCGCGTGTCGATGGGCGGCGCGCTGGCGTTCTGGATGGGTAACCCGCTGCTCAACCCGGCAACGCTGGTATTTATGGGCTTTGTGCTTGGGTGGCATTTTGCGGCTATCCGCCTGGTTGCCGGGCTGGCGACGGTGCTGGTGGTGGCGACGCTGGTGCAAAAACTGGTGAAGGACAACGCGCCTGAGTCCGCTGCCGTTGAGCTGGACGTCAGCGAGCCGCAGGGTGGTTTTTTTGCGCGCTGGGGTAACGCGCTGTGGCAGCTTTTCTGGAGCACCATCCCGGTTTATATCCTGGCGGTGCTGGTATTGGGGGCGGCGCGCGTCTGGCTGTTCCCGCATGCGGATGGCGCTATCGACAACACGCTGATGTGGGTAATCGCAATGGCGGTCGCGGGCTGCCTCTTCGTGATCCCAACGGCGGCGGAAATTCCGATTGTTCAGACCATGATGCTGGCTGGCATGGGTACCGCACCGGCGCTGGCGCTGCTGATTACGCTGCCGGCGATCAGCCTGCCGTCGCTTATCATGCTGCGTAAGTCATTCCCGGCGAAAGCGCTGTGGCTGACCGCAGGGCTGGTAGCGTTAAGTGGGGTGATTGTGGGCGGTATTGCGCTTCTGTAAAAAAAAGCCCGGTGGCGCTAGCGCTTACCGGGCCTACAGTCAGGTGTGGACTACTTGATGTAAGTAAACGCGGTGGTGACGTGCTTCACGCCGCTCACCCGGCTGGCGATATCCGCCGCCGCTTTCCCTTCACGCTCAGTCACCAGACCCAGCAGGAACACTTCGCCGTTCTCGGTGGTCACTTTCACGTTTGACGATTTCACCTGGTCCGATCCCAGCAGCTGAGAACGCACTTTCGTGGTGATCCAGGTATCGGAAGACGCGTCGCCCAAACCAATTGGCTGGCCCTGGCGCACTTCATTGAACACCTCTGTTGTACCTTCTACACCCATCGCGATCTGTTTAGCGCGAGACGCTAATTCAGTATTGGGTGCCTGGCCTGCCAGCAGCACTTTGCCCTGATAAGCCGTTACGTTAATACGCGCTTCTTTCTTGATTTGTTCGTCTTTCGACAGCGCACTGTTGACACGCAACTCCAGCGTGCCGTCATCAACCTGGGTCCCGACAGAACGCGGATCGGTCGCCGCTTTGGTGCCGACAGCTGCGGTACCTACAACAGCAGCGGCAATACATCCCTGAAGTAGAAGTGCAGACATAAGGACTGCAAGGGTCGATAAAGCCTTCATTAGAACTCCTTAATCATCCTGGTGAGGGAAAAGCGTGTTATCGATCAGATCGCATAAGCAGTTCACCGTGAGCATGTGCATCTCCTGAATACGCGCGCTACGGTGAGACGGAATGCGGATCTCCACATCCTGCGGCCCCAGTAAACCTGCCAGCTCACCGCCGTCATAGCCGGTCAGCGCAACGATAGTCATATCACGGGTGACCGCCGCTTCAACGGCTTTAACAATATCCCTGCTGTTACCGCGCGTGGAGATGGCCAGCAGCACGTCCCCGGCATGGCCTAAGGCGCGCACCTGCTTAGCGTAAATCTCGTCATGCAGACGATCGTTAGCAATCGCTGTTAAGACCACATTATCGGTATTAAGTGCAATGGCAGGTAAACTCGGGCGTTCAGTTTCAAAACGATTGATCATGCTGGCAGCAAAATGCTGTGCGTTGGCGGCTGAGGTGCCATTGCCACAACAGAGGATTTTGTTGCCGTTCAGAAGAGATTGTACCAGCGTCATTGCTGCGCGGGAGATCGCATCCGGGAGGGCTTCCGCCGCGGCAATCTGAGTCTGGATGCTTTCTGTGAAGCACACTTTAATTCTTTCGAGCACGTTATCCCTTTAAATCTTAATTATGCGTCTTCGCCAAAAGCGTTTTTAAGCCATTCGATCTCATTTCCGGTGAAGGCTATCACATCGAACCGGCAATCCACAGTATCAAAACTCCCATTATGGCGGGCAAGCCACAAGTGGGCAGTCTGTAATAATTTATGTTGTTTGGCGAGCGTCACGCTGGCGGCAGCACCGCCAAAACGGGAGGACTGTCGAAAACGCACTTCTACAAACACGGTGACCTGACCGTCTTTCATGATCAGGTCGATTTCGCCACCGCGCCCACGGACGTTGGCGGCGATAAAACGCAGTCCTTTGCCTTCAAGCCAGCGACGCGCTTTTAACTCCCACGCATCGCCAGTCTCCTTGCGGCTTAACTGGCCGGGACGATCTGCCCCTGCTGGTATTTGAGCCATGATAACTTCCTGTTAATCACACAATCCTGAGTGGCGGTCAGATCGCCCGTGTTGCCGTTGAGCTCAAAGCCCGGCACCTGACGCATCTGGGTAAAGTGGTTCGCCAGCGCCCATGCATCTACGCCCATGGCGTACAGACGCGCCAGCGAGTAGTCGTTACGTACCGAGCTCAGCGCCTGCTGCATCAGCGGCGGGTTGCTGCCCGCGAGCATCGGGATTTCGCTGTACTGCAGGCCGTCCATTTCCAGGCGGAAATCCGGGCCTGCGGTGCCCTGCGCGCTGCGCGAGCTGGCGTAGAGGGTTGCGCCGCTCTGGCTGCCGTTGCGCATCGCAATCATCGGCTTGATGAAAGCAATCTCTTCCGGTGTTGCGACAATGTAGGCCGCATCCACTTTGCCGCCACCGCTGATTTGCGCGTCGGTAGGGGGGGCCGGAATGGTCAGGCCGCCGATGGTCACGCTCTGCTGCTGCGGCAGGCTGGCGCTGACCGGGCTGCCGTTCAGGGCGATACCTGCGCCGCCGTTGACGCCTGCTCTCAGTTCTGAGGCGGAGCCAAATTTCTGTTGCAGCACCACGCCACCGCCGATCTTCTGCCATTCATCGGCAAAGGCATTGGCGACGCGATCGCCCAACGCGCTGCGCGGGATCAGCAGCAGTGGCGCCTGTTTACCCTGTTCGTGAATATGACGCGCCGCGTCGCGGGCTTCATCTTCTGGTGAGAGGGCAAAGTAGCAGATGTTGGCGCGGTTCTGCACGTTCTCTGGCTGGTTAAGCGCCAGCACGTTCAGGGGGGTGTTGCTCTTTATTAGTGTTTCCACGTCGTTTTTCAGCAGGGGACCGACAACGATGCTCGCGCCATCTTTTTGCACCTGCGCCAGCACTTGATCGAGCGGCTGAGCGCTGGTGTCGTAGATTTTCAGCTCAGCACTCGGGTTGGCGCTGGCGGTTGCCACGGCCTGAGGCTGCGCGGCAGGTTGCTGTTCTGCTGGCGCGGCTTGCTGTTGTGGCTGTTCAGCCGTCACGGGAGCCTGAGTTTCCGCTGGGGCCTGAGCTGCTACAGGTGCAGGCGTTGTTGCGGCTGGTGGCGATGTCGGTGCGGTGACCGGGTTCTGCATCGTTCCCTGCGCTGGCGCCTGTGCTGCAGTCAGGTCGCTGGTTTCAGCAGCGGAAGGGCTGACAACGTCGTTCACGTTGGCTGCCTGCGCGGACTGAGCCGGTACAGCACTACCGCTTACGGCAGTCGTCCCGTTTTTCGCCGCTTCAAAGCCCTGCTGAATGGTGCGACCAAAGACCGCCGCCTGGCCGTTCAACGGCAGAAGCAGCGCGATTTTGCTGGTCGAGGCTGGCTTAAAGTTCTGCACATTCACCAGCTGGGTCGGCAACATTTTCGCGCCCGGATTTTGCGGGTAGCGGGTTTGCCAGTCGGTAATACCTGCTTTCAGCATCGTTGGGTCGCTGCGGTTGTTAAACCACATCTGCTGCAGATCCAGCCAGCCCTGCAAGACATTTTCGTCGGCGTTAATGACCAGCGTTTGCGCCTGTTCCTGGGTCATGGAGGCGAGCGCCTGCCAGGTCGCATCGATATTTTTCTGTTTATCCGCACCGGCGAGCAGCGGCTCCTGGGCGATAAGCGCGCGCAGCAGCGTCAGGGAAGGGCGGCCCTGCTCGGCGGTAATGCCCGCCTGCCAGAAGCGCGCCTGCTGGTTTTTGTCCAGCGCACCGACGTTGATGTCTCCGAGGATTTTCTTCGCAGCCGCATAATCTTTCTGCGCCACCTTCAGTTCAGCTGAGAGCAGACCCTGCTCGCGGAGCTGATCGTCGTTAAGATCCTGCGGTAGCTGGTTGAACAGTTCGGCGGCCTGCTGGGTTTTACCCTCTTTCAGCAGTGCACGAATGGCGAGTAATTGCCAGTTGGTCTTGGTATCATTTGAGCTCTGCGACATTTGTTGCAGATAAAAGCCAGAATCAGCCTGAGCGGATCCCTGCATATGGGCAGCGGTCTGATCGGGTGCCTGGGTGCCACAGCCTGCAAAGATCAGGGCTGCGAGCAGAAGCGGCACGCTGCGCGTGGCTTTTTTTCGAAGAAACGTTAAGGGTACCATACTGTATCCAGTGATTTTTTTTACGCAATGCTCAATATTAAATCGGCAATACGGACGAAACAATGAAACAACACGAAACGGCAGATAATTCTCAAGGCCAGCTTTATATTGTACCTACTCCTATCGGGAATTTGTCTGATATTACCCAACGTGCGCTCACCGTGTTGCAAGCTGTTGATTTAATTGCCGCTGAAGATACCCGCCACACCGGCTTACTGCTGCAACATTTCGCAATTAACGCCCGTTTGTTTGCTCTGCACGATCACAATGAGCAACAAAAAGCCGAAACGCTGGTGGCGAAGCTGAAAGAGGGGCAGAACATTGCGCTGGTCTCCGACGCCGGTACGCCGCTGATTAACGACCCGGGCTATCACCTGGTGCGGACCTGCCGTGAAGCCGGTATTCGCGTTGTACCGCTGCCGGGGCCGTGCGCTGCCATTGCTGCGCTGAGCGCGGCGGGTCTGCCGTCTGACCGTTTCTGCTATGAAGGCTTCCTGCCAGCAAAATCCAAAGGCCGTCGCGACGTGTTAAAAGACCTGGAAGCCGAGCCGCGCACCCTGATTTTTTACGAATCCACGCACCGCCTGCTGGAAAGCCTGGAAGATATGGTGACCGTCTGGGGGGAATCCCGCTACGTGGTGCTGGCGCGCGAGCTGACCAAAACCTGGGAAACGATCCACGGTGCACCGGTGGGCGAACTGCTGGCGTGGGTGAAGGAAGACGAAAACCGCCGCAAGGGCGAAATGGTGCTGATTGTTGAAGGACATAAAGCGCAGGAAGACGCGCTGCCTGCCGACGCGCTGCGCACGCTGGCACTGCTGCAGGCGGAACTGCCGCTGAAGAAAGCGGCGGCATTAGCGGCAGAGATCCACGGCGTGAAGAAAAATGCGCTGTACAAGTATGCGCTGGAGCAGCAGGGGGAGTAAGCCAGATGAGCCGCTATCAGCCTCCTTTCACCATCACACCCTTTATCCTCAATCAGGTGGTTGAGATTGGTGAGCTATTAGGTCATTGGGCGGCACATTCAGGTCGAACTTCTCCGCTACTCCGTAAAGAGAACCGTATTCGAACCATTCAGGCCTCGCTAGCCATTGAACACAACTCGCTGACGACAGGGCAGGTGA
This sequence comes from Enterobacter mori, assembly GCF_025244905.1. Classification (NCBI taxonomy): domain Bacteria; kingdom Pseudomonadati; phylum Pseudomonadota; class Gammaproteobacteria; order Enterobacterales; family Enterobacteriaceae; genus Enterobacter; species Enterobacter mori. The sequence continues at coordinate 4,123,823 of NZ_CP104285.1, read as the reverse complement.
CGGCAATCATGGATGGCAAACGCGTGCTTGCACCTGAAAAAGATATTCAGGAAGTACGCAACGCTATCCTGGCATATGAGAAATTGCCCGAATGGAAGCCCTGGAAGCTCAACGACTTACTCAGTGCACACCGATTATTGATGAAGGGTCTGGTCGATCATCCCGGAACGCTCAGAAATGGGGACGTAGGGGTGTACCGTGGAAACCAGTTAGTCCACATGGCTCCGCCAGCCTCACAGATGAACCGCCTTATCGACGATCTTCTTGCCTGGCTTAAGCAAACCGATCTTCACCCGCTGATTGTCAGCTCGGTATTTCATTACGAGTTTGAGTTTATTCATCCCTTTTCGGATGGAAATGGCCGCATGGGGCGGCTGTGGCAAACGTTGATCTTAAGCCAGTGGCGCGCCGAACTTGCATGGCTGCCCGTTGAGACGCTCATTCACTTCCAGCAAGCGCGCTATTACCAGATTTTAGGGCAATGCGATCGGGCCAGTGATTGCACGGCATTCGTGGAATTTATGCTGCAAAATATGACCGAAGCTTTGCGGGAAGGCATAGGTATGTCGTCCATCATGTCGGAAAAAATGTCGGAAGAACTGTCGGAAAAGGAAAAGTCCATCCTTGAGCTTCTTACCGTTCAGCCGCAAATGACTGCGGTAATGTTGGCCTCTGCACTGGGCGTGGCTTCCCGCACTGCGGAACGTTATCTCCATTCTTTGCAAACAAAAGGTAAATTAAAACGCCTGGGGGCAAGGAAAGGGGGAAGCTGGCAGGTCATGACTTAACCTGCCAGCTGAAAAGGTTTTATTTACCAGGCATCGCCTCAAACACCAGCGTTTCCAGCGGCTGCAGCGTAATCACCACCGCGTTTTTGTACTCCTCCGGTACGGTTGAATTACTGCCGTACACCGCTCTCAGACGAAATTGCGCCGCGTTTCCTGTGGGGATTTCGAAATCTTTCGCCAAATCCAGGAAGTAGCTTTGCGGCTTATCCGACGGGTTACGCAAGCCGAGAATCGCTTTGTCCTTGCTCCAGGATGCCCAGCCGTAAATCTGCAGTGCTGTTGGATCACCACCAATCCAGTGCGTATCCACCAGCACGCTGGCGTTATCCCGCGACCACTTCGCCGCCTGCGCCAGGGTATCCCACTTCGCCTTGTTCAGCATTGAAGGGGTGATATACAGCTCCTGCAGCTGCGTGCCGGTCGCGAAGTAGCTCCAGACCTGATCGGCAAAATCGCTGTCCGTTTGTACTTTTTCCAGCCCGTAATAGGCATTTTCTGCGCTGACAATCCCGTGGTACATCAGCGAGTTCAGCGGGAACAGCGGGCCTTTGCGCACAATGGAGCGGTACGTTTCCGCATCGCGGTAGGTCATCCACTGCTGAACCGGCGTGCCGGGGCCGTACAGGTTGATGTCATCGCCCTGGCGCCAGATAGAATCGGCGTAGAACAGCCAGGACGGGCTGGCGTTGGTACCTGTCGTCAGGTTGATAAACAGATTCGGGTTGGCGCTGCGCATGTTATGCAGCAGGGCGATAGAGGCGTCAAAATCCGAGGCATACGGGCTGCCCTGGATATGCGCGTTGGCATTCCCCATCCCGTCCAGCTTGAATGAGGTAATGTGTTCATTTTTGATAAGATTAACGATCTGCTCATTGAAGTTCTTAAAATAGTTCGGTCCTGACAGCGCCAGCTTCCCGTCGACGGTTTCGAACCCATACTCTTTTGCATGCGAGACGCGAACGTCGCGCGGCTTGTTGTAGCCTCCCCACGGTGAGAGCCACAGTCCGACCGAGCTGTGCAGGCTGTCGGCTTTTTCCCGAACCTTGCCAAAACCGTTGCTGAATGCCGGGCCAAACAGCCAGCGACCGGTAAGGTCGTCCCAGCCGTCGTCCAGCAGGAAGGCGTCCAGCGCCACGCCGCGTCCGGTAATAAACTCCTTATTCCACTCGTCCATCCGCCCCAGCACATCCTGCTCGGTGTACGGATTGAAAAAGCCGATATCCATCCAGCTGTTATAGTGCAGATAAGGCTTGTACGGTCGAGGACGCACGGCATCAATAAACTGGTTCACGCTGCGTCGTAGCTGGCTGGTTTCCGGGAAGGTGCCGAACCAGGTGGTAAAGTTGACCGGCGTTTCCGGCTGGATCGGCGTTTTCAGTTCTACGTTGAGATTGGTGGTCGCTTCATAGGCGTAAGTGTTAACGATGGGCTTGTCCGGCAAAATAAAGAACGAATCAGCAACGATCGGTGAGCTGTTGATCGCCCCGTCGACATAGGGTGCCTGAGACTGTTTTTTGGTCGGGAAGAAGGTAATTTTCGCCACGTCTCGCGGCTGCCCGACGGCGGCAACGGTGTAGTCGATGCTGGCGTATTTTCCCTTCACCAGGTTCAGTTTCACCGTCACGTTAAAATCCGGATGCGTAAAGTCGATGACTATCGCGTTGTCCTGCTTTTCGACGTGCTTGATTTTAAAATCAGCGGCGTGGATTTTTGTTTCATCCGGTAGCGTCAGAAAGAACAGCTCCTGCGGCGTGAGCGGATGGTTAGCTTTGCTGTCCTTAACCACGACCGTTGCGTTTGCATCGTCAAATGACAAGGCAATGTTGTCGTTACTGAGCGCGTAGTTCGCGGCCAGAGCGCCGTGAGAAACAGAGAAAGCCAGCAGCGAGAGAGTGAGCACTTTTTTCATCGGTTAAGATCCTAATCAGTAATGCTTCAGCATTCGGTTGATGGATTGCTCCAGCCAGTAGCGCTGGGTGCCGAAGTTAATCCGCAGGTAGTTTTCGCCGTTTTGTACATAGTGGCTGCCGTCTTCAATCACGACACCGGCCTGTTGGGCGAAATGTTGGGTCAACTCTGTGGCGCTGCGCTCGTCGGCGCTTACGTCTATCCAGGCCAGATACGACGATTCCGGGTTCATCATCTTCCAGGCCGGGAAGTGGGCCTGAATAGCGTCCGCAAGGTAGCGCGCATTGTTTTGTAGATACTCGTTCAGCGCGTCGAGCCACGGCAGGCCGTGCTGATAGGCCAGGATAATTCCCCACACGCCGAACATATTGGGTGAGGTAATCGAGTTCTTCTCAAGCTGCTGGCGGAAGCGCTGGCGCAGTGAGGCGTCCGGGATCATGGAGTAGGACGTTTTTAGTCCGCCCAGGTTGAAGGCTTTGTTCGGAGAAGTCAGCACAATCAGGTTGTCCTGTGCTGCACAGCCGGACGTCAGACAGCTGACGAATGTGCCGTCCAGAATGTGCTCGGCGTGAACCTCATCGACCACCAGAATCGTGCCGTAGCGTTTACAGAGATCGGACACCTGGCGTATCTCATCCGCGCGCCAGATCCTGCCCGAAGGGTTATGCGGCGAGCAGAAGAACCACAGTTTTGGACGGTGGGTTTTGAGCTGATCTTCTATCAGATTAAAATCCAGCTGATAGCGGTTTTCCTTCACGCACAGCGGGTTAGCAAGCACCCGCACGCCCTGGCGCTGTGCCGCCATCGCAAACGGGTCGTAGACCGGTGTGTTCATCATCACGCTATCGCCAGGCGTACAGAACGCCTGGACCGTGTAATGCAGCGTGGAGACGGTGCCGTAGGTCAGGGTGATCCACGACTTCTCCACATCAACCTGATGACGCGTGCGCTGGAAGGCCATCACCGCATCGTAAAATTCGTCGAAGCACCAGGTATAGCCAAAGGTGCCATGCTCCACGATGCGCTGGAAGCCTTCAATCACGGCCGGTGGCGAGGTGAAATCCATATCTGCGATCCACAGCGGGATAAAACCCTGCGGGACATCACCAAAGCGTGAGCAGACAAACGCATGGTCCCATTTACGGCACTTATCGCTTTTACGCTCGATGATTTTGTCGAAATCAAACACAACAACCCCCTGTTAGATTAAGGCTTCAATGCCGGTTTTGACGCTCTGCACCTGCGGGCCGATGATCACCTGAACGCTGTGGGCATCCAGCACCACCACTGACAGGGCGCCAGCCGCTTTCAGCGCCTGCTGATCGATAAGGCCCATCTCTTTCACCACAAGGCGCAAGCGGGTGATGCAGTTGTCGAGCGACTCGATGTTCTCTTTGCCACCGAGCGCGCGCAGGATAAGCCCATGATCGTATTTCGATTTTCCGCGCGCGCGGGTGTTGGCTTCGACGGCCTGCTGCGCACCCTGCGCGTCCACTTCACGTCCCGGCGTCTTGATATCGTGTTTGAGGATGTACCAGCGAAAGACGAAGAAGTAGATAGCAAACCAGGCAATGCCCACCGGGAACAGCAGATACCATTTGGTCGACATCCCCTGCATGACGCCGAAGATCAGCAGATCCAAAATCCCGCCGTCGGTGTTGCCGATGGTTACCCCCAGCAGGGCCATCACCATCAGCGCCAGGCCCGACATCACGATATGGAAGACGTAAAGCGCGGGGGCGATAAACAGGAACAGGAACTCAATCGGCTCTGAAATACCGGTGACGACGGAAACCAGCACGCCGGAAAGCAGCAGCCCCTTAATCACCGGGCGGTTTTCCGGGCGCGCGGTGCGGTAGATGGCGTACGCCACGGCAGGTAAGCCAAAGATAAAGGTCGGCATAAACCCTTGTGACAGAAACGCGGTCACGTGCGGGCTAAACGGCAGTCCGGCTTTCAGCTCGGCGTAGAAGATATTCAGCGCGCCGGCCACTTCGTGACCGTTGACCATTTCAATGCCGCCTGCTGGCGTGAAGCGCACCATTGCCAGCAGGATATGGTGCAGACCAAAGGGTTTAAGCAGCAGCACCCCTACACCGTACAGGAACGGTCCGAAAACGCTGGTGCTCTGAATGATATGGCCAATTCCGGCAATCCCCAGCGCCACGTATTCCCACAGCAGCGGGATAAACAGTCCGACCAGCGACAGCGTGAGGGCAGTAATGATGGGCACAAAACGAATGCCGCTAAAGAAGGCAAAGGCGTCATGCAGCACCGTGTCCTGAAAACGCTCGTGCAGGAAATAGGTAATCACCCCAACCACAATGCCGCCCAGCACACCCATCTCCAGGGTCTGGATCCCCAGCACGATAGATTGACCTACCTGTCTCATGGTGGCGGCGTCGGCAAGCTGGTGGGTGGCAGTCAGGTAGTAGTTGATGCTCATGTTCATCAGCATATAGCCAACAAACCCGGCAAAGGCGCCCACGGCCTTGTTCCGTTTAGCGAGGCCCATCGGGATCGCCATGGCAAACATCAGCGGCAGATAGGTAAAGGCGAAGCCGCCCACCATGGCGATAAAGCCAAAGGTCAGCTGCGTTAACTCACCGCCCAGAAAGGGAAAACTTTTAATAGTGGAAGGGCTGGTGACGGAGCTACCGATACCCAGCAGCAACCCCATGAAGGCCAGCAGAGAGACCGGGAACATAAACGTCTTTCCCAGGCTTTGGAAAAATTCCCACGCTTTCGATTTAAACGACTTTTCCTGTGTCATGTAGGGACTCCTCGGATTTTTAGGATAATGGAAGGCGCTGTCCGGCTTAAGGACGCGCCTTCATATTTGCGAGGCTTATAGTTATTTTTTAGGTATTGACGTAATGCGCGATGGGATCAGGCTTCGGCCGGAAGCAGGAGCCGGTTTGCCGAGCCGCAAACGGCGATCTTGCTTCTGACCACCTCTTTCATGGCGTCCATGCCGACCCGCATGTAGAAGCGCGGATCGTTACCCTGCGGGTTTTCAGCAAACCAGGCTTTAACCGCGTCAGAGAAGGCAATTTTCAGTTCGGTGGCCACGTTGACTTTGCACACGCCCAGCTCGATGGTGCGGCGCACAAACTCATCCGGCACATCGCTCGCGCCGTGCAGCACCAGCGGCACGGTGACCACTTCGCGGATTTCCGCCAGCCGCTGGAAGTCGATTTTCGGGCGTTTGGTATACAGGCCGTGCGCGGTGCCGATGGCGACGGCAAGGCTATCGACGCCGGTGAGTTCGACGAAGCGTTTCGCCTCCTGCGGATCGGTGAGGAACGCGCTTTCGGCGTCCACGCTCATGTCATCTTCCACACCGCCCAGGCGGCCCAGCTCGGCTTCGACGCTGCAGTCGTTGAGGTGGCAGAAATCGACCACCGACTTCACCAGCTTCACGTTTTGTTCAAACGGATAATGGCTGCCGTCGATCATCGCGCTCCGCACGCCCGCGTTGACCTTGCGGCGAATATCGTCCAGTGATTCGTGGTGGTCGAGATGCAGCGCCAGCGGCATGTCATAAGTGAGGGAATACGCGCTGCACAGGGCGTAGATCTCTTCCAGCGCAATGTGTTTAAAGGTGCCCGGCGTGCCCGCGAGGATCACCGGCGATCGCATTTCGCTACAGACTTCGAGGATCGCCTGGATCGTCTCCGCGTTGTGGATGTTGAACGCCGGAACGGCGTAGCCTTTTGCCTGCGCGTCCTGCAGAAGATATTTGGTCGAGATAATACTCATAATCAGATCCTCTTAAGCCTGCCACGGGTGAATAACAACGCCCTGTACCACACGGTTGACCGTTCCGCTGGCGGATGGCGTATCGGGCGTATTGCCTACGCTGATCGACTGGGTGAGTGCAAAGACCTGGGCATACATCAGGAAGCAGAACGCCTGTTCCATATCGATAAACGGACGTGAAGGCGGCAGCAGAATGTGCGGACCCGCTTCAATGACCGGATCGTTTTCAGCGGCGATGGCGACGACGCGCAGGGCCTGGCGATCGCGGCGCAGTTCGGCCAGCAGATCCAGATCGTACTGACGCGTATACGGATGGCTGGAAATAAACACCACCACCAGCGTTTCGTTATCGACCAATGATTTAGGCCCGTGACGGAAGCCCGTCGGGGAATCGTAAAACGCCGCCAGCTTGCCCGCCGTCAGCTCCAGCACCTTCAGCGCCGATTCGCGCGCCGCGCCCTGCAGGCCGCCGCTTCCCAGATAGACAACGCGTTTCCACGCTTCATTGCCAAAGACGCCGTGGCTGAAATCACCGAGTGTAGTGAGGATCGCCTGACAGCGATCGGCAACGTCGCGGAAGGTATGGCTATTGATCGTATCCGGAGCGAACACGGCCAGACAGCTCGCCATCATGGTGGTGATGCTGCTGGTCATCGCGAACCCGCGATCGTGCGTTTCGGCAGGCATCAGCAGGGCAAAGGCGTTATCGCTGTCGACGGCGTTCTGGTACAGGCTCCCCGCCTCGTTGCAGGTAATCGACAGGTGGTAGCACTCCGGCACGAACTGGTTTGCCAGCTCAACGGCCGCGACGCTTTCCGGGCTATTGCCGGAGCGGGCGAAGGAGATCAGCAGCAGTGGATGTGTCGGGCTGAAGTAATCCATTGGATTAGTGACCAGATCGGTCGTTGGAACGGCAGTAAGGTTTTTCCCGGTGTGGCTGGAAAGCCATGGCGCAATGATATCGCCGATAAACGCGGACGTACCCGCGCCGGTCAGGACGATCCGCAGATCGTGCTTGCGCAGCAGCGGCGTCAGGAAACTGTCGATCGAAGCGCGCAGGCTATCGATGTTGTTGAGTGAGCGGATCCAGCTGGCAGGCTGCTGGCGGATCTCTTCCTCGGTCCAGGTGCCGGTTGTCGCGGCGGTAGTGGTTTGTGGCATAACTCAGTCCTTAGTCGTGTGAATTCCACATCAGACGCTGGCAATTGTGTCGCTATCTTTCGTTTCGTTTCACTTGTTCACTTAAGCAGTTAAATAAAATCTATAGAAAAGAAATCGAAACTTCAATGGCAGAAAAGAAATAAAACGAAAAGTGTGATCGTGAAAGGAAAGGGAAAGTTTAAGGAAAGGAAAAGAAAGGCCTTACGGTTTGCGGCCGTAAAGCCAACACGAGACACAATGAAAGGGCTAAAGGGGGAGAGCCTGGCCCTGAATCCAGATCTGCCGGAGATGTAAACCACCCTCCAGCGCAATGATATTGGCACGTTTACCCGGGGCTAAGGATCCGAGCTGACCATCAACGCCCAGCAGACGGGCAGGGTGCAGCGAGGCCATATGGATAGCGTCTTCGGCGGTTACGCCCGCATGCTCCACCATATTTCTGACCGCGGCATCCAGCGACAGCGTGCTACCCGCCAACCCGCCGGAGCCGGTTCTAACCACGCCGTTTTGCATCGAGACCTCTTCACCACAGAGCGTGTACCGTCCGTCCGGCATACCTGCCGCCTGCATGGCATCGGTAATCAGCACCACGCGATCCTGCGCGCAGCAGCAGCATAAACGCATCGCCCCCGGATGGACGTGGTGGCCGTCGGCAATCAGCTCCAGCCACGCCCGTTTGTCCGTAAGCCCTGCGCCGACCATGCCGGGCTCTCTGTGGTGCAGCCCCGTCATGCCGTTATAGCAGTGCACCAGCCCGTCGGCACCCGCATCAAACGCGGCGAGAGTTTGCCGGTACGAGGCAGCGCTGTGGCCCAGCATCACGCGTATACCGCGCCGTTTAAGATGCCGAATCGCCTGCAGCGCGCCGGGCTTTTCTGGCGCGAGCGCCACTACCCGTAGCGTGTTATCAGAAACCGCGATCAGTGCATCCAGCTCGGCGATATCCAGCTCCCGGAACAGCTCCGGCGGATGCGCCCCTTTGTTCTGCGGCGTAAAGTACGGTCCTTCCAGATAACTGCCCATCACCTGCGCACCGGGGCCACCGGACTGACAGCGTCGGGCTATTCGCCTTAACGTGCCCTGGATAGCTTCCAGCGGCGCGGTGACGGTGGTGGGCAGAAATGCGCCCACACCTTCACGTGCTTTATGCATCGCCAGGGTATCCAGCGCGTCGGGAGCATCATCCATGACGTCCACGCCCGCGCCGCCGTGGACGTGCGTATCGATATAGGCCGGGCAAAGCAGTTCAGCATCGCGCGCCGTCATGCCAGCAGGGATGGGTTCAATCGCTGTGATGACCCCATCTTCAATACGGAGCTGGTGGTCGTCCAGCCATCCCTGTTCGGTGAGCAGACGATGCGCGCGCAGCAGCTGGCTCATATCCCTTCCTCAGCCGGAGCTTCCTCGCGACAGCGCGAAAGTTCGTCTACGAGGCTCGTCAGGCCGCGGTGTCCGCACTCCAGCGCCTGCAGACGAAACGCTTCGCTGCTTAACCCGTCGCGCTCCAGCACCATCTCCAGCAATAGCTGCAGGTTAGTGCCGGTGATGACTTCGCTGCCCGGTCTTTGCATCGCGAGCGTTGACGCCACGCGAAACGGCGTGCCGCCGAGCAGGTCGGTAAGAAACACAACATCGTGCTCTGCATTGAGTTCGCTCACTGCCTGCTCAAGCTGAGCGGTCAGCCGCGCAGTAGTGGAGGTTTCCGGAAAATCGATGGCGATAAACTGCGGCTGCTCGCCGAGGATCTGCTTCATCGCCTGCTCAAGCCCGCTGGCAAAACCGCCGTGACCCGTCAAAATTATGCCTAACATCGCAACCTCTTTGCTTTTACAGGAAGTGACAGAATTTACCGACAACGCCCAGCAGCACGGTGATACCGATCAGCCGCAGCGGGCTCCAGCCGCGGCGTACCAGCCAGAACATCGTCAGGGTATAGACCAGGGGCAGGAACGCAGGCATTAGCTTATCGATCACGTCGGCCTGCAGTTTAACAACCGCATCACCCGCTTTGATTTCGAGCGTCGTATTAAGGCGGACATAGGTTGCGACCAGTGCGCCAATCACCGTCATCCCAACGATGGAAGCCGCATGACCGACCTTTTTGGTGTTGGCTTTAATCAGCGGGATGGCCGCAACGCCCATCCGGTATGCGTAGTGCGCCAGCCCAAAACGCAGGCCAAGATGGACCACGTTAAACAGCACGATAAAGACCACTGCCCCCAGAATGGAGCCTTGCAGCGCGAGGCTGGCACCAATACCGCCGCAGATGGGCAGCAGCGTCAGCCAGAACATGGCGTCGCCAATACCGCCAAGCGGCGCACCCACGGCAATCTTGGTGCTCTGGATGCTGTTCACATCCTGCTTGGAGCGTTCCATCGCCAGGATAATGCCGATAACAAAGGTCACCAGGAACGGGTGGGTGTTAAAGAAGCCCATATGGCCTTTCATCGCCCGCGCCAGATCCCGCTTGTTGGTGTGGATCTTTTTCAGTGCAGGCAGTAACCCATACAGCCAGCCAGAGGCCTGCATACGTTCGTAGTTGAACGAGGCCTGCAGCAGCATGGAACGCCAGGCCACGCGGTTAATATCCTTTTTCGTCAGCTCGGCACCAATACTCTGGTCTTCGTAGACGTTTTCATTTACGCCGGTGAGCAACGTCTCTTCGCTTTCAGACACGCCCGGCAACGTTGTTTGATTAGATGCCATCTTCGAATTCCTCTTTCTGAGCTGCGGGAGCCGTCGGTTCAGGTGATTTACGCATCAGGTCGATCAGCGCCATTGCCAGCGCCGCCGCCGCAATCGCCAGTACAGGAAGCTTGAGCCAGGCCGCGGCGACAAAACCGATAATGAAGTAAGGGATGTAGACGTTTTTCATCATGATCTTCAGCAGCACGGCGAAGCCGATCGCTGGCATGATGCCGCCCGCGACGCCGAGACCGTCTATTAACCGTGCCGGCAGGACATCAATGGCGGTTTTCGCGTGTTCCGCACCGAAGTAAATTGGCAGGAACGCACACAAAAAATAGAAAATACCGAGTGCCAGAAGCGCCAGATAGTTGACCCGTTCGATACCGTTAGCGTCGGCGTTCGCCGCCATACGATCGCAGCGGGACATCACGCCGGACATCACCGAGAAAAGGAAGGTGATCCCCATCTGTACCGCAACGGCAAACGGGACGGCGACGCCAACCGCAACTTCTGGCTTCACACCCGTGCTAATGGCAAACGCGGTGCCCACGATAGTCCCGATAATGACGTTAGGTGGTTGCGCCCCTGCCAGCGGTGCCAGCCCCATCCAGACCAGCTCTAACGTACCGCCGGTCAAAATGCCGGTATGCAGATCGCCCAGAATCAGGCCGACCAGCGGCCCGAGTACCACTGGACGGTGCATGTGTGTTAAGCCGTTAAACATATCCAGACCGGCGATAAAGGCGAGTAAGCCCAGCGCCAGTGCCTGCAACAGACTGATTTCCATTGTGAATCCCTCAAAGCAGTTTAAAGAGATCCAAAGCAGTTTCTGTTGGAACGCCCTGAACGAAGCATTCCACTCCGGCAGATTTCAGGCCGTTGAACGCGGCGATATCGTTCGCGTCGACAGATACCGTTTTGGCAATTTGTTGTTTGCCATTGGCGTAGTGCATGTTTCCTACGTTGATACGGGTAATGGGCACGCCCCCCTCAACCAGCGTTAAAAAATCGGCGGGTGATTTGCAGACCAGCAGGATTTTCTGACGGTCGGCGGCGCGGTGAATGTTGTCGATCACTTTTTGCAGTGACCAGAAGCGCACGGCGATCCCTTCCGCGAGCACCATTTCCATCAGGTTCTGTTGAACCGGATCCTCAGCCACCTCATCGTTAGCGACGAGTACCAGGTTTGCCCCCGCAAACCCCACCCACTGCACGCCCACCTGACCGTGGATCAGGCGTTCGTCGATGCGGCATAAGACAATGTTTGGCATAGCGTTTTCCTCTTTTTTAATTATGCGTTTTGAGTCGTTACGCCTTCGCAGGCGGCATGGTACTGCTGAAGTATGTCCTGAATGTGGTCGATGATGAGTTCCCGTGGTGTTGACTTGAGAGCGCCCTCGCGAACTTTGCTGTACTGCAGCGGCAGGTACTGGCTGATCAGCGGCAGCGGGATCGGTTCATCCGCCAGGTTGCGTACCAGTCGTTCAAAGGCGTCGTCAATCTGGCTATCGGGCCAGTAATAGCGCACGCGGTCAGAGTAGCTGTAGCCGCGCGCCAGGCGACGCGCATTCCCGTCACCGTGGTAATGGCTTTGCCAGTATTCGGGGCGATCAAGCATCACGTTTTCCAGCACATGTCGCAGGTCAGAGCTGGCTTTTGCGGGCAGCAATTCTTCTTCAATGGCGGCCAGTGAGAACAGCGCTTCGCGCAGGGCGAAGGTCAGGGCGGGGCCAACTTTCAGGATGGCAAAGTGATCCTTGACCAGCTGGCGCAGCGCCTGCGGCGTCTGGTAGTCGGTGGAGTGCGCTTCAAACACCAGCGTGTCATAGGCTTCCACCATTTTGCTCAGCGCGACGGCTTTCTGCGGCTGGTAGTCGCAGACGTGCGCGTGGTCGAACTCCACGCCAGGCTGGACCACCAGGCCAATAATGCGTGGCCAGATGTCGCTCAAGCCCTCTTTTTCGAATGCGTGGCGATGTGCTTCCAGCGTGGCGCGGGCGGCGTCTGGCGTGGTGACGTCGAGTTCCGTCAGCGTCTCGTGTGCGCCGCCGGGAACGGGGACTTCGGTACCGATAACGTAAACCAGATCCGATGTGCCAAACTGTTCGCGGCAGGTATTTTCGGCGATTTTTGCCAGACGAGCCGCACGTTGCGCGACGATTGCATCGGTTAACGGCACCGGATCGTCTTCACAGGACATGCTGCAGTCGAGATGGATCTTTTTGAATCCGGCAGCAACATAGCTTTTGATCAGATCGTCGGCATTTGCCATCGCCTGATGCGCAGGCAAATTTTGCCACCGGTTAGGCCCTAGATGATCGCCACCGAGGATCAGCTGTGATGTCGGCAAACCAAGTGACGTGGCCAGTTGGCAGACAAACCCGTGAAAATCCGCAGGCGTCATGCCGGTATAGCCGCCAAACTGATCCACCTGGTTGGAGGTGGCTTCAATTAAGAGCGGCGTCTGATGCGAATGCGCGTAACGAATGGCAGCTTCAAGTACCAATGGATGTGCGGAACAGACGGCATAAATCCCGTTTGCATTCCCCCGTTTATGTTGTTCCACCATATCTGTCAGATGTTTCACTTTCCTCTCCATTTCGGATGGTGATGGTATTCATCTTTCGTTTTGTTTCATTTAATCCTGCATCATGGTGGTATAAAAATAAAACGAAAGATAATAGTTTTCCGATCTGATTCACAAAAGAAACATAATGAAAGGTTTCAGCCGCCAGCATCCTTACGTCTGATGGCAAGACAGGGCTTGCATTCCCGTAAAAGAAAGGCCTTAATAGGCAAAACGAAATGAAACGAAAGTTTATTTATTAAGGATCTCGCATGAGCAGCACTGATTCATCCGCAGAAAAACGCATCACCGGCACCAGTGAAAGGCGAGAGCAGATAATTCAGCGGTTGCGGGCGCAGGGAAGCGTGCAGGTTAACGATCTGTCTCATCTGTACGGCGTATCGACGGTGACGATACGTAACGATCTGGCCTTCCTGGAGAAGCAGGGGATTGCCGTTCGCGCTTACGGCGGGGCGCTGATTTGTGAAGGCAATGCGCCGGGCGCTGAGCCTTCCGTGGAGGATAAAAGCTCGCTGAATACGGCGGTGAAGCGCAGCATCGCGCAGGCCGCAGCCGCGCTGGTCAAACCCGGGCACCGAATTATTCTGGACTCCGGCACCACGACGTTTGAAATCGCCCGCATGCTGCGCCAGCACACGGATGTGATTGCGATGACCAACGGTATGAATGTCGCGAATGCGTTGCTGGAAGCGGAAGGGGTGGAATTGCTGATGACCGGCGGGCATCTGCGCCGTCAGTCGCAATCTTTCTACGGTGACCAGGCAGAACAGTCGCTACAGAATTACCATTTCGACCTGCTGTTCCTGGGCGTTGACGCCATCGATCTCGATCGCGGCGTGAGTACGCACAACGAGGACGAAGCCCGTCTGAACCGCAAAATGTGCGAGGTGGCAGAGCGCATTATTGTGGTCACAGACTCCAGCAAATTTAACCGCTCAAGCCTGCATAAAATCATTGATACACAACGGATTGATATGATTATCGTCGATGAAGGCATTCCGGCGGAGAGTTTGGAAGGATTACGGAAAAGCGGGATTGAAGTGGTGCTGGTTTAAGGTTTTTTACCCTCTCCCCTATGGGGAGAGGGCAGGGTGAGGGGAACTCACGTCACCGGTGCCGGGTTAAACACCGCCAGCTGATTATGCAATCCCCATTGGTCAGAGAAGGTTTTCTTCCGCCCGCTCGCCACGTCCAGAATGAAGTGGAACAGCTTCCAGCCCACATCCTCAATGCTCTCTTCCCCGGTGGCGATGGTGCCCGCGTTGATGTCCATTAAGTCATACCAGCGGTTTGCCAGCTCGGTGCGGGTCGCCATTTTAATCACCGGCACCGCCATCAGACCGTACGGCGTGCCGCGCCCGGTGGTAAAGACCTGCACCGTAATGCCGGATGCGACCTGCTGCGTGCCGCAGACGAAATCGCTGGCAGGCGTTGCCGCATAAATCAGGCCGCGTTTGGTCGGGCGCTGGCCCGGAGAGAGCACTTCGACAATCGCGCTCTGGCCGGATTTGGCAATCGAACCAAGGGCTTTTTCCACCACGTTGGCCAGGCCGCCTTTTTTGTTGCCCGGCGACGGGTTAGCGCTGCGGTCGGTTTGCCCCATATCGAGATAGTTATCGTACCAGGCCATCTCTTCCAGCAGGCGTTTGCCCACCTCTTCGTTGACGGCGCGCGGCGTCAGAAGGTGGATGGCGTCACGCACTTCGGTCACTTCGGAGAACATCACCGTGGCACCGCAGCGCACGAACAGATCGGACGCATAGCCCACCGCCGGGTTGGCGGTCACGCCGGAAAACGCATCGCTGCCGCCGCACTGGGTGCCTACCACTAGCTCAGAGGCCGGGCAGGTTTCACGCTGGCGTTTATTGAGCTTATCCAGATGGCGTTCAGCCACCTGCAAAATATCGTCGACCATCGATCTAAAGCCGACGTGATGCTCGTCCTGCAGACGTACGATGCTGGCATCGTCTACCGGAATCGCTTTCACATCCTCGGTGCCCTGCAGCAGGCGCTCAGGCTGAAGTTTTTCACACCCCAGGCCGATGACCATCACCTCGCCGCCAAAGTTCGGGTTGAGGGCAATATTGTGAATGGTGCGGATAGGTACTACCGCCGCGGGCGCGTTGATCGCCACGCCGCAGCCGTAGAGGTGGTTCAGACCCACTACGCCATCCACGTTCGGGTATTTCGGCAGCAGGTCGCGCTCGATGATTTTCACCACGTAATCCACCACGCCCGCCACGCAGTGCACGCTGGTGGTAATGCCGAGCAGGTTCTTGGTGCCGACGCTGCCGTCCGCGTTGCGGTAGCCTTCGAAGGTATAGCCCTCAAGCGGCGGCAGCGGTTCAGGCACCCGCGTCGCCAGCGGCAGGGTGTTCAGCGGCGGCGCTTTTGGCAGTTCAACCAGCGACTCTTCAATCCAGCTTCCCTGCGGGATCGCGCGGACGGCATAGCCAATAATTTCACCGTAGCGCACGATTTCACCGTGCGCCGGAATATCCACCAGCGCCACCTTATGCCCCTGTGGAATATGCTCAATCAGTTCCAGCCCGTCCGGGAAACGGGTTCCCGCTTTTAAGCCGTTGTCGTTGACAATAATCGCCACGTTATCGGTGTCATGTACTTTTATATAAAACGCCGTCGGCGATGCCTGTCGAATTTCAATGTCGGCCATTGTTCACTATTCTCCAGCAAAGTGTCTGATCATTAATGCAGCCATGCAGATAGTTATTTACTTATTTTCGAAATAAAGATGCTGCTTTCTTAAATAAAGAATGTCAGGACTTGAGATATAAGAGTGTGATCCAGATCACCCCCTAAAGCGAGAGATAGCGCGCGGTGGCTGTGAATACGTGATTTTGTGCAGCAGCGCCCAGTGCTTTGTGCATATGCTCAAAAAATTATTCATTTAAAGTGTGAAAATTGAGCGTTAATCCAGTGTGATGCCAAAAAGTGATGATTATACTGAATCACGTTGATATTGCGTCTGGTTAATTACCTGATATTACCTGCTATCGATAAATAATCAGGAAATGTACTTTCTAAAATTATAAATATAAATTTATCGCTGTGCCTGAGGAAATAAACATGATTCTGGATACCGCTGTAGAATCGAAAAAGGGTGTGCCCACTCGCTATTTAATATTACTGATTATTTTTATCGTCACGGCCATTAACTACGCTGACCGTGCGACGCTGTCGATTGCCGGTACGGAAGTGGCAAAAGAGCTGCAGCTCAGTGCCGTCTCAATGGGGTATATCTTCTCCGCCTTCGGCTGGGCCTACCTGCTGATGCAAATTCCCGGCGGCTGGCTGCTGGATAAGTTCGGCTCCAAAAAGGTCTATACCTACAGCCTGTTCTTCTGGTCGCTGTTCACCTTCCTGCAGGGCTTTGTGGATGTCTTCCCGCTGGCCTGGGCGGGCGTGTCGATGTTCATCATGCGCTTTATGCTCGGCTTCTCGGAAGCGCCGTCGTTTCCGGCGAACGCCCGTATCGTCGCGGCCTGGTTCCCGACCAAAGAGCGCGGTACGGCTTCTGCGTTGTTTAACGCTGCGCAGTATTTCTCGCTGGCGATCTTCTCTCCGCTGCTGGGCTGGCTGACCTTCGCCTGGGGCTGGGAACACGTATTTACCGTGATGGGCGTGATTGGCTTTGTGCTGACCGGCGTATGGGTGAAGTACATCCATAACCCGACCGACCATCCTCGCATGTCAGAGCAGGAGCTGAAGTTCATCTCCGAAGGCGGCGCGGTGGTGGATATGGACCACAAAAAGCCCGGTGAGCAGGTCGCAGGCGGTCCTAAGCTCCATTACATCAAACAGTTGTTGACCAACCGCATGATGCTGGGCGTCTTTTTTGGTCAATACTTTATCAACACCATCACCTGGTTCTTCCTTACCTGGTTCCCGATTTATCTGGTGCAGGAAAAAGGGATGTCGATTCTGAAGGTGGGCCTGGTGGCTTCCATTCCGGCGCTGTGCGGTTTTGCCGGTGGCGTGCTGGGCGGGGTGTTCTCGGATTATCTGATTAAGCAGGGCAAGTCGATCACCCTGGCGCGTAAGCTGCCAATTGTGCTCGGCATGCTGCTGGCGTCGTCCATCATTCTGTGTAACTACACCAACAACACCACGCTGGTGGTTGCCCTGATGGCGCTGGCGTTCTTCGGTAAAGGCTTTGGTGCGCTGGGCTGGCCGGTGATTTCCGACACCGCGCCAAAAGAGATTGTTGGCCTGTGCGGCGGGGTGTTTAACGTCTTTGGCAACGTGGCGTCGATTGCGACTCCACTGGTCATTGGTTATCTGGTCAGTGAACTGCATTCGTTCAACGCGGCACTGGTATTCGTTGGCTGTTCAGCGTTGATGGCGATGTTCTGCTACCTGTTCGTGGTAGGCGACATCAAACGTATGGAATTGCAGAAATAAGCAAAGGTATAAGCGATGAGTAACGATATCTTCCCGAACAAGTTTAAGGCAGCCCTCGCGGCAAACCAGATCCAGATTGGCTGCTGGTCTGCCCTGGCAAACCCGATCAGCACTGAAGTGCTGGGGCTGGCCGGGTTCGACTGGCTGGTGCTGGACGGCGAACATGCGCCAAATGACATCAGCACCTTTATTCCGCAACTGATGGCGCTGAAGGGCAGCCATAGCGCGCCGGTGGTACGCGTGCCGACGAACGAGCCGGTCATCATCAAGCGCCTGCTGGATATCGGTTTCTACAACTTCTTGATCCCGTTCGTGGAAACGGAAGAAGAGGCGGTGCTGGCCGTGGCCTCTACTCGCTACCCGCCGGAGGGCATTCGCGGCGTGTCCGTGTCGCACCGCGCCAACATGTTTGGCACCGTGCCGGACTACTTCGCCCAGTCCAACAAGAACATCACCATCCTGGTGCAGATCGAGAGCCAGCAGGGCGTGGATAACGTCGATGCCATTGCTGCAACCGACGGCGTGGACGGCATCTTTGTCGGTCCAAGCGACCTGGCCGCTGCGTTCGGGCATCTGGGCAATGCGGGTCATCCTGACGTGCAGCGCGCCATTCAGCACATTTTCGCGCGTGCCAAAGCGCACGGCAAACCGTGCGGCATTCTGGCCCCGGTTGAAGCCGATGCCCGCCGCTATCTGGAGTGGGGGGCGACGTTCGTTGCCGTTGGCAGCGATCTCGGCGTGTTCCGCTCCGCCACGCAGAAATTAGCAGACGCTTTTAAAAAATAACCATCACTGAGGAAAAGATTATGACGCTGAAAGTGGGCTTTATTGGCTTAGGTATCATGGGTAAACCAATGAGTAAGAACCTCATCAAAGCGGGTTACTCACTGGTGGTTTTAGACCGTAATTCAGACGCTGTGGCGGAAGTGATTTCAGCTGGCGCAGAAGCGGCCTCGACGGCCAAAGCGGTTGCCGAGCAGTGTGATGTGATCATCACCATGCTGCCAAACTCCCCGCACGTGAAAGAGGTGGCGCTGGGCGAGAACGGCATTATCGACGGCGCGAAGCCGGGACTGGTGGTTATCGACATGAGCTCTATTGCCCCGCTGGCCAGCCGTGAAATCAGCGAGGCGCTAAAGGTAAAAGGCGTGGACATGCTGGACGCGCCGGTCAGCGGCGGCGAGCCAAAAGCCATCGACGGCACGCTGTCGGTGATGGTGGGTGGCGACAAGGCGATTTTCGACAGATATTACGACCTGATGAAAGCCATGGCGGGTTCTGTGGTGCATACCGGTGAAATTGGGGCGGGTAACGTCACCAAGCTGGCGAACCAGGTGATTGTGGCGCTGAACATTGCGGCGATGTCTGAAGCGCTGACGCTGGCAACCAAAGCAGGCGTAAACCCGGATCTGGTGTACCAGGCAATCCGCGGCGGCCTGGCGGGCAGCACCGTGCTGGATGCGAAAGCACCGATGGTGATGGATCGTAACTTCAAGCCGGGTTTCCGTATCGACCTGCACATTAAAGATCTGGCTAACGCGCTGGATACCTCTCATGGCGTGGGGGCACAGCTGCCGCTGACCGCTGCGGTCATGGAGATGATGCAGGCGCTGCGCGCGGACGGTCTGGGCACCGCCGACCATAGCGCCATCGCGTGCTACTACGAAAAACTGGCGAAAGTGGAAGTTGCTCGCTAATGCCGTCCTGCCCGGTGGCGCTTTGCTCACCGGGCCTACGGTCCAGGCCGGATCCGTGCTGTAACAGGCTACAACTATGAAAATCGTAATCGCGCCAGACTCTTATAAAGGAAGCCTCTCTGCCACCGAGGTAGCTCAGGCGATAGAAAAAGGATTTCGGGAAATCTTCCCCGACGCACTTTATGTTTCTGTTCCCGTAGCCGATGGCGGGGAAGGCACGGTAGAAGCGATGATCGCCGCCACCCACGGCAGCGAACATTATGCCGTCGTCACGGGCCCGCTGGGTGAAAAGGTGAATGCCTGCTGGGGAATGTCCGGTGAC
This sequence comes from Enterobacter mori, assembly GCF_025244905.1. Lineage (NCBI taxonomy): Bacteria > Pseudomonadati > Pseudomonadota > Gammaproteobacteria > Enterobacterales > Enterobacteriaceae > Enterobacter > Enterobacter mori. Next base: position 4,104,488 of record NZ_CP104285.1, on the reverse strand, counting down.
GGCAGTACGGCGTTTATCGAGATGGCGGCAGCCAGCGGTCTGGCATTAGTCCCTCCGGCACAGCGCAACCCGCTCAACACCACTTCACGCGGCACCGGGGAGCTTATCCTCTGCGCGCTGGATAAAGGCGCGCGCAATATTATTATCGGTATCGGCGGCAGCGCCACCAACGACGGTGGCGCGGGGATGATGCAGGCGCTCGGGGCGAAGCTCAGCGATGCCAACGGCACGGAGATCGGCTACGGGGGCGGCAGCCTGATGGCGCTTAACAGTATTGATCTTTCGGGTCTTGATGCGCGTCTTCAGCATTGTACGATCCGCGTCGCCTGCGACGTCACCAACCCCCTGGTGGGAGAGAAAGGCGCGTCGCGCGTCTTCGGCCCGCAAAAAGGGGCGACCGAGGGGATGATCCTCGAGCTGGACGCCAATCTCAGCCACTTTGCCGACGTGATTAAAAAATCCCTGCGTATCGACGTGAAGCATGTACCCGGAGCCGGTGCTGCGGGGGGGATGGGGGCAGCGCTGATGGCGTTTCTCGGCGCGGAACTTAAGAGCGGGATTGAGATTGTCACTCAGGCGCTCAACCTTGAAGAGCATATCCACGACTGCACATGGGTGCTGACGGGGGAAGGGCGTATCGACAGCCAGAGCATTCACGGCAAAGTGCCCGTCGGCGTGGCAAACGTCGCCAAAAAATACCATAAGCCGGTGATTGGCATTGCCGGTAGCCTGACCCCGGATGTGGGCGTAGTGCACCAGTACGGCATTGACGCCGTGTTCAGCGTGCTGACCAGCATTGGTTCACTGGAAGAGGCGTTTCGCGGCGCCTATGACAACATTTACCGCGCCTCACGCAATATCGCCGCGACTTTGCAGGTGGGGATGCATACCCAAGGGTGACAGCGGCGCGCAAACCCTCTATACTGCGCGCCGAAGCTGACCAGACAGTCGCCGCTTCGTCGTCGTCCCTTTCGGGGGAGACGGGCGGAGGGGAGGAAAGTCCGGGCTCCATAGGGCAGGGTGCCAGGTAACGCCTGGGGGGGAAACCCACGACCAGTGCAACAGAGAGCAAACCGCCGATGGCCCGCGCAAGCGGGATCAGGTAAGGGTGAAAGGGTGCGGTAAGAGCGCACCGCGCGGCTGGTAACAGTCCGCGGCACGGTAAACTCCACCCGGAGCAAGGCCAAATAGGGGTTCACATGGTACGGCCCGTACTGAACCCGGGTAGGCTGCTTGAGCCAGTGAGCGATTGCTGGCCTAGATGAATGACTGTCCACGACAGAACCCGGCTTATCGGTCAGCTTCAACTTCTTAGAAAACCCCGCTTCGGCGGGGTTTTTGCTTTCTGGTCATCCTGTCATGTGGGCAAATGATACCAATTATCAAAATTGCGACACTAAGCACATTTCACTATTTATGTGGTTAATGAATCCGTTCATTTGCCATATACGATCCTAATCACAAAATTTCCCGCTAGAAAAGAACGCTTTCTCAGTGTTGTTAATTTGTTGCTGATGTTGCGGTAATGGTGTTCATAGTTTTCACATTTGATATGTGAATATTGAATTCAAAAACATTCTCTCTGTGAATGTGTGATGTATTCGACCCTT